>JARGGB010000020.1 GCA_029210815.1 Candidatus Brevefilum sp.
CGCAATTTGATCACTATGGCTTACCTTATCGCCGGAAATCTCGATTATAGCTTACCCACATAAAACAGCGAGGAACCTTTTTGTTATTTGCATAAAGAAAATTGTTTTTCATATCCCTGGCATGGAAGGCGGTATACTTAGCAGAGTTAGCTTGAGGACTTATGAAAACAAAATATAAAATTTATTTTTTCTTCCAATATCTCGTCATGGGGGTCATTGGCCCCTATCTGGCAGTATTTCTATATGATAAAGGCTATTCTGGCGCTCAAATTGGCTTGCTTCTGGGGGCTATGCCGATCACGATTTTGATTTTTCAGCCGATCTGGAGCTATCTGAGCGATGTTTTCAACACTCGCAAGCGCTTATTGTTTTTTGGCAGCATTGGCGCAGGGCTGGCAGCATTAGCCCTGGGATATGCCCCTTCTTTTTGGCTTGCTTTTGTTTGTGCTGTGCTTTTAGCAGCCATGCAGGCGCCGCTTATGCCGATAAGCAATGCACTTGTTCTGGACTATCTGGAGGAAACCCAAAAGCCAGATGATTACAGCTTAATTCGTTTGTGGGGCTCCCTGGCTTTTGCTGTTTCAAGCATGTTGATTGGCGGTCTGTTTATTGATCAACTGCTGGTTTACTTCGCCTGGTTGGTGGCAGTAATTTACTTCCTCCAGGCAGGATTGAGTCTGACTCTGTCTGAATGGGGGCTTGAATATTCCCGCTCGGATTTCAAAAGACTTGATTTCCTGACAAAAAACCCCGGTTTTGCTGTTTTCTTGCTTGGGAGCGTCTTCATTGGTGCAACGATCAATGTTGTTTTGAATTACCAAACGCTTTTTCTCCAATTCCTCGGCGCATCATCTTGGATGGTGGGCTCTACCATTGCTCTTCAAGCCTTGATTGAAATGCCAATGATGGCGGCGGTCCCATTTTTATTAAAGCGTTTTTCAATGCGGCGCATAATCTTTGTTGGCGCCATGGTGCTGCCCATTCGTTGGCTGTCGTATATTTTTATTAAAAATCCCAATTGGGTTTTACCGACGCAAATCCTGCACAGTGTGGCTGTGGTGGGTTTTATGGTGATTGGTGTTTCCTTCATTGACAAGCACATCAGCCCCAAATGGCGGGCAACGGGGCAGGGGCTGTATAATGCGGCGATGAGCGGCATTGGTGCTGCGTTGGGTGCTGGCCTTGCAGGCGTGATCTTTGATCGTTTCGACATTCGCGCCGTCTGGCTGTTGAATTTGATCTTTGGTTTGATTGGACTGGGCTTATTGTTGATCAGTTTTAGAGGTTTCAGAAAAAGTGAAAGCCCGGAATAAATTTGCCCGGCATTATTTGATAAGAATTGGAAGGGTATGCTTATGAAAAAACCAGAACAAAAAATTGGAACTCGTACATATCTCATTTATTTACTTGTTGGCGCTGCTTTAGGCTTGTACTATGGCTTGTTTTACAAACATCCGGGCACACCGCCATCCTATTTGATGGCAGTGATACTGGCTCTTGTTGCGGCAGGTGTTACAGTTGCGGTTCAATATTGGAAGAAAAAAGCACCCTTCAGAGATATGATGAAGGACTTCCTCAGAGTCTTTGTCATATTTGCAGTATTTTTGGTCGGTTTGGAATTGCGAAAAGTAATTTTTGATGAATGGGGAAAAACCGTTGTTACTATCTACACCACCACCCTGGGACTGGTGCTTGGATTGATTGTTGCCTATCAAAGGCATTCTGTTGAGGAAATAGGGAAGCGATAATTTAACGGATTTGTAAAAGCTCCCATGTTGATGTTTTAATATTTAAGCCCGATTCTTCTCAAGCTTTTTTACCTTTTACAAGAATCGGGCTTAAGTCTTATTAGTCGTTCTTAAAACCTCAGTTTAACGGTTCTAACCGTGTTACCATCTCGTCAATCACATCATAGCCGCCCTGCCAAAATTCGGACGTTGTCACATCAATGCCGGCATTGGCAAGCAGTTTAACCGGGGCGATTGAGCCGCCAGCAGAGAGGATTTTCATATAGCGGGATTTGAAGGACTCGCCCTCTTCCTGGTACTGTTTATAGAGCGAAAGCACCAGCAGTTGGCCAAAGGCATAGGCATAAACATAGAATGGCACGCCATAAATATGAGGGATCATGATCCATTCCCAGCGGAATTCATCGGATATTTCCACAGAATCGCCAAATTCGCTCTTCAGATTTTTAAGGTAGGCATCAGCCAGGTCGCTGACCTGTGCTCCCTGGGCGATCATCTCATGTGCTTCTTTTTCAAACATGGCAAAATAATTCTGACGCAGGATTGTGGCAAAGGCGTCGTCCATCTGCCGGAACAGGAGATCACGTCGGACTGCCGCGTTGGTTTCATGTGAAAGTAATTTATCGATCAGCATCATTTCGCCGAATGTGGAGGCTGTTTCAGCCAGGGGCAGGCAGGCGTGCTGCGTGAATGCGCTGTGTTCCTGTGCCATCAGTGAGTGGATGCCGTGCCCAAGTTCGTGTGCCATGGTCGCGACATCATCTGGGCGTCCCTGGTAGTTGAGCAAAACCCAGGGGGTTAACGCAGGTTCAATGGTGGCACAAAACGCGCCGCTCATTTTGCCCTTGCGCACTTCACTGTCGACATGGTTCTCGCCCAAAATTTTCTGTGCCATATCACCAAATTTGGGATCAAATTCGTAGAAGGAGTCCAATACAATTTCTGCTGCCTGATTGAATTCATATTTTTTATCGGATTTCTCAACCGGGGCATAGATATCATAGCGGCGAAGCTTATCCATCCCAAGCCGTTTGGCTTTAAGTTCGAAGAAACGGTGGAAATGCTTGGCATTCTTTTTGGTGACATCTAACAGGGTTTCAACCACCTCGTCAGGGATATCATTGACCAGGTTGCGAACAGAAATTGGTCTTTTAAAGCTGCGCAAATTGAGATTTTCATTACGCCAATCCCGCGCAATAGCCTGGTAGATTTGTCCCAGGATTGGCGCATCCTGTTGATAGACACGGAATAATTCCTGGTAGGCTCGGGCGCGTAAATCCGGGTCATCCTCCTTGACCAGGGCAGAAATCTCGCCGCGAGTCATTTCTTTTTCCTCACCGTCCACTTCTATCGTGAATGTATAACGGTTGGTGATTGAGTCATACAGCATGTTTAGGGCATTTACACCGGTCACGTCTTTGATGTTGATGATTTTTTCTTCAGGTTCGCTGAGGGTGTAGTCCTTGAAATTGCGCATAGCTTCAAGCCAGTAACGGAAATCGCCAGAAGCTTTGAGTAAGCGCTGTGCATTTTCTTCATCCAAAGCTTTCCACCACAGGCTAAAAAAGATGATTTTGTTGCTCATTTCGGCATGGAACTGTCCAACGCGGGCAACCTCAGCCTGTGCTTTCTCATCCTGGGTATCGGCAGAAAATGCTAATTCCGCAAATCCACCCAATCGGTTTGCCAGGCGGAAAAACTTTTCATATTCGGTGATGATGTTGACGAATTCTTCTTCATTGAGTTCAGGGGAGAGCTGATCCCGGTAAGCCTCAAATTTTTCAACACCTTCTTCAATTTCCTTGAACGCTGCTTCGTAGTTGGGATCGTCAAATCCTTCAAATAGATCTTTCAGACTCCAGGCTTTTTGAGTATATGTTTGTTCTGTCATTCCTTTTCCTTTTTAATAATTAGATATTTCCGACACAGGGATTAATCCGGTTTTGCCGGTTTCGTTTGTTTTGATAATTCCTCGCGTACCTGCTCGCGCAGATGATCGATAGGCTGGCGCTGTTTTTCTTTTTCATCCCAGTAATACCAGACTTTCCACCCATTGCTGGGGCCGTCATGAATGGTCTTGGCAAGCTGATGGATGGATCCCCGCTGACCGTTAAAGGAGAGCTTACCATCAGCTAGAACCTTTGCAGTCAGAGTGCCATCTGCACCGAAATACAGCAATTGTCCCGGTTCCAGCATCCCATTTTCGACCAGGTTGCCAAAGGGAACCCGTTTTTGGCGGCGTGGGTTGGGCGTGACGTAAATAGGCGGGTCAAATTCCAGCTGTACCACCTGGTTAACCCTTTTCATTGCCAGTTCTGCATATTTATTATCGATTTCAACGCCGATGAAATGGCGATGGAGCTTGCGTGCTACCGCCCCGGTTGTGCCTGTGCCAAAGAAGGGGTCCAAAATTACGTCCTCAGGGTTGGAACTGGACATGATGACGCGGTACAGCAGCGCTTCCGGTTTTTGTGTCGGGTGTGCTTTTTCACCTTCGTCGTCTTTCAGGCGTTCTCCGCCGGTACAGATAGGGATATACCAATCGCTGCGCATCTGCAAATCGTCGTTGAGGCCTTTCATGGCATGATAATTGAAGGTGTACCTGGCGCCTTTCTCCTTTTGCATCCAGAGCAAAGTCTCATGCGCGTTGGTATAGCGAACACCTCTGAAATTTGGCATGGGGTTGGCTTTAACCCATACCACATCATTCAGGAACCAGAACCCGAGGTCTTGCAGTATTTTGCCAACCCTGTAGATGTTGTGGTAAGAGCCGATGACCCATAAGGTGCCGGTGGGCTTTAACACCCGGCGGCAGGCTGTCAGCCATTCCCGGGTGAATTGGTCATATTGGGCAAAACTGTCGAATTGATCCCAATCGTCATCAACGGCGTCCACCATGGTCTGGTTGGGGCGCCACAACTCACCCTCTAACTGGAGGTTATAAGGCGGATCCGCAAAAACCAGGTCCACCGAATCTTCAGGCAGTTCCTTGAGAACCTGGCGGCAATCGCCAATCAAGACCTGGTCAAGGGGCAGAGAGGGGGTATCCTTGGAAATCATTGTCTTATTTTAACGGCTTTTATTCACTTTGGGAAATAAGTCGTACTAAACAACTTGCAAGCATTGCAATGGAGAATTTGACCAATCGGTTATAATCGACTTACACGAAATTTTTATCCTAAGAAAGAGATTATGACATCCGAGCCCAACCACAACCCTTTGCCTAAACGATGGAAAATTCAATCAGAGTATCCGGAATATATCAATGATTCCCTGTCTGATTACAATGCATTTATGCGCCAACTGCTATTCAACAGGGGTATAACGGATAATCATGCGGCTGCGCATTTCATTGCCGGTACCGTTGACCATCCAACGGATCCCTTTTTGATCAAAGATATGGACCTTGCTGTGGAAAGACTCCACCAGGCAATAATTCAAAATGAAACCATCGTTGTCTATGGCGATTATGATGCTGACGGCGTTACCTCATCAGCCCTGGTGAAGCTCTTTCTGGATGCGCTTGGTGTTCAGGCACGGGTATATATTCCCAATCGCTATGATGAAGGTTACGGTTTGAATGATGATGCGATCCGGGAATTAGCCCAGGAGGGGACCAACCTGATCATCACCGTGGATTGCGGCGTTCGGGCAATCAAAGAAATTAGCTTGGCAAATGAATTGGGTGTGGATGTGGTTGTCAGCGACCACCACAATCCCGGATCAGAACTGCCGCCAGCTGTGGCTGTTATTGATCCAAAGCAGGAGGGCGATTTTTATCCTGAGAAACTCCTGGCTGGCGTGGGTTTGGCTTATAAATTGACACAAGCATACCTTGAAAGGTGGCCAAAAGAAGGGGTGGATGCCGATGATTGGCTGGACCTGGTCGCGATCGGAACCGTGGCAGATCTGGCACCACTGCGTGGTGAAAACAGGATGCTGGTTAAAAAAGGGCTGGCAAAAATCCAAACCGCGCCAAGGCAGGGTGTGTATTCGCTGGCGCAGGTGGCAGGGATTGATTACCGAAAATGTGATGCGTCCAACATCGGCTTTGGCCTGGGGCCGCGCCTGAATGCAGCCGGGCGCCTGGAATCGGCGCTTATGGCTTTTGAACTATTGACTACGGATGACCCTAATGTGGCAGGAGAACTGGCGCAAAAGCTGGAGTCCTACAACAACGAACGCCAGGATATGACTCATGAGATCCGAAAGGAAGCCGCACAACGTGTTTTGGATGCGGACCCGGATGCTGTTTTGTTCTTTGCAGCAGATCCTAATTTTAGCGAGGGGGTGGTCGGTCTGGCAGCGTCTCGTCTGACAGAAGCCTTTTATCGTCCGGCGATTATCGGGCACCGGGGCGATGAGGTCACAGTCGCATCCTGCCGTTCGATTCCAGAGTTTCACATCACCCAGGCGCTGGATGCTTGCTCAGATTTATTGGTGCGTCATGGGGGGCACGCTGCAGCCGCAGGGTTTACAGTGCGCAATGAGCATTGTGATACTCTGGTTGATCGGCTTACAGCAATTGCACAGGAACAGCTCAGCGAAGTGATATTAGAACCGGAATTGATCATCGATCGAGAGAACAAACTGGAGCATTTGGGCGGAAAGTTCATTCCAGGAATTTTAGAAGATTTGCATCAATTAGAGCCAACTGGAAGGGGAAACCCTGAACCCATTTTTGTTTCCCGTGATGTTGCTGTGCGTTATGCCAGGTGTGTGGGAAAAGAAGGTTCACACCTTAAGTTAACCTTACAGGCAGGACGGAATATCTTCGATGGGATTGCCTTCCGCCAGGGTTATTGGATGGCGGTTATGCCTGAGCGCGTGGATATTGCCTATCGAATTGAGATGAACGAATTCAACGGGCGCAGCACGCTGCAGTTGAACATTAAGGATATCAAGCCGGCAGGCTCAGGGGAATGAAGATTTGTGATTTTGGATATGGTAAATAGTGAAAAGTGATTGGTAATTGGTGATTGGTTGTTCTGCAAATGATTGATCTGGCATGTGGTCCTTACCAGGAACCCAAAATCAAAAGAAGTTGGGTGCGGAGCGCTTGCCTGCACAGAGCCCGCAGGGCGTAGGTGTCACCGCACCATCACGGGCATGTCTCAAATATCAACTGTGTCTGACCGAATCTATTTAAAATTGGATGCATAAAATCGGCGGGATGAAGTGCGCATCCCGCCCTACATGTCTTACCACTGCTGAACTTGTCTTGTACTGCGCTTCCCACGGAAAAATAAACCTATAAACGCACCGAACACAAAACCGCCAATGTGTGCCCAAAAGGCAGTGCCGCCCACATCTGCAGCACCCAGCGTGAGCACGCCGTTGAAAAGCTGCAAAACAAACCACATTATCAGCACAATGCTGGCTGGAAGCATTCTCAACGTCATAAAGAAGCCCAATGGGATAAAGGTTGCCACCCGACTCCTCGGGTAAAGCACAAGATATGCCCCAAGTGATGCCGCGATGGCACCGCTGGCACCAACGGTAGGAATTTGGGAGCCAGGGTTAACTAAAATATGTGCAATTGAAGCAACAAAACCGCCTGCTAAATAAAATAGAAGATACTTGAAATGCCCCATGGCATCTTCGACATTATCGCCAAAGATCCATAAGTAGAGCATATTGCCGAGTAAATGCATCAGCCCGGCGTGCATGAACATGCTGGAAAAAACATCTCGGATTTCAGACAGGTCGATCCCATCCGAAAAGCTGGCAGGGATCAATGCGAATTCATATACTATGGATTCCTGGGCTGCACCGGCAGACCACTGTAACATAAATACAATAATGTTGACAGCAATCAGCAGGTAATTGATGATGGGTGTGCGCCTGGGTTTAATTTGATCTCGGATTGGGATCATTTTTAGCCTCCTTAAGGTGTATGAAATAATTATATCCCAGTGGAAAACGGTAATGAAAATTTATTAATCCCTATTGACACTCCGCAGGCGTGATGAAAGCCGTCCTGGATTATTAAAAATCCCTGGGAAAAGATCTGTTTGAGGCAACGATCAACCACTCATCACTCACTTTTCACTATCACCATCACGCAGACGTAAATTAAGTTGCATTAGGCTATACTCGGAATCCTGGTTCTGAACACTTCACCCCCCTAACCCCCCGCAAGCGGTGGGAAATAAACCCTTTTTGTCTAATTAATCATGAGAACTTAAATCAGGACGGGTCAACGACGATAATTCACCAATCACTTTTCACTATCACCATCCTGAAAACGTGAATCAGGACAGGTCACGGGCCACTAACACCTAATACCCAATACCCAGTACCTGGTCTACTATCCCCAAAAATCCATGATAAAATTCTCAAAACATTCCTAATCTTAGGGGTCACAATGAACACAACACTGCCCGAAACCGCCCTGATCCTTGTTGCTATCCTTCCCAGCCAGCGTGATTTTGATATCGCGCGCCTGTTTGGATGGTATCGCATCCCGCTCAAAAGCGCGCCAAAGGTGATCTCTGTTGATTATTTAGCCTTTTACCAGACGAAAGCCTTTGGGGAAGCTGAGCGGTGGCAAATCTCATATGTAGCTGAAATTCTGGGCCACGAGTTAACCCATCGGCGTGATTTGATCAGGGATGAACCGAACCACCCCCGCGCTCAGGAGGAGTATTTCAAGATCCAGGTCGGACCAATACAAAAGCTCGAAAATCCAATTCCCGCAGGGGACTGGAAACGCATTACCTTTTTTTATACTACAGGGGAGCAATTCCAAACTGCAAGGACCATCAACGACCTGGTCATCAAAGCGCAAGATGAACGGGAAATTTTATGGCATACCCTCAGGGAGCGGGCGCTTAAGGCAAATGAATATCAGGCTGCGAACCTGCCGAAATCGGTCATCGATCCCGCTATTTTGGCTTTGTTGGGGGAATTTGGGGCTTTTTAAATCAAAACCGACCAGTTTGCGGAAACCTGGTCGGTATTATTTCTAATTTTTAGAGTCTTAGGGGACTACAGGGGTTGTACGTCCTTCGCTTGCAGGCCCTTTGGACCTTGTTCCACGGAGAATTCTACTTGCTGTTCTTCTCGCAGTGATTTGAAGCCTGAGCCCATAATAGCGGTGTGATGTACGAATACGTCGTCACCAGCTTCACGTGCGATAAAACCATAACCTTTTGCATCGTTGAACCATTTGACGGTTCCAATTTCTTTATCTGACATTCTAAATACTTCCTTTGTATGTTACTAAATTTGTTAATTTGGGGGCTAGCTTTTACTGGTAAAGAAAAAAAACCATCCAGTCTCCGCAAGTCTGGACGGTCGATACCTTACCAAAACTAACTCCACTTCATAGGTAATAATACCATCTAAAAAAAATATGTCAAATAACTCGTTTTTAATTTTGTGATGAAACCGAATGCCAATTTTGGTTAAATTTATTACTCCGTTGTCGTAAATTTATGAGCCTCTTTTAGCGCTTCTAATTCTTCCGGCAAAATCAAAGTCTCCTCTGCATAACGATAGGCAAGATTTGCATGAGCAACAGCTTCTTTATTCATTTCTTTGTTGTTATAAGATACCAGTGTTCTGAAAGCTTTTTGAAGCCATAATGCCACCTCAATTGTGCCAGCGCCATCCCTGGAGATAGGGTTGAAGGCATCATCGAGCATATCCTTTAATGAAATTTGTGTGACAAAAACCCTGTCGGCAACAAGATTGTCTTGTTTTTCGTTGATTTCCTAGTCAACCCATATTGAAAAAAGGCGAATAAAGGATTCAATAATGTCGATGGCTGTCCCCGGGTCATTTACTGCTGAAGAAAGCGCCCGGCTGCCGATTTCAGAAAGGATGATCAATCCAAAGCGCGGATCTTCATCAAAAACCCGGTCATCATCAATTGTGAATGCGTTAAGGATGTCTACGACAGCCAATTTTATATCATTATTGTTTGATTTTTCTATGTAAGCGATTGGTTGGTCAGGCGTAAGAAACTTGCCGGGTAAAGAAATGATATTAATCTTGAGATCGAAATCCTCAGCGATTTTTTGTAAGGCAGGGACATCAATATATTGTAAATAACCGATGGCTTTAGCATAGACAGGTTCCCCGGTTTGTAGATCACTTGCTTTCATTGCCCCCATTGTGGGGTGCTGTTTGCGCCAGATTAAAGATTCTTTTGTCGCCGCTTCTGCTTTGTCGATGATATTGCCAAGCCTTCCTAAACGAGCAATGCGATCCAGCTATCGGATGAAATTCAATATAATGACAGCAAAAAAAGGATAGAGATGATAAAGAGTAGGAAACGCCCTGCGGTCCATAATATCCATTTTCTAACGCCACAATTGCCACAATGCTAAAAATAAATGCGCCGATAAAAGAAGAAAGGGTGTTTTGTGAAATGTCATCGGCAATCACCAGCGGGAAAGAGCGTGGTGTTGCCGTGTTGCTTGCGGAAGAATAGGCGATAAGCATTGATCCTACAGCAAATGTTGCAACCCCCAGCATGCTTCCGGATGTAACCCCGAGCAAAACATCGAGGGATTTTACAGAGACCTCTGGCACAACTTCAAGGAATTGGATCTGATCTGCCAGCTAGGCAACGATGGCAATGATTATTGAGAAAATGCAGATTACCAGGGGCTTGACCCACAAATGCTCTTTAATTCGGTTATAGAAAAATCGAATGCGATCTCGCATATTCTTATCCTTTGAAGTAAATGTTTCTGAAATTATACGTCATTACGTGGGTAAAATTTTTGTTGTCTTTTAATGGTGCCCGGTTTAATTTAATAATCGGTCTGATTTCACTTATTTTGGCTTAATCTGCTAAAATCACAATATCAACAAATCTAAATTCCTTGGGTTTTGGAGGCATCTCATGGCGATATTAATAAAGAACGGCACCCTGATTACTGCCAGCGAAACATTTAAAGCAGACATACTGATTGAAGGTGAGAAAATCAGCTTGATTGGGCATGACCTGACTCACCCCAGTGCTGAAATCATAGATGCGGACGGCAAATACGTCCTGCCCGGCGGCGTCGATCCCCATGTTCACCTCGATCTTCCGATGTTTGACACCGTTTCCTCGGATGACCATTACACCGGTGGTAAAGCAGCAGCCTTTGGCGGCACGACGACCGTTATTGATTTTGTGCCTCAGGATGAGGGAAGTCTCGAAGAAAACATTCAGCGGTGGCATACGAAAGCTGATCCTAAAGCTTCAGTTGACTTCAGCTTTCATATGAACATCACCCGCTTCAACCGGGAGGTGGCAAAAGAGATTTTTACTTTGCCAGACCTGGGGATTACCAGTTTGAAAGTGTTTACAGCCTATAACAATCGTTTACGGCTTTCAGACGGAGAAATTTTCAGAGTTATGCGCCTGGCAAAGGCATCTGGTATGCTGACGCTCTTACACGCTGAAAATGGTGATGTGATAGACATCCTTATTGAAGAAGCCCTGGCTGCCGGTAATACAGACCCGATTTATCATGCAAAGACACGACCTGCATGGGGCGCTGTTGAAGCTGCAATGCGGGCAGCAGCCTTATCCGCTCAGGCAGGCGATGCGCCTTTATACCTGGTTCACATGAATACAGCCGGTGAAGTCGATCAACTCGCTTACGCGCGCGAACATGGTGTCAGGATGATGGGTGAGACCTGTCCGCAATACCTGTTCTTCACAGATGAGGACCTGCAACGGGAAGATGGCGCAAAGTGGATTTGCTCACCGCCAATGCGGAAGGCGGCAGATAACGATCGATTGTGGCAGGGCTTATCTGACGGCACAATCCAGGTTATGTCCACGGATCACTGCCCCTTCTTTTTTGACGGCACAAAGCCTATTGATTATGAAGGCGAAAAAATTGCTATTCCAGGGAAGGAATTGGGCGCAAAGGATTTTACCAAAATACCCAACGGCCTTCCCGGGCTTGGAGATCGTATGCCGATTTTATGGACACAAGGTGTGGTTAATGGGCAGATCACACCCAATCAATTTGTGGCATTGCATGCGACCAATCCCGCGAAAATTTTTGGCCTTTATCCCCAAAAAGGTGCACTATTGCCCGGGGCAGATGCAGATATTGCCATCTGGGACCCAAACAAAGAACTTCGTTACGGTGTCAATGTCGCCCAGCATCGCACAGATTACAATCTTTACGAAGGCTGGCATCTCAAGGGCTTCCCGGTGATGGTCTTCTTGCGCGGCCAAAGGATTGTTGATGGCGATAATTGGCTGGGCGAACCAGGGATGGGGCGTTTCTTGCATCGTCATGAAGGTGAATTTCTGAGTTGATTAATTCAAAGACCTTATGATTCTTCTCATTCCTATAGGACTGCTCCTAATTGCGTCCCTGGCAATATTTATTTTATTCAACCTTCGGCCAAAATATGGGACAAGCTGGCTGATCGCTGCCATCGCGTCCATACTTGCGTGGCTGACAATTTTCTACCTGCGATTACGCCTACCAACGACATTGGAAATCCTATCCTGGGGAGGAAGCACAAGCCAATTATGGGGTGATTTTTCGCTGCTATTAGATTACGACTCATGGCCGTATTCATTGGCATTAATCACCATCACCCTGGCTGTTATTTTCACGGATGCTGCCAGAACTCGATACGACAGTACGCCTAAATCCTGGTCTGCCAGCCTGGCAATAGCAGCTTTAGGTTTGGTTGCAATTCAGTCGGGCACAAGTATGATGCTGATCATCACATGGGCAATTGTTGATATCCTGGAACTCATTTATTTACTGGGATTGGCAGAGGATACGCAATTCAATCATCGAATTGTCATCGCTTTCGGTGTGCGAATTATTTCAATCATTATGCTCAGCCTTGCCACGGCAATAAATTGGCAGCTTGTTGGAACAACGGATTTGACAAGCATCGCACCGGGAGCCGGCTTCCTGTTTTTGCTGGGAGCTGGATTTCGCCTGGGTGTGTTCCCGCTCAATTTACCGATGTTACAGGAACCTTCGCTGCGACGTGGCGCCGGGAATATTCTCAGGATGGCACCTATTGCAGCCAGCCTTGGTTTGCTGGCGCGATTGCCTGAAGGGATTATTACCCCCAATTTGAGCGGCTTGCTGCCTCTATTTCATGCTTTGCTCGCTATTGCTGCCCTCTATGGTGCATTTCGGTGGGTGACATCACAAAGTGCTGTAGCCGGACGACCTTACTGGATCATTACATGGGCTGCCCTCGCGGCTGAATCTGTGATTAACGGTGCGGCAGGTGAAAGCCTGGCATGGGGTGTGGCTTTGCTCTTGTCGGGGAGTTTGTTATTCCTTTATTATCCGCGCATTCAACGAATGAATTTTTTGCTTCACTTTGGACTAATTGGGATGATTGGCTTGCCGTACACGCCCGCTGCCAGCGGGTGGTTTGGATTAACAGCAAATGGGTTAACTTTTTGGACATTTTTATATCTACTCGCGCATGCAATGATGGTCATGGGTTATCTAAAGTTCACTCTAGAGCCAGGTGGTGAGACCAGTGTTTTAGAGTCATGGGCAAGGTTGGTATATCCTCTTGGATTGATTATCATCATTCAAGCCATTATCACCTCAGGATTAATTGGCTGGCCAGGATCATTAATTTTAGGTGTATGGTGGCTTCCTATCCTCAGTATATTAATTATATTTGGCGCTTTCTATCTGATTCGGACAGCCGGGTTCGACACAGCAAACATAAAGCTACCCAGCAGCAGCGGTTTCACAAAAGTATTAAATTGGATCCTTCCAAGGTTAGAGCCAGTTTTCCGCCTGGAATGGGTTTACAGGCTGATATGGCGAATTGTTGCCGCCCTCAGCCGAATTTTGAAAATTTTCTCCGTAATAATCGAGGGCGAAGGGGGCATCCTCTGGACAATTTTATTGCTTGTATTATTGATTTCTCTACTATCTAGCGCGGTGGGGAACTAATGGCATCTCTATCAACACTTGCTTTTTTGATGATCGTCATCACTGCCATGGTCATCCTTATCTTTCGAGATTGGCGCATCAACACTGCTGCTCTGACACTGCAGTATTTAGCAGTTTTTTACCTTGTGACACTCTCCTGGCCAATCGGGCTGGCGATTGTCAAATTGATTGTTGGCTGGATGGCAACTGCAGCCATTGGGCTGACCTGCCTTCGTCAGATGGATGATAGTCCCCCGACAGAATCGACATCCAGCTTATTCTTCCGTGCCCTGGCAGGTTTGATGATTATCCTGGTGATGTTTGTTATATCTTCTACGCTCCAGGATACGGTTTTCCCGAATGTGGATTTGGTCATTATCAGGAGTGGTTTAATGCTGGTCGGGATGGCTTTGATGCAGCTTGGAACCAATGCATCGCCCTACCTGATTATCATGAGCTTATTGAGCTTTATGGCAGGATTTGAATTAATTCATGCAGCTTTGGAGCGTTCTACTTTGTTGACCGGCTTAATGGCAAGCGTTAACCTTGGGCTTGCCCTTGTAGGCGTTTATTTCATCATGAAATCCAATGATAGGGATGAACTCCAAAAAGAAGAGGAAGGCAAATGACTCTAAGCACACCAATTCTATGGGTCATCCTGCCTTTGTTTATCAGCTTGATTACCGGTATTTTTTACCGCCGTCGAATATTGGGCATGATATTAACCTGTACAACCGGCTTTGGCTTGGGTGCTTTAGCTGCATTTTTCCCGGAAGATCTGGTAATCAGCATTGGGCCGCTGACACTTAATTTTGTCGAAAACCTGAGCATCCTTGGCAGGCAGATAAACATAAACTATCAAATCTTACCCTTTGTTGCATTTATTTATTTTTCAACCGGTCTATGGGCTGTAGGGAGTATACGGCCAAGTGTGCCAGAATCATTCCGCCCGACCAGCCTGGTTATAACAGCGCTGCTGACTGCAGCATTGGGCGTAGAGCCTTTCCTTTACGCGGCTTTGTTTATTGAAGGTGCAATCCTTTTCTCAGTTCCCATGCTTTCGCCACTGCTGTCGAAAACCCATCCCGGAATTCTACGCTTTATATGCCTTCAAACACTGGCATTACCTTTTATCCTTCTTGCAGGCTGGTTGTTAAGCGGCGTTGAAACACTGCCGCCAGACAGCCCATTAATTGTGCAAACGATGATCATATTAGGGCTGGGTATTGGGTTGTGGTTGGCTGTTTTTCCCTTCCACAGCTGGGTCCCAATGGTCAGTGAAAAAGCCCATCCGCTGCCTGTCAGTTTTGTGTTATTTATTTTCCCGACCGTCATCACATTATTCAGCCTTAATTTCCTGGATCGTTATACATTTCTGCGAACATCCCAGGGCTTGTATCAATCACTGAGGTCTATTGGTACTTTAATGATCGTTTTAGGCGGCTTGTGGACAGCTTATCAAGATGATATTAAACGTGCCTTTGGGTTTTCAGCCTTATCTGAAACAGGTTTTTTGCTGCTGGCAATTGGGTTGGCTGACCAGGGAGGTCTGTCTTTGCTTCTAATGTTATTCCCTGCCCATGCAGTCAGTTTCTGGTTGTGGGGATTCACGCTGAGTTTGATCGAAACTCGGGCAGATTCCCGCTCAATTGAGGTTTTGCATGGTTTTGCTCAAAGATATCCAATTATTTCAAGCGGTTTACTGGTTGCTCAATTGAGCATCGCGGGTTTGCCGCTGTTTGCCACATTCCCAGTAAAAATTGCTTTGTTTTCAGAAGCTTTTGCTGTCAGGTCTGGTTTAGGTGTCTGGATATTTGTCGGCAGTCTTGGCCTTTTCTTTTTTAGCGTTCGGCTTTTAATTAATCTTGTAACACCCAATACAGAACAGGCTATCACAAGTTGGGTGCTGACAGAAAAGGCAAATGTTTATTTACCGATTCTTCTAACAATTCTGGCAGTGATCATTATGGGATTGTTTCCCAATGCAATTTTGACAAATATCACCACTATCTTGACCGCCTTTGGACAACTGCAGTAATATCATCCACAAAGCACACTTCCTCATCCTTTGTCATCTCAGCCAATTTTGAGAGTAATTGTGTATAATTCTTAACAATTTACTTGTAGGTTTCAGGGTAGTTCCCACCCCAAAGAAGATAGGAATAAAATGGACAACTCACTCAACGAAGAACAATTACAAAAACGTGTATCCTGGTTGGATAATGAACTTCGGAATGATAAAACCGCTATTGCATCTCTGCAAAGTAAGCTCGAAAATCTTGACACTGAGAATTCCGCTTTACGATTGCGTATTGCAGATCTTGAAAGCGAAATTACCCGGATAAATACATTGATGGCACGCTTGGAGCAATTTGAATTGGATATTCATGAGCTTGAGGCAAATACAAATCGCCAATTTGATGATATCCGAAGTTCGGTTCAGGAAAAGAATATCCAATCAGAAAGGAATGAACGAGAAATTGAAGACCTCAAACCACAAGTAAGCGATCTCCGCAAAAAGATCGATGGGATCGATGAAAACAGTGAAGCTATTGATATGCGCAAAGACGAAGATATTCGTTTAACCAGGTTGATTGAAGAATTGAAGACCGAGATCAATGAAATTGGGCGCTTTGACGAAGAGTATAAACGGTCGCTGCGCATGATTGAAGACAACCGGCGTCAGGATGTTAAGCGTTTGACTGATATGCAGGGCGAAATTGCCGCTATGAGGAAGCGGCAGGATGAAATTCGTGGCAAACAAGACCTGGTCGGCGACAATTTGCGAAAAGTTGAAACGCGGATTAAAGATCTTTTGGATGCAGAATCAGAACGGCGCGAATCACAAACTGCTTTTACTGAAAAGGTGAATATTGCCCAGGTTGAGCAGGAACGCGTTCTAAAGCAATGGGCTGAGCGTTTTGAGAAAATTGAGCAGATCACGGATGGCATTGACGAGCAATTGATTGGCCTTCAGGAAATCAATCGATCTGTTAAGAAGTCACAAAGCGGATTGGATGAGGTTACCCAAAGATTTGAACGCCGGATAAATGAGGTCACTGAAGTGCAAAGACTTAATGAGGATCGATTCCGACAGGAATGGACAACTTTTAAATCGGATGACCAGAAACGCTGGTCAAATTATGTTTTATCGCAGGAAGAGCAGCATCGAGAAATGAGCCGGGGACTTGAGAGCCTTGGGGAGCAAATCACCAGCATGGACGAATTGTTCGAGGAGATGCAGGATAAACTTGAACAATTGGGCGGTGAGGAGCTTAAACGGATGCAATCGCTCCTGAAAACAATCCGGGAATCTATTGATGCCTACACTTATATTTTTAAAGGATAAACCGCAGCAAGGATAATATGCAAGTTATTGGCACCGCAGGTCACGTTGATCATGGTAAATCGACCCTGATTAACCGGCTGACCGGCATAAATCCTGACCGATTAAAACAAGAACAAGATCGGGAAATGAGCATCGAACTGGGCTTTGCCTGGTTCAGCCTTCCAAATGGCGAAGAAATCGGCATTATCGATGTGCCCGGTCATCGTGATTTTATTGAAAATATGCTGTCTGGAATAGGGGGAATTGACGCAGCCCTGTTCGTGGTGGCTGCGGATGAAGGTGTTATGCCGCAAACACGTGAACACCTTGCGATCCTGGATTTACTGCAAATCCCTGCAGGGGTTGTTGCCCTGACGAAAATTGATCTTATAAAGGAACAGGAATGGCTTGACCTGGTGGAAGCTGATCTGAGTGAAACCCTTGCGGGTACGGTGCTTGAAAATGCGCCAATTGTCAGGGTTAGTGCCCGTTCTGGTGAGGGCATTGATGCGCTGGTGCTTGCCATCCAGGAAGTGCTTGGGAAGCATCCCCATCGACCAGATCTGGGTCGTCCTCGTCTGCCGGTTGACCGCGTTTTTACCTTGTCCGGGTTTGGCACAATCGTAACAGGGACATTGATGGATGGGACTTTAGCGGTTGGTGATTCGGTAGAAGTTTTGCCTGCAGGGATTGAAGGCAGAATTCGTGGCCTGCAAACCCACAAACAAGCAGAAGAAAAAGCCCTACCAGGCGGCCGAACAGCCGTCAACATTTCTGGCATCAGTCATGATCAGATCGAACGCGGGAATACCCTTGTCCATCCTGGAACAATTAAACCTACAAAGATGATAGATGTCTGGTGCACCCTTTTACCTGATGTCAGGGAATCTCTGAAACATAATGCGGAAATCAAATTATTTATTGGTGCTGCAGAGGTGATGGCAAGGGTTCGTCTGCTGGGGGTTGATAAATTAGCACCAGGGAAAGACGCTTTTCTTCAACTGATGCTGCAAAATCCGATTGTTGCACTTCGGCAAGATCGTTTTATCATACGCAGGCCATCACCACCTGCGACGATTGGCGGGGGCCAGGTTGTAGACCCTCACCCGGCAAAACGCCATAAGCGGTATAACACCGCCCGTTTGGAGGAATTGGAGCATCTTCTTGTTGGGACACCAGAAGACATCTTGCTGCAAACCGCCCGAAAGCTAGGCGCTTCCTCACTTGATGAATTGATCAAGGCATCCGGTCTTGAAAATGACCAGGCTTCTAAAGCTGGTGATAATTTGATAAGCCAGGGGTTGCTCCTTGAGCTGAAAAATAAACAAATTCTAATGGCAGCAGATCAGTTTAATCTCTTTAAAAAACGTTTGGCTGATTCACTCGATGCATTCCACCAACAAAACCCCCTGAAAACCGGCATGCCCCGAGAACAATTAAAATCTCAGGTTGGCATTGGCTCGACATTGTTTGACGCCATTATCAAGCAGATGCATGATGCATTAATTCTCGAAGAGATTGGTGCAAAACTGCATTTGGTTGGGCATGAGGTGCGTTTTTCAGAGGAACAACAGAAAATGATCACAACGCTCCTTGATCAATTTGACGCAGCGCCCTTTACACCTCCTTCCGTCAAACAAAGTGAGGAATTGATTGGTGAAGAACTTCTTGCTGCATTACTTGAAACAGGTCAATTGATGCGGCCGGGTGAAGATGTTTTACTGCAGCCAAAAAGATACGATGAAATGAAAGACGCTGTCATATCACATATTCAAGCTCATGGAATTATATCGCTGGCTGAATTGCGGGATATGTTTGACACCAGTCGAAAGTATGCCGTGGCTGTTTTGGAACAACTCGACCAGAGTGGTGTCACTATTCGACAGGGGGATGTCAGAAAGCTGCGCCGCAAGTAATCGGTATACCCCCCCACTTTTTCGAATAAAAAATGGAATAATACTTTCCAGGATCCCAGATCATGTTATCATTATCACGCGGAAAAAATGTTATTCTTTTGATCACTCACCAAAAAAGGAGAGCAAATTTTATGACATGGAAAATCTTACTCACCGACGGTCTTGCAACCATATCCGATGAAGACTTGCGCAGCCAGGTTGAACTGGACGACAAGAAAGGGATCTCAGCCGAAGACCTGATGGGCGTCATCGCCGATTACGATGCGGTTATTGTGCGCGGTAGGACAAAAATCACAGAAGAAGTCCTTTCAGCAGCGGAGAAACTGAAAGTGGTTGGTAGAATGGGTGTAGGGGTTGATAATATTGATCTCAAAGCTGCCAAAGCCCACGGTGTTACGGTTGTCAATGCCCCTGTTGCGACCACTGTGTCTGTTGCAGAATTGACGATTGGATTAATGTTGAGTTTGATACGCTGCATTCCCAAGGCAAATGAAGGGATGAAAGCTGGACAATGGCTGAAGAAAGAGCTGAAAGGCACAGAGCTTTATCAGAAAACCCTGGGGGTGATTGGATTTGGGCATATTGGCGAAGAGGTCGGTAAACGCGCCATGGCGTTTGGTATGAAAATTATCGCCAGTGACCCGGTACGCCCCGCCGATGAAATTGAAGCTGCTGGTGCAGTCCCTGTCAGTTTTGAGGAACTGCTTGAAACGGCAGACATGATCACCATGCATATCCCTCACATTGCAGCAACCCATTACCTGCTCAACGAAGAAACTATTAAAGCAATGAAAAACGGTGTGCGGATCATTTGTGCTGCCCGTGGCGGTGTCATTGACCAAAGTGCCTTATTGGCTGCCCTTGAAAGCGGTAAAGTCGCTGGTGCAGCCCTGGATGTTTTTGAGAAAGAGCCTCCCGGCGAGGACCCGCTTGTGATGCATCCGAATGTGATCTGCACGCCGCATATTGGTGCACAAACGGATGAAGCACAGCTGCGAGCCGGACATGATATCCTCTCAGAAGTTGTCGCAGCGCTTGAAGAAGACCCACTTCGATGGAAAGTTGCTTAACTGGCAATCAAATAACAAAACCTGATAAAAAGAACCTATTTAAGGAACCCTATGTCTGAAGAAACTGAACTTTCACCAAAAATGAAGAAGTTAATTGAGCTCGCGGCAGAACTTGAGGACCTTGGGCATGTTAATGCCTTATTGGGTTGGGATCAGCAGACCAATATGCCGTCCGGCAGTGCCGAGGAGCGCGGCTTGCAAATGGCAGCTGTTGGACGGATCATGCATGAAAAATTTACATCTGAAGAGGTAGGTTTATTGATTGCAGACCTTGAAGAGGAAATTGGGGATTTGAATGCTGAAACCGACCAGGCACGAGCGGTTAAGGTCGCCAAACGCGAATATGACAAGCAAACAAAAGTGCCTCTGCCTTTATTGATGGAAACAATCCAGACAACCGCCATGGCACATGGAGCCTGGGAGGAGGCTAAGTCAAAATCCGATTTCTCAATCTTCAAGCCCCATCTTGAAAAAATTGTTGATCTCCGAAAACAATATGCAGCATTGTTTGAACCTTATGACCATGTTTATGATCCTTTGCTGGATGATTTTGAACCGGGTATGAAAACGGCTGAAGTTAAAGAAATTTTCGATATCCTTCGACCTCAGCAGGTTGAACTACTGCAGGCGATTGCAGAAAAAGAACCCCCTGATAATTCCTTCCTCAAACAGCATTTTGATGAAGAGCGACAGGAGATTATCGGTCGGTATGTCATCACCCGTTTCGGATATGACTGGAATCGCGGCCGGTTAGACCTTGCAGCGCATCCTTTTACAACGCAATTTGGGCAGGGCGATGTGCGTATCACCACGCGTTATCTGAAAGATGATGCGGGTTCAGCGCTTTTCAGCACTATGCACGAAGCTGGGCACGCCATGTACCAGCAGGGAATCCCGAGAAAGTATCGACGACATCCGTTGAGCGGCGCTGCATCACTGGCGATCCACGAATCACAATCTCGGCTGTGGGAGAATCTCGTTGGACGCAGCAAAGAATTCTGGACATTCCTTTATCCTTCAATGCAAATGTTATTCCCACAATACCTGGCAAATGTCAGCATGGAAGACTTTTACCGAGGTATTAACAAGGTCGAGCCCTCCTTTATCCGGGTTGAAGCTGATGAAGCAACCTACAATATGCACATCATGCTTCGCCTGGAAATTGAGATTAGCTTGATGGAGGGGACAATTGATGTGGCAGAACTTCCTGAGATTTGGAATGCAAAGATGGAAGATTACCTGGGCGTTACCCCGCCAAATGACTCGGTGGGCGTTTTGCAGGATGTTCACTGGTCGGGCGGCATGATTGGGTATTTCCCCACCTATACGCTTGGGAACCTGGCGTCTGTGCAATTATGGGATAAGATGCTTGAAACCCATCCCAACATCCCGGATGAAATTGCTCAAGGAAAATTTGACACCATTTTGGGATGGATGCGCGAAAATGTGCATCAATATGGCAGCAAGTATGAGCCGCAGGAAATCATGCTCAAAGCGACAGGCAGCAAAATCACACCGGAACCATACATCAAATACCTGAACCAGAAATACAGCGATATTTATAAGCTGTAAAAGTCTCAACACTTAAAAGATAACCAGGCGATCCACAAAGCAGATCGCCTGGTTTTTTACCGTCTTGCTTATAAACGGCATTAAGTATTCTTTGCCCGGGATAATTACACCGGGTTTGATGTGCAGTCAGAGCTTTGCCTGTATAATTCACCCATGGTAAAAATGCGAGCCTTGGGTTTCATCCTGCTGTTTTTTGTCCTCGTTGGATTGAGATCGCCTCTGAGCGCAGAGGCTGTGAGGGGTGCCTCCCTCAAATTGATCACCCCGGGTGAGGGGTCAATTGTGACTTCCCCTATCAAAATATCAGCGCAGGTTCAGGCCCAACCCCAGGATCTGATCCGTGTTAAATTAGTGGATCGGTCAGGCAGTGTCATCTCCCGTCAATTGTTTCTCGTGAATCCCAGCGGGGATGCAATTTTGAATTTTACAACCAGCCTGGCATTTGAAATCCCAAGAGAAACAACCGATGGTTTATTGATGATCGCTGTTCAGGATACCAATAATCGATTGGTGGCATTGAGGTCAGCTGCACTGATTTTGCAATCCGATGGTGAAAATCTGATTAATGTGCAATCTTCAGGTTCCGATTGGCTCACAATCACAAAACCACAGCCAGGGGAGAAACTCCAGGGTGGTGCGATTGATGTTGAGGGCACCGTCATACCCCTTATTGACCGACCTGTGTTTTTTGAGTTGATCACAAACAGCGGTGGGCAGATTGGATGGAAGCAGCTGGCTGTTGAGGATGCAGGCGTACCAATCGAATTCAATATTACAGTGCCATACGCTTACATTACACAGGAACGTGATGTTCGCCTGGTTATTCGCCAGACGGATATCTTTTATGGGGAGAACATAATCCTGGACAGCGTGCCCATCTACCTCTCGCCGTAATAAAGGTGAGATTCCAAATCAAATGTTATTGCAGATATTGAATTAATGTGAGTATTCCCATATTTTTATGGGGCACCGGGACCGTAATAATCGGGGTCCGTGGGCGTTTGACCGCTTGGGTCATGCACCCAAACAAAATCTCCTTCTTCTGCCCATTCATATAACCAGTGGGCATCCGTTGGTGATAGATTAACACAGCCGTGTGTTTCCGGATAGCCATAATAAGCCCGCCAATAGGCAGCATGCAGTGCACGTGCCTCGTCAAAGTACATTGTCCACGGTACATCCTGGAGATAATAAAAATCCGACCGATCAACCATAAAGGCACCTTGCATGGTTTCAAGCGGCTTTTTCTCATAGATATTGAACAAGCCTGGGCGTGTGAAAATGGGTTCCATCCCGGTGGAAACCAGGGTTGCAAAGATTAATTCGCCTCCCTCATATACACTCAAAGTCTGTTGAAGTAAGTTGACCTCGATCCATCGATCTGAATCCACGCCCTCAGGCGAATTTGGATTGAGCGAAACAACTTTTGCCTTTGAGCTATCCACCCATTCGTTGGGGGCAACCTGATACCAGATTGCTTTTTCTCCCTCTACCGTTTCATAAACCTGGACAAGTTCCTCCCGGTATAAAACATTGCCTGTTTTTTCGGTAGTATAAGATGGTCCTGAATAGGTTGGTGTTTCGTTTGCAATCCATCCGAAATCATTTTCAGGGTTTTTGAAAAATTCCAAGCCTCGAAAATCTGAATGTGCTGCTGGTGATGCCCGAAGCCACCCACCTGAAGATAATTGCAGATAGGCATTTCCGTTGTGGTCCAGCCGGTTGACATAGCTGATATACCGCATAGCGCCGGGCGGAATTTGGCTTATTGAATTGGTGCGGGCAACAGCATCTTCAAATGACCCGTATATCAGCGCGGGTTCGTCATCGGGGTAATTGATTCTTGCGATAAATACAGGCATCTCTCCCAAGGATGCTGAGGGATGAGCAGCCGGCAGTTCCGGAATTGGGTAAGGGAAGCCAAGCTCATTAATTTTTAAGACGGTTTGGGCTGGCCCATAAAACAAGCACGTGCCGTCGTCAGGCATACCAGGTAAGCACAGGGGCGGAGGAAAATAGCTTTGTTCCTGAGCTTTTATGTCTGCTGTTTGGGTAAAAGCAAATGCCTGGTGACTTGGCATTCCTAAAAACGTTGAAAGCAGCAAGGCAGTTATAAGAATTCGTTTTAGCATTCCTTTTTTAATCATAGAAAAATAATTATACCTAAAATTGTCCAAATTAGGGCAAGTCGAAGATTCCCAATTATCGTATTAATTCTTGCCATTTTATACTATCTACCTGGTTCATTTCAACCTTTTCTGCCGTTATTGTCAGCCATGGAAGAAAAAATCTCATCAATCGAAAAGAAGTATGAGATGTACTTTATCCAATAAGGTTTTTTAGGACATGCCCCTTTCAATTTTGGAGGATGAGAAAATCCTTTTTAATATTTATTTTTACCGTAAATTCCACTATAATGGCATTAAGTGAAAACATAAGCATTTAATGAAGCTCACCCGGTGTGAGCGGACTTTTCTGCAAGGTAATTTAATCTACCTGAAACGCCGCCTGGCATCTTTGCCGGGCGGCACCTTTTTGAGATACTGCATTACACGAATAATTCTGCCTGGAAAATTATTTTGGAATCACCAGTGATGCGCACACGGTCTTCGAGAAGACGCAAATGAAGAGAGCCGCCGCGCTTTGATGCTTGAAACGCTTGCATATCTGTTTTACCTAATTTTTTCGCCCAATAAGGTGCCAGCAGGCAATGCGCTGATCCTGTAACAGGGTCTTCATCCACACCCAGCTGCGGGGCAAAAAAGCGCGAGACAAAATCAATTTCATCATCTTCACTTTTTGCTGTGATGATCACTTCCGGCATTGGCAGTGTTTTAAGTGTGGAGATATCGGGTTGCGCATCTCGTACAGTTTGCTCGTCGATTGCTTCGAACAGGTAATAATTCCCGGAAAACACTGCATCAATGGGATGAAAGCCCAAAATTTGGGGAATCCTTGTGTCAATGGTTATCCCTTTATAAGCCATGGCAGGAAAATCGAGCTCAACTGCGCCATCTGCCCAACGGGCGGAAAGTTCACCGCTTCGTGTATTGAATTTGATGAGCTCATCACGAAGTTCTGGATGTCGTTCAAAAAGCACCCGTGCACTTGCCAGGGTGGCATGCCCGCATAAATCAACTTCTGTGGTTGGGGTGAACCAGCGCAACCGCCATGCGTCGCCTTCGGGCAGGAGATACGCTGTTTCAGAAAGGTTCATCTCGGCGGCAAGGGCTTGCATCCAATCATCTGGCTCTTCACACTCCAGCAGACATACGCCCGCCGGGTTGCCGCGAAAGGGTTCTTTTGTAAAAGCATCGACTTGATATATTTTATGAGACATAAGATCCTCCTTAACAATTATTATAAACTTGTATGGTTTCCCTAACACAGGAACGTTTATATCTCATTTGAAAAGTTCTGTTGGCTGTTATCCCCCCAGGTAGGATTCCTTAACGATTGGATTTTTCATCAATTCCTCAGCATCCCCGGATAAAGTCACCTTGCCTGTTTCGAGCACATAAGCTCGATCAGCAATCGAAAGCGCCATATTTGCATTCTGTTCGACAAGTAAAATGCTCACGCCTTGCTGGTTGATATTTTGAATGACTTCAAAAATCTGCTCTACCAGAAGGGGCGCTAAGCCCATAGAGGGTTCGTCCATTAATAACAGGAGGGGATCAGCCATCAATGCGCGTCCTATGGCAAGCATTTGCTGTTCTCCACCCGAAAGAGTCCCTCCCATTTGTCGTTGGCGTTCTTCTAGACGGGGAAATATGCTGAATACTTTATCAATATTGTTCTTTACCCGGATTTTATCGTGGATTGTATATGCTCCCATTTCAAGATTCTCGTAAACAGTCATCCGTGTAAAAATTTTTCGCCCTTCGGGAACCTGAACAATGCCCATCTGAACAATTTGAGGGGCAGAGATTTTTGTTAGATCTTGATCTTTGTAGTTTATTTCCCCTGAGACAGGATGAATAATTCCGGAAATTGTATTAAGCGTTGTACTTTTCCCAGCGCCATTGGCACCAATCAGGGCAACAATTTCACCCTCATCAAGATTGAAACTGATATCCTTTAAGGCATTAATTGCGCCATAAAAAACTTTTAGATTCTTAACTTTTAGCATTATTTGTTTTCTTCCGGTTAAATTTCTTTGTGATTTCATCCACGCCAGGGCCTAAGTAAGCTTCGATCACACGCTGATCAGATTGGATTTCAGCCGGTTTTCCTTCTGCAATTTTTTGCCCATGATCTAACACAGTAATGATGTCTGAAATATCCATAACAACCCGCATATCATGTTCAATTAACAGGACTGTCATTTTACGTTCATCTCTTAAGATCCTGATTAAGGAGGTCATTTCAGCCGTTTCCTGTTGATTCATACCCGCTGTGGGTTCATCCAGCAGTAATAATTTCGGTTGACTGGCAAGTGCGCGGGCAATTTCTAATCTGCGCTGAGCACCATATGGCAAGTTAAAGGCCGGGATGTCTGCCAGGTCCGATAAGCCTAAGAAATCAAGAAGTTCATATGCATATTGAAGCGCCTGGCTTTCTTGCTGACGATAATGCTTGTTCCTAAGAATTGATTCAACCCACATTGAATTCATCCGTGGATGCTGACCAACAAGCACATTTTCAAGGCTTGTCATTTTATTAAATAAGCGAATGTTTTGATAGGTTCGTGATATTCCCAGTTCACATATTTTGTGGGTAGGTAATCCTTTAATCTTCTTCCCGAAAAAATTGATCTCCCCTTCAATCGGTACATAAAAACCAGATACACAATTAAACAGGGTGGTTTTCCCGGCACCATTTGGGCCAATAATGCTTGAAATTGATTGTTCAGGAACAACAAGGTCAACCCTATCTACCGCAGTTAACCCTCCAAAAGACATAGTGACGTTTTGGGTTTCAATAACTGGAAGTTTCATACCTTCTCCTCCAGATTATCCTCACCCAAAGAATTTGAAAATGTTGCCATTTTGCCCTTCTTGCTATTCTGACCTGGCCACAATCCCTCGGGTCTTACAATCATCATCACAACAAGCAGAGCGCCAAAAGCAAGCAGACGATAATCTGCTAATTCCCGTAATAATTCCGGCAGGCCTTTAAGAACAAAAGCGCCTAAAATAATGCCGGGTAAACTACCCATACCGCCTATGATAACAATACATAACACATTAACAGAGACCATCAAGGCAAAGTCTTCTGGACCGGTGAACTGATTGCGAGACGCAAAAAGCGCACCGCTTAATCCTGCAAATGCTGCACCTAATAATAGGGCGAGAATTTTATATTTGTAGGTATCTACTCCTGTTGCCTGAGCCACAGTTTGATCTTCGCGAATGGCAATCCAGGCACGCCCTGTACGGGAATCTTTCAGACGTTTGGCTATAAATAAACCTGCCAATACCAATAACATCAGAAGGTGCATGTAATTGACATCAGAGAAAACATGCCCCCGCCAAATAGGTTGACCAACATTCGTAACGCCCTTGGGACCGTTTGTTAAAGGTGTGAGCAAATCACTCCTGATCAAAATTCGAACAATTTCTCCAAAGCCGAGAGTAACAATGGCAAGGTAATCACCGCGCAATCTCAAAATTGGCAAGCCCAACAGCAATCCTGTCAGTATGGATACTAATGTGGATAAACCAACCGCCACCCACAGGTTGAGACCAACTGCATGTGGCTCTGGAGCGGTTAACAAGGCGAATGTGTATGCACCAGTTGCAAAGAAGGCAACATAACCCAGTACAAGTTGGCCAGAGAAGCCAACAATAATGTTCAAGCCTAAGCCCAAGAGGATATAGATGGCTACGGTCCCCATGATGTAATTCCAGTAAGATCCCCAGACAAGCGGCAAAAAATATAATCCAATGCCAACCAGAATAATCAATCCAGCCTGGAAAAGTTGATTGCCTACCAATGAGTGGAAATTTTTTTTGTCAGACCAATCAATAATCTGCGATTTTATGCTTTTCAATTTATTGCGAAGACCTGTCAGCATCGTGAGGGTTTTTCTTGCCAATGCGCCCACCAAACTAAAAACCGTAAAATACAATAAATATGTTTTGGAAGCAGCAATGGGGGTGCTGTAGAATAATAAGTAACCCAGCTGTGATGCCCCTAAATTGGGCAAATAGGCTCGAAAATCAACACCCTCCATATGGAAACTGCCGACAATGTAAATAACAGTCCCCACGATCAATCCGGCTAATATGCCACCTGTTAATCCCCGGAATAAAACATCTGTCCAGGGAGGGTTTGAACCTTTTTTAAGCGTTACAAGTCCTGTAAAAAGCCCTACCAGCGCAATGAAAATTAATAAATTTCCCACCGGCAATCGAGTTTCATTATTTAGGACTTGTGGATTTCCCAGAATATCGCCAATGATATTTGCTGCAACGCTTGTAAAACCAATTAAGATCAAAAATGTAAAAATGATAGCTGTAATCAAACCTGCACGCAGGCCGTCCTTTATCGCTGTGATCATTAGACTTTGTCCTCCTTCAATGTTTCACCCAGCAATCCCGATGGTCTAAAAATCAGCACCAAAATTAAAATCGTGAAAGCAATCACATCTTTAAGCTGAAAATCAATACCCAAGATTGCTGGTCCAAGGGATTCCAGCAGTCCTAACAACATGCCCCCGACCATAGCGCCAGGAATATTACCCACACCGCCCAGAACTGCAGCGGTAAAAGCTTTAATTCCCGGGATAAAACCAACATAGTGATTAAATAAGCCGTTGTGTATTCCCCACATGACGCCTGCTGCCCCAGCCAAAAAACCGCTAATAATAAAAGTTTTGCTGATAACAGCATCAACATCAATTCCCATCAGGGCGGCTGCCTGTTTATTTTCAGCGACAGCTCGCATTGATTTTCCCAATCTGGTTTTCTTAACCAGGATTAAAAGTCCTGCCATTAAAAGTATTGAGAGAATAAATGAAAATGTCCCTGTGTAAGTGAGCATCACCGATTTTTCACCAACAGGGATCATCCAACCCGTACCACGCCATAATAAATCCGGGTTCGTATATTGACGTCGCTGTGGTCCGAACAATAATTGTGCGGCATTTTGTAGAAAGATTGAAGCACCAATAGCACTGATCAGGGGAATCAGACGTTGTGCGCCCCGTAAGGGCCTGTAAGCAATTTTTTCAAGAAGATATCCAATCAGGGCGGAAACACTTGCACCGACAAAAAACGTAATTACCAGGGCAGGGAAGGGATAAGCATTTAATAAACTCAGGCTTTGGTCTCCACTTCCTGGCGCAGAAATGGCAGCGAAGGCTTCCAAAACAAAATACCCAGCGAAGGTCCCGAGCATCATCACCTCACCATGCGCGAAATTTATCATAAACAAAATGCCATAAACAAGTGTATAGCCAATTGCAATTAGTGAGTAAATCCCGCCAATCACCAAACCGGTAATTAAAAACCGCATCCAGGTATCTGGTCCGTAAGAGCCCTGGATGCTTGTTGTTTGCAATATACGCCAAAGCAGGTAAACGGCAACAATCAACCCCGCAATGTATCTTAGCGCAGTACCCCATGTGATGTTGAGGTTTTGAAATTTCTTTATCATAAATAATTTCCAAGGGTGTATTTTTTAATCGATGGGGAGGTAAATTTACCTCCCCATCGAAAAAACAAAAGCAAAATTATCTTATTCGAGGGGTAACCAGACTCTGTCTACCACCTGATAGAAGGTTGGTCCTGAAGCATTGCATTCGCCTACTTCATCGCACTTGACCAATCCGGTTAAGCCTACATAATTACTATTTCTGACAGCCTCAACAAGGGCACCACGTGGGACAAAAAGATTGTTGCCTTCCACAAATGCAACCTTCTCAATAGCTGCAATCAATACACCGCCTGTATCAAAAGCTGACCAGGAAAAAGCGCTGAGTTCACCTGCCTCAACACCAAATTGCTCGCCATATTGCTGGTCAAACGCTGATTTCTCCTCGGAATCAGGGGGCACCAAAGAAACAGCAATGGCACCCTCGCCGTTAGCTCCGGTCTTATCTGTAAACTCTACACCATAAGTACCATCACAACCAAAGAATAACACATCATCCAATCCAGCCTGAGACCACTGGTTCATCATCACAATCGCTTCAGCAGCATAACCACCGAAGTAGACCGCCTCAGGCCCAGTTGAAGCAACCGCAGATAAGGGTGCTACATAATCTGCCTCACCTGGTGTGATGGCTTCATATGCCACCACCTCACCTCCCAATGCTTCAAATTCTGCCTGAACAACATCGGCAAGTCCCTGGCCATACGAGCCGCCGTCATGCATCACTGCAATCTTTGAAAAACCGAGTTGACTAAACAGCAGATTAGCTGCAAACATTCCTTGATCAGCATCCGTAAAAGCGAGCCTGTTGAATACCTTAGAACCTTGTTGCGTGAGACCCGGTTCAGTAGCGGAAGGTGACATCATTGGCAGGCCGGCTTTTTCATAGATTGGCATAGCTGCCTCTGTGGAACCGGAGAATATGTGACCGGCTATTGCCACAACCGTCGGATCGGTTACCATCTTGTTGGCGACAGCAGCACCAGCTTCTGGTGCGCCGCCAGTGTCTTCAGCAACCAGTTCATAAGTCCAACCCTCAAAACCATCATCTACTTGCAGTGCCAGCGAGACACCCTGGCTGATGTCCGTGCCGAACATGGAATAATCACCCAGTAAGGGAGCGCCCATGCCAATTTTTATGGTTTCACCCTGGGGGATGACAGCACAACCAAATGCATCGTCCAAACACGCCTGTGGCAAGCCGTCCACTTCTTCGACTGATTCTACGGGCTCATCCGTTTGTTCTTCTTCAGCAGTCGCTGGCTCCTCAATGGGCTCGGGTGCACAAGCGGATAAGCTTACTAAAAGCACAATCATCAATATCAAAAAATTTTTAAATTTCATTTACTTCTCCTCTGATTAACTTATTAATCGATATTTTCTAAAAAACCTTTGATCAATTGAGCCAATTTTCAGTGAACCTCCTTAATAACAAGATTGGGATAAAAAAAAGCCACCCCTGGTTGGGTGGCTTTTTTTGATTAATCGATCTACTTCTTTCTAACTTTAGCCATTATTTTCCCAACCGAGAACTGGTGCTTTACCATAATACAAGTAATAAAGCACCCACATAATGAAGATAATAACCATTATACCAATGAATTTTGTCATTATTATCCTAGCAGTTGGGTAATTGTCAAAGATATTATATATGAAATTGATCAAGATAAATCACAAAAATCTCACTTTTTTGTAAACAATTGATTAACAGGGGTTAATTGTTCAAATTAAAATTGTTGGTGCCTTTCCCAATCGAGCGAGTTTTTAAATATTTTGTGAAAAAGACACATTTGAGCCCAAATTATTGGTAAGGAATGAGCTGTTCACGAAAAAATACCCCGGGAGCATTTCAACCTCCCGGGGTAGGGATATTGATAGTTTAAATCCTTTAATAACGCAAAATTGCTGCAATATTGCCTGCTTCTTTCAATGGCTCAACATCCTCCAATACTTTCACCTCGGCGTTGTTTTTCAATGTATCTCGCACAGCTAATTCAACTGCTGTGTTAATTCGCTCAAATGTATCACCGCAGAATGGACAGGTGTCTAATTCCTGCGTTGTCAGCAGTCCGCAGCCTTTGCAGCGGAAGCCTTCCTGCTCAAATTCCTGGCTGACCAGCAAAATTCTAACACGACCTTCATGAATTGCATTCATTGTATCAATTAGACCAATCACACCATTGCTGCCTTTAGCAGCCAGGGTAACAGCCTGGTCCACCAAAAATTTGTTAACTTTCTTTTGGGCATCCAGGGCTTCTATTGTTGTTTGTTCCAAAACTTCAGAATGGCTTGCAAGCATGCTCATTGGAAATTCACCCACAATAAGTGACTGCCACGATTTGGGCAGTTCATCTTTGAAACGGGCAATATTATCATCCGTTCCACCGATCATGATCCGGCGGATGTGGTGATGTTCAAAGAAGTCCGTTGCTTCACTGATTACTTCTTTGATATTTCTCTCAATAATATTTTCAACATTACCGCTGGCATCCGCGCCGCCCATACGCCCGTGCATGGCATTGCCGCCGCCACGTTTTGTTTGTTTCACCTCATCACCGGTGAAACCTTCCAGCTCGCTTAGTTCACCTAAATTGAACGAAAAGAATCGGGCACCTTCTTTATCGACCAAAACAACCCCCCATCCAGTAAAGGTGTCTAATAAATTTACTAATGGACGGATCGTCGGATGTTTTCCAACATAAACCTTATCCGGTAAGGACACATTGAATTGATAGGTTTTGAAAAAATCGACTGCTTGATCTGAAAATACTGCCAAGCCCTTTGCAGCCCAATCGTACTCAAGATTAACATAATGTTCGATTGCTTGAACATCTTCTGGGAGGTCAATCGCTTTCAATAAGTTTCGGAGCCGAAGTTTTGATGCTTCGGTATTCATATCGGTAGGATCCGTACTCAGGTAAAGGCTTACAACCAGGTTTTCTGCGGAATAGTCCAAAAGCGCCTGCAGGTCTTTTTCGGAAAACATATTTGCCTCCATTGGTATTGTGAAATTATTAAGGTGAGTGCCTGATCTGCATGATCAAGCTTAATATAATTTTATCTTAAACCAAATTCTTTATCAAAAATTTAGAAGAACACTGTCATTATTAATTAGAAAAAACGCCGCAGTTTTTGGGCTGCGGCGTTGTCAACGATTATCGCACGGATGCAGGTCTTTCACCCAGCACCACGCTGAAATCCATTTCCTCGCCATCTCTCAAGACGGTTAAGGTGATATCATCACCCGGTTTTTTGTTGAGCATCATGTAACTCAACATATCGCTGAACTGGAGCATTTCACGCCCATCTACGCCAATGATCAGATCACCGCCAGCAAACATCCCCTGTACTTGCGTGGGTTGATTGCCTGCCCTGATGCCCGCCTGATCAGCAGGACCGCCCGGAACAATTTCAGCCACGTAAGCGCCTGTTGCCTGGGATAAGCCTAAAAATTCAGCCTGTGTCAAGGATAATGATGAAAGCGCAGATAAACCTAAATAAGGATAATTATAGGTACCGCCTTCTTTTAGTGCGGGCAGAACAAGTCTTAAAATATTGGATGAGACGGCAAAACCGATACCTGTATTGGCAGCGCCGCCTTCCAGCGTGCTCCCGCTAGTTTGAATAGCACGGTTGATACCAACCACTTCGCCGTTCAAATTCAATAAAGGACCACCCGAATTACCGGGGTTGATGGTAGCATCTGTTTGAATCAAGTCACCTGCTGAAAAATATGAGCCCGATTCGGTCTGCCGAATGGATTCAAGTGTGCGTCCGCGAGCAGAGACGATGCCCGTTGTCATTGTGCCGCTTAATCCATAGGGGTTGCCGATGGCAATCACCGTTTGCCCGACGAGCACCCGGTCAGAATCTCCCAGTGTTAAGGGATAAAGCGCATCCGGGTCAACATCAACCTGAATAACTGCCAGGTCGGAATCCAGGTCTTCACCGATGACCTCGCCAAATACTTTTAAGCCGCTTTGGAAATGGACTTCCACTTCCTCAGCGCCATCGACCACATGGTAGTTGGTCACAATATGACCTTCTTTGTCGATGACAAACCCTGATCCAAGTCCCCCGCCAAATTGCGAGTAAACCTGGATAGATACCACACCCGGGCTGACCTGGTTATAAAGGTTGACCAGTGCGTCTTCCATCAAGACCTTATTTGGTATTAATACCTCCGTCATTTGAGTAACTTCGGTTTCCGGTCGGACTTCAACAGCCTCTTCTGGAATAATCGGTGTTGATTCCATTTGCCTTGTGAAGAAGGGCAAGCTTGGGATAGAACAAGCCATCATTGCCAAAATCAAAACACTAAGAATTAACCATAGTCGAAATTTGCGTGATTTCATGTCTTTTTCCTTTCTTTCTCAATACACCATCTTAGCCCAAAATCGTTAGATGGGTATTAACGATCAGGATCATGGATTAAAAAACGTTTTAAGACCGAAATGTCTTAAATTATCCTTCGGTTTTCAATAAGCTTAAGTTTATACAATTCGCTGAATTTTTCAAATGTGTGTCAATAGTTTGACTAAGTTTGCCCACCTGAGGCTAACCTTGACGCTAAAATCGGATTATGCTACTATCCTATTAACATCATATTCAGAAAATTTATATCTTTTCAAAAGAAGGAGATACAGCAATGACCAAAAAAATAGGGATTGTCATTGTCAGCCTTGTGCTTTTCTCCCTGGTACTTTCTGGGTGTAAAATGCCCGCTTCAAAGGCCCCAGAAACACCAACGGGTGAGATTAAAACCACCCCCATTGTCATTCAAACCGATGCTCCTGCAATGGTCACACAAACAGAAGTGGCAAAAACAGCAGAGGCAACATCCGGGGAACCTGGAACAGGTCCTACAAGTACACCTGAACCCACAAGAGTTATTGCTGTTCCCACCGTTACTCGACCTGCAGAATATACTCTTCAAGAAGGCGAATACATCTATTGTATTGCCAGGCGTTTTAACGTCGCTCCTGCGGACATTCTGGAGGCAAATGGGCTTGGTGAAAATGATCTCTTAAGCCCGGGTGATACTCTGGTTATTCCGCAAACCAGTTCCTGGGAAGGAGCAGGACGTGTTCGAAATCCACACCCGGATACCTACACCGTTGATCCAGGCGACAATATTTACTCGGTTGCCTGTTATTATGGAGATGTCTCACCGGAGGCGATCATTGCAGTCAACGAATTAGAAGAGCCCTATGATCTCACTCCCGGGCAAACACTGCAAATTCCATAAGGTTAGGAAGCAAACTAAAATCCAAACCAATGAGCTGCGCTTGTCAATTTTATAAAAGCGCAGCTTTTTAGTTAAATGAGGCTCAAAATGGACAATCGAATCATCAAGAAAGAATATCATTATCGTGGACATGCTTTTGATGTTTCCAAGGTTTATGTCAAATTACCTGATGGTCGTGAGCGAGGTTATGACCTGGTGGAACACGGTGATTCAGTAACCATTGTGCCCGTTTCTGCGGATGGTCTACTTTACTTCGTCACCCAGCACAGAATAGGCGCCGGTCAAGAGCTTTTGGAACTGCCAGCAGGTGTGCTCGACAAAAACGAAAAGCCAATTGTTGCTGCCAATCGAGAACTGCAGGAAGAAATTGGCAAAGCTGCTGGCGAACTCCAGGAACTGGGTGGTTTTTATCTTGCCCCCGGCTATACCGATGAATACATGCTTGTTTATCTTGCAACGGGTTTGTATGAGTCACCCCTTGACCCCGATGATGATGAATTTCTACAAATCATCACAATGCCAGTTGAGGAAGCTTATCAAAAGGCTTATTCCGGAGAAATATCCGACGGAAAAACACTGGCTTCCTTATTGCTTGCAAAACCCTTTCTCATTCCTTAATTCTTATTTTTGAACTGCCTTATCGCAAGGTTTGATAATGCTGCTGTGTCTATAAAAGCATACGGACATGACATGACTCAACAGCGAATGTGAAAAAAATAACATAAAAATTCCCCAGAATCAGGTTATACTTAATAGTTGGATAAGTCCAAATAGATCAACCTGGTATTATCCCAATTTTTTTTGCAAATCACTATTTGTTCTACAAATAATTAAAGGAGAATATTTAATGAAACGTCAAATGGTAATGACTGATGCCAACGAAGCAACGGCCTGGGTCGCTTACCGGTTGAACGAGATAATCGCGATCTACCCGATCACGCCCTCGTCTCCGATGGGTGAGTATGCCGATGCTTGGTCGGCACAAGGTATTCCTAATATCTGGGGAACTGTCCCGGATGTTACAGAAATGCAAGCCGAGGGTGGCGCAGCAGGCGCAGTCCATGGTGCGCTGCAAGCTGGCGGCCTGACCACAACCTTCACCGCTTCCCAGGGTTTGCTGTTGATGATCCCCAATATGTACAAAATTGCCGGCGAACTGACCGCAGCAGTGTTCAATGTCAGTGCCCGTTCTGTGGCAGCCCAGGCGCTTTCAATTTTTGGCGACCACACAGATGTGACCGCTGCACGCGCTACTGGCTTTGCAATGCTTGCCAGCGGCTCCGTCCAACAAGCACAGGATATGGCGCTTATCGCCCAGGCAGCGACCCTTCGCAGCCGTGTGCCTTTCCTTCACTTTTTTGACGGCTTCCGAAGCTCCCATGAGATTTCAAAGATCGAACGCCTGGATGAGGCAGATCTTGCCGCCTTGATCGATGATGATTTAATTACACAGCATCGTGCTCGCGCGCTTTCACCTGATCATCCAGTGCTGCGCGGTACCGCCCAAAACCCCGACGTTTTCTTCCAGGGTCGTGAAACGGTCAATCCCTTCTATGATAAGACCCCTGAAATTGTCCAGGATGTGATGGATCAATTTGCGAAGCAGGTTGGGCGCTCCTATCACCTAGTTGATTACATTGGTGCCCCAGATGCTGAGCGAGTGATTGTATTAATGGCTTCCGGAACGGAAACAGCAGAAGAAACCGTAAAACATCTTGCAGCAAAGGGTGAGAAAGTAGGCGTGCTTTCCGTTCGCCTGTATCGACCTTTCTCTGTTAAGCATATGATGGAAGCATTGCCCAAGACCGTTAAGGTCATCGCGGCACTTGACCGTACTAAGGAACCGGGCGCCAGCGGTGAGCCCCTTTATTTAGATATTGTCAATGCTGTTGATGAGGGGATGGAATTGGGTATTGCACCATTTGACATGAAACCAAAGGTGATTGGTGGACGTTACGGTCTTTCCTCGAAGGAATTTACACCTGCGATGGTCAAAGGTGTCTTTGATGAAATGAGCAAAGAAAAACCCAAGAAACACTTTACTGTCGGTATTTATGACGATGTTACCCACACCAACCTGGATTGGGATCCTAGCTTTGAAATTTTGGGTAAGGACGTTGTCCAGGCAATGTTCTATGGTCTCGGTGCAGATGGCACCGTCAGCGCGAATAAGAACTCGATCAAGATCATTGGTGAAGATACAGATAATCATGCCCAGGGTTACTTCCAGTATGACTCGAAGAAATCCGGGGCAGTAACAGTTTCTCACCTGCGCTTTGGACCTGATCCCATTCGGGCGCCGTATCTTATCGCAGAGGGTGAAGCGGATTTCCTCGCCTGTCACCAATTCTCCTTCCTTGAAAAATTTGACATGCTCAAGTTTGCCCGACCCGGCGGCATTTTCTTGCTCAACAGCATCTATGAACCTGAAGAGGTTTGGGATCACCTCCCGGCAAAAGTCCAGGAAGCATTGATCAAGAAAGACCTCCAATTCTATGCTATTGATGCTTACAATGTTGCCGAAAAGACCAATATGGGTCAGCGCATCAATACCATCATGCAGACCTGTTTCTTTGCAATCTCCGGCATCCTGCCGAAAGATCAGGCGATTAAAGAAATTAAGAAATCGATCAAAAAGACCTATGGTAAGCGCGGTGAAGCTGTTATTAAACAAAATTATGCCGCTGTTGACAGCGCAGTTGAAAATATGGTCAAGATTAACGTGCCTGACAAGGTCACCAGTGAAATCCCCATGCTAGCGGCCGTTCCTGAAGCAGCACCTGAATATGTGCGCGATGTGCTGGGTAAGATCATTGATCGGCGCGGCGATGATGTCAAAGTGAGTGAGATGCCCGTTGATGGCAGTTTCCCCACAGGTACCACCCAGTGGGAAAAACGCAATGTCGCCCTTGAAATCCCAGTTTGGGAACCCGATTTATGCATTCAGTGCGGCAAGTGTGCATTTGTTTGTCCGCACGCCTCGATCCGTACCCTTGTTTATGAAGACTCTTATCTTGAAAACGCACCGGAGACCTTCAAATATACCAATGCGAAGTTCCGTGAATTCCGTGACGGCTGGTCCTTCACTGTCCAGGTAGCACCAGAAGACTGCACCGGTTGCGGCATGTGTGTTGAGAGTTGCCCTGCGAAAGACCGCGAGAACCCGAGCCGAAAAGCGATCAATATGGCACCGCAGCCCCCAATCCGAGAGCAAGAAGCAGAAAATTGGGACTTCTTCAAGTCGCTGCCCTACCCGGATCGCAAAAGCTTTACCCCGCACACCGTCAAGAATTCTCAGCTCCTGGAGCCCTTGTTTGAGTTCTCGGGTGCCTGTGCAGGTTGTGGTGAAACACCCTATATCAAACTTGTGACCCAGCTATTCGGCGATCGCATGGTGATCGCTAACGCTACGGGTTGTTCTTCAATTTACGGCGGCAACCTGCCTACAACACCTTATACCTTCAACGCAGATGGCCGCGGTCCTGCCTGGTCTAACTCCTTGTTTGAAGACAATGCTGAGTTTGGTCTGGGTATGCGGCTGACAATAGATAAGTTTGTTGAATTCGCCAATGAATTGTTAACCAAGATGTCTGACGAGGTTGGAAAAGACCTGGCAGATGCGATTTTGCATGCCAGCCAGAAGACGGAAGAAGAATTAGAAGCACAGCGAGACCGTGTAAAACAGCTTAAAGAAAAACTTGAAACGCTGAACACCCCTGCTGCCCGCAACCTGCTGTCCCTTGCCGATTACCTTGTGCGCAAGAGCGTATGGATTTTTGGCGGCGACGGTTGGGCTTACGACATCGGCTACGGTGGTTTGGATCATGTTCTTGCCTCCGGACGTGATGTTAACGTGCTTGTACTTGACACCGAAGTTTATTCCAACACCGGCGGTCAATCCTCCAAGGCAACCCCCCGTGCTGCAGTGGCAAAATTCGCTGCTAACGGGAAAGACCTGCCCAAGAAAGACCTGGGCATGATGGCAATGTCTTACGGTTACGTTTACGTCGCCCGTGTGGCTATGGGTGCCAGCGACCGCCAGACCCTGCAAGCAATCCGTGAAGCGGAAGCTTACGAAGGCCCATCGCTGATCATCGCATATTCACATTGTATTGCCCACGGCATCAATATGAAGCTTGGTCTGCAGCAGCAGGACCTGGCAGTTAAATCTGGTGTTTGGCCGCTCTATCGTTACAATCCTGAATTGGCTGCGGTGGGTGAGAATCCCCTGTCGGTTGACTCGAAAGAACCTACGGTATCGGTTGAAGAATACGCCTACAATGAAACGCGTTACCGCATGCTCTTGCAGAGCAATGAGGAACGGGCTGAAATGTTGATGCAAAAAGCTAAGAAAGATGCTGCCAGCCGCTGGAACCTTTACCAGCAAATGGCGGATATGCATTACACTAAGCCCGAAGAATAAAGTTTTGAATTAGGCAGTTTTGACAAGTATAATAATGGTGATGGACAGCTGTTCATCACCATTATTTTTTAGGAATTAGATTAGATTCACTCAATAATTTCAATGATGGAGGAATAATGATTGAACTGAAGACCAAATATCTTGGACTTGAATTGAAGAACCCCTTAGTCGCATCAGCATCAGCGCTTTCAAAGAAGACATCCTATGTTAAGCAAATGGAAGATGCTGGCGTCAGCGCCGTGGTGATGTACTCGCTTTTTGAAGAACAAATCACACATGACAGCCTGGCATTTAATTATTTTATGGAGCGTGGCACAGATCGCTTCGCCGAATCCCTTGATTATTTCCCGGACCTCGACAGGTACAATGTTGGACCTGATCAGTACCTGGAGCAAATTCAGCACAATAAAGAGGCTGTGGATATCCCGGTCATTGCCAGCTTGAACGGCGTTTCTAATACGGGTTGGATTAAGTACGCTCAAAAGATGGCAGAAGCTGGGGCGGATGCGCTGGAATTGAATACGTATTACATTTCAACCAGCCCTGATGTCACCTCTCAGCAGCTGGAAGATAATTATGTTGAACTTGTCAAAGCGGTGTGTGAAAACGTCGATATCCCTGTATCCGTGAAGTTAAGCCCGTTCTTCTCGGCTTTGCCAAACCTGATTCGCCGACTTGAAGACGCTGGTGCTGAGGGTTTTGTCCTTTTCAACCGTTTCATTCAACCTGACCTGAATATTGAAAAACTTGAAGTGGACACCACTTTGCATCTTTCAACTTCAGAAGAATTACTCCTGCCCTTACGCTGGGTGGCATTGTTATACGGACGCACTGGTGCCGATTTAGCATTAACAAGCGGCGTGCATAATGGTGTCGATTTGGTTAAATCCGTGATGGCTGGCGCTGATGTCGCCATGGTTTCCTCTGAATTCGTGGCTAAGGGTGTGGGTCGTGCGACTGAAATGCTGGCGGAAATGGAAAATTGGATGACGGCTTATGAATACGATTCTGTTGCGAAAATGCGCGGCAGCATGAGTCAGAAGAATGTAAGCAATCCCGCCGCATTTGAACGGGCAAATTATATGAAAGCCCTGCAGTCTTACGATAATAAACTGCCGTAAATCCGTTAAAAAACTAAAGCTGATAAGTTTGCACTGTACATAATTATCAGCCATAAAAACAGGAAATAAGGACTGAGATCTTATTTGATAAGGACTCAGTCCTTTTCGTTTAAGCTTGATTCCTTTATGAGAATGTTGAAAATTGTAATTAATAATGACCAATTTCCCCGTAGGGGCAACCCTGCTTAAGCCCCCAACGATTTTCTGGGGCAGTGGTTGCCCAGCCCGAAGGGTGCACGCGAGGCAGACATGGAGGTCTGCCCCTACATATTGTATCGAAGATTTTTTCTTAGAATTTAGAAGAAGAAACTTTCAAGCTTGGATTTTCTTTTTCTTCCCTCGTAAAAAGAATACGTAGTACATCCCAATGGCGAGGATATATAAAGAAATGGTCCCGATAAATGGGGGGCTAAAGCCGTAATTGACCTGCATCCACCCACTGACCACCGGGCTGAAGGCGCGACCAAAGCTGTGTACCATGCTATTCAAGCTGGCTACCATGGCACGTGATTCTGAATCGACCTGCTCCATCACAAAAGTCTGGTAAACAGGGGAGCTCATGTTCATCAGGGTTAACCGCACAAAATAAGCCAGGGCGCTCAAGCCGAACACTGGCGAGAAGCCTAAAAGCACCAGGAAAGGTATCGAAATAGCCTGGGAATAAACAACTACTTTCATTTTGCCATAGCGATCCGCAAAGGCGGGCGCGAGGATCAGACCGAAGCCCATTGCCAATGATCCCCAGGCGAACATCGTGCCGATCACAGGATCGGGCTGCTTGTGGACATTACTGAAGAAAATATTCATAAAGGGCATAATTAAACCCGCACCGATCGAGGTGATAAACATCGGCAGCAATAATTTTGTCAGCATCCCGGGATGTTCACGTGCATAGCTGATCGGTGCAAATGCGGATTGCTGTTCAAAGGGAATTTTATTTCGTTTAAGCATCAGGCGCGGGATGACTGCGAAGATCACCAATATGCCGGAAACACCTATCGCCCAGGCATAAGCTTGTGAACTGACCGCACTCACGTTCAGAGAATCGCCAAACCAGGTGGGTAGAAAGCCGCCAACCCAATCGCCGACTGAAAAAGCTGCCATGCGCAGCCCTGAGCTGATGCTGAACAAGTAGGTCCTTTCGATTTCACCGCTGTTTTCCATCAGGAAGGGTCCGCTTGTGACACCCCCAAGGCTTGAGCCAACGCCCATCAAGATGTTTGTGATAATAAGAATGGGAACTGATGGGGCTGTTACCATCAACAAGATTGATGCGCCAATAACAAGCCCAGAAATGACCAGGGATAACTTCCTCGCAAGCACATCAGCCAAATACCCCATTGGCAGTGCAGCGATCAACACGGACATGCTGCTTACGGTCGAAAGCAAGCCCATAAAAGTTTCGTCATAGCCCAGGCTGCGTAGAAAAAAGTTGAATAGGATGCGGTGGATTCCGAAGCCCGCACCGTAAATCATGATGCTGATCAGGTATTTTCGGGCATTTGGACTGAAAGCACGCACGCGCGCAATGTAAGTCTTGACAACGCCGGCGTTTTCGGTATCGTTGATTTCTTCTTGTTGTAGCGACGCCAATATTATTCCCCTGGTAAGTAGTCCTCTAAGTTCTTCATGGTTGTTTTTAAACCCTCTAAGCGGATCGCATAACGTCTTTCAGCTCGAGGGGAGATGGTGACAAAGACCAGCCCAGCCAGACGCAAATTTTGAAGATGATGGATCACTGTCGGTGGGCGCAAGCGCAATATTTTTGCCAATTCGCCCGGTGTTGAAGGGCCTTCCAGCAAATAGCGTAAAATTCGAAGTCTTGTAGGATCAGCAAGGGCTTTCAGCGAATTCAACAATTCTTCAGGCACAAGCTCACCCGGTACCAAAGTCTTCCCCTTGGGGCGCGCACCAAACAGAATGATACCTTTATCATCATCCAGACGGTTGTAAAACATGAAAGGCGCACTCCAAAATGAAGGTGCCATAATCAGCTCTGAGACTTCTGAAATCCAGTCCATGCGAACGCCTTCGGACAAGGCTTCTATCAGGCTTAAGGGATCTTTTTCCTCTGCCATGGCCTGTGCTTGTTCCAGGGCTTTATCCTGGGCTGGAATGATACGGGGTTCTTCTTCGAGGAAAAAGTTGCTGACATATGTTTTTAATGCCTCAAGAAAGTTTTCGCCAAATGTTTTACGATCAGACCAGGCATCAAAAATGGCTCGGCCAAATGATTTTGTGTACCTGGCTGGGTTGAACATGGTTTCTTTAATTCTCGTTTCAAGGTTAGTCGTTAACCGCTGCTTTCCATCCAGTGAGAGCAAACACTCTTGATAGGCTTCTATTCTTGGATTAATTCGGTTACCAAAAGTAATGGCGGGCAGGCGATCTTCTGGCGCAAGCTTTTCCAAAGCTGAAATCGCCGCTTTTGAATCTTTAGGCTCAGGAAGACTGTAAAGCCATGGCAAGGGCACACCTAAAAAATCCTGGTAATGCTCTAAAACATCCCGCATTGGGATTGGCATGCGAGAGCGAACGCCTGCTGCCCATGAAGGGCGCAGACCGAATTCATCCGGACGATGAAGAATGTACAGGCTGACAAAAAGATCGTAAGCGCCCCCTTTATCCCAGGAAATCGCATGTTTTTGATTCATGATTTCACCTCACTTCATTGAAATAATTTGAATTTTTATAGTGATTCAATAATGTGTTTAGTGTAGATAAATACCTAATATTTTATTAGATATTAGTCTAATAAAGAATGTTTGTCAAGGGGAATTGTGGTTGAAAGACCAGGTCGATAGAAGAAAATCAAGTCTCTTAACAATCGTGTCTTGGGGTGTTAGAATCATTAGGCCTAAATCGCGTTGAAATGGAGCGCATTTATGAAACTATTTAAAAAATTCAAGAACAACTTTCCCAAGGATTGGATAACGCGTTCTATATTAACCGTTGTGGTTCTTGTCAGTGTGGTAGGTGCATTTTTCCTGTCAGAGGCAGTGGGCGGCTATGTTGCCAGGACCACAGCTTTTTCGCTGCCCGGAGATCCGCTTGTAAAGGAGCCAGAAGTTGAAGGCACGCCTGGTGAGAATTCAGAAAGTGAAGTGGTGCAAAATCCCCAGATTGACCTGCCAGATCCCGACCCCTGGGACGGGACCAGCCGCGTGAACATCTTACTTCTTGGCTTAGATATACGCGATGAAGAGGATTTTGACGAAGCACCTCGATCTGACACAATGATCTTATTGTCCATGGATCCCCTCAATAATACTGCGGCTGCGATTGCAATCCCGCGTGATTTATGGATACCTATCCCCGGTTTCAGCTACCAGAAAATTAATGTTGCTTATCGATTTGGCGAATTATATGACATCCCTGGCGGCGGCCCAGCTTTGGCATCAAAGACGGTAGAGTCATTACTCGGTGTTCCGATTGATTTCTATGGACAAATTGATTTTCAAGCCTTTGTCGATTTTATTAACCACATTGAAGGTCTCAGGTTTACTTTTGAGGAGCCGATCACCCTCGACCGTCGCGGTAAATGGAATACGGTGACGCTTGACCCCGGTACCTACGCTCTGGATGGTGAGTACGTCCTGGCGTATGCGCGAGATCGTCACTCAGAGGGTGATGATTTTGACCGCTCAAGCCGTCAAATGGAAGTCATCCTCAAAATCCGTGAGCGCATCTTGGAGTTCGATATGCTGCCGACTCTTGTAAAAAACTCACCAGCGATTTATGATGACCTTTCTACCGGCATCCGTACCAACATGAGCCTCAACCAGGCGGTACAACTTGCCTGGAAGGCTATGGAGATTCCACGCGAAAATATTGAGATGGTGGTGATCGGACCGGAATATGTCACTCTTGAAAAATCACCGGATGGACTGGATATCCTCCGACCAATCCCCGACAAAATTCGTTTGCTGCGGGACCAGGTGTTAAGTTCAGGCGGCGTTTTAAGCCCGGTATCCAATGAGGATCTATTGACATTGGTGGCAGAAGAATCGGCACGGATTACTTTATTGAACGGCAGCTACCAGGGTGACCTGGCAGATGTCACAGCACAGTGGTTCCAGGAGCAAGGTGTGAAGGTTCTGGGGACTGGATTTGCAAACCCCACATCTGTTTCAACGGTGACCATGCAGGGAGCAACCCCTTATGCCCTGCGGTGGATCTCAGAAAACTTTGGCATGACATCCGGGCAAATCAGGCACGATTTTTCGCCTGATGGAGAGATGGATATCATCCTGATACTGGGTGATGACTGGGCGTCAAATAACCCAATGCCCTGACATCTATAAATTTAGCAGGCTGGAAAAATTAGCAAAATCCAGATGAGCAATTACGATAATCTGTCGGTGATTTGGCTGGGATTGAAGTCCGATCCTGGAAATTGATACATTAATAAGAAACAACAAAGATTTTTTACTGAATTATATAGACCCTCACCTAACCTCTCCCTGAGGGAGAGGGATTTTTTAACTGTCCACAAGTTTTATAGTTTTTCTACTGTTTGTTTAGATTTGACGATATTTGATTTAACACCTCCACTTAACCTCGTATAAAGATAAAGGTGTTTGTCTCCCTTCTCCCCGTGGGAGAAGAGTTGGGGATGAGGGCTGATCGCTAAAATCAACACATTTATAAGAATCGACGAAGGTTTTTTGCCGACTTATATGGTCCCCTCATCTAAACTCGTCATAAGATAGCGATATTTTTCCCGCAGCGTTCTTTTATAGATTCTTTTTCATAAAATGGAGAGTGTGACCAGGTGGAAAATCTTCAAGTTTGCCAAATTCCTGGTAACCAAATTTCTGATAAAATCCCGGTGCCTGGAAGCTGAAGGTGTCCAGGTAAGCATATTGGGCACCTCTATTACGACCTTCTTCCTATGCCATTTCTAAGAGCTTGTGACCGTATCCCTTACCACGCAGGTCTTCAGGCAGCCACATCAGGCTGATGTAAAGCCAGTTCCAATAGGTCATTCCAATCACACCACCCAGAACCTCGCCATCGGGATTTTCCAAAACAAAACATAAATTCTTGCCCTGATCATCACCAGCCATTTTAGTGTTGTATTCGGTGATACCCCCACCAATGACCTCCCAGGCGGGTTCTTCGCGATATTTAATGATAATCTTCTTATCCATACGATCTCCTGAGCTCACCTAACCCTGATTAATGTTGTTGAAGTACAAATATTTTTATCTGACAAGATAACTTTATGATATCTTTTGATAATTGCAAGTTCCTGTTTCATACAAATAAAATTTCTGTTTGTAGGATGTGTAGAATAAAATTACCGAATTTGTCCTAAAATTATCTGATTTCTATTATTTGCATTAAAAATCTTAAAGGTTATAATCCGTTTATGCCTAAAAAGAAACTGAACAAGATCCTGATGATCTTTTTAATTGGATTTGGTGCTATTGCACTGATGCTTGCGATTTATTTCCTACCGCCTGTGCATGACCGTTTATCCTGGCGAATCGCAAATTTACGCGCCAGTATTTTCTATTATTTCAACCCACCGGACGAAGTGGCATTTTCTCCAGCCCAGCAGGCTGAGATGGAAGCCATCGTCCGCCAAACACAAACAGCCATGGCACCGACCCCGACTCAAACCCTTGAGCCGAGTATTACCCCCACCAATTTCATCAGTCCCACCCCGACTCAAACCCCTTCGCCGACGCCATCTCCAACAACGATCCCGGATTCTGTTCGCCT
>JARGGB010000021.1 GCA_029210815.1 Candidatus Brevefilum sp.
GACGACATGTACGACGATGATGATGACGACATGTACGACGATGATGATGACGACATGGGCGACGATGATGATGACGACATGGGCGACGACGATGATAACGACGACATAGGCGGCGATGATGACGACATGTACGACGATGATGATGACGACATGTACGACGATGATGACGACATGGGCGACGACGATGACGACATGGGCGACGACGATGATTACGACGACATAGGCGGCGATGATGACGATGATGATTGATCACAAAGTCTTCAGCGTTTATAATAGTTAAAGTCTGAAGTAAAGCAAATCCAAAAAAAGGGCCCATCTAAAAGGTGGGCTTTTTTGTTGCTTGATCTCTATTTGTTGTGTGAAATTAAATGCCTGCTTATAATTTTTTGATTAATTCAGGGATTTCTTCAGGATAATGGGCAACTTGAATGCCTGCATTTTTCAATGCATTGATTTTTGATTCTGCTGTGCCAACGCCGCCTTCGATGATTGCCCCAGCGTGCCCCATGCGTTTATTCGGAGGTGCTGCCAGACCGGCTATAAAACCAATCACTGGCTTTGTCATGTGGTTAGCAACATAAACTGCTGCCTTTTCTTCCTCCAAACCCCCAATTTCGCCAATCATCACGACCACATCCGTTTGTGAATCGCCCTCAAAGTGTGAAAGGATGTCAATAAAATCGGTGCCAACGATAGGGTCTCCGCCGATTCCTACACAGGTGCTCGTTCCAATGTCCGCTTGTTTGAGGGCGTAAACGACTTCATAGGTGAGTGTGCCAGAACGCGATACAACACCCACGTTTCCTGGTTTGGTGATGTTTCCGGGAATGATGCCGACCTTTGTAAATGGTGGTGAGATGATGCCAGGCGAGTTTGGTCCGATTAATCGGATGTCTTTGTGACTGATAGCACGCTTGATCTGAAGCATTTCTTTAACCGGGATACCTTCAGTTATACACACGATCAATTTAATCCCAGCATCTGCAGCCTCAAGGATAGCATCCCCTGCAAAACGGGCAGGCACAAAAATGATGCTGGCATTAGCACCTGTGAATTCTGCTGCCGTTTGAACAGAATCGAAAACTGGGATCTTTCCGTTTAACACCCATTCGCCGCCTTTTCCAGGTGTAACGCCAGCGACGATGTTGGTACCGTATTTGAGCATTTGAACGGAGTGAAAGCCACCCTCGTGACCCGTAATCCCCTGAACAAGCAGCCTTGTTTCCGTGTTAACTAAAATGCTCATGGTGCGTACTCCAGGGATTTTTGAACAGCTTTTCCTGCTGCTTCCTGTAAAGTATCTGCTGTCTCAAGGTTTGCACTTGCCAATATCTCCCGACCTTCTTTTTCGTTGGTGCCGACCAGGCGAATGATGAAAGGTATATCTGTTTTAATCTGATCGAGGATTTTCTTTATTCCAATCGCTACCTCGTCACAGCGAGTGATACCGCCGAAGATGTTAACCAGAACTGTTTTAACCTGGGGGTCCTGAAGAATAATTCTTAACGCAGCTGCAACCTTTTCAGCACTGGCACCGCCCCCAATGTCAAGGAAATTCGCGGGCTGACCGCCGTTGTGTTGAATAATATCCATGGTAGCCATTGCCAGTCCTGCGCCGTTGACAAGGCAGCCAATATCGCCAGAAAGTTTGATGTATTCCAGGCAGAATTTTTGTGCTTCAATTTCTTCCGGTGCTTCTGCAGAGAAATCCCGTTTCTCAACCAGGTCAGGGTGGCGAAAAAGGGCATTATCGTCGATGATCATTTTCCCATCAAGCGCGATCAAACGCCCATCTGCTGTGATCACAAGGGGATTGATCTCTGCAAGGGTGGCATCCAATTCCTGGTAGGACTGATACAGGCCTTTTGTGATGCTGATGAATGATCGCCAAAGCGGCCTTGGTAATTCTATTTCTGCAGCCAGATTGCGTGCCTGGTAATCTTTTAAGCCTAATAAGGGGTCAACATAAACCCTGGCAATTTTTTCTGGAGATGTCCTTGCCACCTCTTCAACATCGACGCCGCCTTCTCCGCTGGCGATCAGGAGGGTCGATCCAGAATCTCGATCGATTGTCATACCGATATAAATTTCTTGCTGTATGTTGACGGCTTCTTCAACCAGCAAACGCCTGACAGGGATCTCTTTTATTTTACTGCCAAGGATTTTTGAGGCTTCATCACTGGCTTCACCTGGCGATTTAACTAAACGGATTCCCCCAGCTTTTCCCCTGCCGCCTACAAGCACCTGGGCTTTTAATACGACTGGTCGATTTAATTCTTCAGCTATTAATTTTGCATCTTCTGGTGAGGAAGCTAATCGCCCCCGGGGTACAGGAATTTGATGGTTGGCAAAAATTTCTTTGGATTGGTACTCGTGAAGTCTCATAGAATTTTTATGTTGTTAATAGAATGTTAAAGCATTATACCATGTGGTCGTTATGGGAGCAGGTTTGTGATAGTTTATTCATAGAAAAAGGATGCCGAAGTTATAACTTCGGCATCCTTCTGTTAGCATTGTTGTTAAGAAGATATTAGCCCTTGAGGAAGTCCTGTAAGGATTCCTTGCTGATGCGATAAGCACTGCCAATTTTACGTGCTTTCAAATCGCCTGCTTCAATGACTGCCACCACATCCTCGGCCGCAACTTTTAGATATTGTGCAGCTTCGGCAGGGGTCATGACATCAGGCATTGCACCTGCAGCAGCACCAGCTGGGACACCAGCGCTATCCTGCTGGTCTCGGTTTCGAAGTGCAGAGCTGAGCGCGTCCCCAATACCCATTCCGGCGCCAATGCCTGCTGTTAAGCCAGCACCGCCAGAAGGATTTTGAGCAGCATCTCGCATGGCATCTGCAGCCTGGAGCTGGGTGTAAGTTTGCATATCCAGCATACCCATTGCCCGCAGTTCCTCAGCAGATTTATCGGAGGGTTTCAGGTTTCCGATGTAGAAGGATTTAAGCTGCAAACCTATTGCCAGAAAATCATCCTGGGTTTTTGCGCGAACACCAGCAGATAATTCATCCGTCAGGCCAATCAATTCGAGGACATTGCTCTTGGCTGTTGTTTCGCCCAGAAGGTCCTGTAATTTGGAGAGCAGCATGGTGCGCAAACGGTTTTCGATATCACTTGTGCGATAGTAACCCTGGGCACCCACAATCTGATTGACAAATTGCTGTGGGTCGCTCACCTGGAAGCTGTAAGTTCCAAAGCCTTGCAATAAGGCTACGCCCAGACCAACGCCAGGATTTCTGACAATGATAGGTTGGGGGGTGCCCCATTTGCGGTCGGCAAATTCTTTCATGGAGACATAGAAAACTTCAGCGGTAAAAGGTGTTCGGTTGCCAAAGGCTTTGCCAATCAAGTCGGTCAACAAGGGGATGTTTGCGGTCGTAATCGTGTGTCGACCTGGACCAAGGACATCTAAAGCTCGACCATCTCGCATAAAGACAACATTTTGTGATTCACGGACGATGACCTGTGACCCAATCCGCAAGTCGGCAACGCCTGTTTCCGGAAAACGATGTACAATCTCGTCCTTCATCTCTTTTGGATATTCAACGACATCAAAAATTCTAGCCATATTAATTCACTCCAATTCTTATTCTAATTTTTAATCATATCTAGTAATTATACTTATGCTTCGGTTGTAATACCTTGCATAACTTCCGAACGCTTGTTGAAAGCATCAACACATTGTTGGCTAACTGTCCTCAGATGTCTGAGGGCAGCATCCAGGCCTTCAGTACCAATGGAGGTCTCAACGTTGTCGACAGCTGAAGCCACCTCGTCTGAAAGGGCTAAAAGGGCATAATCATATTGATAGACCTGGTCAAGTTCATCTTGTTTGATCTTGATGGCATCAAAAATTCCGGCATAACCGTAGGATGCAGTTTTGACACGATCAATGAATTGCCTGAGCTTCAACGCACTGGCTTCAAGGTCGTCAATGTATTGAAGTTCGCCCTGGCTTATGAGATCTCTTTGCAGGCTGGAAACCCGTTGATAGTGGACCTCAAATTCATCAGCTATCTTCTCTCTTAAGATTTTATCAGAAAGACGTCGATCTCCTCTTTCGATGTAGCCTTTGAATCCCGGGATCTTCGCTAAGATTTTTTTGAAAAAATCCTGATCACCGGTCACTTTTTCTAATATATCACTCATGGTTCCTCCATATATAGTTTAATAGGACTAATTTAGGGTTTTTTCCCTGATTTACTTTCAATATAATTATATAAAATACAAAATAGATAAGCAATAGAAAATATAAGGGATTTTCGCTCTTTTATCCTATATCTATTATAAAGTATCTTTGAGATAGTATATAATTGGATTAAATTATCAGAAGGAGGACCTATGGCAAAATTCCCTGATGAGCGGGGGCAAGGATGGATTGAGTGGATTTTAATCTTCATTTTGGCAATAATGGTCTTAATCACATCTTATTTATTGTTGAAACCTGCATTGTCAGTCATGGTTCGAAATTTTTTTCAGTCACTTCAATAAATAAATATTCAGGTGATAACCAGTGCTAAAAAATCAAATTGCAACAAGGCTTTTTAAGGGTTTTTGGTCTGCTCTTGATTGGGTATACCCACCTTCGTGTGCTGTTTGCGGGAAGCCTGGTTATGCTTTATGTTTGAACTGCAGTAATGAAATTCTTTTTATTTCAGGAAAAGTCTGCGCTCTTTGCGGTGTGCCAATTCACGCAAATCGAAATATTTGCCAGGAATGCTGCGAGCATCGGACTGCCTATGACGGCATGCGTAATGTCGCCTTTTATGGTGGGGTTATTAGAGAGTGCGTTCACGCGTTGAAATATCAGAATAACCAGAGCCTTGGGAGGATTTTTTCAGAGTTAATGCTTCCGATTGTTTTGAATGCAGAATGGCATGTCGATATTGTGATACCCGTGCCTTTGAGCCGGGAGCGTTACAAAGCGCGTGGATACAACCAGGCGGCAGCAATTGCGCGGCCCCTGGCTTTAGGACTGGAAAAACCTTTTGTACCCTTTGGGTTGGCGCAAATTCGTGACACGAAGTCGCAGGTTGGCCTTTCAGGTGAACAGCGGCGTCAAAATGTGGTTGGTGCGTTTAAAGCAATTCAAGAACTTGTGAATGAAAAAAATATTCTGCTGGTTGATGATGTAATGACAACGGGTTCAACAATGGAATCATGCGCAAAGTCATTAAAGGATGCTGGCTCAAGAAAGGTCTACTGCATCACTATTGCCCGGTTTTTAAGGCTAAATGATGGATGATGTGGACTCTCGTTTCAAGTATAATTTGATTATCAAAATATTAAATGGAGGCAAAAAATGACTGTCAAAATCGATATCTTTACCAAAAACCTCGAGTTAAGTGATCGTCTGAATGATTATGTTGTCACAAAAGTAGAAAAACTTGAAAAATTTCTAGACGAAGTAGATGAGTGTCGGGTAGATCTTTCGTATATTAAGACAGCAAGAAATGCCAATGATCGGCATGTTGCACAGTTAACCTTGCGGGGAAAGGGCTTTATTCTGCGATCAGAGGAGCGCTCTGACAGTATGTTCTCTGCTGTTGATGCGGCATTGGATAAAATGCGACGCCAGATAAGGCGGTATAAAGGCAAGCGTGCCCGTGGTCGGGGAGATGGACAGACTATCGCCGAAGCCATCGATATGGGTTACCAGGAGGAAATAGAGGCAGAAACAGAAGAAAGCCCGGTGATTGCCCGGCGAAAACGCTTCATGCTGGTGCCTATGGATGAGCTGGAAGCCGTTGAACAAATGAAATTGCTCGGTCACGAAGACTTTTTCGTCTTTTATAATGCCAATTCAAGCGAATTTAATGTTTTATACAAACGCCGGGATGGCTCTTACGGGATCATCATCCCTGAAATTGGGTAAGTTTATAAGTTCGGAAACGGCTTGTACAGGGTATGCCGTACAAGCCGTTTTATTTTTTTCGGGAATTCTGGTTAAATGTATCATGAAATTAATTATTAAAAATTTGGAGGTTTATGATGGTTGATGATTGCTACGATCCTTTGGCGCAAGCAGCTGATTTATTTTGTAAAGAAGATATGGATTTAGATACGATTGAATCCTCAATAGGGAAGATTCTTGAGGCAATTGGCGAGGACAAGGATCGTGAGGGTTTGCTTAGAACACCCCACAGGGTAGCGAAGAGTTATGCTGAACTTCTGGCTGGGTACCGGATGGATCCAAAGGCATTGATCAACAATGCAGTATTCGACGTTGCTTATGATGCAATGGTGATTGTAAGGGATATCGAATTTAGCAGCATGTGCGAACACCACATGCTCCCTTTCATTGGTAGGGCGCATGTAGCGTATATCCCTTCTGATAAAGTTATTGGTCTTTCAAAGATTCCCAGAATTGTTGATTTGTTTTCAAAGCGTTTGCAGGTGCAAGAGCGCATGACAACTCAAATTGCCGAATTTATAAACGTGGTGCTGCAACCGCAAGGGGTGGCTGTAGTTGTAGAAGGTCTGCATATGTGCATGATGCTGCGTGGCGTCAAAAAACAAGATGCGCGTATGACGACTTCAGCCATGCTGGGAGCATTTCGTGATGATTACAGCACAAGGATGGAATTCCTTGATAATATTTCACGAGGTGCAAATAGCTTGCATATTTAAACCTATTTTGACCGTTTGATCTCCACACCAACGGAATCAGCTTGTGGAACAGCGTTTGGTTTTTCGATTTTTAGCCAGACGCTGTTAATTTTCTTATTCTCGAGAATTCTGTCAGCAAGGGCAGTGATCAGGGCTTCGATGGTCCCATAATTGCTGTCATCAATAAAGTGAATGATGTCGTCGGACAGCCCAGAGTAATCAATAGTTTTATTGACGTCATCGCCTTTTGCCGCCTCTTTGATATCTGTTTTTATTTCGACGCTGACACGAATCTCTTGCTTTTTACGTTGTTCGTGGGGATGTATGCCAAGGATACCGAATACTTTGAGGTTTTGAATGAATATTTTGTCCATTTTAACCTTCTTTCCAATATAATTGAATTAAGAAAACAAGGATTGTAGTAGAGGTTGTATGAAAATCACAGTATTTACGATCAACCCGATATTTCCAGATAAGGTTACCGGCGGTGCTTCTAAACATCTTAATTATATTACAAGATTTTTAGGTGATCAGGGGCATCAAGTTGAAGTTTTATGTCCCGAGACAGAGGAATTAGGAACCCCCTTTGGATTGCATGACAATGTGGAAGTCTTTCCAGAACTGCCGTTTAATTTGCCCTTTCCCCAACCCTATGCTGTCAGTCCACCAGACCTTTCGTTAATTGTGAGCCGAATCAGCAAGCGGTTAACTAATGCAGATCGATTGTACATTCATGACGGGGAATGGCTGATCCCAGATGTTTATGCTGATATACCGACTATTGCTTCGTTTCGAGACAATATTTACCCGGAATCGGTTTTAGGAACCTTTGTTGGCAAACTTGACGCCATTATCACTGTTTCAGATTACTCCAGGGCTGTTATTCAAAATACAGCAGGTTTATTCTTCCCGGGTTTATCAGAACGCATGCATACAGTTATCAATGGCATCGATTTTGATTTTTTCAAACATGTGGATTTCACAAACCTGGCAAGTCGACTGGGCTTAAACCCTGAAGAAGACATCATCCTCTTACATCCGCATCGACCAGAACAAGGAAAAGGTTTAGCAGAGACAATTCGGGTTGCTAATCGGCTGGTCCATAAGCACGGGTTAAGCCAGATAAAAGTATTGATCCCTGAGTGGATTGGTTCAATGGTAAGCTCAGGCGATTCAATCTTCTATAACGAAATGATGCATTTAATTCAGGATTTTGAACTGATTGATAATTTCAAGTTTGTCCCCTGGCTGCCCGTTGATCGAATGCCAGAGCTCTACAGCCTGGGCAACGTAACACTTTGTTTGGGGAACATTGTTGAAGCATTTGGGAATGTTGCCTACGAATCCCTGGCGTGCGGAACGCCCAGTATCGTCAGCCGTGTTGGTGTTCACCGAACGCTTTTGCCTGATGAGTTAATTGAGAAGGTACATTTTGGGGATGTTGACGAGGTCGTACAACGGATATTGGCGATCCTTGAGGGTAAAGAATGGCATCCGGATCGGGTATTACAAGCATTAATAGCCAAAATGAACATCCAAAAACAAATTCAATCCTACAATGAAATAATTACCAATTGCAAAAAACTAAAACCAATAACATTTGCACAACCTGATTCCACACGAGGAACAGCTTATAAATTACCACCTTGGGTATATTTTAAAGAGGATTTCATTTACCATGATTTCCATGGGAAATTTGAAAATGCTTCAGAATTGGCGAGTTTGGCAAGAAAATCAGAAATGTTAAGTGAGGAATCGGCTTTGAAGGATGGCATTACCCACGAGATGTGGCAGGCGTGGATAAGTAAAAGTTGGATTGTTCCGGTAGATCATTTAAAGGAGTAATAAAATGTTTGATTTTGAAGGCAAGATAATCGTGGTTACGGGTGCTGCAGGCAATTTAGGGCAGGCAGTGGTCAAAGGCTTTTTACACAGCAATGGAACTGTATGTGGTTTGGACCATCGTTCGGGTCGTATGGATCAATTTAAGAGCTCAAAAGAAGGTGTCGGATCATTTTATGCTTTTGATGAGGTTGACCTGACGGATAAAGCAAACATGCTTTCCCTTGCAGAACAGATAAAGTCTGAAGTCGGTGATGTGAATGTCCTCGTGAACACCGTTGGCGGTTTCAGTATGGGTGAGCCGGTGTACGGCATATCAGAGGAGACATGGCAGCGCATGATAAATATGAATGTCATGTCCTTTTTGAATGCGGCGGAAGCATTCGTTCCAACGATGATCGAAAGCGGCGGGGGAAAGGTGATAACAATTGGCGCTAAGGCAGCCTTGCTTGGGATGGCAAATGCAGGGGCTTATTCAGCGGCCAAAGCTGCAGTGCTTCGGTTAACTGAAAGTATGGCAGGCGAGTTGAAACAGAAGAATATTCAAGTCAACAGTGTTGTTCCGGGAATTATTGACACACCACAAAATCGAAAGGATATGCCCAATGCTGATTTTGAGAAGTGGGTGAGTCCAGAACAGGTGACGGATGCCATACTATTTTTAGCCTCATCCTCAGCAGATGGGATCAGCGGGGCAGCAATTCCTGTTTATGGAAGGTTGTAGTTATTACAGGTATTGGCCGCCGTCAACACGCAAAAATGCACCCGTTGTAAAATCGCTCTTGATCAGGTGGATAGCGTTTTCCGCAGCGATATCGGGACTGCCTGCCCTTTGTAATGGGACGTATTTATTAGCGTAAGCTTCTAAATCGACATCTTCTTTTCCTGCTAAAGGCAGCATAATTCCAAGCCCAAGTGCATTTACTGTGATGCGCGGCGCGAGTTCAATAGCATACATGCGCGTCATCTCAACAAGGGCAAGTTTTGTCAGTCGATACGCAAAATGATCTGGCTCGTGTTGAATTATTTGGGCATCTGCAATATTTAAAACCCTACCTTGCCGATCGGGGGGTAATTGTTTGGCAAATGCCTGGATCAAGAAAAAGGGTGCCTTCAAATTGACGCGAAATTGTTTTTCCCAAATTTCTCTGCTGGTTTCTAAACCGCTTCCCCTGAGATAGAGGGCGGCGTTGTTTATGAGGATATCCACGCAAACAAAATGATTATGAATTTGCGGGAAAATGTCGTTGACCGCATCCGAATGATTGAAATTTGCACCAATTGTGATTGCCTCAACACCTGTTTCTCGAGCAAGTTGTGCTGTTTCTTCAGCTGGTTCATGGGAGCTGTTGTAGTGAATTACAAGATTTGCACCTTCTTTTGCTAAGGCAAGGGCAAATGCTCGGCCTAACCGGACCCCACCACCCGTAACCAGTGCCGTCTTATGCTTCAAATCCATTTTCCACCTCTTTTAACATTTGGATCTTGTGGTCATCTTTCAATTGATCAATGATATCTTCAATCAAAATGCCGCTTGCTGGGTGCCTGAAATCAGGTGCAAGCTCTTTAAGCGGGATTGCAACGTATTTATATTTTATCAGATTAGGATCGGGTATTTGGTTACCATTAGTTATAAACACGTCGATGTCATGGGTGAGGATATCCAAATCAATCGGCACATCGACTTTATTACCGGGTTCCCTGCCTAAATCAACTTCGATGTTTTTTAGCCGTGACCGCAAATCATTGTAAGAAAGCCCGGTGTCAATCTCAATAACCTTGTTGTAAAAGAACGATGGATCGGATTGTTTTTGGACGTCTTTGGATTTGTAAGTATGGGAAATCCCTCGAATTTTTGAAAAATCCTCCAGTTTTCTGACTGCCTCTGGCATATTCTTGTCAGGATCCTGGTTTGAGCCAAGGCTGATAAAAACCGGGATATGTTTGCGAACCTGATAACTCTTCTTGTAAATCAATGCGATCCCAAGTATAAGTAAGGCAAAACCAAAAAGCTGCCAAATATCAAATTTTCCAATAAGGCTTTTCTCTGAAACAAAGGCACGAGTGATAAGAGCGATAAGCCCTGCGGTACTCAAGGTGAGGCTAAATAATGTTCCACTCCTCAGAAAACCAGTGGTTTTAAAAGCCTTTGTGTGATAAAGCATCGCCAGTAAATAAATAGCTGCTAAGAAGAGTGCATACAGGTTCACTGGATGCCTGGTCTCGTTCCACAATTGGATCCCCCATGGTAATTCAGTGGGCAAACCATAGCCATTGCCGGTGGTGTAATTTGATAGGTGTATGCCTGCAAGTAGAAACAGGAAGAAAGGTGTCAGGGTATCCAGGCTTGGCCACAAAGGAAGATGCTTTTTTTGCGCAAAGATTAAGGCAGCCAGTAAACTTACAAAGATGCCAAAACTGGGATTTAACATCGACGGCGTCAATGAAAACATTGCCATGGGATTTCCAGCCAATGCTGATGGGTTTTGGAGGACAAAGCCTACCCGTGCGCTAATAAGACCAGCGATCAACCCCAAAAGGATGCTGTTCTCAATTAGATCTCCGTTGGTGCCTAGGTTCTTTGAAAAGTAAGATGTTGTCCATAACCCGATGAATAAGCTTGCTATCAGAATAAAGCCTGCTGCTTGAATTGAGACCGGACCGATATTGATCATAGGGAACATATGTTTACCTTAATCCCTTTCTCCAAAAATTTCATTCAGCTTTGCTCGTAAATAAGCTTCGCTCATACCCGAACCGATAATGACATCAACAACCTCTCCCTCAGGTCCAACTAAGACCGACAAAGGGACGGCGTGCAGCTGGTAGTCCCGGGATAGACTGCCGTCTTGATCAAGCAGCATCGTGTAGGTATAACCCTGGGACTCGAAATAGCTCTCAGCATTCGTGAGGCTGTCCTGAAAACTCGTGTTGATTGCGAGTATCTCAAAGCCTTCAGGGGCGAATTCTTCATAAACGGATTGCAGCCCTGGCATGGTTCTTTTACAGATGGAACACCAGGATGCCCATAAAAACACCAGTACAGGCTGACCTTCATAATCAGAGAGGGAAATGCTTTGACCCTCTGGTGTTTGGAGTGTGAAATCTGGTGCCTGGAATCCTTTGTGAACGGCAGCGGCTTTTGTGGATGCTTGAATCTCGGGAAAAAGGGAGGGAGTCAAAATGACCCAGATCAGGCTTAATAAAACCACAACAACGATAATAGTTGTAAATCTTTTTTTACTCATAAATCCCTTCGTCTAGATTTTCCTGGGATGAAATTAAGAAATTAATTTCCGAATTTAATTCACTTAATGATAATACCCAAAAAGCAGTCACGGGGAAATTGTAAAAGCTTTGTAAGTTATTAACATCTCATTGCGTCTAAGGATTGTAGCTGATGAATTTCTATGCCTATTCTATAAGGATTTTATTATTAAATATTAAAACAACTTATTCATAGGCGATATGAATAAGTTCGTTTGATTGAGAATGAGGCATGGTAAAATGAAATGGACATATAAAATGAAAGGATTACTCCATGGAAAATCGTTCAATTCAAGAAAAGTCAATTAATGCCATAAAATTTTTGGCTGTTGATGGTGTGCAAAATGCCAATTCGGGGCATCCGGGTTTACCCCTTGGATGTTCCGGCATTGCCTATGCTTTGTGGATGAAAATTCTTAAGTACAACCCTAAAAATCCGAAATGGTATAACAGGGACCGGTTTGTCCTGTCTGGTGGGCATGGGTCAATGTTGTTATACACTATGCTGCATCTCACAGGTTACGATATCTCTATGGATGATTTAAAATCTTTTCGCCAATGGGGAAGCATCACCCCTGGGCATCCTGAATACGGCATGACCCCGGGTGTTGAGGTTACGACGGGTCCTCTAGGACAGGGTTTTGGCAACGGGGTCGGTATGGCAATTGCAGAAGCGCATTTGGCGGCAGTCTTCAACCGACCTGGCTATACACCGATTGATCACTTTATCTATTCCATTGTCACCGATGGGGACTTGATGGAGGGTATTGCATCTGAAGCAGCCTCCTTAGCAGGTCATCTTAAACTTGGAAAGTTGATCTATTTTTATGATGACAACCGGATTTCAATTGACGGCCCCACAAGCCTTGCTTTTACTGAAGATCGAGCCAAACGTTTTGAAGCTTATGGTTGGCATGTGGCACATGTAAACGATCCTTTTGATGTTGATGCGCTTGTGGCAGCAGTTGACGCTGCAAAAGCAGATGAACGACCGTCCTTGATCATTGTCAGGACAACCATTGGCGATGGTTTGCCATCTGTACAAGGCACTGAGAAAGCACATGGGTCTCCTCCTGGTTGGGACGAAATCGCAACGGCGAAGCAAAATGCTGGGTGGCCTGCTGATGAAAGATTTTATGTGCCGGATGATGTTCGCGAACACTTCTCAACAAGAATTGAAGTTGGGCGAGAAAGTGAAGAGGTCTGGGAGAAACAATTCGAGGCTTATGAAGCGGCATTTCCTGAGCTGGCAAATGAATTAATACGGCGGATCAATGGTGATCTGCCTGAAAACTGGGAAGAATCACTCCCTGTTTTTCCTGAAGACGAGAAGGGTATGGCAACAAGAGCTGCCTCGGGAAAAGTCTTGAATGCTTTAGCCAAAGCCTTGCCTGAGTTGATGGGGGGGTCAGCCGACCTTGCGCCTTCGAATAAAACCTGGATCAACGGTGAATTAGATTTCCAGACAGACACACCCCAGGGACGAAATATGCATTTTGGCGTACGTGAGCATGCAATGGGTTCAATTGTCAATGGCATGTCTGTTCACGGCGGTCTGATCCCATATGGCGGCACTTTCCTCGTGTTTTCAGATTATATGCGAGGTGCAGTAAGGCTTTCTGCGCTTTCAGAATATCCGACCATTTGGGTCTTTACCCATGACTCGATTGGCGTCGGTGAAGATGGACCAACCCATCAACCCGTTGAGCATACCGGCAGTCTGCGAATAATTCCCAATTTGGTCACGATCAGACCTGCTGATGCAAATGAAACTGCACAGGCGTGGCGCTTTGCAATTCAACATCACGGTCCGGTGGCATTAATCCTCTCACGTCAAAATTTACCCACCATTGATCGCAACACCTTTTCTGAGGCTGAGGGCTTATTCAAAGGAGCTTATGTCTTAGCGGATATGGGTCAGGATGAACCCGAGTTGATATTGATGGCATCTGGTTCAGAAGTTGATTTGATTCTTCGCGCCGCCAGTAGCCTGGCAGCAGAAGGTGTCAATGTCAGAGTTGTATCCTTCCCAAGTTGGGAGATTTTTTCACAACAGGACCAGACTTACAAAGACCAAGTATTACCCCCGAATGTCCGTGCACGCATCGCGGTAGAAGCGGGCAGCTCTATGGGCTGGCATCGTTGGGTCGGAGATAGGGGCAAGGTCATTGGTATTGACAAATTTGGCGCTTCAGCACCGGGCGACCTTGTTATGGAAAACTATGGATTTACGGTTGCAAATGTGATAGACAAGGCATTTGATTTATTACAATCGGTACATCTTGATGAACTGAACCGTAATAACGGCAAAAAATAAAGAAAGGTATTTGAAAATGAGAGTAGCAGTTGCTGCAGACCATGGTGGGTTTCCTTTAAAGGATGTGGTTATAAATACCCTGAAGCAAATGGGGCACACCCCAATTGACCTGGGTACGGATTCAACAAAAAGTGTGGACTACCCGGATTTTGCCGAGCTTGCTGGAAAAGCCATTGTTCATGGGGAGGCGGATCGAGCGGTTGCACTTTGCGGCTCAGGTGTCGGCATTTGTATTGCAGGCAATAAGATTAAGGGCGTTTATGCTTGTTTGTGTCATGACACCTATTCCGCCGCCCAGGGCGTGGAGCATGATCATATGAATATGTTGTGTTTAGGCGCAAGGGTGATCGGCGATGAATTGGCAAAAAAGATTGTGGAAGCCTTCATTACAGCTGAACCATCAGATGAACCAAGACACTTGAGAAGAGTTGAGAAAACCCGATTGATTGAAGCAAAAGGAATGAAAGGACGATAATGAGCAGCGTTATAAAATTAGGTCTATTAGGACAATCTATTTGGTATGACAATCTCCAAAGATCATTAATTCAAGACGGCACCCTCAAGAACAGGATAGAAAAGCGAGAAATTTTGGGCGTAACATCAAACCCAAGTATCTTTGAGAAAGCAATCTCATCATCCAAAGACTATCATGATGATTTGCAAACGATGTCCTGGGCTGGATTGTCAGCTGAGGAAATGTTCTACCGGTTAGCTATCAAAGATATTCAAGACCTGGCAGATTTATTTATGCCGTACTTTGAATCAACAGGCGGCAGAGATGGCTTTGTGAGTTTAGAGGTTAATCCGAAGCTTGCCTATGACACACAGCGGACTATTGATGAGGCGCTATGGTTATGGAAAACTGTGGACCGACCGAACCTGCTGGTAAAAATTCCAGCAACCAAAGAAGGCTTGCCAGCAATCACTGATGTGATCGCTGCAGGTGTAAACGTCAATGTGACATTGATTTTTTCTCGAAAGAGATATATTGAGGTGATGGATGCCTACTTACAGGGTCTTGAAAAACGATTAGAGGCTGGCGAAGACATTTCTAATATTGCCTCTGTCGGATCCTTCTTTGTTTCACGGCTTGAAAATAAAGCAGACGGTCGATTGCAAAAGATCATAGACCAGGGCGGCGAGAATGCTGAAAAAGCTAAATCCCTTTTTGGAAAAATCGCAGTTGCAAACACAAGGCTTGCTTACCTGGATTATGAAGCATTCTTCAGTTCAGATCGCTTTAAGAAATTAGCTGAAGCAGGTGCCATGAAGCAAAGGCCACTTTGGGCTTCGACCAGCACAAAAAATCCGAATTACAGTGATATTAAATATGTGGAGTCGCTGGTTGCTGAAAACTCAGTAAACACCGTTCCCCCAGAGACGCTGGATGCTTTTATTGACCATGGCGATCCGGTAATCACAATTTATGATGATCTGGACCAGGCTGAAAAGGATTTCGAGGCATTGGCGGAATTGGGCATCTCGATTGATGAAATCACCAAAGAGCTTGAAGATGAAGGCGTGCAAAAATTCGCTGAATCCTTCAATAAGCTCCTGGCTGTTATTGAGGAACAAAAAAATAAATTTAGAAAAAATCTTGGCAGCCTGGCTGAAAAGATCCCAACAGAGGTGGAGGCATTTAAATCCTTTGATGTGATCGGAAGAATGCATCGTACGGACCCTACAATCTGGACTGAGGATCCTGACGGACAAAAGGTTGTACAAACGCGTTTAGGGTGGCTTGGTTTACCAGATGAGGGTCTAGCATTGATAGCATCATTGAACAAGCTTTTGATGGATTGCCGCTCAGAAGGGTACGAAAAAGTTTTGCTTTTAGGAATGGGCGGCTCGTCTTTGGCACCAGAGACTATCAGCCTTGTTTTAGGTGACAAAATCAACGGGTTGTCTCTGAAAATTTTGGATTCAACAATTCCAACCCAGGTTAGAGAAGCAGAAGCCTGGGTTGATTACGAGAAAACTGTGTTCATCGCTGCAAGTAAATCCGGAACAACAACAGAAACTCTTTCCCTCTACCAGTATTTCTGGGAAAAATCTGAAGCTGTCCTTGGTGATAAGCGACCTCTGCACTTTATTGCAATCACGGACCCCGGCAGCAAGCTTGCGAAAATGGGGCAGGCTTCAGGTTTTCGAGCTGTTTTTACTGCCAACCCAAATGTGGGCGGTCGGTATTCTGCTTTGAGCCATTTTGGACTGGTGCCAGCCGCATTGATGGGTGTCGATCTGGAACGATTTTTATGTCAGGCACAGGAAATGGCAGAAAGATGTTCACCATCAACTCCTATTGAGTTGAACCTGGGTGCGCTGCTTGGTATTCTTGTAGGATTGGGTGACAGCAGCGGGAAAGATAAATTGACCATTTTGGCGGACGAAAGACTGGTGCCTGTGGGTGCCTGGCTCGAGCAGCTCGTTGCTGAGAGCAGCGGCAAACAGGGCAGGGGGATTGTCCCGGTCGAAGGGGAAAGCCTTCTTGCCCCGGAAAATTATCGAATGGATCGTTTGTTTGTTTACCTGCGAGAAACAGGTGAGCATGACGATTTTGTAGGCGCACTGGAAAATAGAGGGCATACTGTCGTTTCGCTTGATGTTCCAGATCCTTATGAATTAGCTGCGCAATTCTATCTATGGGAGATTGTCATTGCTGTCGCCAGCGGGATCATTGGGGTGAATGCATTTGACCAGCCTGATGTTCAGGACAATAAGAATCGCACGAAGGAAAAGATTGCACGATATCAAGAAACTGGCGTATTGGAAGAGCCAGAAGCGATCTGGGAGCAGGGTGGAACGAAGGTCTTTGGCGTTGAATTTGATGGGCTTTCAACTTGCGAATCGGTGGGTGAGGTGATTGAAAAATTCATCAAGCTGTCCAAAGATGGTGATTACATCGCATTGAATGCGTATCTTCCACGCAATGAGAAAACAAAAGAAAAGCTTCAAATCCTGCGCAATCATATTTTGCAGGAATCAGGCAGGGCAACCACCCTGGGATTTGGACCCCGTTTCTTACACTCTACCGGGCAGCTTCATAAAGGCGGCGCAAACAACGGTGTTTTTATCCAGATCACGCAAGATGACCCCTCCGATTTGCCTATTCCTGGCCTGGATTATTCCTTTGGTATCCTGGCAAGGGCTCAGGCGCTTGGAGATTTAGAAGCTTTGTTAGCCCGTGATCGGCGTGCCATTCGCATCCATTTGGGTCCAGAGGATATGATTGAGGTTTGACCAGCAATATCAGGATAATACTGAATTCCCGGGGTAATGCCCGGGAATTTTTTGTTAATCCATTCTTGTTGGTATAATTTTGGAGTGATAAATTTTTTACTTGTGAAAGTTTTAATTAGTTCTCGATGTCATACAGAGACGGAAAAATAATGAGAGTGCTTGGTGTTGATCCCGGTGACAAGCGCATCGGTTTGGCAATAAGTGATCCAACGGGGACGATTTCAAGACCCTTGTGCGTCATTAAGCATCAAGCGCGGGAAAAAGACGCTCAGAGAATTATTGAAGCGGCTATTAAACATGGTGCAGCGATGATCGTGGTCGGATGGGCGCTCGATTCTCAGGGGGAAATCGGTCACAGTGCGAGGAAATCTCAGCGTTTGGCAGATGTTATTCGTGATCATTGTGATTTACGTGTCAAAATGTGGGATGAAAGCGGTACAACCCAAGATGCGATAAATTCGAGGATTGCGATGGGTGTTTCTCGGAAAAAACGATCAGGTCATCTAGATGATCTTGCCGCAAGTATTCTGCTGCAGGATTTCTTAATTCACAATGAAGACATAGTAAAACAACCAGAGGATCCCCATGGCTAAAAAGAGAAAAGCTCGAATTTTACCGCTGTTCATTTTGCTTTTCCTGTTAATTTTTGCCGGGTTAATTGTTGGTGTTTTTAGTATTAACCAGGTAATAACCAGTGAATTTGGGAAACCGACGAAAAATCTTTCCCTTACCCAGAGAATTTTATACCCGATTGAGTTGTTTCTTCGCCGAGAAGCACTGACCAAGCCAAAAAACAGCTCTGGCGTTGACCAACCTTTTACAATTGCCCAGGGAGAGTCCGTTTCGATAATTTGCATCCGGTTAGAGCAATCCGGTTTAATTGAGGATGCTGAATTACTTCGAACTTATCTCGTTTACACTGGACTGGATCGACAATTGCAATCCGGTCAATTTGTGCTTAACCCAGCCATGTCCTCAATCCAAATTGCTTCAGCTTTGATGGATGCGACACCTTCTGAGGCGGTTGTCAGCATTTTGCCAGGCTGGCGGATCGAAGAGGTAGCAGCAAACATAGCTGGAAGTGGTCTGGCAATTTCCCGGGAGGAATTTATTTCAGAGTCCTATACACCTTCGTCGGAATATTTTTCTTATTTGCCCATTGATAATTCGCCGACTTTGGAAGGTTTTTTATTTCCAGGGATGTACATGATTCCTCGCGAAGAAAGTATTGCCTATGTTTTACGCGAAATTCTGAGTGAATTTAGCGCGAATATGGATGAAGATCTCCTGAATGGTTTCGAGCGGCAGGGGCTTTCGATTTACGAAGCAGTGGCTTTAGCCTCCATTGTTGAGAAAGAAGCAGTAGTGGATGATGAGAAACCGCTGATTGCTTCGGTTTTTTATAACCGTCTCGCACAGGGCATGCGGTTGGAAACCGATCCGACGGTGCAATATGCGCTGGGTTTCAGCGAGGAGTGGTCTACTTGGTGGAAATCCCCGCTGTCAAACGCTGACCTTGCAGTTGAATCCCCATATAATACTTATCTCGCGTTCGGCTTGCCGCCAACACCCATTTGCAACCCGGATTTAGGATCGCTTCGTGCCGTCGCTTTTCCAGCCGAAACGCCCTATTTATATTTCAGGGCAGCTTGTGATGGGTCTGGTCGGCATAATTTCTCGATTACATTTGAGGAACACCTCAATAATGCCTGTGATTAATTTGATTCATAAAAGGAGTTGAGATGACAGTTTTAGGAATTGATATTGGTGGTTCAGGCATCAAAGGGGCACCGGTTAATGTGAAAACGGGCGAGTTTTTAGAGGAGCGTTACCGAATTCCGACTCCCTCTCCTGGTAAACCTGAGCAGGTGATTGAAGTCATCAAACAAATCGTTGATCATTTTAATTGGGAAGGAAAAATCGGTGCAGGATTTCCGGGTGTTGTTCGGCGCGGTGTGATCGGAACAGCCGCCAATGTTAGCAAGGATTGGATTGGACAAAACCTGGCAAAATTGATTAAAGACGCAACAGGAAGCAAAACGACCATCCTGAACGATGCAGATGCCGCAGGTCTGGCGGAGATGCGATTTGGAAGCGGTAAGAAGTATGAGGATGAGTTTGTTTTATTCCTCACCATTGGTACTGGTATTGGATCAGCCTTGTTTGTTAAGCGTGAACTGTGGCCAAATTCAGAACTTGGGCACCTAAACATCCGCGGGAAAGATGCGGAAAGGATAGCCGGTGATGGGGTAAGGTCTGAAAAAAATCTCTCCTGGAAAAAATGGGGAAAACGTTTGGATAAGGTTTTACAAACTTATGAATTTCTACTTAATCCTGACGTTATCATCCTTGGCGGGGGTGTTAGCAATAAATTTGACAATTATGGGAAATATCTGAAAAATATTGAGGCAGAGGTGATCCCTGCTGTCTTGAGAAACCAGGCTGGCATTGTAGGCGCAGCGATGGCGGCTGCAGAATCAATCATTATTGATTGACCAAGAAATTTATCCATATTTTGGAGCGCAGGCTTTAGCCTCAGAGCTTGAGTCTTGAACAATATTGTTCTTGAATTGTAAATTATCTTCAGAGAAAAAAAGCGCACTTAAGTCCGCGCTCCGAAAGTCCTTGGATATTTTTTGGAATTCATAATTCAACATTTTAAGAGATGTGATGTGAATTGAATTAGAAAGAGGCCGTCTTATTGATCGGCCTCTTTGTCGTTTAATCTTCCATCAGGGCAGTATAACCTGGACCGTCTGAGAAATAGTCATAATTTGCTTGAATGTCTCTGGTCAGGTCGATCTCTTCATCTGGTTCCAATGTGTGTGTTGATTCAATGTGAACCGTGTTCCCCTGGTAATCGTGACCGTCAAAAGCATCTTCGAAGCCTGGCGTACCTAAAGGCATAGCCTGGACTTCGCCGCCCATGGCTAAGTAGGCTTGAGGAACTTCGTCTTCCGGGAATATTGCATGAAATGGACACTCAGGGATGCATGCGCCGCAGTCGATGCAGGTGTTCGGATCGATATAAAACCAGGGCCATTCTTCTTGCGGTTTCCCTGGCACAATACACTCAACCGGACAAACGGTTACACAGCTGCCTTCGCGTACGCATAAGCTTGTGATGATGTGAGTCATTATTCCTCCAAATCGTTATTTACGAGATTTTAGTCGTCCATTTAGGCTTTGTCAAGTTTATGGTTTACATTACAATATATCTCTATGAGCGACCAGAATCATCAAAAGCAAATCCATCCGGTTCTTGCGACCACCTTGGGAATTTTATGTGTTTCCACAGCATCGATCTTTATTAGGTTTGCACAGGATGAAGCTTCTGCAATCGTGATTGCTGCTTCGCGCTTAATCGTCGCGAGCTTAATTATCGTGCCATTTGTTTTAATCAAACAAAAAGGGGAATGGTCACGACTGTCAAGAACGGATTTTGGCAAGGCAATTTTATCAGGTGTTTTCCTGGCTTTACATTTTACGACATGGATCAACTCGCTTCGCTTAACGTCCATAGCAAGTTCAATTGTATTGGTCACCACAACCCCATTGTGGGTTGCGCTTTTATCCCCCGCTGTTTTAAAAGAACCTATTAGAAAATCGGTTGTTGCAGGCTTAGTGGTATCAATGGCTGGAAGTGTTGTTGTTGGTTTGGCAAACACCTGTCAATTTCAGGGCGGTATTTTAACATGTGATGGACAGCTTGCAAGCGGCGGTTCTATGTTGGGAAACCTTTTAGCCCTAACCGGCGCCTGGATGGCGGCAGGATACATATTGATGGGACGCCAACTGCGAAAAAATCTCACGACCCTGTCTTATGCCGGCCTGGTGTATGGGATTGCTGCCCTTGTCCTTGTGGTGATTATTGTGCTCAGAAAAGAACCGGTTTTTTCGTATTCGCGTCAAACGTATTTCTGGCTGGCAGCCCTGGGTATTGTACCGCAGCTGATGGGACATTCACTGCTTAATTTAGCCCTTAAATATATATCGGCAGCTTATGTCTCCCTGACTCTTTTGGGCGAACCGATTGGGACGGTGATTTTAGCCTTAATTTTTCTTAAAGAAAGCCCCACATTACTTGAGGGAATTGGGGCTGTTTTAATTTTGGCAGGGATTGTGATTGCCTCATTTTGGCGTGATAAAAAAGTTAATGCGGCATGACCTGCCCTGAAGTTTGTTCCTCAAGTTTCTTGCGAATACTTTCCTTTTCATCTTCTGGTAAGCGTCCATATAAATAGTTAGTTTCGTGCAGTCTATTTACAAGGCTTTCATTAATCGCATCGGGGTGAATACGCCAACCCCAATTTCCTGAGGCATTCCCGGGATAGTTCATGCGTGCCCAGTTGCCAAGGCTTAGAAAATCCTGCATGGGTGAAAGGACCCATGCAGCGGTCGATCGCCACAATGTGCGAATCATAGACCAGGAAATATCATTGCCTGACCGCGCCAGGTAACGCCGGCAAAAATCCTTTTCTCTTTCTGGGGCGCTTGTGTACCAACCCAGGGTCGTATCATTATCATGTGTGCCGGTGTAGGCTACACAATTGACAGGGTAATTGTGGGGGAGGAAATCATCATCCGGATCGGATGCAAACGCAAATTGTAAGATTTTCATTCCCGGCAGATTAAAATCATCTCGCATTTGCTTAACTTCGGTTGTGATAACACCCAGATCCTCTGCAATAATGGGGAGTTCACCCAACTGGGTTTTGACCGCACTGAAGAAATCCTGACCTGGTCCCTTGACCCATCTTCCTTCTTCGGCGGTCTCATTGCCAAATGGGATTTCCCAGTACGCTTCAAATCCACGAAAATGATCAAGCCTGATGATGTCAACCTGGTTCAGGACAGACGCCATTCGCTTAAGCCACCATTGGTAATTATTCTTTTTGTGTAGGTCCCATTTGTAAAGCGGGTTTCCCCATAACTGACCGGTTCTTGAAAAATAATCTGGCGGAACGCCTGCAACGACTGTTGGCAAGCCTTCTTGATCCAGGTAGAAAAGTTCCTTATTCGCCCATACATCGGCACTGTCATAAGCGACGAAGATTGGAATATCGCCGATAATGCGAATGCCTTTCTTTTTGGCATAAGAACGCAAGCCTTGCCATTGTTCATTGAAAATAAATTGCAGATAATTCTGAAATTCAATGTCTTCTTGATGTTCGGCAATGAAGGCTTTTAATATTTCAGGGTCTCTTTTCCGCAGGGATTCTGGCCATTCACTCCATGAGGCATTGCCATGTTCGGCTTTGATGGCCATGAAGGTAGCAAAGGGTTCCAACCACTCCTTTTGAGATTCTTTGAAACTTGAAAACGTATCCAGGTATTTTTTTTGCTTGATTGACCTGAACTGTTTATAAGACCTTTTGAGGAGTTTGATTTTCCATTCAATGACGGGACCATAATCCACTTTTTCAATAGGAAAATCAGGCCTGTCAGCAAGATCGGATTTCTTCAGCAGTCCCTGATCCAGCAACCGGGCTGCACTGATGATATAAGGATTGCCAGCAAAAGCAGAAAAGCATTGGTAGGGGGAATCGCCATAGCCAGTGGGTCCCAAGGGCAAAACCTGCCAGAATTGGGTCCCTGTCCGAGCGAGGAAATCGATCCATCGGTAGGCTTCTGGACCTAAATCTCCGATACCGTCAGGACCTGGCAGGCTGGTCGGGTGAAGAAGAATACCTGATGCTCGTTGTTGTTTCATTTTCAGCTCCTCACAAAATTATTTATTGTTGATCAAACTACAATAGGTATCGATATACTTTTGGGCTGAATTTTCCCATGAAAAATCAATTCTCATTCCATTGTGCTGGATTTTTTTCCACAAAGTGGGATTTTGATAAAGACGTATCGCGCGCTGCATGGTGGTGGCAAAGACAGAGGGGTATGGTCTATCAAACAAGAAGCCTGTGCCGTCATCCGCTTTGCGTGTTACATGTGTGATGGTGTCCACCAACCCGCCTGTTGCCCTAGCCACGGGCACACAGCCGTAACGCATTGATATCATTTGCGAGAGTCCGCAGGGTTCGTATCGCGAGGGCATCATAAAAATATCTGCGCCTGCGTATAGCCGATGTGCCAGTTTACCGTCAAAATTGATAATTGAACGAACCCTCCCGGGAAATTCGTTTTCCAAATCTATCGCCATTTGTTCAATGGTTGGGTTTCCCGTCCCAAGAATGATCGCCTGCCAGGGTGAATCTTGTAGATATTTCAACCCTTTGAGGGCGATATCAATGCCCTTTTGTGCATCCATCCGGCTGATCAATGTTAACAGCGGAATATTTTCATCTTGTAAAAGGTTAAATTCTTGCAGCAAATCTAATTTGTTGATTGGTCGTTGTGACAAATCATCATTCGAGAAATTTTGTGCAATGACTTTATCCGTTGCTGGATCCCATAAATCAAGGTCAAGCCCGTTGACAATGCCCTGAATTGCAGATTTCCTAGTCTTTAAAAAACCTTCCAGGCCGCACCCAAATTCGGGCGTGAGGATCTCTTCAGCATAATGCGGAGAAACGGCAATAATTCTATCTGCATGCAAAAGCCCAAGAGGAAGGGGAGCATGCCTTGCCCATTCTGGAAGAACGGTATTTTCAGATGGCGGGAGTCTGTAATCTGAGAGTGCTTTTTGAACGCCAAATCCCATGAAGGGCAAATTGTGGAGGGATAAGATGGTTTTTGTCTTCGAGAGATGTGGTGAGAGAATATCCCTGGTTTTTAATGCATAAATCGCTGTAGCAGTGTGCCAGTCGTTTGCCTGGATTATATCAACCCTAAAATCAAGAAACTTGGCTAAACCCAAACAAGCAAGGGAGAAAAAAACAAATTTATAGCCGTCGTGAATGGGTTCCAGTGAGTATACTGGTGATTTTTCGTCAATCGGGTCACCATCTAATAAATAGACTGGCAAACCATCTTTATCGTAATGATATACCTGGCAGTTTACCAGACCCTCTGAATTTTTAACCCCAAATTCACCAAGGAGTTTTGGTTTGAACCCTTTTTGTTTGACAGCAAAATGAAAGGGCAAAACGACCCTGATGTCTACGTTTTTAGATTTTGGCAGGGTTTTTGAGAGATTGCGAATAGCATCTGGTAAAGCACCAGCAACATCTCCCAATCCCCCAACTTTTACAAAGGGTTCTGCTTCAGCTGTTAGAAAAAGAACATTGAGGGTCATTTAATTTCTCGCCTTCTATTTGTTTTTTAAGTATTTTTTGATGATTTCGATATAATCATGCGTTTCAGCCATGTCAGAGGACGCACCACTATATTCAATTAATTCCGCAATTAAACTGGATTTCAACTCTGCATCTTCCCGGCTCCAGGTTCGGCTTTTTACCTCAAGGAAATGACCCAAATCAGGATTGATGAGTGTATCAATATTGATGTAAAAATCAACCCCTTTATATTGAATTTTAAACCGTTTGCGATCCTTTTCGATGTCAATTTCGCTGGTGGGGTCGAAATATTCCCGGTAAAAGCGCAGAGAATGGGTTGCCGGTGCATAATACCGACTGCGGGAGAGCATCACATCTCGTTCAAAGGAAGCTTCACGCGTTAGGCCAACAAGGGTCAATCGCCCACGCACATTGGTGATTTCACCTTTTCTTCCGATAAACTCATCCTCCCTGTATCGTAAAAGCCCTTGCTTCTTTTTATCAAAAAAGAAGTAGGTGTCGTATTCGTGGTAATGTCGGGTGTAGATGATATCAATACCATCCTGATCCAGGGCTTCAATGATTTTGTCCGGATCGGTAATACGAACCTTTGCCTGGACTTCAAAGCTTTCTTCTTGCATTGCGCCGCCGATGGCAACCAGTTTTGACAGGACCGATTGCTCACGTTCAATCAAGAAGGCATCGATTTTCTTTGCATAATCCTGCGCTTCTGTCATCAACTGCGCTTCGTCAAGGGTTAACAAGACATGATCTCGCATTAACCACTTTCCATTGACCATCATATCGCTGATATCTGTTGATTTTGAAGCATATATTACCTGAGCGTAAAGACCCTCCTGATCACGTTCAAACTTTGGCGAATTATGCAATGTATTGATATCGACGAGGATCATATCTGCTCGTTTACCAGGAACAAGGGAGCCTGTGATGTGGTCCATGTGAACGGCTTTTGCCCCCATACTGGTTGCCATTGCCAGCGTTTGTCTGGCTGGCAAGGCAGTTGGGTCACCAGAGGAGGCTTTTGCAATCATGGAAGCTAAACGCATTTCTTCGACCATATCCAGATCGTTATTAGAAGCTGGTCCGTCGGTGCCAATCCCGACGTTTACCCCCAGCTCCAGCATTTTAGTAACATTTGCAAAACCTGAAGCCAATTTAAGGTTGGATGAAGGATTATGTGCAACACCAGCTTTGTGTTTTTTCAGTTCCCGCATTTCACCTTCATCGATGTGCACGCAGTGCGCAGCAATTACTTTTGCATTGAAAATGCCGCGCTTTCTCACATAAGGCACAACGGGCATGCCAAATTCCTCTCGTATATCATCAACTTCTCCGGCTGTTTCAGCGATGTGGGTGTGCAGCGGAACATCGTATTTTACAGCAAGTTCCGTACTTGCGCGATAAATTTCATCCGTGCAAGTGTAGGGCGCATGCGGCGCAATTGAAGGGACGATCAGGGGATGGTCTTTCCAGGTTTTGATGAATTCTTCTGCATCTGCCAATGCTTCTTCGTAGTATGTGGCATCAGGTGAAGGGAATTTAAGGACAGATTGTGAGCAAATGGCTCTCAAGCCTGCCTCTGCAGTGGCTTTGGCAACATCTGATTCATAATAATACATATCCACAAATGTTGTCACACCGGAGCGAATGCATTCAGCGCAGGCTAATTTTGTGCCCAGGCGAACGAATTCCGGCGAGACAAATTCTCGTTCCACGGGCATCATATATCCCATTAACCACACATCAAGGCGCAGATCGTCAGCCAGTCCGCGAAGGAGAGTCATGGGGACATGGGTGTGGGCATTGATCAGCCCGGGCATCAGGATTTTTTGGTTACAATCTACAAGCTCGTGAGCCTGAAATTCTTGTAAAATTTTCTTTTCAGATCCGACAGCAACAATGCTGTCACCTTCTACAACAACCGCACCCGGGTCATAAATATTAAAATCCTTGTCCATGGTGAGCACAATAGCGTTATGGAAAATCCAATCAGCTTGTTTCATCATTCTCCTATCTTGTTTTTTTAATTCTTGTAATCAACTGCCGTCGTAAAAAGTCTAAACCAATATTTTGTGCCCAAAGCGGGATGTATTCTTTTGGACCACCATATTTGCGAGTTTTGGATACTTTTTGCCTTGAATTTTGAAAATACAAGTGAGCTGTTGTGTCTTCGTTAATATTGACCGCGATCCCAAACCAAACATCACAGCCAATATTCCTTTGAACATCTTCAAAAGTCTTTTCAAAATCTAATATATTTTCAGGTTTTTCATTCAATATGTTTGCATGAAGCTGGTCAGGCTGTCCCAATTTTAATCGTTCTGTGAATTTTCCGTCCAGACCGTATTCTAAAATCCCTAATTTAATATCATGTTGGTTCGTGATTCGGCTGATGATCAATGCCAGGGTTTCCTCATCCTGCCCGTAAATATTTTCGCCTAAACGGGATTTCAGTTGCTGGATGATGGGATCGCTTAATCTTTTAGCTTCATCTACAGATTCTGCCTTAGTGGTGACCCTGATATCCACCTGACCTGGATGAGCAAGCAAACCTACTGTGGGGTTTGACATTTGTTCAAGATCATCGATAATCTCATCGATCACAGATTCACCGATCGAGGCAGCGTGCAGAACCGTTGCCTTGATGATTTGATTCTTCAACTCATATTTCTGGCTCAAATAGGGGATGATCGATTCATGTAAAATGAATTCCATCTCGCGAGGAACGCCAGGCAAAGAAATGACGCAGGAATCCCCAACCTCAACGATAAAGCAAGGGGCAGTTCCTACTGGATTATGAACTTCAATTGCGCCTTCTGGAATAAATGCCTGGCGGCGGTTGTTTTCTGTTGGTTGTCTTCCATAGTATATGAAATGGTTTAGGATATCTTCCCAAAGCTTGGGATCAAAAACCAGTTCACGATCTGTTGCTTTTGCAACTGCCAGGCGAGTTGGGTCATCAACGGTAGGACCAAGTCCACCTGTTGTCATGACGACATCCGCTCGAGTCAGGGATTCCTTGATTGTTGAAGCGATCCTGGCGGGGTTGTCACCGATTGTGATAATTCTAAATATATCTATCCCATGATCCCTTAATGTGCGAGCGATGTAGGTTGAATTGGTGTCCGTGATTTCACCCAGTAATAGTTCAGTACCAATTGTGATGATTTCTAAAGTTGGCATAAATTCCTCTTAAACGATTTTAACCGATATTTATTTTTAATGATGAATGATCTTCAGCTTTTCTTGACGCTGCAGGGTCTTTATTGTAGGATTAATTCATTCGACATAAAGGCAGCTCATGACCTATCAGAAAGAAATAGGAAATAAAGGTGAGAAAATTGCGGTAGATTACCTGATTGATAAAGGCTATTTACTTCTAGACCGCAATTATCATACCAGATATGGCGAATTGGACCTCGTTATGTTTGAAAATGAGATGATTGTCTTTGTGGAAGTTAAAACAAGAACCTCGGCAAGCTTTGGCACCCCTGAAGAAGGTATTACGCCATCAAAGTTAGATCACCTTCAAAACGCAGGTTTATTATGGCTGCAGGCACACCCGGAATCACCGGACGATTGGCGTATTGATGCTGTCAGCATTCTATTGCAGAAAAATGGAAAAATTCGAGATATTCGACATTTTGAAAATATAAATTTATGACTGAAGACAAAAAAAAGCCCCTGATTGTAATTGTAGGTCCGACTGCCGTTGGCAAGACAAGCGTTTCTATTGATCTTGCCAAAAGATTGAACGGTGAAATCCTCTCCGCGGATTCGCGTTTGCTATATCGAGGTATGGATATTGGCACAGCAAAGCCAAGCAAGGAGGAGCAAGCAGGCGTCCCTCACTATTTGATTGATGTAGCAGATCCGGATGAACGATGGAGCCTGGCAATCTATCAGCGTGAGGCATACCGGATCATCAACGACATTCATGCCAGGGGTAAAATGCCGTTTTTGGTTGGGGGTACCGGGCAATATATTCGTTCAATTATTGAAGGGTGGAATATTCCGCCCCAGCGTCCGGATTACAAGCTCAGGGATGCATTGAATTCCTGGGCTGAGAAGATTGGTTCCGAGGGTATTTATGAAAGCTTGAGATTACTCGACCCTGAAGCTGCAGAAAAAATTGACTACCGCAATCAACGCAGGACAGTGCGCGCTTTGGAAGTAATCTTTAAGACTGGACAGCGTTTTTCTGATCTGCGGCGAAAACAAGAATGCCCGTATCAACCCATCATATTAGGAATTCAACGTTCTCGTGAGGAACTTTATGAGCGGGTTGATCAACGGATTGAAATCATGTTAAACGACGGTCTGGAGGAAGAAGTGCGAGGATTGCTCGATGTGGGGAATTCACCAAATTTATCCACGATGTCAGCCATTGGTTATGGAGAGATCATCCTATACTTGCAAGGGGAAATAAGTTATGAGGATGCCGTGGCTTTGATAAAACGTAATACACGAACATTTGTCAGGCGGCAAGCAAACTGGTTCAAGCCTGACGATCCACGCATAAATTGGTTTGATGCGTCGCCGGATTTGGTGGAAAAAATGGAAAGCTTTATCAGGAGAAGTTTACACAATGAAGCATAAGCCCTGGTTCGCGCATTATGATGATGGTGTTCCAAGAGAAATATCCATTCCAAGGATTTCCCTGGTTGATCTCTTGCATGAAGCAGTTCACAAATTTGGCGATTCCACCTGTACGATCTGCGGCTCCGAAGCTTTTTCCTACCAACAAATCGATGATTTTTCGGATAGGTTTGCCAGGTATTTGCTGGAAAACGGCCTGAAAAAAGGCGATCGCGTCGGGATTTTGCTGCCGAATACGGCTTCTTTTGTGATTGCCTATTATGGAATTTTGAAAGCTGGGGGTGTTGTTATGGCAATGAACCCGGCTTATCGCATTCCAGAAATTGAACGATTATCCGTCGAATCAGGGATCAGGTTTTTGGTGCTGCCGGAAGTTGTCTATGATGAAATAAAGGGCATGCAGGGAAATACGTATATTGAAAAATTGGTGGTTGTTGATTCGAGATTGCCCGAGCTTTCTGCAGATGACATTTCATGGGAACAATTAATCGAAGTATATGCTGAGACGGGTCCATTGGAGGTCCAGGTGAGTCCTGATGACCCTGCCATATTTCAGTATTCAGGGGGGACTACCGGGACGCCGAAGTGTGCGATTGGCTTACATCGCAACCTTGTGGCAAATGTTTACCAGTTCAATCACTGGTTGGTCAACACAGAGCCCGGAAAGGAAACTGTACTGGTTGCGATCCCTATTTACCACGTTTACGGCATGGTTTTGGGCATGAATTTGGCAATTAAAATGGGCGCAAGGATGGTGTTGATCCCTGATGCAAGGGATTTGGACGGCTTGCTGAAGGCGGCTGAAGAACACCAGGCGACGGTTTTCCCGGGGGTCCCAAATCTTTATGCCGCGATAAACCACTATCCTCCTGTTCTTGATGGTAAATATAATCTTTCTTCGATAAAAGCCTGCATATCAGGTTCTGCCACCTTACCCTTGAAGGTGAAACAAGAGTTTGAATCACTGACACACGGTCATCTGGTTGAAGGGTACGGCTTATCTGAAGCACCTACAGCGACGCACTGTAACCCGGTATTAGGAGAGAATCGGGATGGCTCTATTGGACTGCCTTTGCCGAATGTTGACTGCAAGATTGTTGATATTGAAACTGGGGAAAGAGAATGTTCAATTGGTGAAGCAGGGGAGTTATGGGTCAGGGGTCCACAGGTGATGGCTGGGTACCATCAGCGTCCTGAAGAATCAGCTAATACGCTTGTTGGCGGCTGGCTGCGCACAGGGGATGTCGTACGTATGGATGAGGATGGTTATTTTTACATCGTGGACCGCAAAAAAGATGTGATAAAAGTTGGGGGATTCCAGGTCTGGCCCAATGAAATAGAAGCGGTCTTGTTTCAGCATCCGAAAATTCGTGAGGCAGCCGTTGCCGGGATCACGGAGATGGATGGGTCAGAGGTTCCAAAAGCATGGGTGGTCTTACGTGAAGGACAAAGTGCAACCGCCGAGGAACTCGTGTCATTTTGTGATCGTTTCCTGACAAGATATAAGATTCCCCAGTACTTCGAATTTCGAGAAAGCCTACCGCGGACAAGGGTTGGGAAAGTCCTCCGGCGTGAGCTTGTTGCCGAACATTACCGATCTAAGATATAAAAAAGGCTGCAAAAATCTCGCAGCCTTTTTTGTGGGTTTACTTTTATTAGAGGTTGACGATTTCTGGAATACCGCCGTTTTTCTCAACGGGTGTGGGGAAAATTTCATAGAAAGCATCTGCGTCCAGGGTTTCAACTTCCAGGAGTTTCTTGGCAATTTTATCCAATTCTTCCCGATACCGGATCAAAATATCCTTGGCTCGTTTATATGCATCCTGAACAATATTTTGAATCGCTGTGTCAATTTTCTCAGCGATATGTTCTGAGTAATCTCTTTGTTCAGAGATTTCACGACCCAGGAAAACCAATTCTTCTTTTTTACCATAGACCATCTGGCCTAATTCTTCGCTCATTCCCAGGCGCATGACCATCGTTCTTGCCAGCTTTGTGACACGTTCAAGATCGTTTGACGCGCCAGAGGTGATGTCGTTGAAAACAACTTCCTCTGCTGCGCGTCCACCCAGGAGGCCAATCATGTCGCTCATGATCTGGCGTCGTGATTTCAGCACGTGGTCTTGTTCGGGGAAAGCCATTGTGTAGCCGCCAGCGTCCCCACGGGAAATGATGGATACCTTTTGGACTGTGTCAGCTTCGGGGAGTGCGTTGAGAACCACGGCGTGCCCTGCTTCGTGATATGCGATGATCTTCTTCTCATCCTCGTTGATCAAGCGGCTTTTCCGTTCAGGTCCGGCAATAACACGTTCAATGGCTTCCATAAACTCAGAATGCTCAATAATTTTCTTGTCACGGCGCGCTGCCAGGATGGCTGCTTCGTTGACAAGGTTTTCAATATCCGCACCAACAAAACCGGGGGTTGATCGGGCGATGTCGTATAAATCAACATCGGGAGATACGGGTTTACCCTTGACATGAACGTTTAGGATTTGTTCTCTGCCTTTGATATCCGGGCGATCCAGCACAACCCGTCGATCAAAGCGACCAGGGCGGAGAAGGGCGGGGTCGAGGATATCGGGGCGGTTTGTCGCTGCAATGATGATCACATTGGTGTCTGTGTCAAAGCCGTCCATTTCCACCAGCAGTTGGTTCAGGGTTTGCTCTCGTTCATCATGGCTGCCGCCCAAGCCAGCGCCACGGTGGCGTCCAACCGCGTCAATTTCATCAACAAAGACAATGGCGGGTGAATGCCGTTTTGCCTGTTCAAAAAGATCACGAACACGGCTGGCACCAACGCCAACGAACATTTCGACGAACTCAGAACCGGAAATTGAGAAGAAAGGAACCCCGGCTTCGCCAGATACAGCTTTCGCCATGAGGGTTTTTCCTGTGCCGGGGGCACCGACTAGCAAAACACCCTTTGGGATGCGAGCACCAAGTGCTATGAATTTTTGAGGTTCACGCAAAAATTCTACAACTTCTTGCAGCTCTTCTTTTGCTTCATCGACACCTGCCACGTCTTCAAATGTCACCGTAGGGTGATCACCGGAAAACATGCGAGCTTTGGATTTTCCAAAGGACATGGCTGCGTTATTGCTTCCCTGCGCCTGCCTGAAAATAAACCAGAACATGCCGATCAAGAGCAAGAACGGCAGGATGTAGCTGGCGACTGAAACAATTCCCAGAACCGGGCTTGGCAATTTGATATCAATGGATACTTTATCTGCAGAAAGATATTCTGGCTGTACGCCGAGTTCAACCAATTGCTCGACTAGCGGTGAATTTGGGTCTTTTGTGGATGTCTTGATTTCATCGCTGTTTTTATACGTGATCTCTAAGAAGCTGTCATCTTCAATGATTGAGTCGATTTTGCCAGCTTTCAGATCCGTAGCAACCTGGTTGATGGGGATTTTATCTGCGCCTGCGGCTTGTTGATTTACAGTAAAGAATACCATCGCAATAATTGCTATAAAAAGCATTACGTAGATGATAAACGATTGGTTTCCTGATTTCACTTAATCCTCCAGATAAAAAATTTTCTAACTTAAATAATGACTTTGGTATTATACCAACCGGAATCGGGGTTTACCAGTAATTTATGTAATAATTAATAAATATTATAGAATTGGGCAAGTGAGATGTTTTGACGGCGAAATCAGCTTGCTTATTCAGGTAATTCTGTAAATTGGTTTAAGATTGGATGGCATTCACTGCAGCCGACATAGGGGTCTTCAACGACCTGGTGGCTTTTCGTGCAGTAAGCAGATATTTTCACTTTCTGACCAATGCCTAAGAAACCTGAGGTTATTTCGCCAGAGAGGATCATATGGGGGCAGGTGTTTGCCTTGACGATGTCAGGAACCGGGCAGGTCTTGCAGTGCTTGATTTCCCAGGGCGGGTTCGAATCCACAATCAAGCGGCATTCTTCATGGTGCCGACCGCGATGGTAGTCACCATAGAAATAGGGACATTCTTTGCCTGTTGTCGGGACTCTCATGAACTGCCTCACTTGTAATCGTGTCCCCTGCTAGGGGATCCCGAGTGATGAAATTGCCAGTTTAGACGCGAGTGATGTATTCGCCGTTGCGTGTGTCGACGCGGATTGTATCCCCTTGTCCCACAAAGGAGGGCACCTGGACCTCTAATCCCGTTTCAGTAATGACTTTTTTGGTCACACCGGTGGCGGTGTCGCCGCGAACAGACGGCTCAGCTCTTGTGATCAGGAGGTCTACAGAGGTGGGCAATTCGACATCGAGGGCTTCTGTGGTGTAAAACATGAGCTTTACATCCATGTTTGGTTTCAAGAATTCAGCCTGGTCACCAACGATCTCTTTATTGACGGGATATTGTTCGTAGGTCTGATTGTCCATAAAATAGTAAAAGCGGTCGTCTGCATACAAGAACTGGGCGTTATGATAATCCAGACGTACATCCTGCACGCGATTGCCGGAGTTGAAAGTCATATCCAGTGTCGTGCCCTTGCGAAGGTCACGAGCTTTGATTCGAATCGTCGCCTGCCCTCGCCCCGGTTTATTGTGGGCATAATCTAATACTTTGTATAAACTGCCGTCCTGCTCAAAGGTAACACCTTTGCGTAATTCATTTACGTCGATCATATATTTGTTCTTCCTTCTATAACATCTAATAAAAATAGCTAAAGGATTATAGCGCACTCGTGAAAGCTTTACAAGTCATTTGGCTCTTCCAAGGGACAATTTACAGCAATAATTGTCATGGAATTGATTGGTTTTTACTATCAAGCTGTTTCTCAAACTGGTTTATGTTACTTGTTGGTTGTAGACAGGTATGTCCCAGGCACACATAGGCTGTGGGGAGATTGTCAAGCGTTTTCCGGTCCGCCAATAAACTTGGGAGGTCCTGGCTTTCATCTATGCCTTTATACCTTGCTGCGATCACACTTTCTGGTCGATATTTGTTTCTATAAACTTTTAGAAATTGATCGATTTTATCTAATCCCCCGCTGCTGATCAGAGCAATCTGCTGTGCGGGATGCCCCATGAGGTCAGCCATTTCTAACCAATAACCAAATCCAAAGGGGTGATCCCCAGCTTGCGAATATGCCGTCTTGACCATATTTAGGAATTGCTCCTGGGATTGTGTGTCGTGCTCATATTGTGCCACGAGCCAGTGAGCATGCGCGGCAAGGGCATTACCTGAGGGAACAGCATTATCCTGAAGATTTCTTGGACGCAAGATCAAATCAGAAAGGCTCTTTTGTGTGTCAAAATAAAGATGACCATCTCCTGAAAACTCGGTGCACATCCTTCTAAATACCTCTCGAAGCTTGTTAAAAATGGATGGCGAGAAATCAACCTCATAGATATCATGCAAAGCCAAAATGAGCCCTGCGTAATCTGCAAGGGTCCCGGGGTTGTTTGCTTTCCCCTGGCTCCAGGACCGCATTAAGTTTCCAGTTTCATCTTGAAGATGGGTCAGCAGGAAATTAAGCGCATCCTTTGCTGCAGTTAAATAGCTATCTTGCTCAAGCAGCAAACCGGCTTCCGTAAAAGCCTGGATCGTCATGGTATTCCATGATGTGATGATCTTGTTATCTATTGTGGGTGGGGCAAGCTTTTTTCTGGCCTTTCTCAGAATTGAGAAAATACTGGATAATTCTTCAAGCAATTTCTCTATTGCCATATCCAGTTTTTCTGCCAGCACATGCAAGTTATCTTTATAACGAAGGATCAACAAACCATCTTCAAAGTTTCCTTCTTCAGACAATTTCATCGTATTTTGCAATAGTGTTAACTGTTCTTGTGATAAAGCATCTTTCAATGCATTCATTCGCCAGGCGTAGTAACGACCTTCGCCATCAACGGTATCAGCATCCAGGCTTGCATAAAAGCCGCCATCCGGGTGCGATAATTCCTGCAGCAGAAAACCTAAAGTGTTTGTAGCAACATGTTTGTAAACTGGATCCCCGGTTAGTGCAAATGCATGTAAGTAGACCTGGGCAAGTAAAGCATTGTCATACAGCATCTTTTCGAAATGGGGTACCAGCCAGTTGACATCCGTGCTGTAACGATGAAAGCCGCCGCCGACAATATCATACATGCCGCCCTGAGCCATGTGATCAAGCGCATGGATTGCCATTTGTTCTGCAAGATGGTCCCCTTTCATCGCGCGTTGGATCAAAAATTGGACGAGCATGGCTTGAGGGAATTTGGGTGCATTTCCCCATCCACCTTTTTGCCAGTCATAGTTTTGATAAAGATTCTGGACGATCGAATCCAGATTAACCAATTGGTCAGTTTCATCAGGCACTTGAAATTGGGACTGTACCGCGTTAGTCAGCACCTGAGCATTTTTTTGCACCCCCTGAGGATTGTTATGCCATACATCGATCACAGACATTAGCACCTGTGTGAATGATGGCATGCCATATGAAGAAATGGGAGGAAAGTAAGTGCCGCCGTAAAATGGTTTGAGATCCGGGGTTAAAAACACGCTCATTGGCCATCCCCCCCGGCCTGTCAAAGCGACGACAGCGCGCATATAAATATCATCCAGGTCGGGGCGTTCTTCGCGATCCACTTTGATGCTGATGAAATGCTCATTGAGAATCGAAGCAGTATGTGGGTCTTCAAAGGATTCATGCGCCATGACATGACACCAATGACACGCAGCATACCCGATGCTCAGAAAGATCGGCTTATTTTCAATTTTTGCTTTTGTTAAAGCTTCTTCACTCCAGGTATACCAATCTACGGGATTGTCCTGGTGCTGACGGAGGTAGGGGGAGGATGCATCTTTCAATCTATTTGTCATAAATTTCTCCCATGAATATGGTCCTGCGCAAAAAGGACTTGATTTGATGGAATTGTTAAAAAGCTTTATAAGTAAACTGCATTATAATTTTATTGGATTTTTTAATAATAAGGTAGGCTTATGTGATGCCTTATCGCAACCAAACGACAGCCTGATGGTTAAACCTAATGATATTATCAATTTATTTTGAGAGGACATGATGATTACAGTTAAGAAAATCAACTTAAATTCAAGATCAGAGATCGACCGTTTTGTCCAGTTCCCTTTCGATTTATACAAGGAGCATCCCCAGTGGGTACCGCCTTTTATCTCTGATGTGCGAACGATGTTAAACCCCGAGAAACATCCTTATTATGAGCACTCAGATGCTGAATTTTTTATCGCACAGCGGGACGGCGAGGTCATGGGCAGGATTGCCGCCCTCGAGAATAAACCTTTCAATCAGTACCATGATAAGAAGGATGCCGAATTCTACCTTTTTGAGTGCATCAATGACCAGGAAGTTGCTAACGCCCTTTTTGAAACGGTCATTACTTGGGCACGAGAAAGGGGATTGAATAAGCTGGTAGGACCGAAAGGTTTTGGTCCCCTGGATGGCTACGGCATCCAAATTGAGGGCTTTGAGCACCGCCAGATGATGAACATGATGAATTATAACTACCCTTATTACCGTGACCTGGTTGAGAATTTGGGTTTTACCAAAATCGTTGATTTTGTATCGAGTTATATTCAGCCTCAAAACTTCCAGCTCCCACCTAAGGTTCGAAAGGCTGCGGGAATTGCGAAAAAACGCGGCTCATTTACCGTTGTAGATTTTGAGAATAAACGTGAATTGGTCAAATGGGCAGGTCGGATTGGCCAGGCATATAACCAGGCATTTGTCGATAACTGGGAATATTATCCGCTCTCTCAAAATGAGATCGATTTTGTTGTGAAGAATGTCATGACCATTGTCGATCCGGACCTGATGAAAATCATTACCAAGAATGACGAAGTTGTTGGATTTGTTTTCCCATTCCCGGATGTGTCCGCTGCCATGCAGAAAAATAAGGGGAAGTTGGGACCTTTTGCGATATTAAGGCTGCTGATGGAAATTAAAAAGACAAATTGGATTTCATTTAATGGTGTCGGTATTTTACCGGAATACCAGGGCTTGGGCGGCAATGCCATCATGTATGCTGAGCTTGAGAAATCAATGCATACCAACGAACAGTTTATTCACGCAGAATTAACCCAGGTGGCTGAAACGGCTGAACAGATGCGCAAGGATTTAAAGAATCTGGGTGTGAAATTTTATAAAAACCACCGGGTTTACCAGCGTGATATCTAAATTGATGTTGTCCCAATTACTGTGTTCACTGTGAAAGAGAAGTTAAGATGGAAAATGAAAAATCATCGATCAGTCTGATTAAAATTTTATTGATCATTTTACTGGTTACCGTCATTGGTTCGATCGTATTTTTTGCCTATACAATCAACAGAACCATCAATGCAGCGGTTTCTCCTATTCAGAATGTTAACAGTTCAATCAGCACACAGGTTTCAAAATTACTCAATCCCACGCCGACCATTATCCCGGACCCGGTCACAATTATCCGTGAAGTTCAATCCCTGGCACGATTGGAGACGATTCAATACACCGTTGAAAAGGTGATCACCGCAGAGATTAACCAGGGCGTTTTTGGCCCCTTGTTTGGCGATCGGTTATTGTTTGTTGCCCGTGGATATGTGATTGCCGGCGTTGATCTTTCGAAAATTGGTACAGAAGATATGCGTTTAGAAGATGGGGTCCTGTTTGTTGAACTTCCCGATGCCGAGATCTTCGTCGCTACCCTCAACAATGATGACTCCTTTGTCTATGACCGAACAACAGGCATCTTACGTAAAAGCGACCAGGATTTAGAGACAAATGCACGGCAAGTCGCTGAGAGCGAGATCATGAAGGCTGCGCTTGAAGACGGCATTTTAGCCCAGGCACAGCAAAACGCCGAGGTTTACCTGGAGCGCTTGTTTAATACCCTGGGTTATCAGCAGGTTGTATTTGAGTGATTGAGGTTGATTTTCCTAATCCAAGAATAATTATCTGAATATTTCTTTACAGGCAAAATTATTAATACAGCATCACTTTATTGTTAGTTTGAAGAGAAAACTTAAGGAATTTCCAAATGGATAAAGAAATCAACATTGTTGTTAACGGTAAAGATGTCCGAGTTAACCAGAAGTTTTTCGACTGGCCTTTGGTAAAATTCTTGCGGGAAGAACTTCGTCTGACGGGGACAAAGCAGGGCTGTGACAGCAAAGGCACCTGCGGTTTGTGTAAGGTGATCATCAATGGGCGAGCAAGAATCTCCTGCGTTGGAAAGATGGCAAGCCTGGATACGGCTGTCATCGAAACCATTGAGAACCTGGTGGTCCATGACGGCATCCCGCACCCATTAATCCAAACCGTGATAGAGGATGGCATCTTCCAATGCGGATTCTGTGCTTCCGGGGCAATTTTATCGGCAAAAGCGCTGTTGGATGAGACACTCGATCCTTCTGATCAAGAAATAGAGCGTGCCATTTCCGGCACCTTATGCCGCTGTGCAGGGCTGTACAGAATGAACGAATCAATCAAACGCGCTGCCGCAATTTTGAGGGGCGAGGCAGCAAGCACCTGGACAGAAGATGACACCGCCAACGAATATATGACCATTGAAAAATTAACCGGTCAGAAAATATATACGGATGATTTGCATTTTGAAGGGATGTTGGTCGTAAAGGCAGTACGGGCAAATATACCCCATGGAAAAATTAAGAAAATTGACATTAGCGAAGCCGAAAAAATGCCCGGAATCGTGAAGATTTTAACCAGGGTGGATATCCCCGGAGAAAATATATATGGACTGGTCCTGCTGGATCAACAGGTTTTTTGCGATGATGTGGTGCGGTATGTTGGTGATACTTTAGCTTTGGTGATTGGCGAAACCGAAGAACAGGTGCAGGCAGCGGTTGAGGCTGTGAAAGTGGAAATTGAACCATTACCGGTCGTTGCCACGGTCGAGGACGCGCTGAAATCGGACGCGCCAGTGCTTCATCCCAGGCTGAAGGATACTTATCCGGACATGCCTAACGTATTGAAGCATTTTCACGTTCGTAAAGGAGACCCAGAAAAGGGCTTTGAAGAAGCCGATTTGATCTACGAGCAGCGTTACAGCGTCCCCTTTGTAGAACATGCTTATATGGAACCCGAGACGAGCATTGGTGTGTTGGAGGCGGATGGCACAGTCAAGGTTTATGTGGGGAGCCAGGGTCCGGTTGAGGACAGGGAACAGCTCGCCCGTGTGCTGGGTATGGATGAGGAGAGGGTGCAGGTTGCCCATGTCTATTTGGGCGGCGGGTTTGGCGGCAAGGAAGACATCGCTGGCCAGATCCATGCTGCTTTGGCGGCGTATCATACGGGTAGACCGGTTAAGGTGCACTGGAGCCGCAATGAATCCATTGTCGTAAGTTATAAGCGCCATGCAGCAGAACTATATTACAAAATGGGTATGACCAGAGATGGGAAACTCGTTGCAGCAGATGTGAAGGTTTACGGTGATACCGGTGCCTACGCCTCCGCAGGGGAAACGGTGTTGTTCCGCATGATGGCATTTGCCTGTGGTCCATATGAGGTGCCCAATGTTGAAGTGAACACCTATGCGGTTCATACAAACAACAACCCGGCTGGTGCGTTTCGAGGCTACGGCAGCCCACAGGTTGCTTTTGCAGCAGAAACCCACCTTCAGCATATGATTGACAAATTGGGACTGGATCCCATTGAAACAAGGCTGATGAATGCCCTTGACTACGGTAAGACGACCATCACTGGCGATGTCCTGACGGAGGACGTCGGTGCAGGCATGGTTCAATGCTTGAACGCCCTGAAAACTGAATTAGAGAAAACAGAGATGCCGCAAGTCGGCGAGAATGAAAAACTGGGCGTGGGGGTTGCCTGCGCATATAAGAACGTCGGGCTTGGGATCAGCGTCCCAGATCGATCCAGTGCGCAGGTCAGCCTTGAAAAGGACGGCAGATTTTTGGTCAGGCACGGCGGCACGGATATGGGGCAGGGATCGAACCAGGTTGTAGCGACCATTACCTCACGGGTGTTGGGAATTCCTTTGAAGGGTATTCGCGTTCACACGGGGGATACCCGGGAAGATCCACACGGGGGCATCACAACAGCCTCACGCGCCACCTTTGTGACGGGAAACGCAGCAAAGTTAGCTGCAGAAGGCTTGCGAGCGATGCTCTGGAAGGCTGTTTCAGAAGAATTTGGGATATCGGAAGATTTGATAGAAATTCGCGATGGGGTTTTTGTCAATAAAGAGACAGGGAGCGAGATCATCCCCCTGAAAACGCTGGCATCTGGTGGAAACCAGTTTGCATATATGGCAGATTATGAGGCGCCGAAAACCCAGGCACCCTTTGATGAAATCCCAGCTTACCCTGGCGTGCCGGAAGCGCCCTTACACTTTGCTTATGACTTTGGGGCACAAGCTGCGATCCTGGCAGTGAACCTGGAAACCGGCGAGGTCAAAGTGCATAAGATTATTGCAGCGCACGATTCAGGAGAACCGCTGATTTATAAAAATGTGATCGGGCAAATCGAAGGGGCGGTGGTTCAGGGCTTGGGGTATGCCTTAAGCGAAAATTTTATCATCGAAGAGGGCGTGCCAAAGACAAGACAGCTAAGGGATTTAGGGCTGCTGCGCTTCAGGGATATCCCCGAGATTGTCGCTATCCCGATCACCGATCCGCACCCGAAGGGACCTTTTGGTGCCAAGGGCATGGGCGAATTGGCGCTCTCACCAACCGCGCCGGCGGTGATCAATGCCATCCATGATGCGACAGGTGTGTGGGTGCGAGCGCTGCCGGCAACCCAGGATAGAATAAAGCGAGCGCTTGAGGGGAAGAGTGCATAGTTCATACGATTTAGCGGCGATTACCCGACACTTTTTCTGTAAATTGATCATAAGACCTCTCCATTTACTCAAACGAATAATCTGGATCCCGTAAATAAGCTCTTCAGAACGCCCGGTCATCTCCTATTTCTATGAAATATCGTGTAGAAAAAAACACCGGATCGATACTCGATCGATCCGGTGTTGATCTTTTGGTCCAGGGAATATCAAGTCAACTGGATTATTTTATAATTATTGGCAAGAAGGTTTGCCAGGGGGTCAGAATCACATCACCAAGGTAAGTGATCTCACCGCCTATCACCTCGATATCTTCAATAACCAGCGGCATGTATCCATGGAACTGAACGATTAATTTGTATAGACCCGGGGGCAGATTCTCCAGGCTGGCATAGCCTTTGGCATCTGTGTAAGCAGGCGGCAGACTGGTTTCTCCCTCGGGTATTACCACGACTCCAGCTTGCGGAATCAATGACAATCTGGCATCTCTCGCAAGATAATCTTGAACAAAAACACGCAGTTGGATCCCGCCCAATTCATCAGGTGAACGGACAATCACACTGGCATGGTAGGTTTCGGACTCACTGCCTTCTTCATCCCTGAATTTGACATACACGTCGGCATTCCCTTCCCCATCAGGGCTGAGGGCCCATTCGGGATCAGGGTCATATGGCTGCCAACTCGACCCAATGAAGAGCGGGTCATTACCGATCAGCATTTCAATACCTGCTCGGTTTTCTTCAAGCTCTTCCCCTGTTATGGTGTAAGGGAAGTCCAGTGGCAGGTGAAGCCTGACGTAGATGGATGTCACAAACACCGCGTGGTCAGAAATGATAATGCCGCCTACGGGTGGGATGGGGTTTGCCCGGGGGATGCCGCTGAATTCCCCGCTGGGGGCACTCATCGCTTCATCGTTCACCCCTATCAGACGGTAATAGTAGCGTGTGCCGGCTGTTAACCCTTCATCGTAATGTAAGCCCCCTTCAGCCTGTGCGTCGAATTCATCCACCAGGGTATAAGGATCACTTAAACTGGTTCGGCGGAAGAGCAGGATTCGCTGGTATGCCAGGCTGGCAGGATAGCGGATCAGGTTGGCATAAGGTTTCAACCCGGGGTCGCCCAGGTCGTGGGATACCTGGCTGATCACACCCACGTCGATCGGTGGCGGCAATAAATCATCGGATCCATCCAGCGGATTTGCGACTCGTTTGATTTCAGACTGGTCGTTTTCGCCGCCGTTATCCGTGTCTGGATTGCAAGGATTTGTCCCAAAATCGAATTCTTCCAGGCTGATCAAACCATCGAGGTCCGGGTCAAGGTGGCTGTCTTTAACATCATACGCCATGCATGGATATAGGTTTTCATATAGATTGATCAGGCCGTCTTTATCCGTATCCTGGAAATCAAAAGTCGGCTCCAGGGGTTCGATCACGCTGAAGGATCCTCTGGCGACACGCTGGAATTCGCCCCCAATATTGTCTTTGCCTTCTGCCAGCAGTGTGACAATATAGCTGCCCCGTTTTTCATAAACCTCGTCAGTTTGACTGGTTTTGCTTCCCACTGTCGTGCGGTAGTATAAGCCGCCGTAAACGCCGTCGCCAGGAAGTCCGTCATTATGGTCGCCGTCATCGAAAAGAGGTATGGACATCATCGAGCCGTCAGGATGTTCAACACTTGCCCTGACCTGTGCTTCCAGCACCGGTCCTTTTTTATCGGTCAGGCTGGCAATGATCGGCACGGGTTGATTGAGCAGAAACTGGTTTGTATCCAGTTCATAGACCACGCCGTATGCCCCGAAGAACAGCCCTAGCTGGGCGCCGTAACGGTTGATACCGGACAGGGTCGCCCTGTAAGCCAGCTCACTGTCCGCACTTAAATAGATCGTCCAGGTACCGGGGGCCAGTTTGGGCAGGCGGAAGGTGGCGTGGAATTCATCCCGGTTGATTTCGACATCTGGAAGATCGCCAATAGAAGTGCCATCCGGGTCATATATGTTGTAATCACCCATCCCACCGCCGCTCCAGGACAGGGTAAATAAGGGGTCTTCTACGCTTTCTTCGCGCACATCAACATAAAGCTCAATAACTTCACCAGAGGATAACCAACCCTGGCTTTCCCACAGGCGCTCATGGGTTTGGACGCGTTCGGCGGATAGGGCATATGCATCGCCGAGTGCCAGGAGCACCTCGCTTATTGCCCTCCCTTTGACTTGCACAGTGCTTGTTGTGGCAGGGGGGAGATCCACATAGTAATAACGCCCGCCTGTAAAGGTCGCAATCGACTGCATTAAGGGTTGATCGCTCAGGGGTCCAAGGGCAATCGCATTGACCTTGATATTGTTGTCGTGGACATAATTCTTAACATTATCCCAGTAGGCTGCTTCATTTTCCATGCCGTCGCTCAACAGTATAATCCAGCGCTCTGTTGGCGGCGCTGGTCGGCCATTGGATAAGATTTCAGTGGTAGCCATAACCATGCCGTCCCCGATGGAGGTCATGTTTTCAGTTTCAATTAGCTGGATTGCCTCCTTGGCTTCCAGGCGGCTGTCCTCTGTGACAGGTTGCAGATTGTATTCAAGGGTTGCATCATCATTTGGTTCACTCATGTCACCGCTGAAACTGACCACGCCGGTGTAATCGCTGCTGCGTGCGGAATCGACAAACAGCTTGCCAGCTTCCTTAGCCGCATCAATTTTAGTGCTGCCCGATGGATAGTTCATGCTGCCCGATTTATCAATGACCAGCATTTGATCAACACTTTTAGTCGCATAGACGACGGCAGCCTCATTGGTCACAATAGCGATGGTACCCAATTTAACGGTCAGGTTGTAGGTGTCTGGTTCAGGCCCCAACTTTACTGGCGCCTGTACCACCAGCCAGTACTCTCCCTGGACATAAGCACCGTTGATCACCTCAGCTTCGTTAAGCGGGTCGCTGGGGTTGCCAACGAACGCTGTAAAATCATCACTATCCAGTCCTTCTACAGAGGGTGTTCCCAGTGATGGGGGTCCCTGTACACGCAGTTTGACTAAAAACCGTTCGGGCTGATTATGAGCACCAACGTAAGCGATCGGGTCCGGATATTTGGGTTCACGAATTTCCATATCCACCTGACCGCAGTCGAAGGTGTAGGTGAAATCTGCAGCGGAGTTGCCGCCGGTGACCACGAGGCCCAGCTTTGTGTAGGGGGAGGCACTTAGTTGCAGAAAAGCCCGTGAATAATTCGCGACAGTGGCTTTATTGATCGATTGAACCCTGTCGGTGCCTTTAATTGGGATCAGGGCATAAGCTGCCTGGTCTCCTTCAGCGTGAAAGCCAACCACGCCGTCGCCGCAGCTTGAGACATCTGCCTCGAAATACCGCACTCCCCAACGTTCAACTTTTGAGGAAGCGGTTTTTGGTACAGAACCATTCCAGGTTTTTGTGACTGCATTGAAAATTTGGCCATTGCCGTCGTTTTCGTCGCGGTATCGATAACGTGCGGGGGATGAAAGCAGTGAAAGATCCATTTGTTTTGTGTAGTTTGCAATAGTGAAATCCTGGAACATGGATTCCATGCTCCTGCTGGTAAAGGCAGCGATGGCTTCGCGCACTGCTTTGACGACATCCACCGGGCTGTTGTTTGCTTCAGCCCGTTCCCACAGCTCAACGACAAAATCAGACCCGGCATTGGGTTCAGTATTAATTGAGCCAAGCTGTTCCGTCAGGTAGGTCCACCACAGCACAGATGGATAGCTCAGGTCCCAGATAGCCCGATTGGGATTAGCCAGATAACCGTTTATCTCACCGACATATCCACAGCAGCATCCAGCCCCATTCCAGGAATCCAGGTCGTTGTAAAATTTGTCCTGGAACATGCGTGCAGTGCCTTCCAGGGGGTGGACCCAATTTGGCCATTTGTTGAAAGTGATATAAGCGAATTGGACATGATGGAACAGCTCGTGTCCAACGACCGAACGGATGCACTGTTCACCAGCGGTGTCATACGCTGAAGCGGGTAAGAGAATCGCGTCGGCTGGCGCGCTGCCGCTGTCACAACTGGTGCAGGCATAAGTGTAAATATTTCTCGTTGAACTGAGAAAGTCAGGTGCTTTGAAGCCCACATCGGTGTAGCCAACATGAAGGCCATTCGGATTTCCGGCGGATGGGGTGTCATCATTGTTGCAGGTGTCCACCATAAACTGTGCCTGGGCAGCCGGCATGTAGCCTGCTGCAAGGGGATCCGTGTCATCATAGTGGACAACATACCCGAAGCTCGGGGAGGAGATCGATCCGGGCAGGGTGGGGTAGGCACGCTCGGCTTCAGACGACACCAGGGGGACGAGCAGAATAAATGCTAACAGAACCAGGATATAGTAGCGTTTCATGGTTTCCTTCCTTTCTGAGGGGAGTCAGTTTGGATAAAGTTTATTAAATGGGTTCCTCGCTAATTAGTATGGGTAAATGATACTATA
>JARGGB010000022.1 GCA_029210815.1 Candidatus Brevefilum sp.
TCTACCAGCAGCTCATCTAAAAACGAACCCGCAGCTCCCACGAAGGGCAGTCCCTGTTGATTCTCATGAAATCCAGGTCCTTCCCCGATAAACATAAGCGAGCTATTGGGGTTGCCCGCACCCGGCACAGCATTTCTACGGGAATAATGCAGCTTACAACGTGTACAAACTGATGTTTGCTCTCCAATTTCTTTGAGTACCGCTTCTGCGTTCACAATGACCTCCTACAAGAATTCCAAACTTCAATAATCTTATCCGCCTTGTGCCAGCTGAGCAAGGTTTTCCGAATTAAACGCCTCAAGAGTCATCAAAACAGCATCCTCGTGGGTATCTTTATAATAATCCTTTCGCAAACCAACAGCCTCAAAGCCAAATTTTCGGTAAAGCGCTTGAGCCGCATGGTTGCTCTGGCGCACCTCAAGCATTGCCTGTCTTGCACCGCGCTGCTGGCATTCTAAAAGCGTCAAAGCCAGCAGTTTTTGTCCAATTTTCTGGCCGCGATAGCCAGGTTTGACTGCCAGCGTGCCAATATGCGCTTCATCCAAAACCAGCCAAATGACAATCGATGCCACAACCTGGATTTTGCCGCCGGATTCCGCTTGCTCTGCGACCCAGCAAACCGAATTTCGCCCACGTTTGATCTCATAAAGAAACGCGTCTTTTGGCCAGGGTGTCGGGAAGGCGGCACGGTCAACAGCTGCCACCTGGTCCAGATCTGAAGTGGTCATGGGACGAAAAATAAGCTGCGCCTGGTGCTGATTCTCAGGCATCTTAATCTGGGATAGAATTGCTCGTGCTCAGGTAAATGGGTGCCAGTGTTACAGGATCATCTGCCTGGTCGTTTTGCAGTCTTTCCCAGCCAATCTCTGCCAGGAAGCCGGCACGACGCAAGGACAAAGATGGTGAGGCAAGAATGGCATTTTTCCAGCGTCGGCCGATTGTTGAGCGCGCTTCTTGTGAAAGTCCCCCGCATACCAATGTTGGCTCTTTGATCATTTTGACCAATTCTTTAGGGTCAATCACCGCTGGGTCTTCCTGGGCTTGCCATAAGCCATTTTCAACCCTGTAAGGCGCATAAGCCAGGCGCGAACGCCCTGCTTGAAGCACGGCTATCATCGGTTTTTCATCCAGCGGCTGTGCTTTTGCAATCACATCCAGTGAGGGCACCCCTGCTACCGGCAGGTGTAAAGCCAATGAAAGCCCCTTGGCTGTCGCTAATCCGATTCGCAAACTGGTAAATGAGCCTGGGCCAATTGCCACAGCCAAGCCAGTCAGATCATCGCTTGTTGTTTGCGTGTGACGAAAAAGAGCGTCAATGGCAGGTGCCAGCTCAACGGTGTGGTGATGCTGGCTCTTCCAGCTCATCTCATATCGAATAAAGACACCATCATAAAGCGCCAGGCTGATCCAGGATGTCGATGTATCAAAGGCTAATAACACTAGAAATCTCCATACAATTTACGTCTTAATTGGTCAATAATCTTTTCATGGCGCTTGCCCTGGGATGTCAACCGCATTGCACGGTGTTCCATCCCGGTGTATTTCAAAGAAATCCACAGATAAGACTCCGGCAAAACGCCCTTGACCTTCTCTGCCCATTCAATCACAATCGGACCCTGGCTGAGCATGCGATCAAAGTCCAGAAGGTCTGCATCCATGCTGCCATTCAGACGGTAAGCATCCAGATGATACAGGCGTTCCTGGTCTGCCCGCCGATATTCGTTCACAATCATAAATGTGGGGCTGGATACGGGATCCAAAGCACCCCACCCCTGGGCAATCCCCTGCACAAGCGTGGTTTTGCCAGACCCAAGGTTACCCTCCAGGCAAATGACATCCCCTAGGCGCAGGTAACCACCCAGGTGAATCCCTAAACGCCGGGTCTGATCCGGGCTGTGGCTGAAAAATTCAAAAATGCTGTCATCTAATATCGGCATAATTTATCTTTAATATCATATCAGATTTGTGGATTATTAACAATCTTAATTATCTCACCTGCAATATCCATGGATGCATCCGGGCGTGCCAGGCTTTTTGAAACCGCTGCTACCCTTTGCCTTTCAGAAGGGTTATCAAGCCACAGCTGCAGGGTCTCAACCACATCCATCGGACGCGGTGCCCAAACACCAGATCCCTTATCAACCACGTAATCAATATTGCCATCTTCCTGACCCGGCATCCGGGAATAAAGGATAATGGGCAAGCCCGCAACAAAGGCTTCAGAAATCGTCCCTGGGCCAGCCTTGGTGACAATGATGTCAGCAGCATTCATCAAGTCCGGCATGTTTTCAACAAAGCCCAAAACTTCGTTGGGCGTCTGAAGGGTTGCGTCCTCCAGGTTTTGCTTCAATGATTGATTCCGTCCGGCAATCACCACCATCATCAAATCCAATCCAGCCTCATCCACCGCTCGGACCGTTTCTTCGATCGGTCCCATGCCCTCACCACCGCTGACCATCAAAACAACAGGCAAATCCTCTGGCCACCCAAATTTCCTCCTTAACTCATTTTTGGGTGCTGAAGGCCTTCGGAATTGGTCTGCTATCGGCTGGCCAATCACCTTGATTTTGTCCGGATTTAACCCAAATTCAAGCCCTCTATCTCGAGCTTCTTCTGTTGGCGTCAGGGTCTGGTTTGCCCTTTTGTTGTACCAAAATGCGTGGGTGGTTACCATATCCGTAATCACAATCATGTATGGGATGGGGTTCTCTTCCAATGCCCTTAAAATCGGCGTGTTGACAATGGGATGAACAGAAAGGAATAGATCACAGGGATGTTCCTGTAACAAATTTGATGTTGCCTTGCGAATGTAAGGCCACAATACTTCTTGAATAAATTTTGAGCGGCGTTTGCCATCGCTCAGTTTATAGCCAAGCTTCCATAATTCAGGCACCTGTCCCATCTGTGCATAGGTCGCTGGCGCTAAATCAAATGGCGGCGGCGCATACTCAACAAAGAAATCCACCATTTCGGTCGTAACCTGGTTGGGATAATAAATTTCTAAAGCTTCAATGATCGCCTGGGCAGCGCTGCGATGTCCTCCGCCGGTATCCGAAAACAAAAAAACAATATGAGGTATTTTATTATTCCTGGGCATCATTCTCCTCAGCTTTGCTCACAATGGTTTTCATCCGGTTCCTGAGAGAGCGTCGATCTAGCATGATCCGCCTGCCGCAGGTCAGACACACCAAACCAATATCCGCGCCCAACCGTACAACACGCCACTCATAACCGCCGCATGGATGGGGCTTACGCATTCGAATCACATCGTTTAAATCTAAATCGGGTAACATTTTTGGATTATACCACCGTGAAAAAATCAGTCATCCATTATTGAACGGCTCAGAATTGTGTACTGAGATTCGATTTGCTACTTCGTCTCTCCAGCCAGTAATTCCTTCAACCGAGGATGACCTTCATAAAAACCGCGATATTCTGGTGGCAGCAAGGCAGCAATGCGGCACATAATCTCATCGGTATTGCGAGCAAGCCAGCCCTGGCGATCGTCCCGATCCATTTCTGGCAGCATGTAGGCTTCCCCCACGCGAACAGTAACAGGGGGTCGCTTCAGTTTGAGAAAATGTGCATTGATTTTTTCTGAACCAATAATGCCAACCGGGACAATCGGGACTGAAGCCCTCGCCGCCATCAAAGCAGCGCCAGGTTTGCCTTCCAGCAGTCCCCGGAATTCTCTACTGCGGGTGCCTTCAGGAGCTATACCCACGATGGCACCGTGCCTCAGTTGATCAAGCGCATCTCTCACAGCCGCAAAGTCGGTTGTTGTCCGATCCATCCAGACCATTGTCCCAACCTTCTCCAGTACCCACTTAAAAAACGGCTTTTCCTGGTATTTCTTCGCAATGATCGCGACCAGATCCTCCCGGTCAGTGATTGCAAGCAGGATTGGGGTGTCCAGCCGGCTGAGGTGATTGGTGGTGATCAACACACCGCCTGTACCTGGAATTCGCGATTGATTTTCTACTGTAAATTTAGTGAGCGTCCTCACTAAAAATCGTACCGGTTCTAATAAGGGGTATTTATTCATGCGTAAATGCTCCTGGGGAACCCGGGATATGATTCAGGATTCTCAATTGGCAAACTGCTCCTCGTTTTCAAGATCCTGATCGATGATCGCTGACTCAAGATGATTTTGTTTTCTAAAATGATGGCTGATTAAACCAATGCCAATCACAGAAATGATGAGAAGGATAAGCGTGGGCAAACTGTATAAAAGATTTTGCCAGACTGTCGCGTTATTATCAAGAAATAGAAGTGAAGCAATCCCGGTGAGCAGTGCCACAGCATTCCAAAGGCCGTGTAAGATTATGGCAAATAAAGTGGTCCCTGATAAAATGAGCCATTTGCCATCACGCCAGGCAAGTGCCAGCCCCCATCCAATCAGCCCGGATGCCAGCATGTGTAAAACACCTGTGCCTGCACGCCCGATTGCTAAAATTAACCAATCCATCGCTGTGATCGACACTGTGAAATACAACACATTTTCAATAAAAGCAAAGCCAGCCCCGCATAATAAGCCGCCCACAAAACCCTCCTGCGGCGTGATCTTTTGGCCAGCCATCGGCCATAAGGCAATGGTCTTTATAACTTCTTCAATAATTGGAATGACACCGGCAAAAAGAACAAGCACCCACACAATGACACCCGGTTGAAGAATCGCTGGTCTTAATAGTTCAAGCAGTCCATCAAGGTCATTCTGATAGATTGAAACCTGGTTGAACAAATACGTCAGATCTCGTTCAAAAGACAGATCAACGGATGTTCGGTATGACACCCAGAGGGCGCCCAAGCCGCCTAAAATCAATATGGCGACGAGCTCTAAAATGATAACAATAAAGGGTGTGATCGTCAGGCTGAATCCAAAGATTCGCCACTGCCTTACCTGCAAGCCTCGCTTTAAACCCATGCTGGCAAATAAATAAACCCACAAAATCGGCAAACCGGCGACCAGGAGGTTAATCGGTCCTAAAAGAAAAGCCGCCGCCATAGGGCGGTCAGCGACATACCAACCGATCAACACGATCACCGGCCACAAGGACAGCAGCCATGAAACATTTTTTCGATAAGTGGGACGGCTGGTATCCAGCCATACAGGGGGATCTTGCCCCCGCAGTTTGGAAAGGCTCAACAAAAAAACTGGCACAAGCATCAAGCCAGAAAGAATTGAAGACCAGACCAATAAACCATAGTTAATCACCTGGTCTATGCCGCTCTGCGGCGACCTGAAATTCGAGACCCACAGAACAGTGTAACTAATAGCCTGGATCAGAAAATAGGCTATTCCCAACCCGCTCAGACCCAGGCTTAATTTCGTACGCCAATCCCGAGTGTTCGTGTCTCGAGCTTCCATAAAAAGCGAATTCCTTATCGCTTAATTTTCAATGATTTCAATCCCGTTAATGATCGTTGCACCTTCAAAATCCACCGCTGTGTTTGGATCGCGCAGTGCAATCTCATCCAGGACTGGCAGGCTTTCTTGTTTGACCTCGCCAAAGATGGTATAGCCGCCGTCAAGATCCGTTGTCGGTCCGAGGGTGATAAAGAATTGGCTTCCATTGGTATTTACGCCAGCATTTGCCATTCCCAGAACCCCGGCGCTGTCAAAGGACAGCCCATTCCCGGTTTCATTATCAAAGGCATAACCCGGGCTAACCGCACCTAAACCAGATGGGTCACCTGCCTGGGCAACAAAATCTTCAACAACTCTATGGAAATAAACACCATCATACCAACCCTCCTGGGCAAGGAAAACAAATGAATTGACCGCGAGGGGTGCGACATCGGCAAAGAGATCAATCTGAATCTCGCCGGCGCTGGTGTCCAAAACTGCGGTATAGGATTTTTCTGGCTCTATCACCCATGGTGGGCATTCTTCATAACCATCAAATGCATAAATACCGATCAGACCAAATAAATTCGGGTTATTATCACGATACACCCGCCCATTGACGACGACAAAGGGTGTGTAGTGCATGCCCAATTCAAGGCGATAAGCGTTTGTTTCTTCCAGTTCCTGCCGATCCGCCTCATTTGTTAGATCGGCTTCAAACTGTTCAACATCCATCCCCATATTTTCTGCCTGTACAAGTATCCAATCGATAAAGCCATCCTCGGTGAAAGTATTCCATTGGCTCTGGTTTGCATACAAAAAATCATGCATTTCCCAGAACATGCCCTGGGCGCCAGCAGCTTCCCCAGCCATACCGGCTATAAATGCCAAATTATGAATGGATGGAAGCGGCAAATGTCTGAATACCACTTTAATGGTATCAGGGAAAGTTTCAAGCAAGAGCTCGGTATATTGCGCAAAACCCACACATGCCGGGCATTGAAAATCCGCATATTCAAAGATTGTAATTGGCGCTTCAGGGTTGCCGCGCACCCAATCCTCTTCTAAATCCAGGGGCGGCATCTGATCCGCTACGGCTTGGTATTGGTCTGTTTCCGCCGTGGTCTCATAGTTATAAACCGTCGTACACGGCATGGTATCACCCTGCAATACATCCTCAGGTTCTGTAACTTCCTGGGTGGGTTCTTCCGTTGGTACAGGTGTTGCTGTGGGTTCAGGTGTTTTTGACGAACAGGCAGAGAGCAAGAAAACACCAATAATCAAAATGGCAAATAGTTTTTTGAACATCAATCGACCTTTCTCATTGTCAATACTTTTAATAGTCCTGCTTGAATCTTAATCCATGCAGCATCAATTTATTTTTGTTTAAGTCGGCTGATCACAGCCTGACGCATATATTGCTGAACCTGGTCTTTTCCCTTTGAAGCATCAATGATCTCCCATCGTTCAGGTTCTAATTTCGCCAGTTCCAAATATCCCTGACGGACTCGTTTATGGAAAGCTTCTGCATACGCATCGAGTCGATTCCATTCGGAGTCATTTTTTCGCTTTCGTTCCAAACCCATCTCAACTGGAATGTCCAAAAGCAAGGTCAAATCCGGTTTTAAGCCGCCAGTTGCATAATTAAGCAGGTAGCGCAGGGTGTCCAAATCAGTTTTGTGCCCATAACCCTGGTAAGCAAGGGTCGAATCGCCGTAACGATCGCAAAGTACAAGCTTTCCAGCTTCGAGGGCAGGTCTGATCAATCCCTCAACGTGCTGGGCGCGTGCTGCCAGGAATAATAAGATTTCTGTTCGGGGGACAATCGACACATTCTTCAAATTCATCAAAACGTCCCGAATTTGATCGCTTACGGCTGTGCCGCCGGGCTCCCGTGTGACGACCACATCAAAGCCTTCTCCCCGTAAATAATCTGCCAGAGATGGAACCTGGGATGTCTTCCCGCTGCCTTCCGGACCTTCAAGGGTAATAAACATGGTTATTCTCTAAATATCCTTACATGTCTGTTGGGTTCTTTACCATATGAATGGGAAACGAGTTCAGCCTGCCGCGCCATCTCATGCTGTAAACGTCGAATGGTTGAAGAAGCTGGCGCTAAATCGACCCAGCGTTCACCGTTCAGCACAGCCTGAATCGCCGCCTGGGTTTGATCAACAGCCACATTCTCCGACCCTTGCTTATTGTTCGCATCACTGAGGTTGAAAAGATCAACCAGGAATTGCTCCATTTGCTGGCTCGTGTTGGATCGCAGCACAAAGATGGGCATGCCGCGCTGCTCAGCCTCAATAACAGGCTGCTGACGTTCCCGATAATATCGTCTTAAGGTCAGCAAAGCATCTGCGTCTTTGAGGTTTCTCACAATTTTTGCCGGTACTTTTAATTGCTTTCCCGCTTGCAGCAACCGATTTCTTGCTACCCCATAGGGATAGATAGCAACTGGTTTTAGCGCCTGGCGTTCTTCCTGGAGCATTTCCATCGATTCTTCAAGGGTATCGACTTCACGCCCACCATTGGTCTGGCGCTGCCCGCCGGTCGAACGCGAAAATGGCGTGGTATCTCGCTTGCCAGAGCGGCTGAGTGCCTGTGCGGCTGTGCTCAGCCTGGGTGCGGCTGGCTTCTGAATGTGAATTTTGTTCTCATCGTCACGGTAGCGTATTTCAGGCGGCAGTGGGTACCCCCGTAAGAGCGCATCCACAGCAGCAGCTACATCGCTTTGAACAGCGATACGATTGCGATCCTGAATTTCCACAAGGACATCGAATGTCGGTGGTGCCCTGCGTTCGAGCACTGTCTTCTGTGTACCTCGCCGACGTGCTTCATCATCTGAAAGGGTGACGGATTCAATACCGCCGACCAGGTCTGAAAGGGTTGGGTTGAGAAGCAGGTTTTCCAGAGTATTACCGTGCGCTGTGCCGATCAACTGTACACCACGCTCGGCAATGGTTCTGGCAGCCATCGCTTCAAGCTCTCGCCCAATCTCATCGATAACGATCACTTCAGGGTTGTGATTCTCAACTGCCTCGATCATCACTTCGTGCTGCAATGAGGGCTGCGCAACCTGCATCCTGCGTGCGCTGCCAATCGCCGGGTGCGGAACATCCCCATCGCCGCCGATCTCATTGCTGGTATCAACGATAATGACACGAGCAGTTTCAGCCAAGATCCTTGCAGCTTCTCGCAAAATCGTGGTTTTCCCCACACCAGGACGTCCTAAAATCAGGATGCTTGCCCCCGATTCAATCAAATCCTGGATGATATCACTGGTGCCGTAGACGGCACGCCCTATTCGGCAGGTTAAACCCACAACATCACGATGGCGGTTGCGGATCGCAGAAATTCGATGCAAGGTACGTTCAATGCCAGCGCGGTTGTCCGCGTCAAAATCACTGATTGATTTGGTGATCGTATGAATCTCTTCATACGTTACCTCTTTATCGCTCAAGACAGCTTCGCGCTGAACGAAACGGGCTGTTGGCAAACGCCCCAAATCCATGACTATTTCCAAAAGATTGTCACTGTCATCCAGCTCACGCACAACTTTTACAATGTGCGGCGGCAGGACGTCCAGCAGCAAATCCAAATCATCTGTTATTTTTTGATGTTCTAACATAAATTTTTTCAAAACTTTTTTCCATAATAATTTTTTATTCTTTTCAAATCAACAATCAATAATTGTATCCGATTTTTGTTAACATCTTCTTTGAATACCTGGCAGGAGCCTTAGCGGCTTATTGCTGATTATTCTTAATTGGCGCAAGTGGAACCGTAGGTTCAGGATTTCCATTTTCGACTGCACCAAAAGGAAATTCTGCTTTTACCCTTTGTCGAAGCGCCAGGTAACGCACCATCAATGCCTGTTCAGGGCCTGGTCTGGCTGGCGAGCTTACCAAAGCATTTTCGAGCCAGGGTTGATATGAACGGGCAATTAAATAAACCGTCCTGCCGTTAAGATCCGGCAGGTCTTCAAGCAATTGACCTATCAGTTCGAGAGGGCTTTCTTTTGTTTGAGGATGCAAAAAAGGTAAAACCCAGGCACCAGCCGGGCCGTACACCAGGTCTGCATAAGCCTTCAAATCGCCATCCTGATCGTAATATACCATGCCCAACATTTTACGTTTTGTCAGCGGTTCTACCGTTTGGATGACGGGCGGCACCAATTTGGCATAAAGCCCTCGCATGGCTTTTACATCACTGCTGGTCCAGATTTGCCATTGATTGATCCCCTTTTTTGCACCTACCCAGGGTTTTTCAAATCGGAACACACGCTGTTTGGCTAAAACTGAAAACCCTGACTGGCGAAAAGCGCTAAAAAGGTCAGAATCAAGCGACAAATCAGCAGTGATATGCTTTGCGCACCATTGTCCTGCCTGGTGAATCAAGCCTTCCAGCAGCAGCACCATATCCTGAGCGCCTTGATCTTCAGATGACAGCAGGTAGTGCAGCTGCGTTCCATCCCAATCCCCTGGTTGATAAATTTGTCCAATAATTTTTGACCCCGCATCTTCGGGATCAAAAACACCTGTGAACACGTGGTCCATCGGGTTGAAGGATGATATCAATTGCGTCCATGAAAGTGGGGTGCCGCGCGTTAAAGCCAGCACATTGTCTGTGCTGATTAATTGGCTGCGGTGACGAAAGACATAAGGCCAATCGTACCAAAGGATCGGTCTGACTTTTATGATTGTGTTAACTCCACAAAATATCGGTGAAAACGGTCGTCTTCAGTCAATTCTGGATGGAAAGAAGTCGCCAATAAGCGTCCTTGCTTTGCAGCAACAATTGCACCATCCGGAAGTTTCAATAAAATTTCCGCTTTACCATAAACGGATTTGATCATTGGCGCTCGAATAAAGACGGCATGGTAAGGCTGTGATTCACCATACTCTAAAAAGGGCGCTTGTAAATCAATTTCAAAACTATCGACCTGCCTGCCAAAGGCATTGCGCTGCACTTCAATGTCCATCAATCTCAGCAAAGGCTGGTCTCGCTTGACATCCTTGGATAAAAATATTGCACCAGCACAGGTTCCCCAAATAGCGTGCAACTGCCCAAATTGACGCAATGGTTCAATAAGGTCGTAATCTTCAGCCAATTTGCCAATGGTGGTTGACTCTCCGCCAGGAATGATCAAGCCATCAAGCCCTGTCAGGTCTCGCGGCAGCTTGACCAGGCGTGAGGAAACACCAATGGATTGGAGAACCTTAGTGTGCTCGTGAAAATCTCCCTGCAGAGCAAGGACGCCGATATTCATCGTTTTTCGCAATGAACCTTGCGGATTACCAGCCGCGTGATGCAATCAATTCAGATTCCGGGATATCCGTCACCTGGCGGCCAACCATGGGTTCACCTAAATTCCGGCTGACCTCAGCCAAAATCGCAGGATCATTATAATGGGTTGTCGCTTTTACAATCGCTTTAGCACGCTTTGCGGGATCGCCTGATTTAAAAATACCAGAACCCACAAAAACGCCGTCAACGCCAAGCTGCATCATCAAACCGGCATCTGCCGGGGTAGCAATACCGCCCGCCGCAAAATTAACAACGGGTAAGCGTCCCAATTCCCGGGTTTCTTTCACCAGGTTATAAGGTGCACCGATCTCCTTGGCAAAGGACATCAGCTCTTCTTCGGGCATATTCTGCAATCGACGAATTTCACCCATCACTGTGCGTGCATGCCGGACAGCTTCAACGACGTCGCCTGTTCCGGCTTCACCTTTCGTGCGGATCATTGCAGCACCCTCACCAATGCGGCGTAAAGCTTCACCCAAATTACGGCAGCCGCAAACAAAAGGGATCTTGAAGTCGTGTTTGTTGATATGGTGTTCTTCATCAGCGGGGGTTAAAACTTCTGATTCGTCAATGTAGTCCACACCAAGGGATTCAAGGATCTGGGCTTCAACAAAATGCCCGATACGTACTTTTGCCATGACCGGAATGGAGACCGTCTCCATAATTTTTATGATCAATTCAGGGTCGCTCATACGGGCAACGCCGCCATCAGCACGAATATCAGCTGGCACACGCTCCAGGGCCATTACCGCAACTGCACCTGCGTCTTCTGCAATTTTGGCATGCTCTGGTGTTACCACATCCATAATCACACCGCCCTTGAGCATCTGCGCCAAACCTCTTTTAACTTTTTCTGTTGCGACCTGCTGTTCCATAGCACCTCCGACTTATTTTATTCACACGAATTCTACCACGCGGAAGGTCAAGGAACAATAAACACCCCCCCTACCTTCAGTGGGCTAAGAAGCAAAAGGACTTAATTATCATCAAAATATTTCGTTTCTTCCAGTAAATCCTTTTCATCTTTCTCAACGTCAAACCCTGGCAAATCCGCCACAGCAGATTCCAATTCCGTTTCCTCAGCAAGGCGTAAAGCTTTAGGAGTTGCTCGAATCGTCATGGACCATTTCCCGCAATTGTCACAACGGTCAAGCCTGCCCACAACCAGGTTAAACCCCCAGATATGCCTTGGGAAAGGCCGCCCGCATTTTTTGCAGATTGTACCGCCTAAGATCCCATAATTTCGAGGTGCACCAGCCTGGCGGGGGCTTTCACTGCTTTTCTTAATAATTAAATTTTGGATCAAAGCCACAAGCAGCAGTGCGCCTACGATGACACCACCAATAACAAGAAATACCGTCCTCATTTGACGATTAGCTTCACTTCGGCTGAGGAAGTTATACTGCGCATAAGATGTCATTTGCTTGCCCCCGTCATTTAATTCAATCTCAGCATAAACACGATGTATCCCGGGATCAAATTCATCTGTCTGGAATTGGTATTTGAACGGTTCAGTCTCAAGTCGCTGCACCAGGACATCATCAACATAGAAATTTACGCTGTCGATCGCTTTCTCATCACCTATCAGGCTGATGGTGAAACGCCCCTGGATATTGCTCCCCATGTTGTAACCAAAATCCTTCCGGACGCGAATCAGGAAGTCGGAATCCTGTGCATTTACAGTCAGAGTCGAAGCGATGGATAAGCAAAGGCTGAGGAATAAAACAATAATGGTTTTGATTTTCATTGTGTTCTTTCTAAATTTTAGGTGTGTTGAATAGCCAGAGGTAAATTCTATCTTCTTTTTTGAATTCAGGTGATGGTAAAAGAGCGTGGATCAAAATCAGCATGCGCCGAGATTAAATCTCGAATTTCCTCCCAGGGAACGGATTCAAATTTGGTTAATTTCAGATATCGCATAGCTTTACCTGATCCCTTTAGCAAGTGCGTTCTATCCGGGATAAACGCCCCCTGGGTAAAATACAATCTTACATGATCAGCTTTGATGGCTATCCCACAAACACCAGCACTGACAGGACCGCCCAATTCCACAAAGTAATACACAATTCCCCCATGACGGATATACTCTGCGATACCAGGTGCAACCTGTGCGACAATATTACGCAGTTCCAACACAATTTCACGCAGACCCGGGTCTGTAAATTTCAGAAAACCTTCAATGGTATGGTAAGGGAGCATAGACCAAAATTACTTTTTTCTATCCCCTGACCAGGCTAATAAATACAATATTGCTGGTGGAATAACCAAAGCCCAAATCAACAGGAAATTTACCGTCCATTCCCGGTAAAAAAGGACATAAAGTGCTTCGCGCACCGGTATTATGATGATGGTGATTAGTGCACCCATGCGCTCAAACCGCCATCCCAGGACCAAACCCAGGATCGCAATCAGCCAGAGGCTCAACATAAAGAGCTCCCGCGCTGTAATTGGGTTTACGGCATATGGGTCCGGGCTTATTGCGATAACCAGCGCAAGTATTAAAGCCAGCAAACTCCAAATACGTGCAATCCAGCGCAGAATCTTCACACGAACCGTTGAATCCGGATTTCCTAAAATCCGATGGCCTTTTCTTTTTTCATAATGGTTTTACCTGCTTTCGTTTAGATAACCTTTTCTGTTTTTCCAGCCAGGTTGCGCAGATACTCCAACTGTCCTAAATGAAAAGTGTTATGGAAAAAGTAGAAGAATGCCACATAGCCTCGCCGGCTCTTTCCCTGCCAGAAATCTATCTCCTCTTCAAAATCATCTTCATTCATTTGAGAGAGCCTATCAACAATTTTATTGGTCAACTGCTCATAAAGATCAACCAGATTATCTAATGCCAGAACACTGGCTTCTTCACCGCGTATCGGTTCAGAACCGATGCGGTAGCGGGTCAGGTCGGGAAGGTCTGCCAAAAGTTCCCCATCCAGAACATCAAGTATCTCTACCAAATTGACCACCAGGTGTCCCATCACCCAATTTAAGCAATTGCCGCCCGGTTGTGGCTGCAGCAGGCTGTCTTTTGTCGTTAGTCCCGCCGTCTGTTGTTTTAGAATATCCAGCTCCCCAGAGAGCATTTTCGAAAAATCATCAACTCGTATCATCATTTTCCTTTCAATAAACCATTAGGACGCTGTTTGATAGTTTAATATTGATGCTGATTTAAACGACCAGGCTCCCGTCCTCGTTAAATTCCCAAAATTCTGCCCAGGCAACCTCCCAATAATAGCCATCCGGATCCGTGAAGTAACCGCTGTAACCACCCCAAAAGACCATCTGTGCGGGTTTTACGATCATACCGCCAGCTTTTTCTGCCAACTGCAGCACCCGGTTCACCTCTTCCTTGGTGCGTGTGTTATGCGCCAGGGTGAAACCTGGGAATCCTGATCGGTCTGAATTCATCTGCGGCGATACATCTTCCACCAGTTTATCCAAAGGGTAGAGCGCAAGACGCGTTCCTGATGTTTGAAAGAAAATGATCCCATCTTCAAGCTTGCCCTGCATCGGGAAACCCAAACCTTCTTTATAAAAACGATAAGACTTTTCCAAATCTCTAACGCCCAATGAAATAATGCTTATTCGTGATTCCATTGATTCCTCCTTTTGAATTACCAGGTTTTTTCCCAGGATTGGTAGTGACCATATTCCGGGCCAAGGGTGGTTTCATAAAGCCTGTTTGGTCCGGGTTCAAAACCTGCCACAAACGCCCACAAACAGCCCCTACGCTTTAGCCGGTGCAAGCCTTCTGTCAACAGAGCTCGGCTCAATCCCCGGCGTTGATGTGAAGGTACGGTCGCAACGGGTTCAAAATACGCACTACGGGTGACATCATCAAACCAAATGGTGCAAAAAGATACGACAGCGCCATCAGGCGCGATGGCAGCTAAATCCAGATCCCTTCGGTATAGCGGCGCTGTCTGAATATTTCGGTACCAGGTGGGGTCATCCCGGTTTTCAACAGCAATCTTTATATCCCCTTGATGGAAGCCCAAACCGGAGGCATAGCAGCGCTCCAGGAGTTCCAGTCCGTCACCCAGTGAGCGAATGGTGTATTTTTCCGGTACCGGCACATGGGGGATGGGAAGGCTCAGGTCACGCCGATGCTGGGTCTCCACCCAGCCTTTTCGTTCATAACCATGTTCAGCCAGCAGCGCCCGTCGAAGAGGGTCATCTTCCATTGCCCATACATGCAAAAATCGCTTCCCCTCTTCATTAATAATGGACAACTTCTCCTCAGCAATGGCGAGCATCGATTCTTCCAGCGCCTTGTTTTCATAATCCGGATGGATCATGAAGTGTGCTTCATCAGGGCCGCCATCAGGCATCGCTATCGCAATTAATTCGCCATCTGCCTCCCAAAGGTGTGCGACATCATGTAGTGTAAGATTGTGGCAGTTCAAACAAGTATGCCAGCGGGCATATTCCAGGCGCGCCACGTGCCAGGCTCGCTCTCGAAAGCCGTTCAACACAAACACTTCTCTCAGAAAAGCGCGCATCCTCCAAAAGTCGTCTTCGGATTGGTAGGGTCGATAATTAATCATCATGAAATTCCTTTCAAAATATACCTGACAAGAAAAATCATCTCTGATCTAGCAATTTTTGGTAAATGAGGAAGTCTTTATCCAGGAAACAACAAAATATGACCACTTCTAAGGATGATTCTGACTTTAGAAAGTCATTCACTGCAGCAATTGCTATTTCTGCGGCTGCTTGGTTGGGATAGCCATAAACCCCAGTGCTGATGCAAGGGAAGGCGATTGATTTGATATTATTCTCAACAGCAATCTCCAGGCTGCGCTGGTAGCAGGAAGCCAGGAGTTTTGCTTCATCACGGGTGCCGCCATGCCAGATGGGTCCAACAGCATGGATAACATGCCTGGCAGGCAAATCATAACCGCCTGTGATGCGAGCATCACCCGTAGGACATCCACCCAAAAGCCGGCATTCCTCAATTAAACGAGGACCAGCCGCTCGATGGATGGCACCATCCACACCGCCGCCGCCCAACAATGATGAATTGGCAGCATTAACAATGGCATCTACATTTAGCGTAGTGATATCAGCTTGGATACATCTACGGATTGTCATTTACTAAAAGCTTTCTTCAGCTTCTTCTTGATTTTAAGAGCTTCAGTTAAATGGGTCAAAATATGACGTGTCGCTGGCATCAATAGCAGACCTGCAACATCTCGCTTTGACCAGTATTCTGCAATCCCTCGTGCTTCTTCAAGCACGGCACCCTCATCAAATATTCTCTGCACAGCATATGGGTTCATTTTTCGATGAAGTGACTCTTGCGTAAGCTCATTGATAATGTCCTGGGTATTCCGTCCTACTGCTGTACGGTAGCTCAGCAAAGCATTCAAATTGATTAATTGGCTAAAATTGAAGATTTCCTCAGGGGACATGGCATTACCGGTATCACGCCATGAGCAATTTAGCTTCTCAATCCAAGCCTGTGAAAACAGGATCTGGTCAATTTCTGCCACCAGCAGATTCATGGTGATGTCTTCGCAGCGGGTCAGATGCCATAACAGCCAGGCTATTGAATGGTCCTCACCTTCAGGGATAATCCGCATCCAATCTTCTGGAATATCAGCTAAGACTGCATCCTGGTAAGACCAATCCCCACCATTTACCAAATCTTTTGAATGTAACCGAGCATGTTGTTGGAGAAGCAGCGGTCTGATTTTGTTAAAATCCTGATTCGCTGACAGCATTTTCCGAAGCAAAACCTGGTTCGAATTCAATAATTTCCCATATGGCACTGAAACCATGCTGACTCCAGAATTGATTGGATATTAGTTATTTATATTATACAAATTTTTATTTCCAGCGGGTCAAGATATTTTCTCGTTGAAAGATACTTGTCCCTAAATAGACCATACCAATATCAACCAAAATCATTCCGCCGATAAAACTGAGCATAACCATCACATTGATCACAATCACACCGGCTAATTGCGCAAAAAGCAAACCAAGAATTGGGAGCAAAAATAGGGTGGAGATTTGCTCTGCAGTTCGTGGATCGTTGACACGGGAAGACACAAAAATCGTCAGGTTGACGGAAGCAATCGCCATCAAAGGGCCTGCAATAATGATCGCCAGCAGCCAGGTTGGTCCGGCAATGTAATTGATGACGGACTTCGTCACACCAAGCAATGGTAAGGCTGCAACGAAAAGGCCGAAGGAAATCCAACCGACAATAATCGCCGGCAGGGACGCCGCAAGACTCTTCCCTACCAATAGTTCAAACGTTGAAATCGGCGTTGCTAATAAGGGCTCCAGGCTGTGCGTGGTCTTCTCACCAACAATGCTGTAAGCCGCAATGGTGACGGGGATGATCACCGGCACCATCATGAATAACAGCAGAAACTGGTTGACCAGATAAACTTGCATGCACTCTGCGCCGGTCATATCGCTGCTGCAGGCAGAAAGAAATTCTGCAGGTACATCCGCTGTACCCACCCCGCCCATGTCGCCCATTTCCTGCCCGGTAAAATATAACATCACCAGCGGAAGAACAGTGAAAATCAGCGGCATAAAGATCATGGTGAAAAGCACCATGCGATTTTTAAAGACTTCTGCCCATTCTTTGTCGATAATCGTTCGAATACTTTTAAAGTTCATCTTTTATCACCCCTTCTTCCTCCAGGGTCTGAAGATAAATATCTTCAAGGGAATGGCGTAATTCGCCAACAAATAAGAGGTCAGCACCATTTTCAACCAGCAGTCGAATAATTTTCGGGTTGAGACCTTCAGGATCTTCCATCCCAACAACTATTTTTTGATCCACCAATTGAACATCTCTGACACCTTCGATGGTACCAATTAATTTCTTCCAGGCTGGATCAAGCGCCCTCAAATGAAATACCACCTTGCGACCGTAAATTTCCTGGCGTAAATTCGCTGGCGTGTCAACAGCAATTAAGCGTGATTTAAAAATCCCAATGCGATTACAAAGGCGGTCTGCTTCGTTTAAATTATGCGTGCATAAAAAAATTGTTCGTCCCTGGTCACCCAGCTCTTCAATAAAAGATCGCACCAATCGCGCTGCTTCTGGATCCAATCCGCTGGTGGGTTCATCCAGGAAAAGTGCCTGGGGTTCATGCAATAATGCCCTTGCAATCGCCAATTTTTGCCGCATACCCTTGGAAAAACTCCCCGCCGGATCATCTCGACGTGACCACAGCCCCAGCATATGCAGGTATTTTTCCACTTGTTTCTCAGCACTTTCAACATCATGAAGGTTGGCATAAATCATGAGGTTCTTAAAGGCACTCAATCGCTCATACAAACCCGGGTGCTCCGTCAAAACGCCAACGTTCCTGCGAATTTCCTGATCTTCTTTGCCAACTTCAAAACCATTCACCCAGGCTTGACCGGATGTTGGTCCAATCAGGCTGGTCAACATACGCACCGTTGTGGTTTTTCCGGCACCGTTGGGTCCCAAAAAACCAAACACCTCTCCCTGTGCAATAGACAGGTTGAGATCAACCACAGCAGGGATATCATCCCCTTTCTTGATTTCAAAAATTTTCGTTAATGCTTTTGCTTCTATCATAATTCCTTTTACTTGATAATAATGAATAACTAAACAAAGGACAACCAGTAAGCAGCAATACCAAAAGCAACCCCCACATTGAGAGAGCCTTTCCCGCCCATCATTGGAATTGCCAATACCTGTTCACATAGATCCATGATCCCGGGATCAACCCCGGCTTTCTCGTTACCAACCACCAAGGCCAGAACGCGTTGATCTGCTCGATCAGGGTGAAAATTAAAGATGGGAGTAGATGATACCGTCCTCTCCAGGGCGATCAATTGCAGACCTTCCGATTTGCGGTCTTCAACCAAATTCAAGGCGTTGGGATGATACTCCCAGGGGACATGATCCTCTGCACCCAGAGCCGTTTTCTCTAATCCTGCCTCGTTTCCAGGCGTGGGGGTGATCCCACACAGGAATAATTTTTTAATGCCAGCGCCGTCTGCAGTCCGAAAAATTGCCCCAACATTATAAGCACTGCGTAAATTATCCAGAATAACGACCATCTCGCGCTTCGGTTGAGTGCTTGTTCCTGGTGAGCCCATAAAACCTAATGGGTCAGTAACAAATTCCATGGGTTCGCCGCATACTGGACAAAATTTTCCGCTGTACTGATTCAGATCAATGGGCATGCGTAAATTACAGACAGTATTGACGCATTGCATGAATTTAAAATTTGGCATTGCTCACTCCAACAAGCTGTTCGCAAAAACAGAAGCGTCTTTATTTTATCGCTTTTTGGAATTATCCTGGTGAAAAGACTTGTTTAACAAATTTGCCTATTAAAGCGCCAAACGCCTGGGTGAGGGGGGCACCCAGACGTTTGACGATATAAAATATATCACAACCATAAATGTTTAGCAAGAGTTTTTATTTATTAATTTTACATTAGAGTTTTCTGAATATTCTGCTTCTGAAAGCTGAAAAATATTAACTCAATGCATTAAAAAAACCGCAAATCGTCAATTTTTATGTAACCTATTCCCAAATTATCAATCTAAAAATAAAAGCAAAATAATTTGAATCACACATTCTTGCCAGTATGATTAATTAAAGGATAAAAACCACAATAATTGTCTGTGTTATGAGCAATAATACACTCCCTTTGAACACCCCTGGGCTCATAAGCAACCATGAATTATCGAACGATAAATAAATAAAAGTAATAAATAAGCTTCGGGAGGTAAGATATGTCGCTCTCTAATGAGAAAAAGAAGGAAATGTTCTGGATTATGCTGTTGTCCAGGCGCCTGGACGAACGCGCCTGGGTGCTGCATCGCCAGGGAAAGATTGCTTTTCACATTTCCGGTATTGGACAGGAGGCTGCCCAGGTCGGCGCCGTCTATGCCATTGAAAAAGGAAAAGACTGGCTGGTTCCCTACTACCGCGATCTTTCAATGATGATAGCGATGGGAATGAGCCCAGCAGAATTTGTGATGAGCCTGATGGGCAAAGCACAGGAACCAACCTCTGGTGCCCGGCAGATGCCAAGCCATTTCAGTTTAAGGCGTGCTAACATTGTCAGCCATTCAGCCCCGGTTGCAACGCAATCACCGCATGCTTCTGGCATCGGTTTGGGGATCAAAATGGATGGCGGTGATGATCCAAAAGCGACCAGTCGTTGTCAACGACGCGATCGCCATCAAACCAATGGTTTACCTGAGCTACACTTTCGATCACCGGATCCTGGATGGCGCTTCAGCGGATACATTCCTGGCGCATGTCGTGGACACCCTTGAAAACTGGCAATAAAGATAAATTACATCACATTAAGCTTATTAACTTCGGTATAATGGATGAAGCTGTGTGAATTGACTGATGACAAAACTGAACTAAAGAAACTTAGATTGAAAGGAATTCCATCCTATGAAAGAATATGATGTCGTTGTTATTGGCGCTGGTCCGGGAGGATATGTATCTGCGATTCGCAGTGCCCAGCTTGGTTTGAAAACTGCGATTGTTGAAAAACGTTTCCTTGGCGGTGTTTGTTTGAATATTGGCTGCATTCCGTCCAAAGCCTTACTAAAGAATGCGGATGTTGCCCATACTTTGCGAGAGCAAGGTAAAGAATTTGGCTTCAGCTTTGATAATCTTGAGCTCGATTATAGTGTTGCTTTCAAGCGAAGCCGCAAAGTTTCAGATCGGTTGACACGCGGCGTCGGGTTCTTAATGAAAAAACACAATATCGACGTTCATATGGGTGCTGCAAAGCTAACTGCTAAGGATACTGTCGAAGTCACGCCTGATGAAGGCGATGTGGAAACACTGAAAGCCAAGGATATTATCATTGCGACAGGCTCCCATCCCTTCATTATTCCTGGTATTGAACTGGACGGTGAGAAAATCGTCGATTATGAAGCTGCCATCATGCGGGATACCTTACCGGAATCAGTCGTGATCATTGGCGGTGGGGCCATTGGCGTGGAATTTGCCACCGTTTGGAACGCCTATGGGGTTGATGTATCCATTGTTGAAATGCTGGACCACCTCTTACCGCTGGAAGATGAAGCCGTCAGCAAAGAAATTGAGAAGGCTTACAAGAAACGCGGCATCAAGGTGATGACCAAATCCAAAGTTAAATCAGTCGAGGCCACTGACAAAGGGACCAAGGTAACTGTAGAAACCGAAGATGGCGAAGAAGTGATCGAAGCTGAAACGACCATGGTGGCAATTGGTTTCAAACCCAATACCAAGGGTCTGGGTCTGGAAGACGTCGGTGTGAAATTGACCGAGAGGGGTCATATCGACATTGATGACCGCATGTCGACCAATGTTGACGGCATCTGGGCGATTGGTGATGTCACTGGCAAACTGCTTCTTGCGCATGTTGCACAGGCGATGGGCGTGGTCGCTGCTGAGAATATCGCCGGGGTCGAAACCGTTACCCTCGATTATGATATGATGCCCCGTGCGACCTACTGCCATCCGCAAGCAGCCTCCTTTGGTTATACGGAAGAACAGGCAAAGGAAAAAGGCTATGATGTCGCTGTGGGTGAATTCCCATTCCAGGCAAATGGTAAAGCCCTCGGTTTGGGCGACTACCAGGGTTTTGTCAAAGTCATCAGCGATAAGAAATATGGCGAGATTCTCGGTGCGCAAATGGTCGGACCGGATGTTTCAGAACTCTTACCGGAATTGACCCTGGCGCAGCGTTTTGAATTGACAACCCATGAAATTGGTCGCAACGTGCACGCGCATCCCACCCTGACAGAAGCGATCATGGAAGCCGCTGAGGGTGCACTGGATAAATCCATTCACATATAAGCTTGAAATTACTAAATTTGACTTAACAGACGTACCTAAAATATTCCCTTATGTAGCGTCGATGCTAATAACATCGGCGCTATTATATTAATGAAAGATGTCTCTAGGTTCTTACTTTTATCCTTTAATTAACAGGTTATTGTTTAAATTTTGGGTAATTAAGTCGGATTTAGATCGAGTAATTATCACCCCCCCTTACATCCCCCCAAACTAAACTCAAAGCTAATTGGTAACACTCAAAGAGATGATTCACTGTTCTCTTTGACAAGATGTAAAATTACAATTAAAATATTACATGTTTATTCCCATAACAATCAAATAGGAGAAAAGGAAAATGAAAAAGTTTTTACTGGTTTTACTAATTGCAATAATGGCGCTGTCCTTTGCCGGCTGTGCCACAGAATCTGAAACGGTTGATGAACCAGAAGCGCCTGAGGAGGGTGAAAAGGTCTACAACGTTGTCAGCTTGGTAAATGGTAACCTGGGTGATAAGTCTTTCTTTGATTCAGCTGAATCAGGCCTCAAAGAGCTTGCTGACGCTGGGCGGATAACCTACAAAACCATTGAGATGGGTGGAACAGATCAGGATCAGCCAAAGTGGCTTGAAATCCTAAACGAAGTTTCCAGCTCTGGTGAATATGACCTGGTCATTGTTGGTACATACCAGATGCCAGATTACCTCAAGGAAGCGGCAACTGCCTATCCTGATCAGAAGTATTTAATTTATGATGACAATACTTACGTTGGCGAAAATGATAATGTCGCAAACATCACCTACAAGCAGAACGATATGGGCTACCTGATTGGCGTTTTTGCCGGCAGTATGACAATCCAAACAGAAGTCGAAAAAATCAATCCGGAATCTGTGGTTGGTTTTATTGGCGGTATTGACAGCCCTGTGATCAATGACTTCCTGTACGGTTTCTTGCTGGGTGCCCAGGCTGCCAATCCCGATATCAAGGTAGATACACGCTATGTCAACAGCTATGTTGATACAGCCACCGCGAAGGAAATGGGTTTGTCCATGATCAACGACAACAATGCAGATATCCTGTGGGGTGTGGCTGGTTTATCTGGAAATGGCGCGGCAGAAGCGGCTCTCGAGAGCGGTAAAGCCTGGTTTATTGGTGTTGATTCTGACCAGGAACTGACCTTGCCCACAGATCAGGCAGCCATCACACTGACATCCGGTCTCAAGAATGTCGGTCAATCCATCGTCTGGTTCATTGACGAATGGGATGCCGGCAGAACCTATTTTGGTGAGGAAGTACGCCTTGGTATTTCTGAAGGTGGCGTTGGTGTTGTTACCGACAAAAACTTTGCCGAGATTGCACCGCAGGCTGTTCAGGATGCTGTTTTAGCCGCACAGGAGCAAATCGTAAGTGGTGAAATTGTTGTACCCACTGCCATTGGAGATACAACTAACGCTGTCGTTACATTAAGAGACTCCTTACAACCCTGATCGTTTACGAAAAAATTTCGTTATGTAATATCAAATGGATCGGGGAGGAGCCTGTCAGCTTCTCCCCGATTCTTATTATTGAATAGGAACACCCGCATATGGAAAATGACAATTTTATTATCCAAATGAAAGGGATCAGCAAGGTGTATCCCAATGGAATCGCAGCCAACCGCAATGTTGATTTCTTCGTGAAAGAGGGTGAAATTCATGCTTTAATGGGTGAAAATGGTGCGGGGAAGTCAACTTTAATGAAAATCTTGTTTGGTTTAGAACAACCAACAGAAGGGGAAATTATCATTAATGGTGAAGAAGTAAGCCTCACCTCACCAAGCGATGCAATATCAAGAGGGATTGGCATGGTACATCAGCATTTTATGCTTATTCCCAGTCTGACTGTTGCGGAAAACATTGTCCTCGGCATGGCGCCAATAAAAAAGGGTATTTTAATAGATTATAAAAAAGCTGTTCAAATCACAGAAGAAGTATCACAAAAATACAACCTAAATGTGAATCCAAATGCGAAAGTGATGGATATCCCCGTAGGTATGAAACAAAAGGTTGAGATTCTTAAAGCGCTGGTGCGGGGTGCTAATATCCTCATTCTGGATGAGCCTACTGCTGTATTGACCACCCAGGAGACTTCTGAACTTTTCAAGGAACTCATTATCCTTAAGCAACTTGGCTATACAATCATCTTCATATCCCATAAGTTAAATGAAATCAAACAAATCACAGACCGTCTTACAATCATGCGCGGCGGCAAGTCGATGGGTGTTTATGAAACGGCATCGACATCTGAGCAGGAAATATCACGACTAATGGTTGGACGGGATGTCATTTTAAATGTTGAAAAAGATAAATCCCAGCCTACTGAAACTGTTTTAAAAGTCCGCAACCTGGAATATACAAATAAGTGGAACAAGAAGATGCTCGATTTTTTATCATTCTCTGTTCGCCAGGGAGAGATATTGGGGATTGCCGGTGTTGAGGGAAATGGTCAGCGTGAACTTGTTGAAATGCTGTTCAACCTGAACACGCCTGACAGCGGTACGATTACAGTAAACGGTGTAAATATCATAAATTTACCGCAAGACAAGATCCGCGATAACCGAGTTTCACTTATCCCTGAAGATCGGATGACATATGGCATTGCAGATGCTGCGTCGATTGAAGAAAACGTCATCTCTGATCGCTACACTGAAAAACACTTTAACAATGGACCACTTTTCGATATGAAGATGATTCATAAAGAAAGTGATAAATTGATTAAAAATTATGCTATCCTGTGTAAGTCACGCAAACAACAGGTTAAAATGCTATCCGGTGGTAATATCCAAAAAGTTGTCGTAGCCCGTGAATTATCAAGCGATCCCATCCTGATCATTGCTGATCAACCGACGCGCGGTATTGATGTGGGTTCTACGGAATTTATCAGGAATAAACTCGTCCATCTGAGCCGGGCTGGTGCAGCTGTATTGCTGGTATCCGCCGACCTCAACGAGGTGATGGAGTTGAGCGATAGTCTAATTGTTCTTTATGGGGGGAAGGTGGTGGCGTACTTTGATGATACATCAGCATTGGATGATACAGTTATGGGTGAGTATATGCTTGGCTTAAAACACCAGTCCCCAGAGGAGATTGAGAGAGTGTGTCATGAGTAACAGGAGAATGCTCGTTTTTAATATTTTACGCGGCGCTGCAGCGATTTTCCTCGCATTGGGGGTAGGTTTCATCTTTATCGTATTGAGTTCAGATGAACCCCTGAATGCGCTGCGCTATTTGTTGATCGGCCCGGTTTTCAGAATCAGGGACGGGGTATTGTCCTTCAATACAACCAGCTTTCAAACCATACTTGCTGCCATGATTCCAACCATCTTCACCGGTCTGGCTGTGTGCGTCATGTTCTCTGCCAGCCAGTTCAATTTAGCTGGTGAGGGAGCGGTTATGCTTGGCGGGTTTGTTGGCGCACTTTGCGCGATTTATCTGAATATACCAGGCTGGATTCATCCCGTTGTCTGTGTTCTAATCGGCGCTGCGGTAAGCGGTTTGATCATGCTCATCCCGGCTTTACTAAAAGTTAAGCTAGGGGCGAGCGAATTGGTGACGTCATTGATGTTGAACTATATCATCATGTTCATTGTTCTCCATTTCCTAAATTATTATTTTGCAGATCGCAGTAAAGGCGCAACGCAGACTTTTTCTTTTCAACCCACTGCGCAAATCCCAGCGCTGATCGAGGGCAGCTCTAAGCTCAGCTGGGGTTTCATTGTCGCCCTAATTTTTGTGGTGATTGTAGCTTTGTTCATGTACCGGACAAAATGGGGTTATGCCATCCGCATGATCGGTATAAACCAGCCATTTTCCAAATATTCTGGCATGAAAGTTGGCGCCACAATTATTCTTTCCCAGGTTATCGGCGGCATCCTATCAGGCATGGGCGGCAGCATTGAAGTTTTAGGACGCTATAATACCTACTTGTGGCGGGAATTACCAGGCTATGGTTGGACCGGCATCACGATTGCCATCCTTGCCAAAAACAATCCCATTTTTATTCCTTTTGCCGCATTATTTATCGCGTATCTTGATAAAGGTTGTCAATTGATGTCGACCTACAGTGATGTGCCATCTGAGATGATTGATATTATCCAGGCGGCCATTTTCCTCTTCTTTGCTGCTGAACAGTTCCTGGCGAAATATCGCCAGAAGATTGTGGTTAAGAATTCACGCCTTGAAATGGAAAACAACAACCTTTCACAAGAAGGGAGAAATGCCTGATGTTTGAACAATTTCTGGACACAATTCTTAAAGCAGACTTCTTATTCTCAATTATCCGCATTACAGCCCCGATCCTGTTTGCCGCGTTAGGTGCGGTTGTTGCAGAAAAAGCTGGTGTGGTGAATATCGGTCTTGAAGGTATCATGAGCATTTCAGCGCTCTTTGGCGTACTTTTTAGCTATTGGACGCAAAGCTGGTTAGTGGGTGTTTTGGGCGCTTTAGTTGTTGGTGTTCTGCTCGGCTTATTAATCGGTTTCTTTGCGCTCAAGTTGAAAACGGATATCATCCTCGCTGGTATTGCTGTCAACATGATTGGCGGCGGGGGTACAATTTTCCTCCTTTACATGTTCACCGGCATGCGCGGCAACACTGGCGCATTGGTCAGTCAGAATATATTGATCCCAACAATTAACATCCCGTTGATTAAAAGTATTCCAATTCTTGGTGAATCGATATCAGGTCATTCCGTACTGACTTATTTGGCTTTCATTTTAGTGTTCCTGATTGCTGGCCTGCTCTATAAGACATCTTTGGGTTTGAACATCCGCGCTGTTGGAGAGAATGATCAAGCAGCCCAAAGTGTTGGCATTTCAGTACTACGGATCAAATATATTGCTATTGGTATTTCTGGTGCTCTGGCCGGGTTGGGCGGCGCTTTTATGTCGATGTACTATTCCCAGGGATGGAACTCAGGTATGATCGCCGGACGCGGCTTCATTGCGCTGGCAGCCCAGGCGATGGGGCGCACGGAGCCTATTGGTACAATGCTTTCGTCCTTGCTTTTCGGCTTTGCCCAGGCGCTGCGAACAAAAGTCTCCGGTTTGCAGGGCGTGTCAAGCTACCTGGTGTCGCTCATCCCATATGTGTTCACGATTGTTGGATTGGTTCTCTATGCAATCAGCACAACGAAAAAGGTTCACAAGTACCGACAAACACAAGCAGAGGCGGTTGAGGCATGAACAAGATACCCGTCATTCTGGATGGTGATCCCGGTCACGATGATGCAATTGCATGGGTGCTAGCGAATGCGAGCCCATTGCTTGATATCCGTGCTTGCACGTCTGTCTGTGGTAATCAAACTATTGAAAAAACCAGCTACAACTCGATGCGGGTTATGGCGCTGATCGGTTTGAATGTTCCTTTTGCGATGGGTCGTAAAAAACCCTTACTGAGGGAACCAATCATTGCACCGAATGTGCATGGCGAGACAGGCCTGGATGGACCAGCGTTGCCTGAACCAGCAATTAAGCCCGAACCAATTGATGGGGTAGAGCTTATGGCGAAGGTGCTCAAGGAAAGTGCTGAACCAGTAACCCTGGTTCCTACAGGACCACTCACAAACATTGGTGCTCTACTGCTTTTATACCCGGAACTCAAACCAAAAATCGCCCGCATCTCCTTGATGGGCGGCGGGATCTATTTTGGCAATTGGACACCGGCAGCGGAGTTTAACATCCTGGTCGACCCGGAGGCGGCAAATATTGTTTTCCGCTCAGGGGTACCCATCACCATGTCAGGACTGGATGTGACAGAGGAAGCATTGGTATTTCCTGAAGATTTTGAAAGGATACGCGCTCTCAATAATCCCGTTGCAACTGTGGTTGCCGAATGGCTCGATTTCTTTTATAAATTTCATCGTGGAAAAGGCTACGATGGCGCGCCTGTTCATGATGCATTGGCTGTGACTGCCCTGGTAAAACCAGAAATCCTGACCATGAAAGATTATTACGTCCAGGTTGAAACAGCGGGAGATTTTACTACCGGAATGACCATCGCGGATCATTTTGGCGTTTTGCGGCAGCAGCCCAATGCCACTGTTGTGCTAGGGATTGACCGCCAGGCATTTGTGGATCTGTTAGTGGAAGCAGCAGCCTATTATGGGAAGGTGGCAGGATGAACCGGATACCTGTTATTTTAGATTGCGACACGGGTGTGGATGATGCCATAGCCATCATGCTCATAAATAAATTACCCCAATTCAACCTATTAGCATTGACTTCTGTTGCAGGCAATGTCGAGTTGGAGAAAACAACGAACAATGCACTGCGCGTATTAGAATTGATCAAGTCAGACATCCCTGTCTACCGGGGTGCTGCCAAACCAATTTTCCGCGAACATGTAAAGGCAGTCTATATCCATGGAGAAAATGGATTGGGCGGAATTGAACTCCCGCAAACCAGCCATGTAGTGCCAGGTATTACTGCCTGGGACTACATCTACCAGGAAGCGCTCAAATGGCAGGGCGAATTAGAGATCATTGCCATTGGTCCGCTGACCAATTTGGGCTTGGCTTTTATCAAATATAAGCAGTTGCCTGAACTTATCAAACGCATCGTCATCATGGGTGGTTCAGCCTCTATTGGTAATGTCACCCCGGCTGCTGAGTTCAATATCTACGTTGATCCTGAAGCTGCTGATATTGTCTTCCGCTCCGGTGTGCCGGTTTATATGTGCGGTTTAGACATAACGATGAAAGCTTATCTGACGGCTGAAGAGATCTCGCAGGTTGGTGCTTTGGGCACAAAACCAGCTAAATTTTTTCAGGAAGTAGCCCAGGGTCCGCTTAATTTTTCACTGCGGATTGGTCTGGCAGGCATGAGCCTGCATGACCCGGCTGCGGTTCTTTATGCCAGTGATCCATCCATCTTTGAAACCCACCAGGTTGGCATGCGAGTTGAAACAAAAGGACCGTTGTCAATCGGGCGGACGGTGACGGACCTCTACAGCGATACCCAATGGCAAAATAATGGGTTTATCATCACTGATGTTGACCGAAAAGCCTTTTATCAAAAAGTGATTGCCTTGATGTCACAATACTGATCAAAAAAGCCTTCCGAAAAATTTGGAAGGCTTTTTTTATTGGCTGATCCTGTAAAAGGCTTCTAATGCTGTCTGGATTTCCTGTTTTTCCCCCTCCATGGCAAGATTTTCACCATCAACATATTGGGCAATCGAATCAGCAGTATCTTCCTCATAGCTGACAACATTATTGAGAATAGAAGCTGCGCGCACACCACGCAGCCTCCCAATTGTGAACAGCGCAGCCGTTTCCATGTCAGCGGCTAACACGCCTCTTTCTGACCAATAAGCATCGATCGCTTCTTCCCGATCGGTGTAAAAACTATCATGGCTGCGTGCGATTCCAACATGGAAGGGAAAGCCAAGATCTCGAGCACTCATAATGCAGGCCTGCATCAAGTATGGATCTGGTACAGCAGGATACACTGCGTCAATATAGGTTTTTGAAGCGCCGTCATCCCTGACCGCACCGTTGACAATCACCAGGTCTCCCAGCTTCACTTCTTTTTGCAAACTGCCGCAGCTGCCGATGCGGATCATGGCTGAAACGCCAATATTGTGCAGCTCTTCGACAGCAATCCCGGCGGATGCGCCGCCAATGCCAGTTGATATTGCCAAGATTTCGATGCCCTTATACAAACCTTTCAGACTTCTGAACTCACGGTTATAGGCGAGTTCTTTCACATCATCAAGAAAAACGGCAATGCGGTCCAGGCGGGCAGGGTCACCCGGCAGAAGGGCAAATTTTATTTGCAAGCTGGTGTCCAGGTGGATATGGGGTTGTAAATTATTCATAATTTCCTTCCTCAGTGGTATTTCATAAGTATAATATGAGAAATCGTTTTATCCTAGCCCACAGTGAGGTTATTTAATGCCGTCGTCCTTTATTCAATCTAACCTTTGCCACTTGCATTTCACACGCACTGACTCAGCCCTGTTTGATTGGCGCTCTGGTGAACAGCATTCGCTTTCAACCAACTTCTGCTTGTATCTGGAACCGTTACAATGATTAAAGTCCTGTACATTGATTGCTGTATTCGCCGGGAATTATCTCGCACACGTATCCTGGCTGAATCTTTCCTAAAGTTAATTGAGAATAACAATGTTTACAAGATCGAAAAACTTTGCCTGATGGATGAACCGCTGCATTATTTTGTGGATGGATTCTTTGAACAGCGCGAACGACTCATAGGGGAGGGTCGCTTTGATCATCCCAGATTCCGCTATTCTCATCAATTTCAGGGGGCTGATAAAATCATCATCGCAGCACCTTTTTGGGATCTTAGTTTTCCCGCTTTATTGAAGGTATATATCGAGAACCTGTGCGTTGAGGGCATTACATTTGGCTGTGACGAGACAGGCACCTTTGGGACCTGCCGCGCTGATCGATTGCTCTATCTGACCACGCGCGGTGATGATTTATCTGATTCCCCTTTAGAAATGGGTGCACGCTACCTGGAAGCAATGTGTGTCTTTTTTGGCATCAAGCGCTTTGACTACATCGCAGCGGATGGCATGGATTTAGGACTGGAAGCACCTCAAGCTATTCTTGCACGAGCGATTCAAAAGGCTTCAGATTTGGCGGTAAATTTCTAAAAGGAGGTTTTTTTGACCTTTGAACCTGCAGTACTTACCATAAAAGATGATCTAATTGCCTGGCGCAGGCATATTCATCAATATCCAGAACTTTCCTTTAAGGAATTTGAGACGACCCAATTTATCCAGAAAAAACTAAAAACATTTGGTCATATGATCATCGATCGCCCAACCCGAACTGGATTAATAGCTCGAGTTCGTGGCAGAAAACCCGGCATACCTCGGACAATAGCTATTCGGGCTGATATTGATGCTTTGCCGATACAAGAAAACAACAATCTGCCTTTTATCTCAAAGAATTCAAATGTCATGCATGCCTGCGGGCATGACGGCCATACGGCTATCCTTTTGGCGCTCGCCAAATTGCTGATCCAGGATCCTTGTTGCATCTGTGGTGAGGTGCGCTTGATCTTTCAACATGCTGAGGAGCTGCCGCCCGGCGGCGCCATTGAATTGCTTGAAGCCGGCTCTGTAAAGGGCGTGGAAGCTGTGCTTGGGCTGCACCTATCCTCAAATTTCGATACCGGGATTTTTGGCGTTAAGCAGGATGTCCTGACTGCGGCTGTGGACCGTTTTGATATCACACTCTCGGGCAAAGGGGGGCACTGCGCCTACCCTGAACAAAGCCTTGATCCTGTGCCAGCTATGGCAGAACTGATCCTGGCACTCCAAACAGTGGTATCACGAAAAATCGCACCCCAGGACCCTGTGGTTGTTTCCGTTTGCATGGCACGAACTGGAACTGCCTATAACATCATTCCCGATGATGCTGCGATTACTGCTTCTGTACGTAGTTTTAATCCTGAGACCAGGAAACAAATTGAACGTGAGGTGCGCCAGATTGCTTCCGGAATTGCTCTCTCATATGGTCTTGAAGCCGTCATCGACTATGAATATGGCTATCCTTCTGTGATTAATGATCCTGGGCTGACCCAACTGGCAGAGAAAACCCTGGTCAGACGCTTTGGAGAAAACCAGGTTATGCATATTGACAGCCTGATGCCGGGGGAGGATTTCTCTTACTTCTTGCACGACTGCAAGGGTTTCTTTGTTGAATTAGGCTCACGAAATACAGCCAAAGGGACTGATCAACCGCATCATAATTCCAAATACCAACTTGATGAGGACGCGCTGCTTTATGGTGTACAGTACTTCCTGGACATGGTACGCGTAATGTTAAACGGTGTTTCATAAGATCGAGAGCAGCTACAAGCTTGATTTATATAAGCAGAGAGGAAGTACTATGGAAAAGAAAACGCTGATCCAAAATTGCACCGTGCTGACCTTCGACGGGACAAAGCCGAAATTTCTTAGCAACAGGGATATTTTGATCCAGGGTAGCACCATTACAGCTGTTGAGCCAACATCATCCTTTGAAAATGTGAATGCGGTTATCATTGATGCTGCTGGCAAGCTGGCAGTTCCCGGGATGATCAACACACATGCGCATGTGCCCATGGTTTTGTTCCGCAATGCCGGTCCGGATCTTAACGCAAACGACTGGTTTAATAAAATTATCTTCCCACTGGAAGCCAACCTGACGCCGGAAGACGTCTACTGGGGCGCCATGCTGGGCATTGCCGAGATGATTGAATCCGGTATTACCTGTGCGGCGGATCATTATTTTTATATGGATTCAGTTGCGCGTGCGGTTGAACAGAGCGGTATGCGGGCTAACCTCGTTTGGGCTGTCTTCGGCCATGAGGGCTATCAAAAGTTAGAAGAAACCCTGGTTTTCATTGAGCGCTGGCAGGGCAAAGGGGACGGCCGTATCACCACATGGATTGGGCCACATTCGCCATATTTATGTGACCCCGACTTTCTTTCCAGGTGTGCATCAGAAGCCAAAAGTCTCGGAATTGGATCGCATATCCATGTCTCTGAAACCGCTGAGCAAGTGACTCTCTCCTTTGACCGATACGGTAAATCACCCGTCCGTGTGCTGCAGGATTCAGGTATCCTCGATTATCCTTGCATCATGGCACACTGCCTTTATCCCTCAGACGAGGACCTGGAAATCATCGCAGATCACCCCAGCGGGATTGCACAAGCGCCCAAAACATACCTGTCACTGGCGATGGGTCTCGCAGATCTCCCAAAATATTTGCGTTACGGCATCCCTGTTGGGCTGGCAACCGATGGCGCTGTCAGCAGCAGCAACCTCGATCTCTTTGAGCAAATGCGGCTCACAGGGCTTACCCAAAAACACCATCATCGTGATGCCGAGATGATGGATTTAGATACCCTGCTGGACCTTGCATTCCAAGGCGGCGCAAGGGTTTTGCACCAGCCTAAATTAGGCAATCTGAAGCCGGGATATTTGGCGGACCTGGTATTGCTCAAGCAGGACCGGGCTAGTGTACATCCCGTCATCAATCATGCCGCAAATCTGGTTTACAACCTGGGTGCAGGTGATGTGGATACGGTTATCTGCAATGGTGAGGTGATCTACCTAAATGGAGAACACCAAACCCTGAACAAGGCAGAAATTTATGCAGAGGTCGATCAGCGCCTTGAACGGTTGTTGAAAATTGACCTCAAGCGAAAGGTCGCTGATTATCCTTCCTGATCAAGGCAAGAGGGCATATGTGTCCCTTTAAAAATCGTGTTGGATATCCAATAATTTTACAATTTATATAGAAGGAGATATGACACCAAGCAGAAACTCTCTTCTATAACCTATTCAAATGAAATAGTACATTTCATTTGAATAGGAAGAATAGCTTCCGACCTGCAAGATTTCGCAGGTCACGTGTGGCGTCCCCAGACGCCTACGTGACAAAAAGAATTACCCGTGGTACGTAATGAGTCAACTCAGGCACAAAGAAGTAAGACCTGAGAAATGAGAAAAGTGTTGCGTTGGCACGAGTTCACTATTGATGTAAAAACAATCACAATCATCCCCCTGCCCCCCGCAAGCGGGGAAAAATGTCGCTTGTATCATTTATTTATTGTTCGATTTTTAAGCCTTCTCCTGCACCTAAAGGTGTTCCACTGCGTTCCAGGAGAAGGTGGCTCGCCGCAGGCGACCCGGATGAGGGAATATGAGCATAATTTGATATTTTCCAAACCAATAACTTAATTGCTCATGCGTAATAAAAATATTACTCAAGTTGCTCCGCAACCATACATGACCTACAACTACACCACCCTCAACTGGGAGCCCTGCGGGGTTTTTTCAACTTCAATTCGGTTGGGAAAGACATCCTTCAACTCCTCAAGATGCGTGATCACCAAGATCTTTTCAAAATCATCCCGTACCATGTTGATTGCCTCCACCAATCGCTGCCGACCCTGCGCATCCTGACTGCCAAAACCCTCGTCAATCACCAGGGTCTGCAGGCGAGCCCCAGCCCGACGCGCCAGCACCTGCGAAAGCGCCAATCGAATCGAGAAATTCACCCGGAAAGCTTCACCACCCGAGAACATCTCATAATCGCGCTCTCCGAGGCTGTCGCTGATGATGATATCAAGGGTTTCCCTCAGGTCCTCCCGGCTGGCGTCCTTATACTCCCGCTGGGTCACAAAACTAAAAGACATTTGGCCGTTGGTCAGGCGTGACAGCAGGTCATTGGTTTCCTCTTCAATCTCCGGCAAGGCTTGTTCAATCAATAATGCCGGCACACCGTCCTTGCCAAAAGCCCTTTCCAGCTGCTTCAAATTTGCAATTAGCTGGGTCAATCCTTCACGTTCCTCAACAAAGCCAGCCTTGCGTGCCTTCAGGGTTTCCAAAACAGCGACCTTCTGCCTGGCACCGCCCACCTCCATCCGCAGGCGATTCTCCTGCTCCTGGATATCATGCAAATCCGATTCTGCCTTCACCAGGTCAGGCATGTCCACCTCTGCAGCTGCCAGATGGGCAACCGCCTCATCATGGGTCACCTGCAAGCTTTCCAAATCTTTGTCTTGTTCTTCAAGCTGTGCCTGCAGTCCCTCAATCTCACGTTTGATCGGCGCCAGGGCTGCTCGGGCACCTTCTAACCCGCGCAGATCAGCCTCTGCCTCTCGGCCTGTCTGCTCTGCTTCCCGCAAGGATTGGTGGGCTTCAATATCATAACCAAGGGCTTCCAGCTCGCCGTCAATTTCCTTCAATCGCGTTCGCGCTGCCTCAGCAAAAGATTCCCCGGCGATTGCCGTCCTGATTTCCGTCAAACGCGGTGCGCCAATTTCCCGCCACGCTTTTTCTTCTTCTTCCAGGTGTTTGAGCCGATTTTCTAATTGATCTGCTGTCCTTGTTGCCTCTCGCAGTTCAACTTCAACCCCCTTCAGGTCTGCCAGCTCAGCACCCATCTCCTGCAAACGACCCTCAAATCCTTTCAGCAGTTTTTGGTTCTCACGATAACGGTCACCCCTTTTTTCACCATCTTCTGTTAAAGATTGGATCAGCGCCTCCCGCTCCTCAGCGGACAGCGGCTGGCCGCAAAGGGGACAATCCACGCCGTGCGCAGCTTTTAGTTGATCGATGCGTTCTCGAAGTTCCTTCATCTCCGCGTACAATCGGGGGTTTTCTGCCTTTGCATCAGCATGCTTCACCTGAAGCTGACGGATTTCGTCATCCAATGCTTCCCGACGTTTGAGCCGCGCCTTTGCATTTTCAGCCTTTTCCCGAGTTTCACTTAATCGCGTCTTCAGGTTCTCCGCTTCCGTCCGTGCTTTTTCCAGTGCGGTTTGTTTCTCTTCCAGGCTTTGCATTTCCTGGCTCAGCCGCGCCTGTTCTGCCCTTATCAGGCTCAAGGGTTCGTGTCGGAGCGCTTCATGTTTACGAAATTGTTCCGCCAAAACCTCCATCGCTTCCAATGCCTGGCGCGCTTTTTGCCAATCATCGTAAGCCTTTTCAATTTGATCGCCTTTAGCAATGATGGCGTCATATTCCTGTTTCTCGGTATGCCGTGCTTCCAGGGTTTGCGCCGTTCGCTCGCGTTTCTGCGCTGCTGCATCAAGCTGTGTTCGTAAGGCAGTCACCATCTTGCGCTGTTCATCGAGAGCAGCCTGCAAGCGGCGGATATTTTCCAGGGCTTGTGCACGCTCTTTCCGCTGCTGCGAAAGATTCTCTAACCGCGCTTCCAGTTCCGCTAACCTTTCCTTTCGCTGCGGTCCCTCATCCAATTCCGCCTGGATCTCGCTGATGCGCCCTTCTAAAGCTTTGACTTCTTTTTCTTTTTCACGCCGACGCAAAGCCGCTGTCTCCCGATAGGTCTCCCACACTTCCAGGCCTAAAATGTTGCTCAGAATGCGTTTTCGCTCCCCGGGACGTGCCATTGCAAATTGATCTGCCTTACCCTGCAGGAAAAAAGAAGCATTGGTAAAAGTTTCAAAATCCATCCGGAGGGTGTCTTCAATCTTTTTATCTGTCTCACGCAGGGTGCGTTCTGTTAAAGGCTTCCATCGAGTGTCCTCCCCCGGAATTTGAGATAGGATAAAAAACTCCACAGAAGAAGTTTTGCCGCGCGGATTCGCCCGTTGAACACGGTAGCGATTGCCCTCGTAATCAAAATCAAAGGTCACCTGCGCCGCCTCAACAGATGGATGATTATTGATCACCGATTCATCACGCTTACGCGCTTGCCCAAACAATGCCCATGTGATGGCATCTAGCAAAGCGGACTTACCTGCCCCATTCTGACCTGAAATACAAGCCAGGTTGAAACCAGTAAAATCCAATTCCACCGGGTCACGATAGGAAAGAAAACCTTCGATTTTCAGTTTTATGGGGATCATGTTAGAAACCTATGTCTCTCAAAATATCACGATTGCTGCGGCGAGCTTTCTTTTCCAGCAATTCTTCCCAAAAGGCATCATCATATCGGCGGGAGTGAACCACGATGGGCATCGGTACGCCCCACCCCAGCATGAGCACTTCCTCTTTTGGCTGCAAGTGCGCCAGCATCCCGCGCAGGGCTTCCCTGCCGGCAAGACCGGTTAACACCGATTGAATATCATCGGAGTCGCCCAGCCAGCCCGTAATGCGTGTGCCCAATTGCGACATCACTTCGTCGTAAATCTGTGAAGGACGCTGATCTATGATCAACAAAGTGACATAATATTTGCGCATCTCCCGGGCGATGGTGCTGAAGGTTGTCTGAGATGCCATCTCACGGTTGAGCAGTTTGTGGGCTTCTTCAACCGCAATTACCAGCGGACGGGGTTCCGTCGCGCCCTGGTGTCCGCTGCGGAAGTTATTCGTGCGGTATTCCCACACATCCCGGATCCGGCGGGTGAGCAAATTGGAGACAAACAAATAATCTAAATCTTTCTCATGGTTGCCAAATGATAATACAATATGCTGCCCATTATCCAAATTATTTATCATTTGATTGACAGCATCACCAGCAGGATTTTCCACGATGTATTCACAATTAAAAAGTCGGTTAAGTTTGGAGTGTAATCCTATTGCTGCTAATTGATGAATATTAGCCTCATTTGCCCAAGCTTCTATACTATCATCAGCTGGTACTTTATTTCCTTCTTCATCTTCTTGAACTGCATGAGGACGCATATTCTTGAATTTATGGAACCAGTCTCTGCCGTATTGGTTAAATAAGGCATTTAAGGTTGCAGGTGTTGTTTCTCGTAGATTTAATTCTTGCGTCAACATAAGAATATCTTCTGGCATGATATCTGATTCTGCGATCTCCAAAGTATAATCTGGTGTCTTTCCGCGAATGGTCGCCCCCCGTCCTAACCCGACCATGCGCACTTTAGATGGAAATTTTCCCTTCAAGCCCGGTACACGCATGCCGGTGTCCGAAGCTGTGTCGTCCGGACCATACTCATTGTGCATATCAAAAATCAACACAGCCGTCTTATCCCGCTTGATCAAGCCGGCGAGTATCACCCGGGTCAGGAAGGATTTGCCAGTGCCCGTTGCACCAAAGATTCCAGATGAACGCTGAACCAGTTTGTCGAGGTCCACACAGACAGGATGCCCGCCCTCAATGGTATCCCCAATGCGGAAGTACCCCTTTTTGCCTTCCTTGCCAAATATCTCAGCGATGTCCCCGGCACCTGCCAAGCGCACCTCAGAATGGTGCTGCGGAACAGTCTTAACAGGTTCGGGGCGAATTTCTTCTTCCATCACCTTTTGGAACCAGGCTTGATAAGCTTCTGGATCTTCATCCATATCCGGTCCCTGTTCCATCATCAATGCTGCCATAACTTCGAGGTTGGTGAACAGGGTTTGACCATGAAGGAGTTTCGCTAATTCAGGGGGCAGGCGGGTCTCGGTTTGCTCATCGGCAAAACGCGGATCGGTAGAACCGAGCTGCATATCCGTCACAAGGCCGTAAAACAACCAGTTTCCACTTTCGACCACCACAAAAGCCCCTTCCTGCACCTTTTGTGCAGGGACAGTCAGGCGCGCCTGTAAGTTCGCCTTCAGACCGCCGCCAACAATGTAGCCAATCGGTTTTTGCGCTTCCGCTGAGCTTGTAACACTTTGTTCACTCATCTCACTGCCATTCCTATCTACATGCGAATTGAACATCTTAAATCTCGCTGACTGCGCTGAGGGTCTTGATCAAACCCTGGTAATCATCCCGCATCAAGGTGATCAATTCTCCCACCGCCTTTTGATACCAGGCTTCATTACCGGCATCCACCTGGGCTGCCCGAGCCTGGTACAGGTGCGCCGCCAAAAGTTCTTCTACTGGCTTATCTCTGTCACGCAGCATATGGCGAAAATAACCAAAGCGGCCTTGCCCGGTAAAATGTGCCACCTCACTCGGGCTGCATAAAAAGATCGCATCCAGGCTCAATGGCGGTCTTGGCGGCAGCAGGTGGAATATTCGCCCCTCCTGCTCATAACCCAGCACCAAAACGCCAATTTCAACAGGTACATTACGGTTTTCCCGGTTATCTTTCAGCACTTCTTCAGGCACATCCTGGGCAGTGATCAACTGCCGCACCAAGCCGTCATCCTCAATGTGAATGTCGTAAATCACACCGTAAACCTGGTACTGCGCTTCCAACGGCACCCTCACCATGGCACCAAAACCTGGCGCATTTAACTGGTTTACCTTGCAGCCAACGACAAACCCGGTTGTGCCAGAGCGCAGTAAGCGCCCAATTTCAATTTCGCTCATCCCTGATACCTCGTTTTCGTTGTATCTAAGTCCTTATGATATTGCTTGTTCGATTTTTCATCCACGGAAATGCCCCGCCGGTTAAACTCTGCTACGATCATCTCTTCCACATGTTGATGTTCGGGCAGCGTCACCACGGCAACCTCATGCGCCCTGTGCAAAATGTAAGGATAGGGTCGTGAGCCCATGATGCATGATTGCTCGGTGAGCACTGCCTGCAGAATCCCAACCAGATCGTGGTCACAGGCAACCCAGGCTGGAATTTCCACACGGGCTAAATGAGGTTTTCCGGGCGTCCCAACATTCAGGTAAAAGAAATGCAGCGCCAGGTCACCTTTAAACCGTCGTGATGTTTCAGAGTGAATGGCAAAAATCGCCGATCGATCCCCCGGGTTGACCAGTAAATCAGACAGGAGACTGACGTCATTCACCCCGGCAAATTTCCGCTGGCGTTGACTGTAGGCTTCCAATTCTTGATCACTGAGCTCCACCAATTCCAACAGCTGCCCAATCAGGCTGCTGCCGGGTTTGTCCACATAGCCCAATGTCATCAATCCCTGTTCACGCAATCGTTTTAGGACCCCAAGGTACTGATCCAGGGTCTTTTCAAATTCCTTGCTCTCTTGTGGTTCGCGATACAGCTCAAGGGGGCCGTCTGTCATGGAAATGGCAGGCAAGAGGAGATCTTCCGCCAGATCAGCCAGCGCTTCCCTTTCACGCAAGTCGCGCTTGAGCGCCACCATCCCTTCGGAAATCAAAACACCGGAGGGTGTGAACAGCGAATCGTAATCTAAAAGCTGGCTTTGTGTAAAAATCTCCGGGGTCAAGCCTGAACCACGCACCATTTTGATCAGCCCAACATTGATCACACAAAAAGCCACCCGGGCATGCCGACTGGGATTTATTTGTGACCCATCCGCAGCCATCACTGTGAATTTTTCTGGCAGAGGGGGCTTGGGAACAACCGTATCCAGCGGTTCATCGACCGGCAGCGCACAGCGCAGGTGCCTGACGACATCTGCCGCATAGCTGACCCTGGCTTTGAGCTCATCCAATCGATGGGCATAGCCCCGGATTAAGTCCGTGACTTCTTTTTGGCGGACGGCAATTTCTTCCCTGCGTGCCAAAGCCTGGGCACTGAACCCCTTTAGTTTTTTCTGAATGTCGAGCAGATTGACGGGCATGCTTCCCTCATCTAAGTTGGAACATTTGTTTGATTATTTTAATGGCTTTTGAGCTTCACGGCAAGATGAGAATTCTAGCTGATAGCAAAACCCAAGCTGAAAGCTCAAAGCTGAAAGATGGTAGCTCGTAGATCGTAGCTTGTAGCTTGTAGTAAGTTACTTCAGCCGAAAGTAAAAAATAATCACCTGGCGCCAAATTGCCCAACACCTAATTTCCATTCACCACTCACCATTCACAAATCAAGCCTTCGCACTTTCATTGACATTACATACTTCTCCAGATATACTTCATTCAGAATTAAATAAACAAATCCTTCGGGGCAGGGTGAGGGTCTTTGACCCAATTCCCGACCGGTGGTAATCCCAGAAATTGGGCAGCCCACGAGTGCCAAACAGCACATGAACCGGTGAAATACCGGTGCCGGCGGTTAGAGTCCGAATGAAAGAAGGTATCTGCGTTCTATAACGCGATCTCTTGCCCCGAGTATATTTCCGGGGTTTTTCTTTATGTCAGCAGCAGGGTCAATCTCAAAACTTCATAAAGCCCATCCGCTAAAGCGGATTTTAATATTATTCCTTTCTCTGGTTATTGGGATTTTAATCTGGTCCGCCGCAGCCAGCTTATTTGACCTGCCTGCTTTTATCCTGCCCGGACCTGGGTTGGTCTGGGAACGATTTTTGCGTTCCCTTGCAAGCGGACAGTTATTGCAGCACAGTATTGCAACCCTCTCAGAAGTCCTGGCAGGCTTATTCCTGGGCGGCTTTGTCGCAACAGTGCTGGGTTACCTGATCGCAAAATCACCGGCTCTGGAAAATTTGATCTCCCCTTACCTGGTTGCAAGTCAATCCATCCCTATTGTGGCTATTGCCCCCCTTTTGGTGATCTGGTTCGGACCCGGTATTTTCTCAAAGATCCTGATCTGCAGCCTGACCGTGTTCTTCCCGGTATTGATCAACACCGTCGTTGGTTTACGGGAAGTTCCCCAGGACCTGCGTGACCTGATGCGTTCTTTAAATGCCTCAAGATTCCAGACTCTGACAAAACTCGAAATACCCGCTGCCCTCCCAATCTTTCTGGGTGGCTTGCGCGTGGGTGCAACACTATCCGTTATCGGTGCTGTGGTCGGAGAACTGGTCGGTGCTGATCGCGGGCTCGGCTTTTTGATCAACGTCGGACGAGGGCAGTACGACACTGCCCTGGTCTTTGTTGCTGTGATCACCCTGGCTGTGATCGCCATGTCCTTATATGGATTGGTTTTGCTGATTGAAACGCAGGTCCTATCCTGGCAATCATGGCGTGATGAGGCTAAATAATAATTTCAATTTAAGGATTTTAAGTATATGACTAAAAAAATGACATTAATCACTTTTCTCTTGACCAGCACAATCATTCTTTCTGCCTGTCAATCCATCAATCCTGCGGGCGAACCCGAAATCATCCCAACCCGGCTGACAATGGGATATATCCCCAACATCCAGTTTGCACCGGTGTATGTGGCAATTGAAAAGGGCTATTTCCGTGATGCCGGATTTGAGGTGGAACTGGAGTATGGCAATGAAGCTGACGCCGTGGCATTAATCGGTGCTGGCGAGCAGACCTTTGCCATTGCCAGCGGGGAACAGGTCTTGCTGGCAAGAGCCCAGGGACTGCCCATAACCTATGTAGCTGCCTGGTATAAAGAATTTCCAGTGGGCGTGGTCTCACTCAGCGATCAAAACATTAGCTCTCCTGAGGACCTGGCAGGAAAAACTGTGGGGATTCCAGGGCTTTACGGTGCCAGCTACATCGGGTTCCGAGCCCTGATGGCCGCTTCGCAATTAAAGGAAGAAGACCTGACACTCCTTTCGATTGGATTTAACCAGGTTGAAGCCCTGGTTTCTGGGCAGGTTCAATCCGCTGTGATCTACCTTGCCAACGAACCATCGGTACTGCATTCCCAGGGATACAATGTTGATGTGATCGCGGTTGCAGATTATCTGAAGCTTGTGGCAAATGGCCTTGTGACCAACGAAAAAACGATTCAGGAAGAACCGGAATTGGTCCGGGCATTCAGTGAAGCGCTGCTAAAGGGCATTTCAGATGCTGCTGAAGACCCGGAAGAAGCCTACGAAATTAGCAAAAAATATGTGGAGAACCTGGAAGAAGCGGATGAAGCCCTTCAGAAAGAAGTCTTATCTGAATCGATCAAACTCTGGCAATTAGACCAACCTGGTTACAGCGATCCTGCAGGTTGGGAGAATATGCAAGCGGTGATGGTTGAAATGGGGCTGCTTGAATCCCCCCTCGAACTTGAAAAGGTTTTTACAAATGACTTCCTCCCCTGATATTGCATTAAGCGTGGAGGGGCTTGAGGTCATCTTCAGTGATGCAAGCGGCGTTGTTCATGCCTTGAGTGACCTTTCCTTCAACCTGGCAGCCAACAGCTTTGCCACATTGATCGGGCCATCGGGCAGCGGCAAGAGCACCCTGCTGCGCGTCCTTGCCGGTCTCGTCCCACCAACGAAAGGGCAGTTCCATTTTCACAACCATCATGACCGGGTCGGTCTGGTATTCCAAAAACCAAACCTGATGCCCTGGCGCCGCGTGGCAGAAAATGTGAGCCTCCCCCTTGAATTGGCGGATGTATCCAAACAGGAGATTGACGCTCAAGCCCATGAATTAATCAAATTGGTAGGATTGGAAGGTTTTGAGTCCGCTTACCCACGTGATCTTTCAGGGGGTATGGCACAGCGCGTGGCAATTGCACGGTCCCTGATGCATGACCCGGACATTCTCTTGCTGGATGAACCCTTTGGCTCTCTGGATGCGCTCACCCGGGAGGTCATGGGAGATGAACTGCTCCACATCTGGCAGGCGAAGCGAAAAACGGTGTTGATGGTCACCCACTCGATTTCAGAAGCCATTTATCTATCAGATAAAGTCTTCGTTCTCTCGCACAGACCAGGAAAAATCGTTCTGGAACTGCCCGTGGACCTCCCCCGACCGCGCACACCAGACATGCGTTATTCCCCTGAATTCAGCAGCCTGGCGCACACCCTGCGGGATGAACTGAGAGGATAACAATCTTCTGTATTCTTATTTAACAACTCATTGAATTTCTTTATATAAAAATACAAGGGGTTAATAAAAAGTTTATTGAAAGATAATGGCTTTTATAACTTTTAGTAACTTAATCTTATTAGAGCGATGTCAAATATTGAGGGAAATATCATATTATAATTTTATTTACACATAACCAGAAGAAGTCGAAATTAAAAAATCTAGATTGTGGCATTTTACAACTTTTCACAGCAGATGATTATAATAATTATGACTCTACTGTAAAAACACGCACTTTAAAAACCAAATACACGATTATCAAACGCAAAAGTATCCAAGAAATAATG
>JARGGB010000023.1 GCA_029210815.1 Candidatus Brevefilum sp.
CCGAGAAAGTGTCTTGGGTTTATTCAACCTATGGTAATCTTAAAAAATCACTGTTGCACTTGATACTTGAATCCAAGACTAAATCAAATTGAAACGGAGGAAACATATGAACAAAAAGCTTTTCGAAAAATTAAACAAGTACCTTGCTGATACTGGCATAATGTACATCAAGCTGCACAACCTGCACTGGAATGTTTATGGTGCGCAATTCAAACCTGTCCATGAATATCTTGAGGAACTTTACGACGGTTTCACAGAGAACATGGATGCCATCGCCGAACTTATCCGGATGCATGGTGAATACCCGGCTGCTTCACTGGCAGATTTCCTGAAAATCAGTGATGTTAAAGAGCTTCCCACTCAGAAGGTTGCTGTAAAAGAGGCACTCTCCATCGTTTTGGAAGATTTGAAAGCTCTGGATAAAGAAGCCAAAGAAATTCGATCAACTGCAGATGAAGATGATCTATTTGATGTCGTTGCCATGATGGAAGATCATTGCGCAAACTATCAGAAGACAATCTGGTTCATCAGCTCAATGCTTGTCTGATAGATCTAAAATAATTTAGATTTTTTTGAAGGGGCCTGGCGCGAAGTGTCGACGTATCGAAGACAGCCAAGCCCCTACAGGTTTAATGAAGTTCAATGCTAACAGCAAAACTGAGTTTTGAACCCAATAATCCCCATTGGTACGTGCATTGTTTATCTGTTTCTACACTAAAATCGCCCAACAATAATTGAGCGATTTAAAATTCCAGCAAAGGGGGACGCGAAGTACGGATTAATGCTTGCCTAATTAAAATCAGATATTTATGATTGCATAGGGGCTCGGCGTGCCGAGTCCCTACGGATTTAATGATATTAGATTCTACTGGCAAGAATGAGATTCAATCCTGTCAATACCTCATGGTTCTCTCCAAGGTCTGAATTAAAGCAAAACCACCCAGGATGTACCGGGTGGTTTATGATTCAGCGGAGAGAGTGGGATTCGAACCCACGGTACCCAGAGGGTACACGCGCTCTCCAGGCGCGCGCATTAGGCCGGACTATGCTATCTCTCCATGCCTGAATAAGTATTAGTTATTCAGTTTTTCAAGCGAGGAAAATTATACCAGACACCATTAAACTTGTTAAGAGCGAGTCCCGATTGCAACTTTTTATCCCCATCATCGTATATTGTACTGGAGGTAAAAATGACTGAACATAATAGAAAACGCGTCCACTGGCTTTTGTATCCTTTTTGGTTAATATGGCGTCTGGTGATCTGGATCATTGAAGCAACCGGCCGCTTAATTGGTGCCATCCTTGGGCTTGTGTTGATGATTGTTGGTGTGGTTGTTTCACTCACCGTGGTCGGTGCTATTGTTGGCATCCCCCTGGTCATCTTTGGCTTTATGCTGCTTGTTCGCAGTCTTTTTTAACCTGGTTCCCAATCTCAATTGGATAATTGACCGGATTTTTTGTGATTGAGTTTATTCTATAGCTGTTGACCAGGTCAAAAAGTGGATTGAGAGCTGTCCTGCCAGGAAATCCTCAAACAAGAACCAGCCGGGCAACCCCTCTGAGGACTTAAAACACACATAAGTTCCAATTGGTAATTCCTGGTAATTGAGGGGGTCTTCTGAAAATTCTGCGGCAATGCAGTCATCATATCGAGGTTCAGCTTCACCCATTACCAACCATTCAAGACCATTCATTGTTGAAAGGGTATGCGCTGGTTCTGCACCTTGTTGATAGAGAAAGTCTGCTTCAGCAGCGTTTTTGGGATTGATCGTCCCTGTATCAAGATCCAGTTGATCCTGGTTGTTCAATAAGACTTCATCTGTCAGGTAGACCATGGGCGTCAGTGTCACCGTGGGTGTCACTCCAGGAGTGCTGGTGATGGATGCAATAACTTCAATTTGCACCCAAAACGGTGCATCACCATTGGGACCAATGCCAAATAAATCGCCGCGAGGATCCAGCAGCATCCAATTCCCCTGGTAAAAGCCTGAAGAAGCAGGCGCCTTCATATCCACGGTGAGATCGATCGCTTCACCAGGTTCAACTTCAGCTGAAAGGAAATGGCTTTGGATAGCATCCATACTGTTCCCCGAGAAAAAAGTGACGGTATACTGACGTGTCCAGGTGCAGCGTCCCACATTTTCAAGCCGCCAGGTCTTTGAAAATGTTTCACCGGGAAACATCACCGTCCCATCGGGGATTGTCACATCAATGGGGTGACCGGCAGCCGCCTGATTACAAACTTGCTCAGGCGTTGGAGAATGAACAGGGGGGCGCGTACGATCCAGGGTTGCGATTGCCGTCCAGGTGTGAACCGGTGCCAGAGTTTGTGTCGGCACGACAACCTGAGCTTGGGTTTGAACATAATCGGATGTTGCCAGGCTGACAGCTGTTTCATTTAATCTATCTGCGTCCAATGTAGGGATGCTCACAGGCGCGTTGTCAGGCGCACAGGAAGCCAAAAGGAGCAGTAAAATGCAAAAGTAAAAAGCTTTCTTCATGATTGCGTTTGTTTTCACCTACTTATTTTCAAATAAGATTCTACCCTAAAGGGCTGAATGCAAAGGTGCCAATTATATCCCATATCCCACAGCTTGTCAGGAATTGAAGATTAAAGTATAGTTCTAAAATCAAGCCAATCTAATGAACTCGACAACCAAAGTGCTGACAGAAAATAAAATCATGACAACAAACTCAAGAATTAACACCTGGTTGGATCGCCCTGTACTTCCCTTCTGGCCTCGTTTTACAATTTATCACCTGATCGTATCCCTGATACTGATCACAACCGTCCTGACCCGGTTCATCATGCTTGGTGAGCGTGTGATGAGCCATGACGAAGTCAATCATGTTGTCCCAGCCCACACCTTCTACCAGGGCGGCGGTTATCGTTACGACCCCGTAACACATGGTCCACTTCAATTTCACTTGATCGCTCTGTCCTATACATTATTCGGCGACAATGATTTTACAGCTCGCATTCCTGATGCTGTCTTTGGGGTTGCTGTTGTCGCTTTTGCACTTTTTGCTTTCAAGGATTACCTCGGTCGGGCAGGATCATTGATCGCCGGATTTTTGTTTACGATATCCCCCTACATAAGTTTTTACAGCCGCTACACCCGCAACGAAATCTATATTGTCTTCTGGGGAATGGTGCTCATTTGGGGTGTCCTGAGGTACCTTAAATTTGGCCGGAAGCGCACTTTGTTGTTAATCACCATTATCACAGCACTTCACTTCACCGATAAAGCTACTTCTTATATATTCACAGCGGAATTATTGATATTCTTAGCCGTTGTCTTTATTTCACGCATTCTGACCAAACCCTGGCATCATAAGCGCTATCGAACGATTTTCTTGCTCGTTGTCGCCATCGCTATGCTGGCGGGGGTTGCCGCCTTTGGCATCGGGTATAACGCTTTGACCAATGCTCCCCAAACGCAGGATGAGGACAGCGTTGGCGTGATGCTCAATGAACTCGATACCGGCACCCGCATCTTGATCGGCAGCCTGGGATTGATACTAATTGCTGGCATTGTGACTGCAGCATACCTCCTGATCAAAGGCATCGGATGGCACAGCTTGCGAGATGAACGCTCCTTTGATTTACTTATCCTGCAGGGGACCATCGTTCTACCCTTGCTGGCAGCCCTGCCCATGGACATATTGGGCTTCAACCCCATGGATTACAGCAGCAGCGGCATCATCACGTCGGTACTTTTCATCATTCCATTATTTATTATCGCCCTGCTGATCGGAATCTGGTGGAATTGGAAGACCTGGGCGATCAACATCGGCACCTTCTGGGCAATTTTCGCCATCTTTTACACGTCATTGTTTACCCAGGGCAGCGGCTTTCCGATGGGATTAATGGGTGCCCTCGGTTACTGGATGGCACAGCAAGGTGTCACTCGGGGCACACAGCCGCTTTACTACTACGCGCTGGTGCAGATCCCCATGTATGAATTTTTACCTGCTTTTGGGACCATCCTGGCAGCAATTATGGCTGTGCCGAAAGTTCTCCAATCATTACGAGCACGAGAAATTGAATTTGAAATTGACGAGAGCCAGGAAGAACTTGAATCAGTTGAAAATGAGGTGCTTGAATTTGAAACAAATGAAGTAGAAGTTGAAACAGAAGAAGATCTGGGGAACACAGCAGTAGAACATCAATCGCGCATTGTGGATAATGAGGGTGAAGTCCGTCAGCCCCCCGTTTTAGCCTTGCTCCTGTACTGGTCTGTAATGAGCCTGATTGCATTCAGCTTTGCCGGCGAGCGCATGCCCTGGCTGACCTCACATATCACCATGCCGATGATCCTCACCAGCGGGTGGAGCTTCGGACAGGTATTCAAAGGCTTTGATTGGCAGTCTTTCAAAAAGCAGCGCGGATGGCTGGTGTTAATTATCGGCTTCCTTTTCCTGCTGACGACAGCACGCACATTTGGTTCACTTTTTGGTGCAAATCCACCCTTCCAGGGGAGAGAACTCGCCCAACTTGAAGCCACCAGCACCTTTTTGATGGCATTCATCGGGATGGCTGCAACTGTGACTGTATTGTTCTTCCTGCTGCAAAACTGGACGCTTAAACAAATCGGGAAATTATCCTTGATCGTGTTCATTGCCGTCCTTTCTGGGATAACCATACGAACCAGCTTCCGTGTAAACTTCATTCTATATGACACAGCCAAGGAATTCCTGGTCTATGCCCACGCTGCCAGGGATCCAAAGGACGTTTTGGAACAGGTTGAGGAGATCAGCCATCGGACAACGGGCGGCAAAGACATTGTTGTCGCCTATGATAACGATTTGCTTTATCCCTACTGGTGGTATTTCCGTGATTATCCAAATAAACGGTGGTACTCAGATAATCCCACCCGTGATTTACAGGATGCCCCCGTTATCCTTGTAGGAAGTGGAAATTACGGCCTGATCGAGCCGGTTGTGGGCGACGATTATATCCGCTTTGACTACACCAGGTTGTGGTGGCCTTCACAGGCTTATTACAACCTGACTTTTGAACGCGTTTGGAATGCCATTTCGGATCCTGCAACACGGAATGCCCTGTGGGAAATATGGTTCAATCGCAATTATGATCCCTATGCCCAGCTAGCGAACATCGATACCCTTACCCTCGAGAACTGGCAGCCATCAGATTCATTTAGGATGTATATCCGAAAGGATGTCGTTTCCCAAATTTGGGAATATGGCGCAACACCCGTTACATTGGAACCCAGTGTCGATCCTTATGAAGCGAACACAATTGACTTGCAAGCCAGCCAGCTAATTCAAGGCGGGGAGCAATTTCAGTTAAATGCCCCGAAAGATATCGATTTTGCTGAGGATGGCACATTTTATGTCAGCGATTCTCAAAACCACCGCATCCTGCATATCGACCAGGAAGGGAACCTGCTCCATTCCTGGGGACAATACGGGGCAAGTGACTATAATGCCATGGTTATGGCCCCGGAAGGAAGTTTCAACGAACCCTGGGGCCTGGCTGTTGGACCGGATGGATCCGTTTATGTGGCAGACACATGGAACAACCGCATTCAGAAATTCACTTCAGATGGCGAATTTATCACAATGTGGGGTGAATTCGGTGCCGCAGAAACTCCTTACCACTTCTGGGGGCCGCGCGGCGTTGCGGTGGATGATCAGGGCAGGGTCTATGTCACAGACACAGGAAACAAGCGCGTGGTCATCTTTGACAGCGATGGCAGCAGCCTTGCCTCCTTTGGCGGCGCCGGTCTGGGGGTAGGTCAATTCGATGAGCCAGTTGGCATCGCCGTTGACGACCAGGGACGCATTTATGTTGCCGATACCTGGAACAAACGCATCCAGGTCATGATCCCATCCGGGGATAACCTGACCTATCCCACCCACATCACCTGGGACATCGAAGCCTGGTACGGCGAATCGCTGGATAATAAACCCTTCCTGGCAGTAGATGAGGATTACAACTCGTACATCGCTGACCCAATTTTTGGGCGGGTGCTCGTTTTTGATATCGAAGGGAATTTCTTGCGAGCCTGGGGTGGTTATGGCAGCGGCTTAAACGAAATCGGCACCGTTGGCGGTCTGGCTGTTGACTCCCAGGTAAGCGTTTGGGTGACAGATTCAAGAAATAATCGAATTATGCGCTTTGATTTGCCGCCTGCTGCCTCAGAAGAAGGTCAAAGCGTCGAATATTAAACGAGATCTTTGAAGAAAATTTGATTTTTAACACAAAAGAGGCTGCCGTGTTGGCCGCCTCTTTTTTCATTTGATACCTATTTATTTTTCCATTGCTTTTTCAACAATGGCTGAGAAGGCTTCTGGTTCTCGCACAGCCAGATCAGCCAGCATCTTTCGATTCAGGTTGATATTGGTCTGTCTCAAACCATGGACCAATCGGCTGTACGTCGTGCCGTTCAGACGAGAGGCAGCATTAATCCGAGAAATCCATAACCTTCGCAGATCCCGTTTGCGATTCCGGCGGTCGCGATAAGCATACCATTGGCTTTTCAGGTACTGCTCATTTGCTCTGCGGAACAACTTGCTCTTGGTACCGTAGTAACCTTTGTTGAGCTTCAGGATCTTCTTGTGCCGACGGTAACCGTGCGGTCCACTTTTTACACGTGCCATTTCACACTCCTTTGCGAGCCCCTGAGCGCCGGCAGTTTATTTCAACCACCTGTTGCAAACACCCAACAGCCGCAACCAAAAAAATAATACGATTTATTTGTTCTTGTCCATATAGGGCGCAAGACGCTTCACGGTCTTCTTAAGAGATCGGGTCTTGACCGGGATCATTCGCTCAAACAACATCTTTGTGCGATCGGGTGTCCGTCGGCGAAGGTGGCCTTTACCGATTTTTGTCCGCATGATCTTTCCGGAACCTGTCATCTTGAAGCGTTTCGAGGTTGCCTTATGGGTCTTCATTTTGAACTTGCCGTCTTTTTGTTTACGTGGCATTCCTAAACTCCTCTCATGAAAATCCTACGGCACATTCTTACACAACCGTAGGGCTTTTTCCATTTTATGAACCTGTCTTGTTCTGCAGATTTCTTATCTACTACTTATTCGGAGCAAGCATCATGAACATCGATCGCCCCTCTAGTTTCGGGGCTTGTTCCACTTCTGAAACATCCGATAATTCTTCCGCGATCTCTCGCAAATCTTCCAGAGCAATTTCTGGGTAGGTGATTTCGCGTCCCCGGAATCGAATGGTCACTCGAACCTTCATTCCGTCACTCAACCACCGGCGTGCATCCCGGACTTTGAATCCTTTGTGGTGATCGGTCGTTTTTGGGCGCAAACGGATCTCTTTGATCTCGATTTTTGTCTGCGATTTCCGTGCTTCTCGTTCTTTCTTTTCCTTCTCGTAAAGAAATTTACTGAAGTTCATAATCCTGGCGACCGGTGGGTCAGCGTTTGGAGCGACTTCAACCAGATCAAACCCTGCTTCTTCTGCTCGAGTCAAACCTTCCCGCAGGCTGACAACACCTACATTTTCACCATCCTGATCAATTAATCGAATTGATGTTGCACGGATTTGCTTGTTGATCCGAAAATCATCTTTGTTACTTATAGTTAACGCTCTCCTTCTGATAAAATCATCATGATTAACACAAACATTATTCCCATAAAGGGAACGGACTTCATCTTACCATATATTTGAGGGAATCGTCAACAGATTCCAGGAAGTTATTGTGTGTGAATTGCCGGATTCTGCATTATTGCAAAGGTAATGCAACGCGATCTGATCTCTCTGGTGTCCTCACCAGAGAGGACCCTATCCGACCTCCTTGGTGCCCCACCACCATTATCAAAATATCATCCCGGTGAGACACCGGGAAGATCATAATAAACCCGTCGCTTCCCTGGTGTCCTCACCACCCGATCTCTCTGGTGTCCCAACATCCGATCTCTCTGGTGTCCTCACCAGAGATCAACTGTATACACCTCAATACCGATCAGTCTTGTGCCCCACCACCATTATCAAGAGAGATGATCCCGGTGAGACACCGGGATCATCATAAGATACCCACTACCAGATCGCTCTGGTGTCCCCACCAGAGCGAAAACTGATGCAAACACACCTGATCTCCCATCCCACTGGTGAAGACACCAGTGGGATCATCAAAAACCAGTGTGATTATGAGATCACTGTCAAAACTGTTCGCTACTCCTCCTCTTCAATGACCATTGAAATCGGGATATCCCCTGCTTCTCCATTAATCCAAAATCCCGCTGATGAAAACCGCCAGTGTTCTGGCACTTGCACATACCCCTTACTAACCGGGTTTTGATGAATATATTCCACTTTTTGATTTACAAACGCTTCACTCGCCAATCCCTCAGCGTGCCAGCCCGGTATCCAAACCACTCTACTGCGATCCTTCATTGAATTATTTCGAATCACGCTTGAAATAGATGTGGCAAGATTATTATCGACATAATCTGCCAACTTATGTCCGGTGAATTTTCTGAATTTAGCCAGGGTCTTCTGCAACCGTGCATTATCAAATTTTGCATCAAAAACCACCAAATGAAGGTGATTGGGCATGATCACATAAGCGTAAACTCTCAGGGACCTCTCATTGATACAAAAATTCAAACTGTCGGTAATAATATTTAAAGGTTCTGGATTAATGAAAATGGGCAGCCAATCTACCACTGTGAAAGTTACAAAGTAAACGTAAATACCTTCGATGAATTTATAGCTGTCCATGAAATGATTATATATTGAAATTTATTAAACTTTGGGTGGCTAATTACAATCCAAAATGCAAATTTTAGCCTTTGGTGTGACTAGTGAGATATTAGGATGTCGCTGGTGGGACACCACCGACATCTCAGGAAAACCAAGGGTTATCACCATAACATCAAATGATAACAAGAGATCTTCCCGGTGAGACACCGGGAAGATCTTGAGCTTGTTGATCCTAATGGTATCTGTTAATTTCACTTGTATCTGCTGATCTCACTGGTGGGGACACCAGTGAGATCAGCGAAAATCAATGGTTTAATACTTCCAACTTTATAGCAAAAGTGAAATCTCTATCCTTCAACCTTTTCTTCGACATCCTTCACAGCCAACACCTTAAACTCATTCACCAGCATGGCGCCAAGGCGCTCGCCGCTTCGTCGACGGATATCCACCTGCCCGTTTTCCATCTCACGATCTCCGACCACGAGCATATAAGGCACCTTCCGCTTCTCTGCATCACGGATTTTGGCGTTCATTCGGTCGCTTCTATCATCTACCTCAACACGCAAATCCGCTTCCTTAAGCTGTCTGGCAACTTCCTTAGCAAAATCGACATGGCGGTCAGCAATCGGGATGATCACCGCCTGGGTTGGCGACAGCCATACCGGGAACGCACCGCCGTAATGCTCAATCAACACACCAAAAAAACGCTCGATACTGCCTAAAAGTGCCCGGTGGATCATATATGGCCTGTAAGCCTGGCCATCCTCTTCAATGTAAGTCATGTCAAAGCGTTCGGGGTTATTGAAGTCAAATTGGATCGTCGATAGCTGCCATTCCCTGCCTAATGCATCTTTGACCTTCAAATCAATCTTCGGCCCATAGAAAGCACCGCCCCCTTCATCAACATGGTAGGGCAATTCTGCCCGCTTAAGAGATTGTTCCAATGCTGCCTCAGCATCTACCCAACGCTGTGGATCGCCAACAGCTTTTTCAGGGCGCGTGCTCAAATAAGCCTCAATTTCCTGGAAGCCAAAGGCGCGCAGCATATTCAGACTGAAAGACAGCACAAAATCTATCTCTCCTGGCATCTGCGCAGGGGTGCAGAAGTGATGTGCATCATCTTGTGTAAAGCCCCGCACGCGCAGCAGGCCGTGCATCACGCCGCTGCGCTCATAACGATAAACCGTGCCTTTTTCAGCATAGCGCAGGGGCAAATCACGGTAGGATCGAATGTCCGATTTGTAAACCTCAATGTGGAAGGGGCAGTTCATCGGCTTGAGATAATACTTCTGATCTTCAATCTCAATCGGGGCATACATGTTCTCAGCATAATAATCAAGGTGCCCGCTGGTTTTCCACAAATCAGCCTTCCCGATATGGGGCGTATACACAAAATCATAACCATTTTTCAGGTGCTGATCTTCCCAAAACCGTTCTACCAAAAAGCGAACCTTAGCGCCGTTGGGATGCCACAGAACCAGCCCTGAACCGACGTTGTCACTGACGCTGTAAAGGTCAAGTTCCTTTCCAAGCTTGCGATGATCGCGTTTCTTGGCTTCCTCTAACTTCCACAAATATTGCTTCAGATCTTTGGGTGATAGCCAGGCGGTTCCATAGATCCGCTGAAGCATGGGATTATGCTCATCACCGCGCCAGTATGCGCCAGCAACATTCATCAATTTGATCGCCTTGGGATGGATCTTGCCCGTGCTCTCTAAGTGCGGTCCACGGCACAGGTCGACAAATGCATCGCTCTTATAAATCGTGATGACCTCTTTCTCATCAACAGGGTCACCGTGCTCATCAACATCACCCTTTTCAAGGCCCTCAATCAGCTCGAGTTTATAGGGCTGATCCGCAAAGATTTCCCTCGCTTGCTCAGCTGAAACCTCTTCTCGGACGAATTCGCTGTCACTTTTAATGATCTCCCGCATCCGATCTTCGATTTCCTCCAGATCTTCTGGGGTCAAAGGTCTGGGGAGATCAAAATCGTAATAGAAACCATCCTCAATAGGTGGACCTATTGCGACTTTTCCTTCCGGGAATTTTTCGAGCACTGCCTGTGCCATCACATGGGCAGCAGAGTGGCGTAACCGAAATAATTTTGATTCTTCATAATTTTCTGCCATTTTATCCTCCTCCGGATAAATTTATCTTTAGTTGTTTTTTACATTCCTAAAATCTAAAATCATTCATTTTGTTAAACAAAAAACCCTCGCCCACTGGGGCGAGAGTACTCTCACGCGGTTCCACCCAGATTAGCCGATAAATTTTTTAAGCGGCCATCTCTTGGTGCCGATAACGGGGCAAACCGTTCACCTTACTCTGCCTGGGCGTTTCGGGGTCATGCTCTCGGGGGGTTTTCATTGATCTTTGCTTAAGAAGATTTTCAGCCGTTGATCTTCTCTCTCTAGAAGCCAGAATTTCAATTACTCGTCCTGGTCAATGCTTTTTAATATTCAGTGGGTGGTATAGGGCTCGAACCTACGACCTCCGCGATGTCAACGCGACGCTCTAACCAACTGAGCTAACCACCCGAATAGTCATAACATTATACGGTGCACAGCCCTAAAATGCAAGCATTAAAATAGGAATAAGATGCCTTTCATCATATAAAATATGAGATATTTGCATGACCGATTTCGCCTTGTCAGCATTTCAGGTGGATGATAATATTAAGTCGGAAGTAGTGGAATGGACTGTCTCTAAAAACTAAAAAGGAGCCTTTTATGTCTCATATGTTTGTCCCCGGTCCCGTTGATGTGGACCAAGATGTCCTTGAAGCCCAGACGAAACCGATGATCCCGCACCGCTCAGCTGAATTTGAAACAATCTTTCGCGGGACGGAAGCCAAGCTTAAGAAGGTCTTTCTAACTGAAAACCGTGTTTTTCAGCCCCCTTCCTCAGGCACCGGTATGCAGGAAGCTGGCATTCGTAACCTTGTTCAAAAAGATGTCCTTTCATGCGTCAATGGTGCTTTTGCTGAACGCTGGTACCAGGTTGCAGTCACCAATGGCAAACAAGCAGATCGATTAGAAGCTGAATGGGGAGACATCATTTCCCCGGACAAATTAGCCGATGCTCTCAAAGCAAAAAATTATGAAGCCGTCACAATTGTGCACAACGAAACCTCAACCGGTGTTGAAAACCCCATTAAAGAATTGGCTGCTGTTGTTCACGAAGTCAGCCCGGACACCTTAATTCTTATTGATGCCGTTTCATCATTGGCTGGTGCAAAGATCGAGACGGATGCCTGGGGCCTGGACTTCGTCCTCACATCATCACAAAAAGCACTAGCCCTACCCCCCGGTATGTCCTTCGCTGCAGTAACGGATCGCTGCCTTGAGCGAGCAGAAAAGGTGGAAAATCGGGGTTGGTATTTCGATCTCCTCCGGATGGAAAAACACCGAATTAAAAATTCAACCGCGATGACACCTTCAATGTCATTAATTTGGGCATTGGATGTCGAGCTTGACAAGATTCTGGCTGAAGGACTTGAAAACCGATTTGCAAGACACCAGGCGATGGCGGAACGCGTCCAAACCTGGGCAGTCGAACATGGCATGGAACCCCTGGCACCCCAGGGTTACCGCTCAAAGACCGTTTCGACCATTAAAAACCTGCGCGGGGTGGATATCGCTGCCCTTAACGAATTCTTGCTCACCAAGGGTATGCGCCTGTCCAACGGCTATGGCGACTTGAAGAATAAGACCTTCCGCATTGCACACATGGGCGAAACAAAAATGCATCATGTTGATGAATTGCTGGAAGCCTTTGAAGCCTTCATGGAGAAAATGTAAGCTAAAAGAACCTTCAAAACTGATTGCCCGGTCAGCACCGTGTGTGGCCGGGCATCTTTAATTAATAACATTTCACAGAGTATAGGTGACCCATGACAGAGATCGTTCAAATTAAGATGGAAAAACTGGTATACGGCGGTGACTGCCTGGGCAGGCACCCCGATGGACGTGCTGTCTTTGTACCCTTCGTTCTGGCCGGTGAGGTTGTAAATGTTGAAATTGTTGATGATAAACAGCGTTTTGCTCGCGCAATCCCTGTAGAAATCGTTCAAGAATCACCTGACCGCATCACGCCACGCTGTATTCACTTTGGAGAATGCGGCGGCTGCCAGTATCAAAATCTCGACTATGCGAAACAATTGAAGGCAAAGGAAGAAATCGTAAGGGACCAGTTTGAACGCATCGGCAAGTTTGATGATCCTCCAATCAAGCCAATTGTCCCCTCCCCAACGCCATGGAACTATCGCAACAATGTCCAATTCCAGATTGGCAAGGGCGGCGAGCTGGGCTACATCCATGCTGATGGTGAACACTTATTGCCTATTTACGAATGCCACCTCCCCCAAACCATGATCAACGACTTGTGGCCTCAAATTGAGCTGGGAGAAGACCCGGGACTGTACCGCCTGGGGATCAGGCAGGACACTTATGAAAACCTGATGTTAATCCTGGAAGGTGAAGATAAAACCCCACCGGCATTCAGTTTGGATATCCCTGTTTCTGCTGTCTATACCCCGCTAGAAGACAGGCTGACCGTCCTGGCAGGTGACGACCATCTCACCTATGAAATCCTTGGGCGAAATTTCCAGGTTTCAGCTCGGTCCTTCTTCCAGGTCAATACAAAGATGGCTGAAAAAATGGTTCACTTCCTCCTTGAGCATTTCAAGTTAGATTCGAACACACAGGCAGTCGAGCTGTATGCGGGCGTGGGGCTCTTCAGCGCGTTCATCGCCGAAAAAGTGGGTCAGTTGACAGCCATAGAAAGCTCGGGTGCTGCTTGCCATGACTTCACAGTTAATCTTGATGATTTCGACAATGTTGACCTTTACGAAGCAGAAGCCGAGGAAGTATTGCCAACTCTAAACCTCCACACCGATGTGCTGATAGCAGATCCGCCCCGTTCTGGCCTGGCACCAGCAGTTCATGATGCCATCACAGCACTTCAACCAGCCCAAATTGCTTATATCTCCTGCGATCCTGCCACCCTGGCAAGGGATCTGAAAAAGATCACACACAATGGCTACCGGCTGGTCTCCGTTACGCCCTTCGATTTGTTTCCGCAAACAGCGCATGTGGAGACGATTGTATTAATGTCAAAAGTGGGAAAGTAATTATGTGGAAAAGCCCATAAAGGAGCCATCCTCAAAATTCTTGAAGATACAGGAAAGATTGCTGTTTTTCCGATTTTCAGAGAAGGAACAGATTTCACTCAAGTCTCTGAAGTTGAAATCAATGAAGATCAAAGAAAATTAAATGATCGACCTTGTAAAGCAACGAACTTCAATAAATCTAACAAGGTCTTCAATAATGTTGTTGCACTAAAAGTTTGAAACTAAAACGATAAAGGTTGATAATTATGTTTTTTCTGCTAAACCTTGGAAGTTTACTTTTCGGGCTTGCATCCTGGATCATTCCCCTGGTTCTCCTGGTTAGCAACAAGTTTACAACCAGCCGTTCTATTAAAGCAATATTTGCCAGCTTGGCAAGTGTCATTATTGCGCTCATGATGCAAATACTTTACACAAAGCATCTTATCGATATTGAAGATTGGAGTGCATTGATGGACACCAAGAGAAGCCTTGTTTTAGTTTCTTCGGTGCTGTCAGCTGTCGCAATTGTGCTCAACAGCATACTGTTGGTAAAATCACTTAAGCGCAGCAAGCAATAAATTAAGCTTGCTGTAACAATATCCAAATATTGTAAAAAACTTATGCGTATGTTTTTATTCGGGCGATATGAAAATTAGATTCAATCAGATTGACAAAGAATTAAGATTCAATGGAAGATTGGTCAGGTTGCTTAATCCCACCTTCACTGAGGGAAGGTTGCGCCTATTTGCCAAATTAAAATATCCACCGATATTTAAAGATAAGTCAATCGATTTTATCGAAAATTATATTACCCGAGCAGATGGTTCCAATTTGCGCCTGTGTATCTACAAACCAAAAAATCAAAAAGGGGATGTACCGGGAGTGCTTTGGCTGCACGGCGGGGGCTATGCCATCGGCACGCCAGAACAATCAATGAGCAAGTTAATGAGACTAATAAATGCAAGTCAATGCGTTATCATCGCACCTGATTACCGGCTATCCACCGAAGCGCCCTATCCGGCAGCCCTGGAAGACAGCTATACGGCCTTGTTGTGGATGAAAGACAACGCAAGCGCGTTAGGGATCCGGGAGGATCAGCTCATGATAGGCGGTGACAGCGCTGGCGGTGGGTTAACGGCTGCCCTGACGTTATACGCCAGGGATAAAGGTGAGGTTGCAATTGCATTTCAGATGCCGCTGTACCCCATGCTGGATGACAGAATGATATCCGAATCGGCTGTTGATAATAACGCCCCTGTTTGGAATTCGAAATCCAACACCAATGCCTGGAAATTGTATTTGGGTGATCTTTTTGGCACAGCAAAGGTTCCATCCTATGCTGCCCCTGCCAGGGCAGAAGATTTCAGGGACCTCCCACCAACAGCCACCTTTGTTGGTGATTTGGAGCCATTTAGAGATGAAACCATTGAGTATGTGGAAAATTTAAGAAAAGCCGACGTTCCAGTCGAATTTAAAATATTTAAGGGATGTTATCATGGGTTTGAGCAAATCTGCCCGAATGCAAACGTCAGCAAACAGGCGATATCGTTTTTCCTGAGTTCATATAAGTATGCAGTCGATCATTATTTTGCAGAACAAAGCTATTAAACCCTTGTGTCAGGTATTGGAAATCCTTATTACGAACCTGCTGCCGCGAGAGTAAAAAGTTTGGAAACCATCGGGATTTATAATCCAGTATCAAAACACCAGATACAGCACCATATCTACTGCAATTGCCGCAATTACGCAAATGATGACGGGGCATTTTAACCATGCAAGCATGCCTGCTGCTGCACCACCGACAATGCCGATTTCCGGCCGTTCAGCATCCACAAATAGAACGCCGGGGAAGATCAATGCTGCCATTGCAGTATATGGGATCAACCTTAGAAATTTTCCCACTTTTGGATTCAGTTTAACGCGATCAATAAAAACTGCAGGCAGTGCCCGGGGAATATATGTCACAAGAGCCATGCCAAGTATTAGAAAAATGACAGGATAATTCATACCATTCCCTGTTCATCGACCAGAGAAATTTCATCTTCCACCACAAACACACCGATAGCTGCGCCCAACACCATCGCAAGAATCAAAGACCAGCTTTGGGGCAGTAAAAACTGCATCAGCCAATTCAACAATGCTGTCCCCACAACCAGAAATATTAATTGAAAATTGTGTTTGATGCTGGGAAGGAGCAATCCCAAAAAAGCTGCATATAAAGCGATGCTGAAGCTGTCAATCACAATTTGGGGCAAGAAATCGGTCATCAGGCTGCCAATGAAGGTACTGGCAATAAAACTACCGTACAATGCTGAGTTTATACCCAGCAAAAATAAATAACTGTCCTCCTCAGATAGAGAGTAAATTGCAAAGGACTCGTCGCACAAGGCAAAAGCAGCAGCCAACCTCTGTGGAAGTGCTGCCTTCCTCATCCGATGCATGACAGAACTGCTCATGACAATATGCCGCAGATTAATAAAAAAGGTGCCCAAAATAATTGCAGAAAGGGCTGCCCCTTGAGTGATCATGCTGATGGACATCAACTGTGCAGCGCCAGCCATTACCATGGCAGACATCAACATTGCTTCAAGGTTGGTCAGCCCTGCCTTTACTGCTAACAGCCCAAAGGAGATACCGACGGGAATCACACCGAGACAGGCTGGAATTGAGGCTTTCATACCCGATAAAAACTTGTTGTTCAAATCCACTCCGATTAAATTTGGATTTCTAATTATAAAACAGGAATTAAACGAAGGCTATGTGGTTTTAATAAAAACATAGGAAAAAAATTATATGGGCTCCCAGAAAATTCTGTAAATGAAATAAGAAGAAAATTGGGTAATATTAAAGAATAAAAAAACAAATAATCATAGGAGCGAAAAATAATAGGTGCTGAAATTGACTTCGTTGTCTCAAACAGTTTAAAAGCTTTGGAACTTTATGAAAAAATATTTGATATTGAGCTTATCGAGATGACCGATTTTCCTGTGGGTGAAAACGAAGTCATCTTTACGCTCTATGGTGTAAGGTTCCACATGCTGGACGAAAATCAAGAGTTCCAGATGATCGCGCCTAAACCTGGCGACCCAAAACCAATTTGGTTTAACATTATGGTCCCTGATATTGAAAAAACATTTGAAAAGGCAATCAACGAGGGTTGTAATGAAGTGCAGCCGGTTACAGAAATAATGGATTTCGGTGTGTCTAATGCGATCTTCAGTGATCCCTTTGGATATCTTTGGATGCTCCACCAGGTCCATCAAGAAGTCAGCTTTGAAGAACGAAAAAAGCTTTGGGAAGAAAGGGATAAATAAAATGCAATATGATGTTAATACTATTGAAGAATATATCGCAGCAATACCAGAAGACAGAAAACCTGTAATAGAGAAGCTCCGCAAAGAAATTTTAGACAATCTGCCGGAAGGATTTAAGGAACAATTATCCTATGGCATGATCGGTTATGTCGTACCCCTATCGAGGTACCCAAAGGGATATCATGTAAAAGAAGGTGAGCCCCTTCCCTTTCTGTCATTAGCCTCTCAAAAAAATTACATAGCACTATATCATATGGGCTTATACGGGAAGCCGGAAGTAGAAGAATGGTTTGTTAAAGAATACGCTGATCGGGTGCCCACCAAGCTCGATATGGGGAAAAGCTGCATCCGATTCAAGAACCCGGACCATATCCCCTATGATCTCGTTGCTGAGCTGTGCCAGAAAATGACGGTTGATGAATACATCCATGCTTATGAAACGGCTCTGAACAGAAAATAAGCGCACAAAATGATGAAACAAACCTATGCGTTTGAAGCAGAAATCAAAAAAGTCCCTGGCATTGACGGCGCTTATGTCGAAATGCCCTTTGATATCCGCGAAGAATTTGGGAAAGGCAGAGTCAAAGTCCATGCAAGCTTCGATGGCGAGCCATATGACGGCAGCATCGTCAACATGGGACTGACGCACGAGGACGGGAGCATCTGCTACATCATCGGGCTGCGCAAGGATATTCGCGAAAAAATCAGGAAACAGCCGGGCGACAGCATAAAGGTTACAATTGTTGAAAGAGAAAGCTGAGGAATCTATGTGGATATGCACAAAATGTGGACGTGATTTCAAAAGTGAAAATCAAAGCCACTTCTGCATCGATCCACCAACAACAATTGATGCGTATATTGCGGCCCAACCTGAGCCAGTTCAACCCTTCTTAAATTTGGTCAGGGATACGATCCGATCTGTGCTGCCAGATGCTGAAGAACGCATCTCGTGGCGGATGCCGACTTACTGGAAAGATCACAACATCATCCATTTTGCTGCGCATAAAAACCATATCGGCTTGTACCCTGGTCCGGAAGCAATTGTTCACTTTTCTGACTGATTAAAGGATTATAAGACGAGTAAGGGCGCTGCCCAGTTTCCATACGACAGGGAAATACCCCTGAGGTTGATCGAAGAGATTGCAGTATGGTGTTATGAAACAGGGCATCATCATTAATTGAGTTGTTCCTTTGAGCTGTAGATCTCAAAATTGTGCCAAGAAATCATTACCAAAACACACCAAATAGAAACGGTGGTATGCCCCATGATACAAAAACGTCAATCAACCTGAAATGCCAGACAACAGCCTTATCATTCTAATAAATTAAGTGAGTGCATGAGATGAACAATATTATTGAATGGCTCCTTGAAGGCGATGTCAGCATCCAATATTTAACGAAGAAATACTTAATGAATGCCGGATCTGATGAGCTTCAACATCTAAGAAATAGAATTGCACTTGAAGGCTGGGGAAGAAAATTCCTTGATGCAAGGAATGAAAACGGTCATTGGGGAAGAGGCTTTTACCAGCCGAAGTGGATCAGCTCTCATTACACGCTGCTGGATCTGCGGTATCTTGAAATTGAGTCGGTTGAACCAACTATGGAAACCTTAGCGCTGATCCTGCAGGAATCCAAATCGCCTGACGGCAGCATCAACGAGTCAAAAACAGTCCCATCCGGAGATCTTTGCGTCAACGGTATGTTCCTCAACTACGCTTCCTTCTTCGGAGTTCCAGAAATCGAACTTAAGTCAGTAGTCGATTACATCCTGAAAAATCAAATGCCCGACGGCGGGTTCAATTGTGAGATTACTAGAAAAAATCCAGTTCACAGTTCCATGCATACCACCACTTCCGTCCTTGAGGGCATTTTGGAATATACCAGGTCAGGAAATCAATACCGGGTTGATGAATTAAGCCAGGCTAAAAGAGATGCCGAGGTGTTCCTTCTCAAGCATCGATTGTATAAATCAAGCAGATCCAGAGAAATCATTGATAAAAAATGGACCATGCTGTCCTTCCCTTCAAGATGGCGCTATGACATCCTGCGGGCGCTGGTTTATTTTGTCGATGCCGGCGTGCCATACGACCCACGGATGAATGATGCCGTTAATCTGTTGAAATCAAAACAAAGAAAAGATGGGACATGGCCCGTTCAGGCAAAACATCCCGGCCAGGTGCATTTTGACATGGAAAATACAGGCACTCCCAGCAGATTCAATACCTTACGCGCACTGAGAGTATTAAGTGTCTATGATATAAGCACAAGCATGCCAAATGTTAGTCACCTTACTTGACCCCCACTCACTATTCACTACTCACCAAATACTAATCTAAAACAACGCTGCAGAGAGATCATTCCGATACTGACGCACTTCCGGATGAGAATCACCAATTAAAGCTAATAATCCTACAAAAACATCCTTTACCTGATCACCCCTGTAGTGCTTGTCTTTTCTAAGGATATTCAAAAAGCCATCCATTGCCGCCAATACATTGCCCCGTCTGGCTAAGCGGACGCCATTTCTGTATGCGGCTTCCAATGGTTCAATTTCTTCGAAGGAATCACTTTCTATTTCGCTAAAAGCCTTAGCCACAGGTAAGAGTAATTGAGCAGTATTATAGGAAGAACTGGCAGGGAAATTCTTAAGAAGAATTTGAGCCTCACGCCCCTCACCCTGGAACAACAAAGCCCGAACCAGACCCAACAATGCTTTAGGATGGTTGGGGCGCATAGACAAAAATTCCCTGAAGGCTTCTTCTGCCCCGGCAAGGTCACCAAGGATCAGCAAGCTCTCCCCTTTTTCGTAAATTAATTCTTCTGGTTCAGGAGCAAGCCGCCTGACAAAATCGCGTAATTGATCCTCTTCCAGCACACCCGAAAATTCAGAAACCAAGCGTCCATCCACAAAAGCCTTAACCGCCGGGATGTTCCTGACTTTATATTGTCTTGTAAGTCTTGCATTTTCATCAACGTTGACCTTCGCAAGCCGGAAACTGCCCTCACCTTTCCTGGCAAGGTCTTCAAGCCTGGGACCCAGGACACGGCACGGAACACACCACGTTGCCCAGAAATCCACCACAACCGGGACATGCGTGGAATACTGCAGTACTTCGTATTCAAAATCGGATTCGTCGACGTGCACAATAAAATCAGAAACCATGCCTGTACTCCTGTATCTTAATTTTAACCGATTTTCTCATACTGGCAGGGTTATTCTCCATCATTGCCTTCAATGATCCCAGGCTGAATGATATCCAGCACATCCCCATGAATAGAAATGATGATTTTAAAGCCCATCATACCCAGGTACATGCGTGTTTCTTCAGGGATACCAACCTGTGCTAATTGATCAAACTGCGAATCCAGGTTCTTGAATTGATTTTGGATTGCAGCCATTGTAAAAATATCATCCTGTCCCAGCATTTCTGCTGCTTTTTCAGAAAGTAAATCTTCATGTCCTTCGATCTGTTCCTGCATTATTCGCCAAATTTGCCTGTCCACTTCTTCTGCAGGGATGTGCCGCTTGAAACCCTGGTCATCGACAATATAACAGGGTTCATCACCAATCCAACCGGATTGCACCGGGTTATCATATTCGTCATAGACTAAACCTGTAAAAATTGCTATATTGGGCAAACAATCCTCCGAATTCTAAAATTTATATAGATACATAGTATAGTCACCAGGTATTAGATTCTGGTTAATCTTTTAGAATAAATTGTTTATAAACAGGGAATTAACGAATAATCACGCGTGTAGCATTATCATCAGAATAAAAATAATCTTTTGGAGGCACCGCGGGAGTCGTCCAGCGATACACCCATTTTGCAGCTTCAGGTGTCAGATTGATACACCCATGGCTGTGAGGAACACCAAAATCATTATGCCAGTAGGTACCATGAAAGGCAACGCCATTGGAAGTAAAATAACTGACCCAGGGGACTCCCGGCAAATCATAGCCAATGTACACATTATCAGATGGATAAGCCATATGCCGGCAAGGACGTTTCCGCGTGGTGCGATAGGATCCCTTTGGCGTCAGAAAGCCACCCTCCCGTGAATGTCTCCCACTTGAGATACGAGACATGAATACAACTTCATCACCTTCGTAAGCCTTCATCACTTGTGCTGCCAGATCAACCTCAATACGTTTCTCATCCCAGGGGACATCAGGTGAAATCGGCAGTAATTCGGAAGATGGGACTAACCTGAGGCTGACAGCTGGCACATAAAAATGATTATAATAACGATCATCCAGTAACTTATACCAAACATTGCCAAGCCTGTCGGTCTCACGAGCTTCGACCCAATATGTAGAGGCATAATACAACCGGTAAATAAACTGGCTGTTTATATCCATTTGCCGAAAAGCATCAACATAGGGCACGGTTATCTCTCCCAGGCAGCCATCCCCTGGAATCACAGTGTTTGTTTTGTTCTCGATATTGCGAACAGGCTGAATGTATCGCGAGTGAGCAAATCCCTTTCCTTCAATTTCATACCATACACGGTTTGGAAACGAATCATTTTCACTGATCCTTGCTCCCGTGATTTTTAGAAGATCGTCCAGCGAAAATGCCAATATAGGCTTTGATTCTTCATCTGGTTCCTTAAAGAGCAAATGCCCGTTCCGTGTAACCCTGCCCAATAATTGATCGTCAGTCTCCATAATTCGTTTAGCCAAAGAATTTTCAAAAAAGCGCATTGGAAGGGTTAAACCAGCCATGCCCATGACACAGGATCTTATAAAGTCTCGTCGTGAAAACTGCTTTTGGAGGAAATTAGAAGGGGAAACTTTATTCGTGGACATTGACCAAAATCCCAACGTGGGACCAATCAAACAGCCAGCCAGCCTCTTCTGTGATCATATTAACACAACCATGGCTCATTGGCGTACCAAAATTATCGTGCCAGTAGGTGCCGTGAATGCCGTAATCCTTATAAAAATACATGGTGTAGGGCACATCAGGCAGGTAATAACCTGGTCCGGACATATCGTCGTATCTCAATTTGATCCAGACCGAAAATTGACCTACCGGTGTAGGGGTCAACCAGGTGCCAGTTGACACCACAAAAGACCGAACAATTTCTTTACCCTCATAGGCATACAACCGTTGCAGTGACAGGTCGATATCGATCCAGCATTCATTTGCGCCGATATCATCCGGAAATACCGGGTCATAAGCCTGTGTTGGGCGGGGAGTATTGGTTGGAATTAAAGTGGCAGTCGGCGTTGGGGTCGGCGTGGGTGTTAATGTTGGTGTGCTTGTCGGTGTCGGCGTTAATGTTGGTGTGGAGGTGGGCGTTGGTGTATTGGTTGCAGTCGGTGTGAGACTTGGCTTTGGTAAATTATCCTGGCTGACCGGGCCTGCCTTCTCCACCGCCTGGACAAAACCGCCTGGCACAAGGTCAAAACAGAAAAATGCCAGACTCATCGCCACCAATATGATGAACGTCCAAACCCACACCGGTCGGTGTGTGGTTGTTGTGATGGGCGGTGAAATTTTTAAGGAATCTTGCGAAAATAATGTTCCAAGTTTGTGTGTATCTTCCAGTCTTCTACCACGATGGACCAAACCTGAACGTGCCCTTGCCCAGGCAAGTGCTTTTTCAACCCTGGGGTCTTCCGGCGCTATTTGTTGGGCTTTTTCGATGTAAGCCAGGCTCGATTTTGGGCTGGAAAGCCCACCCAGCAAAAGCCAGGCTTCTACTTCATTTGGATTTATTGCGATGATTTCATGAGCAATCTCTCTCGCCAATGAACGTTGACCGTGACGAAGTGCTGCCCTGGCACTTTCTAATAATTGGTGAGTGGATTCAGTCATCATCTTTATGGGTTGTTATTGGATTGAATTGTTTCGTTATTGATAAAACACAAAATACCAGCAGATATGCCTTCTGCAACGACATCTGTCTTTTCAGTAAGAAAACGGTAGTCCATGTTCATAAAACCGGCTTCAATAATTGCTGCGCTGGTTTCGTGTGCAATTTCATAAAAAGCATGGTAATAAGTCATGTCATCCGTGACGGATCCCGCATGGTAAGGTAAACCAGTAATATTGGCAAACCGGTCAGAGATGCAGGCGACCAATCGCTGACTGCCAGTGACATCCTGCACAGAAAGCGCTGAGGTGACCTTGAAACCAGTCGCCTGGTCATTGACATATTCACAAGAATCCAGGTGAATTGAAACGACAGCAGCACCCTGGTAACCCGTCAACCTCGGGTCGAATTCTTCCAGCAGATCCACATCATAACCAAGATCCGCAAGCTGCTTTTGGACCATGGTAGCAATTTCCAGGTTTAATTCTGCTTCCGTCATACCATTGGAGCACACTGCACCAGGGTCAGACCCGTAATGCCCCGCCACAATACCGATACGGTTGGATCGCGCTTCCTCCTCCGGGTCAACAGCAGGTGCCACCCCGCCAAGCTCCTGAGCAGACTCAAGCGCTTGCGCCATCCTTGCTTCCAAACCACTTTCAACGAGGCTGCCTGGTGTCCATAAGGTAAATAAAGAAGCAACAATAAATGCAGCAGCCAAAACTGTTTGCAATCCACGCCAAAAAGTAAAGTCGGCAGGCGATTTATCTTTGCCTGCTTTTGTCTTTGGCTCATCCACCTTTTGTGGATTTTCCTCAGTTTGAGCTTGGAAATTTTCTTCAGAAATATCGTTGGTATCCATCAATTTAAATCTTACCTTGATTCTTTGATTTTAGACAATTGTAATGTTATCGATTCAATTATAAAGCCATTACACCCTGTTCAACAACTTGACGCTCAGGGATGGACAAAGTATAACAAAATTATCATAAATGGAAAGATAAAATAAATGAAAAAAGTAGTAAATCCTGAAGAATTGAAACAAGCCATGCGCGCCTGGATAACCGGTGTGGCAATTGTCTCCAGCTATCACAATGGAATCGTCCATGGCATGACCGCAAATAGTTTTAATTCCATCTCATTATCCCCACCAACTGTCCTGGTTGCACTCAGACATCATACTCGAACGCAGCAGCTCGTCAAAGAAGGCGGTGTTTTTGGCGTCAGCATATTGAATACAGAGCAAGTAAACCTGGCAAAGCGGTTTGCTGGACAAATAGATACGGACAAGCCCAGGTTTGAAGGGGTTGAAACCTTTACAATGGAGACCAATGCACCTTTGATTCGCCAGGGAATGGCATTTTTTGATTGCAAGGTTGTTAATTCTTTTGATGTGGGTGGAACAACCGTTTTTCTCGGGGAAGTTCTGGCTGCACTTAACAACGGCAAAGGGCATGATCCCTTGTTGTACATCAATCGAGAATGGCGGAGATTGGCATAAGGATGTCAGGAGAACTGAACCAGCTTGAACAGAAGATTCTCTTAAAAATTGCTCGTGAAGCACTAATAATATCTACCCAGAACCGGGATTTACCTGAGATCAACCTGGATGATCTCCCCACGTCCCTGCAAGTCAAGGGGGCATCCTTTGTGACCCTCACTAAAGATGATCACCTTCGAGGCTGCATCGGGACATTGGAGGCTTACCAACCCTTAGCCCTGGATGTACAGGAACACGCCCTTGCGGCTGCACTACAAGACCCGCGCTTCCCAAGAGTCAGGTTTGAAGAAGTGGAACAAATCAAGATTGAAGTTTCTGTTCTGACACCAAAAATTCCCTTAGAATACAAAATGCCAGAAGAACTTCCTGAGAAAATCCACCCAAAAATTGATGGGGTCGTTTTGCAGGACGGGTTTCGGAAAGCAACCTTTCTCCCTCAAGTATGGGATCAAGTAGAAGATCCTGAAGCCTTTCTTTCTCATCTGTGTGCGAAGATGGGTGCGCCATCCAATTTATGGCAAAAAAAGCTTCTAACTGTCTACACCTATCAAGTTCAGGAATTTCACGAATAATTTCCATTTACCTTAAAACAAAAAGGGCTTCCTTTTGGAAACCCTTTGTTCTTTAAATATCTGCTAAAACCTAAGTTGTTTCAACTTCGACGATAGCGGGTGCTGCACTCTGGTTGTATGCTTGCCCAAGTAAATGAGAATAAACTGCTGTTCCGTAAACAAAGGTCAGCAATGCACCAATACCACAGGCAATTGCACCCAGGGGGGCAATGAAGCCAAGGGCAATAATTTGACCTAATATCACAAGCAGCCATGACACAAAGGATTTTTTAAGCATTGCAAAAATTTCTTTAAACTTGAATGCGGCACTAAAATTGCCTTTAGCAACATAGTTTGCCACGGCAGGACCGGCGAAAAATGCTGATGCAATCCCCAGAACCAGCCCCAATAAGCCGATACAGCTGCCCAGGGTGATCAGTACCCAATTTCCTGAACGACTTTGCTCTGATGCAAAGCCATACATTGCGCCGCTAATCCCAACAACAATCGCCACAGGGAGGCTGTAGATCAATGCAATTACCGATGCCATAAAGCCATGCCCAAGATCATTACCAAAATCCAGCTCTGGAAGCGCGTTCCTTTCTTTCCCATCGATCACATTCTTTGTGGCACGAAGTCCCCACCCAACCACAACAAACTCGCCTATGACGGGAATAAGCGCAACAAGTGCAGGAATGGCAATTTTCTTAAACCAATCCTTATCTTCAAAAACATAACCAAATGATAGCCCAAAGTCCATAATTTTCTCCTCTTCTAAATGATGATTAATTTTCTATTTCTAAACACATGAACATTTTGCTCAGTGATTTCACAAAAAGAAATATTTCCATACATACACGTGATTTCAGGAAATCAAAAGCTGTACATTTCACAACTGGGTAAATTTATCAACCTTCAATACAAAAATTGTTGCCCGTTTCTCTTGCGGTTTTTCTGGCTTCTTACTGCTTTCCCTGATAAGATCCAGCGCTTTTTCGACCTGCTCATCTTCAACGCCAATTAACAAGGTACTTCGCCCGCTTCTTAAAAAGCCCCCAGTCGAAGCAATAAAGGTCACCCGGAATTTTTCATTTGTTAATGCCCGCGAGACGGCGTCGTTATCCTCATCTTTAATAATCGCAATTATCAGTTTCATCGCTAAAATTCCTCGTAATGATCCACTTCAAGTGTAAACACATTAGCACCGCCAATTGTTACTGGCGTGGGTGCGGGCATAGGCAGTGGTGAATTTTCCATCGGGACAGCAATAAATGCCACCCGCTGACGACAGGTCCTATCTAAAATTTCAATTGCCTGATCATGATTTTCAACATTGACGCCAATCATCAATGTCGCGCTCTTTCTACCGAGAAAACCACCGACGCTTGGCAGCCTCGTGACCGTGAAATCAGCATCAGTCAGTGCCTCAATCGCCATATCCGCATCCTGCCCCTGGACAACAGCAAGTAATAAATCGCTTCTCTCAACATCAGATGGTATTGTTTCTGACATACTTACTTCCTTTAACGACGGGCTAATTTAATTGATTTCAGGAATAACCTAAGTATACCTTAATCCGGTATTCCGCTTTCACAATTTTTCTGCCGTTTCACTAATATGGTAATGAGAAGATGCAAATCATGAACCAGGTCAATCAAACCATTCAACAACCCTTTCTTCGATACGATCCAAATTCACCATGTCCTCTGGCACAATCTTCCCACAAATGCTAATTCCAGCCTGCAAAACAGTATGCTGATCACCTGAAACCAGGGGATGCCACCAGGCCAAATCTCTGCCTTCTGCTAACCTGCGATAAGCACAGGATTCAGGCAACCAGTTAATTTCTTTCAGCAATTCAGGCGTTAAGACAAGGCAATCGCTGACAACTTCTGATCGGTGTTGATAATCTTTGCAATGGCAATCGTTAATATCCAAAAGCCGGCAGGCAACATCGGTAAAGAACACTTCGTCGGTATCCATATCCTCTATTTTATGCAAACAACACTTCGCACAGCCGTCACACAAGGACTCCCATTCCTCAGGTGTCATTTCTTCAAGTGTTTTGGTTTTCCAGAAAGGCGCTTCTCGATTCAAAATTGTCCTCAAAAAAATTTATTGTTTATTATTTGGACTTAAGGGTTGTTAACATGATATTGAGTCTAACAGAATTTTGTCTTCAATTGGATGAGTCTTTTCTAATTTCTCCAATGAATTTATGTGCAAAGAAAAATTCCTTACTTTCTTTTTTTGCCCTCTTTTACAAGACTGTTCAATTGGATTAAAACAAGTATTTTGCTCGAATGACCTAAAAATTATTGATTCTAAACGCTTCATTACAACCCTTAAAATTTTCGTTAATATTATTACTCAATAAGCATCCAGGGTCGTAAAGTTGATTATTTAGGAGCCAATCAACAAATTTTCGGTTTATTAGGATGCATTATTACGACAAATATTCTTTCTCGGGCTGCCACTGCCCGACAACCACCGGGGCATAAGCAGGGCAGCCCCTACAAAGAAATTTTATTTGATTGCGAATTAAGTAAATGTAATAAAAGTGTTGTAGGGGTGGGGCTCTGTCCCCACCCGCCCTTATAGATAAAAACACAAAGTAAATTGTATATATTGACTTTGCGAACGCCCTAAATACGCGTCTTGTTCACCTTTATAATTGTAATTAGTCGGTATTCACGTTATACTAAATAAAATCGAATGGTTTTAATAAAAGCGAAACAGGGTTTCAGGAGACAACCATGACAGAAAAGCAAAATTTATCAGTCAATATAAATGATGCAAAAGCAAACGACTTAATCGCGGTTCCCGGGATTGGGCCAAGCCTTGCACAAAGGATCATTGATAAACGTCCTTATGCTGAATTGCACGAGCTTGTAGAAATATCCGGCATCAATGAGCTTAAACTGGCTGCCCTTTTGCCCTACCTGACAATCGAAAAACCGCAGAAAAGAGAAACAAAAGCTGAAGAATTCACACCAAAAACGGTTGATACAGAAGCTTTCCTTTTCCTGGAAGATCAAAGGGAAAAAGAAGATGCCTTATTGATCATCTTTGGCGGCTTCATCCTCGGATTGATCCTCCTTCTGCTGCGTCGGAGAAGCCAGTAATCACTTTTGGATTTTGAACATAAAAATCTGCTGAATTTCTTTACAATCTGCTATTTGTGCATTCAATTAAACTTGAGCTCATTTCTTGATGGATTTCAATATTGAGAATTACCGGTAAACTCGACCAAATGCGGAAGTCATCCCTGAGTTTATTTTTCCTCTGTGTCATCTGCCTGTCTGCGTGTGGACAAACATCAGAAGAGCCATTGAGCATAGTAGTTGAACCCACACCTTTTGAACTTACAAAACCCCCTATCCCAACAAGCCCCGTCATCACAAGCACACAATCGACCCCGGTAATAATGCAAAGCCCAATGCCAACATCAACAACCAGCAGTCAACACATAACGCTCATGGCCGTGGGCGACATCATGCTGGGAAGAACCATCGCCGATCTGATCCTTAATGAAGGCTACCAGGCACCGTTTGCTTTCACTGCCGACACGCTTTCATCTGCAGATGTAACCATCGGCAACCTGGAATGCCCCATTTCCAACCGGGGAGAAGCTGCAAAAAAATATTATGTGTTTCGAGCCCCGTTGGATGCTGCCAAATCCTTGTCCTTTGCTGGCTTTGACATCTTGAGTCTCGGCAATAACCACATTCTGGATTATGGGCAACAAGGTTTGATCGACACGATAACCGCCCTGGAGTCGGAAAACATCCTGGTTGTCGGTGCGGGGTTGGACGCAAGCCAGGCCTACGCACCGCAATTTTTTGAACTTAATGGCCTGAAATTGGCTTTTCTTTCGTATGTCGATGTCCCCACAACCGATTTTGATTATTTCAACTGGGAAGCAGGGGTTGAACGAACAGGCATTGCCTGGGCACATGCTGACCGGGTACGAGAAGGTGTTCAATTCGCAAAGGAAGAAGCCGACATTGTTATTGTTTTGCTCCACAACGGCTATGAATTTTGGCAAAAAGTCTCAGATCGACAGCAAGAAATCGCCAAATTAGCCATAGACAGCGGTGCATCTCTGGTCATCGGAAGCCACCCGCACGTACTCCAAAGAATTGAAGGCTATAAGGATGGATTGATTGCCTACAGCATGGGCAATTTTGTCTTTGACAATTTTCTATTCCCCCCAAATTTTTCAGCTATTCTGAGCGTCGAGCTCTCGCCAGAAGGCGTTGAATCATACGAATTAATCCAGGTTGTCGTCCAACTTAACGGCGTCCCACAAATTATGCCCTATACAATCGAAGAATAAAACCTAATACAAATCCGGGTTTTTAAATGGGATGAACGCCAGGATCACAGCTTGCTCGTACAGGGTGGTGCGTGTGACCACATCACCGGTCAGCAAGCCAACCGCCCCAGAGTTTTGTTTAGAATTTTCTTCGCCAAAAACCTGGTCATCCGCCAGTCCCAACTCCATGCCGGATGTCACCAAATCCTGAACCTGCTTGGGGAGCCTGAAAAGCGCAGTGCGGGCGGATCCATGATTATTCTCGCCAAGCACTGCAATCCACGCAAATGCAACCATGTCCTCACCAAGGAAATCACAACCGCCTTCGACCCCCACCCAATAATCCCCGCCTGGTACAGCCCCTCTAGCCTTGATTGCCCTGTTGGTTGCACCTGTCCGAGTCTCCTCATCGGTCATTGGTTGATCGGACACGCCAGATTCAACAGATACAGTGATCATTTCAAATGGCATATCGGGAAATAGTCGCTCAAAACCACTTTTTACTGCCTCTAATTTAACCGGGTTCAGTGAAGAAACAACGATCTTTTTCATTAATTTACAGCCTTTATAGTTTTGGCAGTTCAATGGATTGTTGATACTGATATTTTCCGTTTTTGTCTTTATAAGATGTCTCACAGGGATCATCTGATTCAAAAAATAAAACCTGCGCAATTCCCTCATTAGAATAAATCTTGGCAGGCAGGGGGGTTGTATTTGAAATCTCAAGGGTGACAAAACCCTCCCACTCAGGCTCAAATGGCGTGACGTTGACAATAATTCCGCATCGAGCATAGGTGCTTTTACCCACACAAATGGTTAAAATATTGCGCGGAATCCGAAAATATTCAACCGTTCTTGCCAACGCAAAGGAGTTGGGCGGGATGATGCACACATCTCCTTTAAAATCGACCATTGATTTTGGATCGAAATGCTTTGGATCAACAACAGCAGAAAATACATTGGTAAAAATCTTATATTCATCAGCGACACGGATATCATACCCATAGGATGAGGTGCCAAATGAAATCTTACCCTGGCGGACCTGGCCTTCTTCAAAAGGCTCAATCATCCCGTGTTCTTCAGCCATGTGTCGAATCCAATGGTCAGCTTTGATTGTCATTGTTAATTTTCTCCTCGTTTAATAAGATGATGAAAGTTGAATAAATTATTTCACCTGTAAATTAATAAAACCAAGCATGCCGGGTTCCAACGTAAATAATACTTCGTAAAGCGTCCCAACAACGACAGATAAGCGATAATCTCCCGGAGGGACATCTGGCAGGGCGAAATTCTCAGCCAGGGCTGGGTGGGGATTAATGCCGTCCTGAGCGTAAGTTTGTAGATAATAGGTTTTTACAACCGCGCCATTCCTGTCGAGTTTCTGGAGTGTTATTGAGGTTTCAGATACCGGTTTCCCAAACCGATCAAGAATCCGCCCTGCAATGGTGCCTGTCTTTGCTGAATCTTGATCTACCAGGGGTGAAAACCATAAGATCGGGTTCGTGGTGGAAGCGTAATTATTGTTCTCAGAACGCACTTCAAAATGCAAATGGGAACCACTCGCAACCCCGCTTGCGCCGACCTTTCCCAGGATATCCCCGGGTTCAAGACTTTCGCTCTGTGCCACTTCAATCGATGATAGATGCCCATAAAGCGTGTATAAAGCTTCACCATTGAAAAGACCCGGATGTTTCAGCACCACCACGTTCCCATAAAAATTCTGGTAAAGGCCGATAAGACCGCCATCATCTGTTCCCGCAAAGACCACTTCACCCCCTGCTGCAGCACGGACTGCGGTCCCATAAGGATTGGGAAATTCCACACCATGGTGAATGGCAAGGCGTCCATCACTGGTACTCCCATAGGGGTAGGTCAGGTCAACTCGCTGCCAATCAGGGCTGGAAAATGGACGCAGCAGCATGCCGGGCCATTTCATTTGACAATAAGTCTCACCACACGACAGCTGTTCAATAATTTTCTGGTTGTCATTCACTTCTTCGGGTACAGGCGCCGCCGCTTGATCACCTGGTCCAAGGGCGACCCCAGGGGGATTTGAGACTTCTTTTTCCTCATCTTCAAATACAAACGCTTGCTCAGGAAAGCCGTAAGAACGAGCTGTGCTACCACACCCGGATAGAGACAGCAATAAAGCTGACACCAAAATTAGCGTGACGAAGAAAAAACGCATCATGGCTCAGGAGAGGTTCAACCCACCCCGCTCATTCAGAACCTGCCGCAGTGACTCATCAATTTTATCAACCTGCTTTTCAATGCTCCTTAACTCATTCAGCATGCTTGCCGGATCAGATTCTTTCTCCAAACCAAGCAAATTTATTCGCACGTTTAAACCCGCCCCTGTAACGGCTGCTTTGGCAAGTGCTGCCGACGATCCGGCATCTGAAATCGCGTTCACATTGCCTGATTCAGCCGCCTTCAATGCCAGTGCCATTATCTTTGCTGAATCTCTGACCACATGTAAGGGCACTTCCGCTGCCTTGATGCTTGCTGCCTGGATTGCTTTGATCCGTTCAGATTTTTCCTGTTCCGTATCTCTCGGCAGCCGCCTTGCTTTCATATAGGCTTCAAAGGCTTCAGCGTCCTTGATCACTGCTTCCTGCATCGCTTTCTGCAATCCGGAAGCTTGTTCAATCATCGCCCACATTTCTTCTTCAACATCTGTATAATTCTTCTTACCAACGGTCACACGCCCAACCATTGCCACCAGTGAAGCCGCCATAGCAGCGCCATATGCCGATGCCGAACCGCCCCCAGGTGTGGGCTCTCCAGAAGCTAAAGCATCCAAAAAAGTCTTGTTGCCGGATTCTGCCATATCATCCGTTTTTTCACTGCTTGCATTAAACAAACGTGTTTCTAAAATTTGATCCGGTTCAAATTGATCCAGCTGCATGTACCAAACAGCAGCATCCACGAGCGCCTGGTTGGGCACCAAACCCACGAGTTCAGAATGGTGTATCTGAACGCCATAGCGCTGCGCTTCCCGGCGGATCATCTCAACAACCCGTGCCATCGATGTTTTTCGGTAATCTGTCAGATTCATGGATACCTGGGCACGCCCTTCAACCATCACACCCATGGATTTGACAAACCTTAAACCGCCAGAAGAATGGCGTATCGCCCTGGCGATCTTATTGGCAACAGCGACATCATCGGTTGTCAGGTAAACATTAAAGGCAATCAGAGGCTGCCGAGCGCCAATCACCGTTGCGCCTGCGCGTGTCAACGCTGCAGGTCCAAAATCAGGGTCTCGAGCCGGGTTAACCCCTAATTCCTGTTTTAATGCTTCATACTGGCCCCGGCGTATGTTCTCTAAATTGATCCGGTCGGGTGACGTCGCCGCTTCCTCGTAAAGGTAAACGGGGATATTTAGTGTTTCGCCCACACGTTTTCCAAGCCTGCGCGCCATTTCCACACATTCCACCATGCTCACGCCGGAGATTGGCACAAAAGGCACCACATCCGTTGCGCCGATGCGCGGGTGCTCACCCTGGTGTTTATCCAGGTCAATTAATTCTCCGGCTTTCTCAATTGCTCGAAAAGCTGCCTCTTCTACATCCTCAGGCGAACCTAACATCGTCACAACGGTCCTGTTATGGTCGGTATCGGAATGCCTATCCAAAATACCGACACCCTTTACAGAGATAATCGCCTGGATGATCGCTTCAACCACTTCAGGTCGTCGGGCTTCTGAAAAATTTGGGATGCACTCTACAATCTGATTTGGCATTTTCACTCCTGAATTCTATTGTTTCCCCAATTATACCAATATCCAAATTCAATCCTCAAAATCAACGAGGATATCTATCAGTAAAAAAGCCATCTTCCGATGGCTTTTTATTGAAACAGAATGTTTTATTTATCTGAGCCTGAACACAATGGGTGTTACGTTCATCAAATTGTCGGTAGTTGGACAGCGAGAATCTACTTTATGGAAAAATTCTTGTTTTTCCTCATCAGTCAAATCAGCATCAATATTGACATTCACCCGAATTTCAGTGAAACCTGCTCGGCCTTCTGTTGTTTTGCCCATTATATTATCAGAATCATATTCACCTTCAATTTCCATATCAAAGCCTCGAAGGTTTATTCTTTCTTGTTTCGCGACGATGGTTGCAATTGTGCCAAGACAGCCACCCAGTGAAAACAATAAAACATCTAATGGATTTGGGCCTTCATCATTTCCTCCGCCAGCTTGCGGTTGATCAATAATTATTTTATGATTGCCTGCCTGAAGATCTACGCGAAATCCTCCTTGCCAGGACCCAGTTGTTCGTAATGTTTTTTTCATGCTAACTCCTCTAATTTAATAACCAATCTTCTTAAAAAATTCACAGATTAACACTATACTATAAACAAGTTAGGAATTTATTAGATTGTAAAATGAAACTTAAATCAAGATATCGATAATTGCCTGGTTGTTTACCTTCTAAATAATTAATTTTTCCGACCGCAACGTCTGTTTAAATGAAATTGATATCAAAATTATTTATTGATATCAAGAATAAATTAAATAATATCAATAAGTGTGTTGACAAAATTAAATTATATGATAGAATATTTTCAAGTCTGGAGATTAATAGATCGAATTTTCAGATTTTGAGGAAGATATATTCTTCCAAAAAATTATAGCATATATTTTAATCTTATTTCAACAATCTTCACCCTCAAGGAGGTGTTGATGCAAAAACTACCGGAGAAATGTCCCATTTGTAAATCTGACATCCTGGTGACACGGTTCTTTTGTCCTCAATGTGATACAAGTATTGAGGGACACTTCCAACCGCAATCCGGACCGTTTTCCGATCTCACAGAAGAACAAATCCATTTTGTGTTGACCTTTGTGCGTTGTGAAGGCCGCTTCAACCGCATGGAAGAAGAACTCAATCTTTCTTATCCCACTCTGCGCAACCGTCTTTATGATGTCATCCGAGCTTTAGGTTATGAACCGGGCAAGGAGGAAGAACCCACACTGACAGCAGAAGATCGACGAAGAATTCTTGACGATCTCGAGCAAGGAAAAATTTCGCCCCTCCAGGCACAACAACTCCTGCAAGGTCTGGAAGTTGAATCTATGAAAGGTGAAAAATAATGGCTTCAACAGAAGAAAGAATGCGCATATTGATGATGATCCAGGAAGGTAAGATATCCGCAGCAGAGGGGGCTCGACTGATAGAAGCCCTCGACGAGCTCAGCGAACCCGCACCTGCACCCCCACCTGCCCCCAGCGGTGTTTCAACAGGGAGGAAACCCCGGTACATGCATGTGTTGATCACCGACACTGACACCGGGAAAACCCGGGTGAATGTCCGACTGCCTGTTTCCCTGATCAATTCGGGGATTCGTATGGGTGCTCGCTTTGCACCTGAAATTGAAGGCCTCAGTATGGAAGACCTTAATGCCTGGCTGAATTCCGGTGAGGTCGGTCAAATTGTGGATGTCTTCGACGGTGAAGATGGTGAACACATTGAGGTTTTTCTCGAGTAAATCTTTCTAAAACACCATTTTTATTAGACATAATGCGCCTGGATAACCCTTCAGGCGCTAAATTTCCCTGCTGGAAATATCACCATATCCGTAGATGGAACAAAAATGATGATATCGACTGATGAAAGCAAAAAAAAACCGCTCCTGAGCAAAATACTGCTTCTCTTTTTGACAGCCATGGTCCTTGCCAATGTCGCAGGAAATATGTACGCGGGCATCCTCCCGCTGTACTTGAAATCGCTTGGTGCCTCTGTCGGTCAAATCGGTTTGTTTTTCACTTTATTAAACATCCTGCCTTTAATATTGCAAATCCTCGGCGGATGGATTTCCGATTCGCTGGGTCGGTTGAAATCAATTGCCATGGGAAGCCTTGCAGGCGTCCTTTCCTATATTGGGCTTATCCTGGCACCCACCTGGCAGTGGGTTTTCTTCGGTGAAAGCCTGGGAGCCATCACACGCTCTTTAATAGGCCAAAGTTTTGGTGCCTTTATCGCAGAAGAATCCGCAGAAGAAAATCGGGCTCGCGTGTATGGGATCACCCAAACCATATTCCTGGTTGTCACCGTTGTTGGCCCCCGTTAGGCGGCTGGTTGACAGAATCCTACGGTTTTAAGTTCATGCTGATCATTGCCGCAATCATCTATTTTTGTGCCACAATCCTGCGAGTGCTGATGGCAAAACGTGCCGCTTCTCATGAGAAGAAAACAGCTTCTGGGAAATTGACCATCAGCTCACTTAAAACCAATTTAGGCGCGATGACCGCGATCATTCTCTCAGGCGGCGTTGTAACCTGGCTGCTGATAACCGATGGCGTCCGTGATATTTCCTTCAACCTCTCAGGCACTTATATTCCGTTGTATATTGAACAATTTGGCGGCATGGGGACAACAGAAATCGGCTGGTTAGCTTCCATACTGGGCATCTCGAGCATGTTGATCAATATCCCTGCAGGTTGGTTGGCAGATAAAAAAGGGGAACGTGTAAATATAGTGCTGGGATTCATCCTTCAATTCATTGCCCTGATCACATTTGTGCGACTGGACACCTTTTGGGGCTACGCAGTTGTCTGGTCCCTTTTCGGCCTCGGGAGCGGTTTAATGCAGCCAGCGTATCAATCCTTGCTCAGCAAAGCCCTGCCTGAAAAATTACGCGGTACCGGGTTTGGATTAATTCAATCCAGCCTGGGGTTGTTCTCACTGCCTGCGCCATATGTGGGTGGATACTTGTATGAAAACATTTCTCCCCGGCTGCCCTTCTTGATCACAGGATGGGCAAGCTTGCTGGCAATCATCCCGGCATGGCTAAAATTTAAATTACCTGACAAAAAAGAAATCGAAGTTACAGCCCCTCTTGCCCCAGATACTAATTCGGAATAAAGATATAACCATGAATGAGACCCTTAAATTTGCAGGAAAACCTTATCCGCATTGGCAGCGCCGATTTTTCACGATCTGGTCTGGACAGGCGATCTCAATGTTGGGCAGCCAAATCGTCAGTTTTGCAATTGTCTGGTACCTGACAGAGCAAACTGGCTCAGCAACCGTCCTGGCAATTGCTTCGATGTTTGGTATTTTGCCCAACATACTCTTATCACCATTTGCCGGAGCAATGGCGGATCGTGGCGACCGGAAGAGCATTATGATCATCTCAGATCTTATTGTTGGCTTAGCCCGGTTATTAGGATTCTTTTTATTTCTGACCGGTGCCATCCAGGTCTGGCATATTTACCTGATGATCTTCGTCGGGTCAGCAGCCGGGTCTTTCCAACATCCTGCGATGGCTTCCTCAACGGGATTAATGGTGCCAAAAAAGCACCTCTCCCGGGTCGCAGGAATGAACCAGACCCTTCAAGGCGCCCTGAGTATTGCTGGCCCGCCCCTTGGTGCCCTGTTGATGAGCCTGACGACCATCGCAAACATCTATATGGTGGATGTCATCACCATGCTGTTTGCTGTTCTTCCTTTGTTGTTCATCCCCATACCAAGGCTGGAAACCCGCAAAGACAGCAATGGTGATGTTATCAAACAAAGCTTTTTTCAGGATATCAAAGAGGGCTTTCAATACATTCTAAATTGGAAAGGGCTGACCCTGTTATTATTATCAGCAATGCTGATTAACTTCCTGATCTCCCCTGCAATGTCCCTGCTGCCCTTGCTCGTCAGCAAACACTTTGGAGGGAATGAAGTTCAATTAGCCTTGATGAACTCAATGTTGGGCATCGGCATGCTGATAGGCGGCATCATTCTCAGCATCTGGGGTGGTTTCAAAAGGCGCATCTTTACAAGCTTTATGGGACTGATAGTTAGCGGTCTGAGCCTGGCTGTAGTAGGATTTATCCCTTCAACAGGCTTTTCCGTTGCTGTGTTCGTATTTTTAATTTCCGCATTGATGATACCTTTTATCAATGGACCAATTCATGCCGTTGTTCAATCCGCAGTCACACCTGAGATGCAGGGCAGGGTTATATCCCTGATCGGTACCGCTGCAGGATTTGCCATGCCAATTGGACTGGCAATTGCCGGACCCGTTTCTGATGCGATCGGCATCCAAACATGGTTCATCATCGGTGGGATTTGTATGAGTCTGACGGGTATCCTTGGGTTTATGTCCCCTGCGATGCGGCACATTGAGGATCAACACCAGAGATCTGAGAGTATCGAAGCCTTATCGACGAATTAAAACGCATGCCCTCTTTGCGTTTCTAATAAATTCATCCGGTTAGCCTTGTGCCCATTTCAGAATGAGATAAATTTACTCAGCTGGATGCTATTGGATAAGCTGCAGACCTTCTTGTCGAATGTAATCGGACACATCTACATTCCAAACAACATCCTCTATATCCGCTATCAGCCATGGTGAGTCCTCGTCCATCCATTGGGCGGCAAATTTTACGGGCATTTTCCAACCTTTGATCGTGCCCCATTCAATCACCTGAGCCTGCCACCTCGTTTTCTCCTGGTCACCAGCATTCTTCCAGCGCATTGTTTCCATTTTTTCAATCAAACCTGTAGCAGGATCGAAATACACCTTGAAGGCATCTTCAGTGCTGCCAAAAGGCACAAAGAGCGTGGCAGTATCGTCATCGATTGGTTCCCATCTTACGCCTTCAGTACTCAGGAACACCCCGGGAAACATCATCGTCTCACTCCACATTCCCAGGTTGGCAGCTTCGTCAACCTGCGGTTCATTTTCAATCACCCCAAAAGGCAGTGCTAAACGACTGCGACCATCAAGATAATGCTCATTAACCTTCATAACAGGCAAACCCCAGAAAGTGGTTTCAATGTAATGTCGGTATCCTTTGCCGGCATCATGAATGAAACGCATGCGAGCCGGCATTGTCACGCCCATGAATCGGACCTGCCCTCGTCCGTCGAGAATAAACGAGCGAATGAGGGGTATTTCTTCACCATAAACTTCGCGATAAAAGCGATCAACAGGCTGCGGTAAATCCCCAGGAAGGGGAAAAGTCCCCTGCTCCGATGGATTTTCAGGGAAAGCACGAAATGGCTGTGGAGTGCGCTTGATGCCATACCCAATAAAAAAAATAATAAGGACAACCAAAACAAGAATTGTGACTAAAATATTTTTATTCATAATTTCCTTTCATAAATAGACAGCACTTATCATAATCGCTCAGGAACCAGAGGTCAAATTTTCAATAAGGCCTGTAAATTGATTGACGGGGTTCCTTGAATGTGCTATCATAATTTAGGTAAGCCTAATTTTTATCAATAAAGGAAGTCATGCCCCAAAAGATCAGCGAAAATATCCAGGATTATCTAAAACGCATTTATGAATTCACCCTCAGCGGCAGCCGGGCTTCGACCAACCAGCTTGCCCAGGCTTTAGGTATTTCTGCTGCATCTGTGACCAACATGGTGCAAAAACTATCCAAAACCGACCCACCATACGTCACATACGAAAAACATCAGGGCGTTAAACTCACCCCATTCGGACAGCAGGCAGCATTAAAGATCATCCGTCGCCACAGGCTGATAGAGATTTATCTTGTGGAGAAATTAGGCTACACCTGGGATGAAGTCCACGCTGAAGCAGAAGTCCTTGAGCACGCCATGTCGCCCCTCCTTGAAAAACGTATTGACGCAGCCCTCGACCACCCCAAATTTGATCCCCACGGGGATCCGATTCCAGATATCAACCTCGAAATTCCAGAAATTGAGCAAACAGCATTAAGCAGTCTTGAGATTGGGAACAAAGGGCGTGTTCTCCGTGTTCCCAACGAAGACCCCCAGGTCTTGCGCTATCTTGGAAAATTTGGCATCCGACCGGGTGCACACATCAAATTGATCTCTCGAACGCCCTACGATCAGACCATGCGGATCAAGATCACAGAAACAGGTAATGAAGCGGTTATCGGGCCCAGCCTGGGAAACAAAATTAGCATTGCAAAGGATTCCTGAGAAAATCACACATGCCAGAACTCCCTGAAGTTGAAACCATCATTCGCCGGCTAAAAGGTGAGGACGGAACGTCCTCTGTCCTTGGGCAAAAAATCCAGACCGTTGAAGTGAATTGGGTTAAGATCATCGCCCAGCCTGATGCAAGCCAATTCAAACAAGCCCTGATGGATAAAACCATCATAGATGCAAGACGCCGCGGAAAATTCATGCATTTCCCACTGGATGACGGGCACCTGTTTGCCCACTTGCGCATGAGCGGTGATATGCGGTTGGAGAAAAAATCTGATCCTATTGAACCCTATGACCGGGTCCTGCTCAATTTCCTGGGAGATCAGCGCATGGTCTTCAGCAATATCCGAAAATTTGGCCGAATGTGGTACACAAAGGATCCACAGGATGTCATTGGGAGGCTCGGTCCAGAACCCCTCAGCGAAATTTTCACGCCCCAGCTGCTGTACCAAAAATTACAAAGACATTCCCGCCAAATCAAACCGCTTTTGATGGATCAAAGCTTCATTGCCGGCATGGGAAACGTCTATACCGATGAAGTGCTCTTCAAAGCCAGGATCCATCCCCTGCGACCTTCCGATTCTCTGACAAAAGTAGATGCAGAACGTTTACACGACGCGATTCAAACCGTCCTGCGTGAAGGCATTCGGAGCCTGGGCGCCAGCATCGATTGGATTTACAGGGGCGGGCAATTTCAAAATTATTTCCAGGTTTATAAACGTGAAGGAAGTCCCTGCCCGAGATGTGGAACAATAATTATTAAAACCTGGGTCGGCCAGCGGGGTACGCATTTTTGCCCAAATTGCCAGAAAATGTAAGGTCTGATGAATTAAAAAACCAGTCGCTGGTTAGCAACTGGTTATTAACTCAAAAAACGTGTTTATTCTATCCGTAATTGTCGCTTCGTTTTTCCCAAATTCTCCCACCACCACCGAACGGTATCTGTGATGCTTTCTACCAGTGTGCGCGGCTTATATCCAAGTTCACTCTTCGCTTTTTCACTGCTGATCTCCGAGTTGCTGAACACTGTTTCCAGCGAATACCGTGTAACCCGGGGTTTTGATTTTGTGATCTTATAATATAATTCGGCAATCGGTGCAACAATCATTGCAACGGGTAATGGAAAGGTGATCATTGGGGATTTCTTCCCGGTGACCTTTTCAACCAAACTGTGAAGCAATTTTAGTTCGATCCGCTCCCCGCCCAGAATGTAGGTCTCACCAGGTTTACCAAAGTCTCTTGCCAGGATATGACCTTTTGCAACATCACGCACATCCACAAAATCAAATGCGCCGTCAACCATAAAGCTCAAGGGTTTGGTCATCCACGAAAGGATCAGCTCACCCATTTCCGATCGACGAAAATCATAAGGTCCGACCACGCCCGTTGGACAGATGATACGGGTATCCAGGCCGTCTTCAGTCGCATCTTCGATTAATAAGGAAGCTTGCGCTTTTGTTCGGTCGTATGATCCAGCCGGATTATCTGCATCAAATTTGCAATTTTCGGAAATACTAACACCAAGGGGCGGCCGCTCCAGGGCATGGATTGAACTGGTATAGACAAGTTTTCTAACGCCCATTTGTTTCGCAGCTTCAATCACGTTGCGTGTGCCTTCAACATTTACAGACTGCAGTAAATGATTTTTATCTTCAGTGATCGAAACAAGAGCGGCAAGGTGGAACACATTCTCTACACCCGCCATCGCTTTTTTCAAGCACTCAATATCGAGAATATTCCCTTCCATTAAGGAAACGTTCAGACCCTCCAGGGGTTCCGTGTCCTCACCCGGAAGGATCAGCACGCGAACCTCCTCGCCGCGAGATAAGAGCTCCCGCACCAAAACATTCCCCAAATGCCCTGCACCACCAGTCACAAGATTCATTAAATTTTCCTCATTCCAGCTAATAACAATCCAATTCCTGACCGGGTTACCGCTTGCCAATCGGTTCCTTTTGGCTCAAAAGTTGCCTGTAATAACAAGCCCATAGCCACGGATGTCAACACCCGTGCAGCAACTTCAGGGTCTAAATCTTCCTTGAATGAGCCTTCTTCAATGCCGGTTTGAACCAGTTCAGTGAAAAACGTTAAGAATTGCTGATAG
>JARGGB010000024.1 GCA_029210815.1 Candidatus Brevefilum sp.
TTAATCATAGGCACATCGCTTCAAACGAAGGTACTTTCCTTTTCATGAATTTTTACCAAATCTGCCCTCCAATCGCAGAACAACAACCGTAAAATCATCCTTGATCAACGATTCACCCGAAGAACCAGCCGCCGTTTTCCAGAGTTCTTCACAAAGCCCCTGAGCACTTGTGCTTTCCGATCTCAAAATAGATGCACACAATTGAGGTAAGTCAGGGGGATTTTCTTGATCTTCTAATGTTTCGCTTAATCCATCACTGTAGATCATTAATGTTCCCCCTTCAGGAATGGGTAACGTCTCGTGATCAAGCGTAAACCCCTCAAAAATACCAACTGCCTGCCCGAGATTATAAGGGACAGGTAGTGGCTGATGATCGTCATCTAACAATACGGGCTTTGGATGACCTGCACGGGCGTAATCAAAAGTCATTGATTTGTTATCAAAAATCCCATAAATCAAGGTAACGAACATATCAGAGCAATCAATCTGCAGCAGATGACGGTTCACAGCCTTTAATGTCTCGCTCGGACTGTTTTTTCGCAGAGCTTCCATCCTTACAGAAGAATATGTCAGGGCCATCAGCAGCGCTGCCGGCATCCCCTTGTCACAGACATCGCCAATCACGATCCCCACCCTGTGATCGTCCAGAATAATGAAATCATAAAAATCTCCCCCCACCTGTTTTGCTGGTATCATCAGCGCGCCAATGTCCAATCCAGGAAAATACGGCAGTGTTTTGGGAAGGATATTCCGCTGAATCTGGCTGGCTAGCCGCATTTCCTGTTCTAATTTTTCCTTCTCGATCATGGCAGCCTGGGCGATTTTTAAATCATTGTATGCCTGTGTGAGCTCACGGTTTTTCTCACGTAAATCTTTGATGGTCAGATTTTCAGAATGGTCCAGGCGACTGCAGTAAAGCCGCATCAAATCATATGCCATTTCTGGGTTCCGGCTCAAAACCGCATCCAACCAGGAAAAGGGAACTCGCAGCAAGCTGCACGAAGTGTAAGCCCGCACGCTTGCGGTATGTGTGCCGCCTTGACTGAACCTGCTTATCTCCCCAAGCAGTGCACCACGAGTGCTGATCCCCAGGCGACGTTCATCTGACGTCCCCAATGATTTTATGATCTCAACGTCGCCATCTAAAAGTATGAAGAAGTAATCGTTCCGAAAACCCTCTCTTAGCAGAACCTCACCTGGCTGAAAAATACATTCATACGATGCCGCAGCTAATGAGCCCAGATCATCATCTGGAAGGTTCTTGAATAATGGGATTTCACGGATTACATCGGAATACAATGTCTGCGCTCCTCGATTGAAAGTGGGAGGAAAAATGCCAGGTATTTTATCAAAAGATCAACCAGTACCAAAGCAACCCAGACAGGTGTGAACAATCATCACCTGTCATTAAAAATCAGCCAGGAATAATTGATTTATTTACCCCAGGCCAGGGTTGGATCATCAGCCCACTCCCTGATCTTGACTTCTGCGATTTTGGCGGTGCTGGGAGGCAGGATCTGGTAGTCGTAGGATGGATCACTGATGACCACCCATTGCCTCAGATCCCAATAGGCTAACTTAAGGTTATCAACGTCTCCACCAACCTTCGTCAAATCCTCTGAATTGTAGCTAATTCTGAGTTCAATTGGCGGATCAAATTTCACCAGAGGTTTTCCATGGGATCCTTTTGGGAACAAAGCAATATTTCCAATAGGACGGATCAACTCAAATTTCTTCGGAATATCAACAATACCTTTGGGGAGATCTTTAAACGCAATTTCGTAGTCTTGGTCGATCTGGTCCGGTAGGAATACCGATACACCTGGATAGTGGTGGGGTTTTTTGTTCATGCCTTTTTCTGCCATCTTAATCCTCCTTTAGTAATAAACCTGATTTTCTCATTTAACAAACCTTTGGAATAATTCTCAAAGGAAAACCTTTATCTATCAAATGCAATCAGTGCCCGATTCTCCGGGATATTATCACGGTAGGCCACTTTCCAATCCTCATCTTGAATCATAGCAATTTGATCTTCAATCTCCTTCAACCCTTGCTTCAATACCTGTTGAACCGTATCTCTGTCTCCTAAGGCATCAAATACCTTGATGCAGGAAAGATAGGCAAGAATAGGTAATTCCAAACCCTGGGGTCCTTCCTGGCTCAAATAGTGAATGACCTGGAGCGCTAATTGTTCTGCTCTAGAAATATCACCAGCTTGAATCGCCAGGCGTGCCAGGCCAGCCTGTGTTTCTACAATCCCCGAGGTAACCCCAATATTCTTAAAGGAATTAATTGCTGAAGTGAAGTGATTAACTGCTTCAGAAAGATCTTCTGCTGCTTCGAAGCTAAGCCCGATATAAAACTGCCGGTATGCCAGGCCTCTTTGGTCCTCCAAAGCAACTAAAAAATCCCGACTGCTTTCCAGGACTTCTATGGCTTCTTCAGATCGACCCAAACGCCACTCAGCCAATCCAAGATTGAGCAAACTATAAGCTTCGCAAGTCTTTGACCCTAATCTTTGGGCAATTTTTAACGCACGTTCAAGCAATTTACGACCAAGTTCAAAGTGACCGAAGGAAAGATAAGAATAACCCAGGTTGAGCAATCCATAGGTTTCACCAAGGTGGTTGCCCTGCTGTCGATTGATTTCTATCTGCTCCTGGTAAAATTGAACACTTTTTGAAATATCACCAATGGCCTGGTAATAAGGTGCTAGATTGTTCAACGCGCGAGCTAGGACATCAGCATCCCCGGTTTGGCGTGCTAATGCCATTGAATGTTCAACCAACGATCCTGCTGCTTTTAAATCCCCCTCTTCTGAAAGTATTGAAATCTTCAAAGGGAGAATCTGTGCCTGCAGCATCAGGTCTTTAGTACGGATAGCCACTTCTAATGCATGATCCAAAGTGCGGGCTGCTTCCCGGTTATTACCTTCTCGATATGCCTGACTGCCGATCCGATAATAGGCTTCCGCCAGTCGCCCATCATCTTCGAGAAGTTTAGCGATATTGAGCAGGCTTACATCGTCTGCATGGCGCGCATCCAGCTCACCTAATGTTCCAACTGCCTCATCATGTCCCAGGGTAGCCTGCCAAAGCCGGATCAAATCCTGATCGCTGATCAAGTTCAAAGCTTTTTCAAACAACAGCGTTGCCTCCTGCACTGAACAAACCTTGAGCGCCCGTTCTCCTGCTTTAATAAACCAATCTGCAGCAAGGTCTTTTTGCCCAGCCTCCAAATAATGATTGGCAATCAAAGCCAGGTGCTCCTCCAAGCGATCACCAGAATTTTCTTCAATCCATTTTGCTACTTGTTTGTGAAACCTGCATCGATTCTTTATGAGAACCGTCTCGTAAGCCTCATCGCGCAGTAGGGCATGCTTGAACAGGTATTCTTGATGGCCAGCCAGACTTGACCGCTCCCGGTGGTAAATCAGGCCGCGTTCCCGAAGGGCTTCGAGCATGGAATTAATTTTTTCTATTTCCATCTTATCTTCTACCAAAGCCAGCAGCAAACCATCCCAAAAAGTTCGTCCAATAATCGCAGCCCGCTGCAGCACCTCTTTTTCAGCAAGCGGCAAAGAATCAAGACGAGCTTGCAAGATGCCTTTCAAGGTTGAAGGCACGTGCAAATCTTTCAATCTCTCAAGTTCAATCAACAAAGAAGCGTCCTTTGTTGTAATCACTTCCTCATCAAAAAACATCTTAATCATTTCTTCAATAAAAAACGGATTTCCACCTGCTTCATCGATAACACACTGGTAAAATGCCTCAGGAATATCTTCAGCCCCAAAAAGGATTTCATCGATCAGAGACCGGCTTTGCAGGCTGGATAATCTTCTCAATCGTAAATCTCTAAATCCAAGAATGCCTTCACCCCATTTCGGACGTGCTTCAAAAAATTGCGTTCGGGCAGTGCAGAGAATCATCATCTTACGATCGCTGATACCACCATACTCAAGCAAAAGTTCCGAAATGAAGTCAAGGGTTTGGTCATCCACCCACTGAAGATCTTCCAGGATGATCAATAAAGATTTTTCAGCCAGACTTCGCATATAACTTTTCAGATATAGCTCGGCAACCTGCCTGGTATATGGACTGACTTTAAAATCAAAACCAACCAGTTGACCGAGTAAATCCGCCTGCTCGGTATCAATAAAATTTTCGGTTCCTCGCCGGAATTTCTCCAAAGCCTGGGCACTGGTATCTGTTTCAAGTATCCCAAAGCTCCGGGCAAATAAATAACGCAAAACACCGTACGGCACATCCTGAGTTCCCGTTATTGCTCGGCCTCGCAACAAAATGGGGGACATATTTTGTGACCTCGCCCAGGCTGCAAATTCATTGACCAGGCGAGTCTTTCCAATACCCGGATCCCCACTAATCAAGATTAGAGAAGTTTCCCCTCCCTGGATAGCATCCTGGTAGATGTTCTTCAAGGCTGCCATCTCAGGCTCACGTCCAATCATGGTCGTTGCGACACCATCCAATCCGCGTTTTTGTATCCGCAGGTGATCGGGCCTTCGCCGCTCTACTAGATAAGTTTTTTCTATTCCTTCACGACCTTTTACAATTAATGGCGCTTGCTGTTGAACATCAAACAAACCCCGCACATGCTGATAAGTTGAATGACTGATCAACACACCGTCTTCAGGTGCGTTTTGCTGTAAACGGGATGCCAGGTTTACTGCATCACCCATTGCAATGTAATCAAGGTGCTTCTCAGGGTTCATTTCTCCTATAACAACCAAACCAGTGTTTATCCCGACCCTGACATGAAAGCCATCAAGAATTTGTGCAAGTTGGAGTTTTTTTGCGTAGGTTTGTACCCGTGCAACAATCTCTAATCCCGCTAATACCGCTCGTTCAGGATCATCTTCAAGGGCTGAAGGGGCTCCAAAATAAGCCAGTACCCCATCACCCATCACCTGAACGATCATTCCTCCTAATTTGTGAATGGGTTCAAGAAGGCATGGATAAGCATCACGCATAATATCTGCCAGGTTTTCCGGATCAATCGTCTCTGAGATGGTTGAATAACCGGCAATGTCCGCAAATAATATTGTGACGTTTCGCCGCTCATAAGGATCGATGTGATTCATAAAGGAATCGGTAAATGGAACGGATTGTGGTTTATCTTTTTTAGGGCTTAATAAGTCAGTACCCAGTTGAGCAGGCAAACGAACACCGCATTGAGAACAAAAAGCTGCTCCAGCCTGTGTGCTGGCGCCGCATTCAGGACAGATTACTTTGATTTGCACACCGCAATTGGGGCAAAAGATTGCCCTATCAGAAATCTCATAACCGCATTCAGGACATTGCATCACAGGACCTGATTTCGTATCTATTCGATTTGGATTTTTAACCTTCTGTAAATATTAAAAGTGCCCACAAGCTAAAGCAGAAGAGAAAAAATCCAGTAAGATAACTTAAGAACGACAACTTTTTAAGGTTGTATTGAAATTTATGTAAGAGACACAAACTCAAAATGCCTGAAAACACATAATTTAACTTCATCCATTGGGTGAGGAAAAAACTTCAAAGATGGGAAGCAACAGAAGTTACCTTAAGTATATAAAAAAATACGAACATTTTCAAATTTTTATTCGATAGGCGATCAATGATGCATCCCCCCAAAAAACCTTAGATCCCACAGGTGAGGACACCTGTGGGTTATATAAATCAGTAGTTCCACCAGGTGCCCCCTCCCAATCCCTGTTCCACCTGGTGTTCACACCTGTCACCTGATCCACCTGGTGTCCCACCAGGGGGACTTCACAAACCTACCCTTTCCAAAAATCTGGCCAATCCCCCCTCAAAAACAAAAAGTCTGCCCAATGCATACTTGAGCAGACTCTAACTTTTCAATAACTTACACCTTTAAGCTCTTCCGTTCTGTCCGTGGCTATCGCTGGCTTTTGGGTGATAGCTGATATTTCATTATAAAGGTCCGTTGTCATTTTGATATCTGAAGAAGCTAGTGATTCCTCTAATTGCTCCAGGTTGCGCGCCCCGATGATCGGAGCCGTCACAGCTGGGTGCTCAGCCACCCAGCGCACAGCCAGGCTTGCCGGCGCAACACCCAGGCTTTCTGCAAGTTGAGAAAATTCACCAGCTGCTTTAAGCATCCAGTCCTCGCCGTATCTCACAGAATACATGTCATTTGTCAATATCCTTCCCTTTGCAGGTTTTTTGCCCGGTCCATACTTGCCCGTCAGCAATCCCCCGCCAAGCGGGCTGTAGGGGATCACGCCCAGACCCTCTGACAGTGCAAGAGGTAAAATCTCCACTTCTGCCTGCCGTTTGACCAGGTTGTACATCGGTTGAATCACTTCGAATCTTGCCAATTGCTCCCTTTCAGAAATGCCAAGCGCCTTCATAATCTGCCAGGCTGCAAAATTACTCACAGCAGGATACAGGATTTTCCCCTGCTTGACCAGGTCATCCAGAGTTCTGAGTGTCACCGCTAAGGGCGTATTTTCGTCAAAGTGATGGATGAAATAAATATCAATCCAGTCTGTACCCAACCTGCGCAAGCTTTTCTCAACCTCAAGCCTGATGTGACGACGGTTCGCACCTCTAGCGTTGACATCCTCACCTGTCGAGAAATATACCTTGCTGGTGATGATCACCTTTTCCCGTTCTGGAGCGATAAATTTCCCCAGCAATTCCTCTGATCGTCCCCCTGCATAGACATTGGCGCAGTCAAAGAAATTGATGCCCACCTCCCGGCAGCGCCGATACATTTTTTCGGACATATCCTCATCGGCAATGTCCCCAAAGGACATGGTGCCAAAGCATAAGGGGGAAACCTTCAGTCCAGTCCGACCCAATTTTCGATAATCCATCATGTCATCCTTTCCCGATTTGTGTAATCTTTACTATTTAAGGGTAACACAAAGGTCACCAAATTTTTTATTGCATCTCATAAATCTTGTGAGTAGACCGCAATGCAGACCTGGTTTTTACTGACATTGCCTAAGAAGGAACAGATATAATCCCATTACTTCAAGCGTTTATTAATGCGATCAGCAGCTAACTTCCCAGTGATCAAGGAGACCGGCAACCCGGATGGGCTGTAAGTCCACTGCCCTGCCTGGTGGACATCAGGCAGCGGCGTTTTCACAGCATTAGCGATCTTCACCAAACGGCTTTCTGCAGGAACCGGGTTATTTGTGAAGGACCATCCTGTTATTGCCCCATGTGTGTTGCCTGTGATCTTTTTAATGCTTAAGGGTGTTGATGTGAAACTGTTAATCACAGATTTGGCTAAACCTGGATAGATGGAAGCATCAAGGGTATTTATCATCAACTCAGATGAATACGCCCTGAACTGTTCATCCCATCCCTGGTCAGCAATATACTTGGAAAGCTGGTAATCAAATAATACGCTGATGATCAATCCTGCCTTACCCTCCGGTGCCAGCGCGCTGTCACGTAAGACCGGGATCGCAATCTCGTAAGTTGTGAGTGCACACAAGGATTCCAGCCAAACCTTGACTTCTTCCCAGGTGCCGCCTAAAGGAATAGGTCCTGCTTTCGATTGTCCTTTTCGACTGGGGGTATAAAAGAAATGACCCGTAGCAATCGACTCGAAATATGACTTATCAAGATTCGTGCTTACAAACAAAGTGAAAATCGAATCATTTCCTGTCTTGTCCGCAAGGAAGTTTTGCTTTTCCCCCACAACATCGATTAATTTCTGATCATTTAAACCTTCAATATTGATGCTGCGGTAAAGGGCTTTTTGATCAGCAGCCCAAAGCAATTGGCGATATTCAAATACGTCCCCATCCATTGTGGTTACTGTCTTTTTCTCCAGGTCAATGGATGTGACGGCTGTACTCGTCCTAATTTCACCCCCATGTTGAAGAATGAAATCCGTCAATTTCTCGATGAATACCCCTGTGCCGCCTTTCGGATAATAATAATCCTGGAAGAGCTTGAAATAACTGAGGGCAAAATAAGCTGGGGTGTCTATAAAAAAATGCTGGGAGATAATATCAATCAGCGCGGAGTTCTTGGTAAACTGCTGAAGATACGGGATTGCCGGTAGATTCTTCCCCTTAATCTTTGGGGCAGTAATAGCAAATTTAAACATCCAGGGAAAGACTTCTTTGATGAAGTAATCACGATCCGCTTTGATATCCAAGAATAAGGGATTATCGATGCCATACTGAACATCCATCAAATCCATAATCTTTTTGATGTCTTTAGTGATGGTAGTAATGTCTTCACGGGACTCTGGATAAAGGTTATTGAGTATTTTTTCGTACTCCCTGAGTGCCAAATCAGAATCAACCCTGATGATTTGATCCTCAATGCCAAGGGAAACGTGATTTTTTACAAATTCAATTTCTATGCCGAGATTCCGCAGCATCGGGAAAAGTGCGCCGGCGTTATCCAAAGCCCGTATACCGCCATCAAACGTGAAGCCATCCCGGGTAAAAGAATTGACCAATCCTCCACAGTGGGGTTCCTTTTCCAGTAGAAGGGTGGAACGTCCGTATTTCGCCAGGAAGGCTGCTGAAATCAAACCAGAAACACCAGCACCAACAACAATAGCATCATAAATCATAGGACCTCTTTCAAATATGGCTGAACCAATGCTTCACTCCGCTCCCAAACCGCAATCCGCTGTTCCTGCCTCACGGAATACCAGGCTGGTTTTTCTTCAATGGTCTGGTTAAAAAATTTTCCTGTGACCCCTTCTAATTCCGGGTCCGCTGCCATGTAGTAAATAGCCCTGGCTGAATGAGCAGGATCTTTCAGGAACCTTTGCAGGATGTAGCGGTTGTATAAACGGTAAATAATCGGGTTATCCATGCCAATATTTGTTCGCACTGCCCCCGGGTGCATCAGATTGACTGTTACACCGCTGTCCTTCAGCAGATCTGCAAAAACCATGGCGGTATGGATTTGCGCAATCTTTGCTCCGCCATATGCCAGCATGCCAATGAAAGGACGTTTAGACCAGTTAAGATCGTCAACTTTTAGCCAGCCAAAACGGTGCGCCTCAGAACTGATGTAAAGCACCCGAGACGGGGCAGCTTTCTTAAGATTTTCTGCCAACAGTTTCGTTAACAAAAAGGAGGCAAGGTGGATCACCCCAAAAGTCATTTCATGACCGTCGGGGGTCAGCCTACGGCGCTTCTTAAAAACGCCAGCATTATTGATCAAGACGTGAATTTCCGGGTAGTTTTGCCTGATTTCCAAACCAGCCCTTTGCACCTCGGATAATTTTTGAAAGTCAGCAATGACAACCTCCGCCTGGCAGCCATACTCTCCAGCAAGCATCTGCTGAATTTCGACTGCTTTTTCTGCATTTCTGCAAACCATCACAAGCTGGGCACCCCCTTGTGCAAGCCGTTTGGCAGCCTCGTAACCAATCCCGGAAGTTGACCCGGTGATCACACAGACCTTGCCATCCATCCTGGCATCGGTGGTTTTTTGTGTCTTCAAGTTATTTTGGATGAACTGCAATTCTTCAGGGAGCTTCATTGATAATAATCTCTATCCAAACAAGCGTTTCATAAATCGTGGGTAAAATTTGTTCATAAAGGGCACATTTACAAAAATATCGCCCCATAAATCATAATAATCTCTTTGATGGGTAATCCGCCCATCATCCCCAAGGGTAAGCTTGGTGCAGCCAAAAAGTGAGGTGCTCGGCGTTTTTCTGAAGATCATGGTCATTTCCCATTCCATGAAAATCTCGTCTTCATTGGCGGCTATAGAGAATATCTTCATTTTCAGTTCTTCACAACGCTCTGTTAATCGATTGCACATATCCACAAAGGCTTCTTTTCCCACGATTTTTTGAATGGTATCCTGGAAAACGATATCTTCGTGATAATAGGGGAAAATATGTGACCAATCCGGTTTCCCGCTGGTGTTGTAAGTTTTAGACCATAACCTCAGAACCACCTCGTTATCAAGGGGCTCAAGCTTGCTTTCTTGTTCTTTCTGGTTATTTCTCATAAGTGTCAGTATCTTAATAATTCAACCAAATCATGAACGGATAAAACATTGCAAACAATTATACCCATTGCTGACCTGTAGGTAAGCGGTCATGCATTATTAGAAATGTTATTCACATCAGTTTAATCAATTGTTGAATTAGACAGAGGAACAATTATATAATAGAAGTAAGCAAGGCGTATAGATCTTAATGATGTTTAATTTCACTAATAAATCATAAAAATCAGGAGGAAAAGATCATGAAAGATATCGCTGTTATCTTAAGGGACAGCCCAGGAACCCTTGCAGACCTTTGTGAACTTCTTGCAAAAGGTGGCGTTAATATCGAAGGCATCAGTGTTACCACATACAAGGGTGAATGCCCAATTCACATTCTGGTAGATGATGCCGGTCAGGCTAGAAAAATCCTTGAAGGGAACTGGATGGAGATCATCAGTGAGCGAGAGGTGCTGTTATTAGAAATCACTGATGAAGTGGGGGCTTTAGGAAAGATCTCCCGCCGCCTTGCGGATAATGATATTAACATAGAAGTGATCTATCTCACCATCACCGGGGATCTCGCCCTGGTCGTCGATGACTTGGACAAAGCCCAATGGCTGATGTAGATTCCAGATCATTACTCGTGTAATTTTTTGATCACCGACTTCTGAGGATATTTATATTCGGTAGAAAAACCTGGATTCAACTCATAAGTGTAACAAAGCTGGTGAAAGAAAGGTAAACTGCAGTTCAATAAATTAGCGAATGGGGAACCCACGAAACATATTCCGCAATCCCTGTCCAATCCCGGACAAGCCTGCCAGCATCCCTTTTAACATGTTTTCAAACCCAACTGCGACACCCTCAAAATACTGAACCGTCTCTTCCCAGGCATTGGAAAGTGCAGGTAAAACGCCCTCTAAAAAATCCCCCAGCCCTGATTCAAGCTCTGAAAGAGAACAGGCAGATAGCAAAAAGGTACAAGCAAAAAACAAAATAGCAAGGTAGGGCTGAACTTTCTTCCCAATCATTTTTCCTCCACAACTCACCTTGATCGCTATTTATATTATATATTAATTTTTGAAAAAATTCTACTTGATTTTACGCCAAAATCCTGAACCAGCGACTTTCATGTGGATCAAGGTGCAATTCAAAATTTTCCTGCAGGAGCTTTAACTTTTCATTTGTATCTACACACATCAAGGTTAGGTCCTGATTTAATCCCAGATTTTTCAGCGGAATTAATCGATTCAATTGAGTTTCTGCCCCATTCAAGAAGAATAGGTGCTCGATATCACCTGATTTTTCTTCCTGACGTATCTGAACGATCAAAAGGTCGTGAGGATCACCAAGGTTTATAAAGCAGCCGGGTTTCTCATCGAGGGATGCCAAATACTTAAAGCGTTCCAGGAGTTGTGATGAAACATCCGGCAAATAATCACTGGTCATCAATGTGCCGCCTGTCAAGCCGGCAAGTGTCAGCAGTGCATTAATTTCAATTTCACTAAAATTGTGAAACTCATTTCTCAGCAAAACGCAATCCGGGTCGGTTTGGTAAAGGACGCCATTGATAAAATTTCGATTAGGGATTGAAACAAGGGGTGATTTTGGCGTCTCAGCTGAGACCCAATCCACACCCATATCATTCCCGATTCTAACACTGTCAAATATCCCGACTCCTGCCCACAAAGGAACACCGCAGCCTGCCAGAAAGGCTGAACCAACTGCATCGCGGATAAGCTCACACCCTCTGCGCCAATATTCGATTCGTGTCAAACCCGCTTGATGGTGAGTTACCTTATCAGGACCATTATCGGCGACAAGATACAAAAAATCGGTTTTGAAATAGTCCACTCCCCATTCATCATGCCAGGTTTTTAACACATGTTGCAAATACTGGGCTGCGGGCGGATAGGTGATATCCAGGAGATAATATTCCTCACTTCGTTTATGCCACCTGAATTCACCATAGAATTTCATGCAGGCAAAGGGTCTTCCAGTTTCTGCTTCTTTGACGACCCAATCAGGATGCTGTTTAAACAGCTTGCTCCGATTGCCCACTAAAAAAGGTGCAATCCACAGCCCCGGTGTCAAACCAGCTTCTCGAACAGCCTGGACGATGGGCTGCACCCCGTTTGGAAATTGTGGTTCACATTCCAACCAGTCCCCCATTTCAGGTGTGAATCCATCATCAATCAGAAAAACATCAAAATCAATCCTTTCTCTTTCCCTGACCTTTATCACGCCTGAAAGATTTTCCAGGATGTTTTCTTCTGTTATGGAAGCATAAAGGTTATACCAGGAACACCAACCAATCATGCGCTTGCGTGGAATCCTGGGGGGGGTTGATGCATTTTCAGCAACCATTTCCGCCCACTGCCTCAGTCCCGATTCAACATCTTCTGTTTCAAAAAACCTGATTTTTTCTGAGGATAAGGTTGTGTTCCTGGATAACTTTCTGTCCCAACAGCTCACTACCTCAAGAGCCCGATTCCCTTCTTCATTCTTGTGGACAAAATACTGCTGATACCTGTCATGACGATCAAAGCCCAATGTCAGGATGTGTTGGCGTCCCTTGGAAATTAACTGGGTCATACCATAGGATTGATAATGCCTGTCCTCCCCAAGTGAGTCATCATCCATATAAACACTGCCATCCCAACTGTGATATCCATTAGAAAGAAAAGTGCTCACCCCCACAACATTTTCAAAACCAAGCCCAAAATTATTAATCACACTGGGATTTGAGCAGCCTTCCAGGTGAAATTGGACCAGCAATTCACCATTAAGATAGGAAATTGAAACCAAAAAAGCATTCACTTCGTCATTTTGAAGCTTATAACACAATTCAAATCCGTTCAAATCATTTCGCTTGATGATCGGTGTTGTGCCCCGGTAAGAAACATCATTGATTACCGGATATAAACCGGAAAATTTTATAAATCCGAAGTCCAAATTGAACAAATTGTCAGAAATATCGATCTTCATCATAAATTGAATTGCCTGATTCAAAAATTGAAAGGGAGCGGCCGTAAAAGTTAATGACTTGACTTTAGCAAGATTTCCTGTCGGGTTTCAGCGGATTTGTTTGCTGCTAATACCATATCCAGGGAAAGCGCCCCTTCCCTGATCGGGGTTCGGGTTTGAGAGCCCGTGTTTATCGCTTTTATCAGATCCTGCATTTCAGATAAGTGAATATTCCGGTCTTCTTTGATCATTTCAGTGTCTATTGGATCTTGATCAGTAAAGAATAAATTAGCCTCGTTTGCACCAAAAAATTCCACCGTGAGCTTTTCAGCCACCAACCGGTAATCATTGATCCAGCGACCTGGTATCGCGCCATTCGTCGCATAAATCACGCCCAGCGCGCCTTTTGGGAAGGAGTAAATCGTTGCGCTTACATCCTCATTGGTGTATCCCGGAACCTCGGTGTGAAACAAATTCTCCTGTCGGCTGAAAACGCTCAGGGGTTCACCCATGATATACCGCATTAGGTCAACCATATGAATGACTTGCTCAACCAGCTGCCCCCCGGATTTTTCTTTATCTCGCCACCAATCAGCGTGTAAAGCATTGCAAAAATACCGTGCACTCATCAAACCCGGACGCCCTGCTGAATTCTCGTCGATTAAAGACTTTACCCGCTCGACCGCTTTACCAAACCGGAACATAAAGCCAACCTGTGACTTTATGCCGGCTGATTCAACAGCTTCAACCATACGCCACGCATGCGCCGAGCTAAGCGCAATTGGTTTTTCAACGAACAAATGAATCCCTTTGGATGCAGCTAACGCCACTTCATCCTTGTGGGCAAACGGCGGCAGTGTGATGACCAAAAGGTCTAAGGCTGCATTATCAATTAAATCTCGATAATCCTGATAAATTTGCGCCTTCCCCTGTGTATATTGATCTCGAAAGTTAATTGCATTGTCGACATAATAGTCACAAAAGGCTGTCAATGATACCTCTGAATCCAGACTCAGCAGGTTCTCTGCATGCCGATGAGCAAATTGACCGCAGCCGAGGATTGCCGTGCGTAGTTTAGCCATCTTAAGCCTCATTAAGAAAATCTAATACCACCAGTAAAGCCTCTTCAGGCTTCTCATCAAGAAGCTTGTATGCTTCTTCTGCCCTATCAAATGGGACTTTGTGGGTGATCAGGTGTCCAAGGTCTATTGCGCCGTTTTCTTGTAGATCCAAAATCGTCCGAATCAATCGAATTCGATCCCATCGGGATGACAATTCTGGCGCAATACCCCCAATTTGTGAACAAATCAATTGAATGCGATTGTGATGAAATTCATCCCCCAGGTAGAGCGTTTCTGCACCGCCTTGAATAAAGCCAAGCACCACAACCCGTGAAGAATACGCCGCAGAGCGAATGGCTTCATGCAGCGCAGTTGTCGACCCTGATGCTTCAATCACAACATCAGCACCGCGATTGGCTGTAAGGTCCTTAATGATTTCAGCGGGGCTGCCTTCTTTGGGGTTAATCGCAAAATCAACAGCCTCATTTTGTTTTGCAAGGTTTAATCGCTTATCATAAAGATCCACGCCAATTACACGGGCACCTGAGAGCTTTGCAAGGCGCGCTGCGATCTGTCCGACTACGCCCAATCCAAAAATCACTACATTTTCACCAATATGAATATTGGCATCCAGAACCCCATTCAAAGCAATGGGACCGATATGTGTAAATATTCCCAAAATTGGATCTAAATTTTTTGGAATCAGACGATCACTTGCGATCACCTCTGTTTCAATATGCCAGCTTTTATGTCCCCAGGTTCCGCCAACAATATCACCTGATTTTACACGGCTTACATCCTTCCCAATCTCAAGAATTTCGCCCACTTCTTCGTATCCCCACCCAACAAGTGGATACGCCATACTGGGTTTGACGCCTGGCAGAAAAAGCTTTCGAGTCGGATCCCATTCCTTTTGTGTATAAACATTCGTTCCACGGTAAGCGGTCATCTCGGTTCCAGCGCTGATACCCGAATACAAAGTCCTGATCCTAACTTCGTTCGGCTGTAGATCTTGATTTTCTAGTGGAAGAAAAGAGATTTTACCAGGTTCGGTGATAACAAGTACACTGTCTGCGTTCATGGTTCCCTCTATAAATTTTGATTCTTAAGCCACATAGATTGATATGGCTTTAACTTGAGCTGTAATACTTGATGGTCGAAATAATAGTATTCTTTGTTGATCAAATCAACAAGCGCTTGCGCTCCTTGCAGGCAGGTTTTTTCCATATCAATCGTTAAATCAACTAAGTCCGAACTGATATTAACAAGGATTAAAATAGAACTCGAATTATCAGGTGCACATCTTTCAAGGGCAAAAACGCGATCATCAAACCTGGAAACCTTTTGCGTCGCTTTCGGATCAAAGGCTGGCTGATCAACTCTTACGGAAAGCAAATGGCGGTATTGGTTGAATATTTGATGATGAATATTATCCGGATCTTCAAGTAAAGCTTTTAAAGCATCAAATTCAAATTTCTCTCGATTAATCGATCGTGCTCGACCTGTTTTTTTAACTTTTTCAATTGCGTTCCTTGACCCAAACAGGCTGTGATAATAAATTCCGGGGACACCAGACAAAGAGAGTAATATCACCTGTGATGCCAAATAGCGATCAATATCAACATTGAGGTCAGGTGTTTCAGGATCATTCAACGCGTCATACAAAGTTGTGTTCAGTTCATAGACGGTTTCTGAACCATCCGGGTTTGAACGATGCGATAATAATCCGCCGTGATTGTGAACCTGGTCAATTACCCGCTGAAGTTCTTCTTCACTGAGAATCCCTTTTGCTGGAAGCACACCGATACCATCATGAGAGGCAATAAAATTAAAGAATACACCTTTTGACTCCAGGCTGTTCACCCATTCTGACAGATGCTTTGCACTGCCCGAAATCAGAGTGTGCAAAACAAGCGGTGCTAATGGAAATTGATATACCATATGAGCTTCATCTGTGTGCCCGGTCTCAGGATCAAATTCGCCAAAATAACTGATGTTTTCCAAATGTGGGACGTTGGTTTCGGTTATTAAAACCACTTCTGGGTCAGCTTCTTCTAAAATAAGGCGGAGAAGCTTAATCACCCGATGGGTTTCAGTAAGGTGGATACAGGTAGTGCCCGATTCCTTCCACAAGTAAGCAATGGCATCCAGGCGGATGATGGACGCCCCCTGTCGCAGGTAGAACAAGAGAATGTCAATAATTTCAATCAGAACATCCGGATTTGCAAAATTTAAATCAATCTGGTCAGCACTGAAGGTTGTCCAAACTTTAACTGGACCTGAAGCCGTCTCAACCTCGGTTAATAAAGGTGATGTTCTGGGCCTGACCACTTTTGACAAATCCCAATTTTCGTCAGGATGGATAAAATAATCCTGGTATTTTGGGTCGCCTTGTAAAAAACCCTGAAACCAGCGGCTCTCTCGAGATATATGGTTGATCACCATGTCAACCATGATTTTTTTTGTTTTTGCCAATGCCCTGAAATCTTCCCATGTGCCCAGTTTCGGGTCAATTTTTCGGTAGTCGATCACCGAAAAACCATCATCAGAGGAATAGGGAAAAAATGGCAAGATATGAACCGAATTAATTTTGTCCCCAATAAAATCATCTAAAAAATTCTTCAGATTTTGCAAACCTGGATAGTCTGGTGCCTGGATGATGTCCCCATAAGTGATTAATATGCTGTCCTTTTCATTAAATTTTTGAGTTTGATCCTCATTTTCAGAAGCAACTGGCAAATTGTGATGCGCTTCCAGCAAAAAGAGGACTCTCTCAGTTAAATTTTGTGCCCGCTCTTCTCCGTAAAGGAATGCCAATTGTTCATGGAGTTTCTTTTTTATTGAGTTATCCATAATCCAACCTTTGTTAAATTTTAAAGCAATTCATTCAGTTGACTTTCTAAGACTTTATATGAATAATGGCTTTCCGCAATATTGAAATTCTTGTTGACCATCTCTTCCCTGGCAGAACGACTTGTTAGATAGGTCACAAAATGATCTGCGGCTTGCTGAATGATCGCATCTGGTACCTGAACAAGATCCCGTTGATCTCGTCCGGTGATTTGAGACCCAAGTGAAATGACATCAAAACCTCTATCCTTTATGTCCTGTAAATATACCGGATATTCAAACATAAGGATTGGCAGCTTCGCCCTGAAGGCTTCGAGCAATTGATTCCCCCAACCTTCCCATAAACTGGGATAAGTTACAAAGTCAGCGACGGCGTAGGTATCCCATAAAGCATATGTTTTGCTGCCGGCATCTGTGCAGCGTTCCGGTCCAATTATGGAATCAATGTGCCGAAGATCAACCCCCAAATCTTTCGCTTTTGTTTTAAGCTTTTGAAGATAAACACCCGTAGGATCATCGCGGTCATAACCAGCCAGAACAAGCACAATTTTATTTTTCTCGTTGAAAGCACGCCCATCATAAAGACCACGCGCTTGTAAGATCGCGCGTCTACCCGGTTCGTTCAGGGCTTTAACCGCATCTATCGCCAGCTCAATCCCTTTGCGTGGGATAATCCGGGTTGCTTGGAGCACACAAATGTCCCCAGCATCCAAACCAATTGCCTGGCGCAAATCCTGATTATAGTCATCAACAACCCAGTCTGGACCATCAAAATCGAACACATTAGGAATAATTTTTGATGATAATCCCTTAAATTTTTCCAAACTCAATTGGGCAATGCTGTTGATGACAATATGATCAATGTTTGGATCTTTTGGCGGCAGAAAGCCTTCATGAATATTATTTATTTCTGGGGAGCCAAGCTTCGGGTTTAATTTCCTCTCCCAGTAAAAATCATGATGATGGGCTATTGCCCTGATGCCCAGCGCTTGTCTGACTTTTTCCAAAGCGACAGCAGCTGGAATATTCATCGCCACACTCCAAATATTGTTCACCAGTAAGATATCTATCTCATCACTAATGATGATATCCCTGAGGGCATTCTCCAAAATACCAGTTTGATCATTAATACGTTTTTGCAGAGCATCGGATGTCAAATCATCTCGCTGCCCCAGGATGTTTTGATTAACTAGTTCAATTTCAGGTCGATGATGGTATAACTCGGGCAGCAAAATGCCATCCTGGTTTCCCAAACGTCCTGCACACAATAAAACCCGATGCCCCATCTTTTCAAGAACGGTCTTCCACTTATCAACCTCCAGCGAAACACCGTCTGTAAGTCCAAGTTGGTAATGAAAAATGCCTATTGTTTTTGATGATTTCATTGATGTTTACCTCTGGCAATTGTCAACATTTAATTGTACACCTGTGATGTTATTCCTTAAAATAGCCCGCGTGTTCACAGAATGTGAAATATTACTGTTCAATTGAGGTAAATCTAATAACCCTGCCGATTGATTAACCTTTAACACCACCGGCTGTCAAACCTTCAGCCAGATACTTCTCCAAAGATAAGAAAAGTATGATGATTGGCACGGTCATGATTGTAGAGGCTGCCATCACAACATTGGGGCGTGGGGTGGGGTCATTGAATATCGTGTTAATTTTTATCGGCATTGTGAACATGTGACGATCATTTAAGAAAATCAATGCGTACAAAAATTCATTCCAGGCAATCATAAAGGTGTAAATCCCCACCGATATCAAAGCAGGAATAGATAGTGGCAGTGTCACCCGCCAGATCACTTCCAAACGACTGCATCCGTCAATCAAAGCTGCTTGCTCAATTTCATCTGGAATAGTTCGGAAATAATTGGTCAACATATACAGGGCAACAGGTAATGTCTGCGACATATATGTAAAGACTAAGACTCCCAAATTATCCTGTACGTTAAACCCCAATTGATCGCCAATTTGGGCAAGCATGGCAAATAGGGGAATTATCAACAGCACACCAGGGAATAAATACACCAGCAAAATACCATTGAGAAGAATATTCTTGCCTTTAAACCGAAACCTGGCGATGGCGTAAGATCCCAGAACTGCTAAAATTACAGCGATGATCGCCGTGGGGATAGAGACCTTCAAGGTGTTGACGATATTCCTGCCAAAATCCTGGTAACTTGGATGATTAGGGTCAAATAGCTCTCGATAGGCATCCAAACGCAATCCGCTGGGGACATAAACAGGCTCACGCCCACCAATCTCTGCCTTTGTTTTGAAGGATGAACTTACCATCCAATAAAATGGGAAGATGATACTGGTTAAAAAGAAAATCAAGACCACGGAAAATAAGAAGCGTTTCCAGTTGATCCAATCCGCAAGGTGGCCAATTAAATTCTTCTTTTCGTTTTTCATGGCTAATCCTCCACATTCTTCATGACGACAGTCACATAAAGCGTCATGAACAAGGCTAAAATCAACAACAAAATCATCGCAGTAGCAGCACCACGACCGAAATCATACAACCTGAAGCTGAATTCGTAAGTCAGCACTGGCAGTACCTTTGTCCCAAAACCGCCGCCAGTGTACAGGAAAATGTCGTCGAATTTATTAAATGTCCACATCAAGCGCAGTAAGAACGTTGCACCCAGCACATAACGCAGTTCAGGTATTGTAATAAAGAAAAATTGCTGGACCACATTCGCGCCGTCAACTTTTGCTGCCTCATAAAGGGTACCGTCAATTGCCTGTAGCCGAGCTAAAATCATCAACATACAAAATGGGAAATATCGCCATGCGTCCAACAAAATCACAATGATCAGTGAAAGGCCTCGGGATGCTAAATAAGCTTTTGGCAGCTCAATCAGGTTTAAACTCATCAAAATATCGTTGACAACACCTGAAGGCCTGGGATCCAAGATCCACCGCCAAACAAAGGCTATGCTAACAATCGGCGCCACATAAGGGAATAAGAAAATCGCCCTGGCAACCCCACGCCCTTTGAAAGGGCGATTCAAGAGTAAAGATGCTGCCAAACCCACCAGAACAGCAAGGCTTGTGGAAGCAAAAGAATAAATTATCGTTGTAACAGCCGCACCCCAATTTTGCAGACCTTGAAATTTAAATGCGTAATCATCAATGACCTTTTTATAGTTATCAAAACCAATAAAAGGCGCATGGAAAACATCATTTAAATTATCCAGACCAACATCGTGAAAACTAACCCAAACGCTGAAAATTGCAGGAAATATCACAAGCCCAAAAACGATGAGTGCAGTTGGTGAAATCAATGTCCAGGCTAAGCGGGCTTCCTGCGTTTTCCGGCTTTTTACTTTTTTCGTACCAGCAATAGACATGATGACTCCTTCCAAAAATGTGCAAGGGTGTGGTTTTCACCACACCCTTGCTGTGTCTTATGAACTACTCGCTTCGTTCTGCATATAGCGCTTCGACTTGCCCCTGCAGCCATTCAGCTGCAATTTCTGGAGTCATCGTTCCCTCAAGAACAATGTAGCTGATTGCTTGCGGAATGAACAAACGACCTTCGATATCGCCAACAACAGCACGTTCTACGCTGCCATAATCCGGTCGGAAGAGCCAGCGCTGCATGGTCTCATAACCATTGGCAACTTGAGCGATCGTATCTTCACTGTAATACTCGAAGTATTCACTCAGACCGCGCCAGCCATCAACGGCACTCTTCAAAACAGGAACCTTACCCATGGGTGCTAATGCAAGGATATCCAGGTAATTCTGTCCGGTCATAAAGAATTTCACAACTTCCTGCGCCATTGGGTCAGCGCCCTGAAGAATACCCAAAGCAACTAACTGTCCATATGATGCAGATCCATTGGATCCTTCCATCATCGGTGCAAATCCAGAGTTGGCAGCCAGGTTTTCAACGACTTCAATATTTCCGCCCTCTTCTGTGCCCGAACCTTCCACGAGGTCATCCATGATGTAAGTGCTGTAGAACATCATGCCAGATTGTCCAAGCTCGTAGGATTCCCGGGCACCACGCCAGTATTGCGGACCAGGCATCGCACAACTCTGCAAGCCTGCATACCATTCAAGTGCTTCGATCATCTCAGGGGTATTCATCGTCACATTGCCAGCCGCATCAAAAGGCCAGGCGTCATTGGAAATTGCCACCTGTTCGAATACCTGGTGTGGATAGTTTTGTCCAGGATCTGTTGCTAGTGTCAGCGCGTAAATCAAGTCCCCGGTTCCAGGAAGAGCGTCGCAGGCAGCATCGATATCATCCCATGAGATGGGAGCGGCTAAACCAAGCTCGTTGAAAACATCCTCACGGTACCATAACGCCTGGACCCAACCATCAAAAGGTACACCTGCATATTTACCTGTTTCCGGGTCTGTGACCATCGCTAAGGGGCCAGCTTGGAAATCGTCTACACCAATGCTTTCAACCGTCGCCGTTGCAGCATCAAGATCGAGGATGCCATCAGCAGTAAAAGAGGAAATCCGTTCAACGCCCATGCGGATAATATCGGGCAAACGATTGGCTGCCTGGGCAGTAGCAATTCGTTGTGCAATCCCTGCTTCTTCAATCGGGACGATGCGAAGGTCAATATCCGGGTACTCTTCCATGAAAGCAGCTGCAACCTTTTCATAGGCTAAAACTCGGTCTTCTTCGTTATCTGTTGTCCAGAATTCGATAACCGTTTTCTCACCAGGTTCCACAGGAACCTCTCTAATCACTTCCTGTGTCTCAATAACAGTTTCCACCACCGTTCGTTCAACGGGTACTTCCACTGTTTCTACAACAGTTCTTGTACAGGCGCTGAGAACCCCACTTAAAAGTATGGTTACCAGCATTAAAATCGAGAACTTCTTCATTTTTCAAACTCCTTTCAAATTTTTAGATTTACAATGTTGGAAAACAAGCAATGTGAATTTTTTCGGTAAAACCTCCTTGCCTAAATAGCCCTTTTATCATAAATGCCAGTAGACTGTCTTTCAATCAGACTGGGTTTCAACAAAATCTGCTGATGTTCGCTTAATTCGTCTCTAATGATTTTTACAAGCATTTCACAGACCATGCTGCCAATTTGATAGACCGGCTGATGAACGGTCGTGAGGGGTGGATGGGAATATTCTGACATGGGGATATCATCGAATCCTGTTACGGAAACATCCTTCCCAACAACCAGCCCGCGCTCCTGTACTGCGCTCATAACTCCAAAAGCCATCAGGTCATTACAAGCCACAATAGCTGTTGGCGTCTCAGACAAATCGAGAAGTTCAGCGCCTAATTCATATCCGCTTCTTTGGGTCAAATCGCCTGCTTTGATGTAAGCTGGATCAAGTTTGATGTTGTACTTTTCCAGGCCATCACGTAATCCTGCTATACGTTTTTCTGTAAATGCAAGATCGGGTTTTGGTGTTATACATCCAATAACATCATGGTTTAATCCGACTAAATGTTCAGCAACCAGCTGCATGCCATAATATCCATCTTCATCAACATAAGAGAAACGGTTGCAATCATCCGTTCTGCCAAAAGCAACAAATGGGAAATTCTTTGATAATAAGTACTCTATTCGAGTATCCTGGTTTCGCGTGCGCACCACAATGAAACCATCAACCCGTCCTCCTTCAACCATTTTTTCATAGGCTTTGTTCTCTTCAAACCCGGGCGAACGCGTTGAAACAAGCAAATCAAAACCTAAATCTGCAGCCTTATTGCCAATGCCCGCCAGGAGTTCACTGAAGTAAGGATCTGAAAAACGTGGGCTAAAAGTTGGAAGAATTAGTCCAATCGTATCTGATTGTTGTTTTTGTAATCGTTGTGCAAATGTGTTGGGGGAATAACCCATTTCTTTGGCTGTTTTGAGAATGAGCTGCTTTGTTTCAGGGCTGACATCATCATAGTCATTAAGAGCCCTTGATACCGTGGTGATAGAGCGATTGACTCTTTTTGCAATATCTTTAATGCTTACACTCATATTGCTGCTCCACTATCCAAAACGTTTCGGGTTAAATCCAGTATATACCAAAACGTTTTGGATGTCAATAAAATATTAAGGGATTGTTAGCAATTATTAAAAAAATAAGGAAATTCAAATCTAATTTATTTCTTGTTTGTTATAACATGTCCGGTGTCAACCGAGACTGCAAAATTTTTAATAAATTAGATGGGAAGTGAAAATTATTTTGAAAAAAATTTGAGCATACCTGAAAAAGGTCACGCCGAATAATGCTATAATCTTGATAATAATCAAGTTCTATAAGCGCTTATTGATAAATAAAACAAATCTTTCGAGTAAGGGTTTCTTAATTCAATATGATTTTCCAATTCAAAATTGGATGTATTCTTAAGAGTATGGAGTTTTATTATGTCCCAAGGATACTGCGTGATCCTGACAACAACCGGCAGCCAGGAAGAGGCAAATCACTTATCAGAATTATTGGTTCATGAAAAATTAGCAGCCTGTGTCCAGCGCTTCCCAATTACAAGCACCTATACCTGGGAAGGAAAGCTGACCCGTGATTCTGAATGGCTGTTGTTAATCAAAACAAGGTCAGAAAAATTCAAAGAAATTGAATCGTTAATTTTGACCCATCACAGCTATAATGTCCCGGAGATCATCCAATTGCCTGTTAAAGCGGGAAATCCTGGTTACTTAACCTGGATTGATGATAATACAGCATAAGCGACCATCCCTTCCACAAAATGAAAAGTTCAAAGCTAAGACTAAATACAATCTTTTCCTCAAGTTTTATCCTCGGCGGTTCGCCCTGCAGCGGCAAAAGTACAATTGCAGAGCGCTTATCACAAGCGTTTGAGTTGACGTATTACAAAGTCGATGATCACATAAAGCGCCATCTTGAAAAAGCCAACCCACAGGAACAGCCGACAATGGCAGCCTATTCCCATATGAGCTGGAATGATATCTGGTCAAGACCGATGGGACTTCAAGTGGCGGAGGAATTCAATTATTACACAGAGCAGTTTCCTATTATCCTGGAAGATTTACTGGAATTTAAAAGCATAAATACGCTCATCATGGAAGGTGCCGCATTTCTTCCTTCCCTGCTTCATGACTGGGGTATCAAACCTCACCAGGTATTGTTCATGGTCCCTACGAAAGCCTTCCAATTAAAACATTATTCAGAACGCCCCTGGATCGACCAGATCCTCAAAGAATGTGCGAATCCTCAACAAGCCTTTGAAAACTGGATGGAACGAGATCATCATTTTGGGAAGGAAATAATCAGACAAGCACAAAGTTTATATTATACCTATTTCATTGTTGATGGCAGCCTCACTGAAGATGCACTATATACAAAGGTCAAAAACCACTTTCGTTTTGTTTGAGATGTTACTTTCTTAATTGATTTAAGCTGAAGAAAATTTTTTAGGAGATAAAGAGGGGCATGCGTTATACTACATAATAAATCAGGATAAAAATATGGGCGTAAAATCTTCAGCGGGTGATGGCCAAAAATCTACTTGGCAGGGACTTGGCCTTGCCCTGGTTTCTGCCGGGGCACTTTGTTTTGAAATCAACCTGACCCGACTTTTCTCAGTCTCGCAGTTTTATCATTTTGCTTTTATGGTGGTCAGCATTGCCCTGCTTGGGTACGGTGCCAGCGGCACTTATTTATCCCTGAGAAAGCACAAAAATTCAGGGAGTGAGGGGAAAAATTTTCCGCTTTTAGCCGGACTTGCTGGCGCCTGCATGATCGGTTCCTTCATTCTTATAAACTATTTGCCCTTCGATTCTTACAGTATATTCGTTAACCCAGGTCAACTAGGTATCCTGATGCTCCATTATCTGGCACTTGCATCCCCATTCTTTTTCATTGGGATGATTGTCAGCTTGATGCTGCAAAAATTTAGTAAGGTCAGCGGCAAAGTTTATGCCTGGAATTTGGTCGGATCGGCAGCCGGCTGTTTGATTGCTGTTATTGTTCCGGGGGTTATTGATGGTGAGGGTGTTGTCGCATTGAGTGCAATCATGGCGTCTTTCGGTGGATTGTTATTCTTTATCGGAACAAAACAAAACTCGAAAGATAAAGGCAAAAGAAACATAATTAGCCTGTTACTGATCATCATCATTCTGATTGCTTCACTACTCCCAATCAGCATTCGGATGATGACGGGTGAGATGCCTGGATTTTTCACCCTGAATATCTCACCTTATAAAAGCCTTTCTTATGCCCTGCAAAATCCACAAGCTGAGGTCATCAGCAGTCAATGGAACAGCATTTCGAGAATTGACCTGGTCCAAAGCCCGAGCCTTCATTCCTTGCCCGGATTAAGTTACCGCTATCTTGACCCCCTGCCAGCCACCCAGGGCCTCTTCTGGGATGGCGACAACCTCAATCCGCTCCTGCCCGCCAATTCATCCACAAATTTTGCTGAACACCTTCAATTTGCAATCGCTTATTCACTCATAGAAAACCCCTGCACCCTGATTTTGGAACCCAAAGGGGGCATGTCAATTGTGTCAGCCTTAGCTTTGGGGGCAAACCAGATCACAGCTGTTGAGGCAAACCCACTGGTGATAAAAGCGGCAATAGACATTTATACTTTACCCGGTGTTAGGACGGTCACAGCAAGTGGACGCAGCTTTTTGCGTTCCAATAAAAGTCAATTTGATATTATCCAACTCCCCTTAACGGACAGCTATCACCCAGTCAGTTCAGGTGCGTATGCTTTGGGTGAAGATTACCGCTACACACTGGAATCCTTTTCAGATATGATCGATAATTTGAAGCCTGATGGGATCCTGATTAACACACGCTGGCTTCAGGAAGACCCCAGTGAGTGGCTCCGCACCTTCACCCTTGCTGTGACTGCATTGGAAAATCAAGGGATCGACCCTTCCATGAATATTATTGCTCTTCGAGGCTACAACACCGGCACAATTCTGGTGAAGAAAAATGCCTTTAAGCCAGAGGAAAATGATAAAATACGGTTTTTTGCGCAGGAGAAAGCCTTTGACATCGTGCAAATGTCAGACTTAAAGTTTGAAGATGTCAATCAATTTAATATACTCTCCGAGCCAGTCTACTATCAAACATTCAACAGCTTTTTAACTTCAATACCAAGGGATAAATTATATGAAAATTATCCTTATGATGTCAGACCGCCCACGGATGACCGCCCATTTTTCGGGCATTATTTCAAATGGTCACAAATGGACCAAATCCTTAAATCATTAGGAACCACCTGGCAGCCCTTTGGCGGGGCTGGTTACCTGGCGATCATCATTATTTTTATCATTGCACTCATTTTATCCGCCGGGTTAATCTTGATTCCTATCCTCATAAATAGAACCCGCAAAGCAAAATTTTCAGACAAAGCCATCCCAGTTTATTTCGGACTGATCGGATTAGGGTTTATGCTGATCGAGATTCCCCTGATCCAGCGATTCACCCTGTATTTAGACCAGCCAGCCTATGCTATGGCAATTGTGCTCTTCAGTATTTTGCTTTTCTCCGGCCTTGGCAGTCGTTTTGGAAGCAGCACTATGTCCTTTTCTACGGCATTACTCTTACTGCTTGGTTTATTGGGCGTAAATATCGCATTTCTCCCTGGAATTCTACACAAAACCCTTGGGCTTCCACTGTTGATCCGGGTGGGAATTAGTTTAATAATGATCAGCCCGCTTGGCTTTTTGATGGGCGTCCCTTTCCCCAATGGACTTCGCTGGTTACGAAGAAAAAACCAAACCTTGTCTGCTCCTGGCGAATGGCTGATTCCCTATGTATGGGCGGTAAATGGTGCCTGCTCTGTGATTTCATCCATTCTTGCTTCCTTAATATCACTTAGCTTTGGGTTTAAAGTAACATTTGCCCTTGGTATGGTTTTTTATGCCCTTGCCTTTTCCATTTCAAGGAAGGAAACCAGACTTAATATTGAATGAATGATTGGCTTGTGTTCACAATAATCATTATGGTGTTGGGCTTTGTCCTCCCCCTTCAGAAACCCCTGAACCAGTGAAGGGCACGAACATTACCGAGCCCATATTATACGCTGTCAATTCCCCATCTTGTTTTACAAATTTCCATAAAGTCTGATAGAAGCCGGGCGGTCCAATTGGGATCACGATCCTGCCGTTTTCCCCAAGCTGTTCCGCAAGTGGTGCTGGCAAATGGTCTGGTGCTGCCGTTACAATAATCGCATCAAAGGGTGCGTACGCTTCCCATCCATAATAGCCATCTCCCTGCTTAATTTGCACATTTTCATATCCGAGTTCTTCAAGAATCTCGGAAGATCTCTCATAAAGTTCGGGTACAATTTCAATCGAGTAGACTTCAACATAGCCCAATTCGGCAAGGATCGCTGCCTGGTAACCAGATCCGGTTCCAATTTCAAGTACTTTATCACCCGGTTCAAGTTCAAGCAGTTCTGTCATCCTGGCTACCAATGATGGTTGGGAGATGGTCTGACCGTAGCCAATCGGCAGCGCATGGTCCTCATAGGCCTGCGCCACCAGGTCCTCGGGTATAAAAAGATGCCTTGGTACCGAACCCAGGGCTTTGATAACATCTTCGTTCTCCAATCCCTGACGCTCAACGGATTTTGCGACAAGCCGTTGTCGAGCCTGGATAAATTCCATTTTCTCAACCTTAACACCTGTCGGGGCGTGTGTTTCTATAACTTGACCGTCACAGCTTGTCAAAATGACAATCACGGAAGAAAATAGGATAAGGGAGAAAACTAAATGGTTTTTAATATGATCATTCGGTAATTTCATGGTACCTGGGTTTCGATAAGTTGGATTTTCATCAAAATGAGTAACATCAAACCACAATTATTTTTCAGTTTCCATTTCAATAAGGCTGACCTTTACATAATCTGATCAATCGAATTTGACTTTCAATAAATGACTAATTATGTTAAATGACCTTGTATCGTAAATGAAAATAATTATCATCAATCACCTGATATTCTAACAGCTTTAAATCTATAACCTCTGAAAAAGATTTCAGGTCTGGAGCAACAAAGATGGATTTTGGGCTCTGACCGCCTGTTAACTGGGGAGAATACACAATACTGACTTCATCGACAAGGTTCTCTCGAAGCAATACACCCGCCAGAATTCCACCACTATCTGTACGCAGAACTTCAATACCAAAAATCTCATGAAGATCCTCAAGCGCAGCAGCAAGATCTACGTGGTCAATTCCATGGATCAGGCTGTGAATTTGCAGGTCATTAAGCCGGTCTACGTAGGCTTTAGGTGTAGCATCCGAACAAAGAACAATCGGTGTGTCATTCCAATAAGCCTGACGCTTGATTATCTCCCAATTATTTATCCTCCCTTTACTGTCAACAACGACCAAATATTGATCACTTAATTTCTTGATATCGGGATGATCAGACATTTCCGCGGCTAAAAATGTCCGGCTGCCAGAAATCATTGCGTCAACTTTCCAGCCTTGAATGACCCGGTAGTAAATAAAATTGTCTGGTTTCAGCCAATCAATTCGTCCATCCAGGCTGCAGCCAATGTGTAAAATGACCTTTGGCAGCATCATTAACCTCCATTTAGTAAGTAAATTGATTCCAGATATAATAAATTAAACAATGAAATGAAAGCTTTTTCAAGTATGCAGATAATTCTTGATCAAATTACTGGTTTTCAAGTAAGGGCAGCACCGCGTCATCAAGCATCTCTTGTGTGAGCGGACCAAACCACACTTTTATTATCCTGCCCGTTTCATCCAGCAGCAGCGATGCCGGCAGACCATTGATCCCCAACGCAATCATGGTATTGCCCGTTGGATCCGACCAAACCGGAAAGCTGAATCCATTTGCCTCAATATATTCCGCAGCATCTTCAGCACTTTCACTGACGTTGATTGAGAGCAGTGTGAATCCCTCGGCTTGGTGTGCTTTATAAAAATCATCAAGGATTGGCATTTCATCCCGGCAGGGACTGCACCAGCTCGCCCAATAATTCACAAGCACAACTTGCCCTCGCAGATCGCGAAGGTGAACAGTTTTCCCTTCTAAATCCTTCAATGTCAGATCAATCGGGGGCTTTGGTGTCGGTGTCTCAACTTGTTCAGTAGACGAACCTGCCACACAAGCCGTCAACAGCATAAAAATGACAGCCAGTGTGGCAAGATCCGTCGTTTTAATATGACTCATCGATCAATGAATGCCCAGGTAAGTCTTGCGGACATCATCATTGGTCGCCAATTCAGAAGCAGGTCCTTCCAATTTTATTTGCCCGGTTTCAAGAATGTAGGCGTAATCAGCAATGCTCAGGGCTGCACGAGCATTTTGCTCAATCAGCAGAACCGTTTGGTTTCGCTTTTGATTGAGTTCCACCAATTTGCTCAGAACATCCTGCGAAAGCACCGGTGCCAAGCCCAAAGAAGGTTCATCAATCATCAACAAACGAGGTTTGGACATCAATGCACGACCCAAAGCCAACATTTGCTGTTCGCCGCCGGAAAGAGTGCCCGCGCTTTGCGTGTGACGCTCTTCCAAACGGGGAAACAATTCATAGATTTCCTCAATATCAGCTTTGATCTTCTCTTTGTCCTTACGAGTGTAAGCACCCAATGATAAATTTTCTTTTACCGTCAGGTTTGAAAAAACGCGCCTTCCCTCCGGAACCAGTGCAATACCTTTCATGACAACCTGGAATGACTTTAAGCCTAATAAGTTCTCACCTTCAAACTCGATAGACCCCTGGTCTGGTTTTACAATACCCATGATGGTGCGCAGTGTTGTGCTTTTTCCAGCGCCATTCGCACCAAGCAGCGCAATAATTTTTCCTTCCTCTACATCGAGAGAAATCCCTTGTAAAGCCTGGATGCCGCCGTATGATACATAAAGGTTTGATATGTTAAGCATGGTCCACAACTCCCAGGTAGGCTTCGATCACGCGATCATCATTCTGGATTTGTTCGGGGTTGCCTTCTGCAATTTTCTCACCATGGTCAATTACAATGATTCGAGGGCAAATACCCATCACAACCCGCATTTGATGTTCAATCAGGAATATTGTTAAATTAAAGGAATCCAGAATATGTTGAATGAAAGCCATCAATTCCTCTGCATCCGAAGGGCTCATCCCTGCAGCAGGTTCGTCAAGCAAAAGCAAACGGGGTTCTGTCGCTAAAGCTCGGGCAATCTCCAATTTCCGCTGCAAACCATAAGGCAAAGATGTCGGCTCATCTTCAGCAAAGCGATCCAGACCCAGGGACTCTAAAAGTGTCATCCCCGAACTGCGCATTTTGCTTTCCTCTTTCAAATAATTTGGCAAATGCAAAATAGCAGATGCGGGATCAGACGCCAGTCGTAAGTGTTTCCCAACAATTACATTTTCAAGAACGTTTAATCCCTTAAATAAGCGAATGTTTTGAAATGTGCGAGCAATCCCTTTTTTGGTGATCTGGTCCGGTCGCTTGCCAGAAATATCCTCACCCTGGAAAATAATATTGCCTTCTGTCGGCTCATAGATGCCGGTAATGACATTGAAAATGGTTGTTTTACCCGAACCATTCGGTCCGATCAATGCACATAATTCTCCTTCCACCAGTTGGGTGGAAAAATGATTGACAGCTGTCAAACCACCAAATCGTTTTGTTAAATCTTTAACTTCCAGTAAGGTGGTCATGATTCATCTCCTCCCGTTGATCCTTCACCCTTTTTCGAACGCAGTCGATTGAATAATCGGAACAAGCCATCCCACGAAAATTCGGTGTTTCCCATCAGCCCCTTACGAGAGAAAAGGATGACCATCAATAACAAGACGGAGAAGATAACCATCCGCATACCTGGAATGCCTGGAACAGTGAGTGACCCGATCGTGAACTGGGATTCGAGCGGTCGCAGCGCTTCAAGAAATATCGTGTATAGACTGGCAGAAATCACACTGCCCGTCAGGCTGCCCATGCCGCCCATGACGGTGACGCCCACAATTTGATACGTCAATGTGAACAGGAAAACCTTCGGATCAATCGTGCTGATCAGGTTCGCCATCAATCCACCTGCAACACCGACAAAGAAGGATGAAACGCCAAAAGCCATCATTTTATGCTTGAACAAATTGACACCGAGGGCTTCTGCTGCTACTTCGTCATCCCTCACAGCAGATATCGCCCGTCCATAAGAGCTATCCACCAGGCGCTTGATGATGAATATACAAACTGCCAAACACCCCCAGGACCAAAATAAGTTTGTATATCCCGGGATACCCTTAAGACCAAGGGCACCATTGGTCAGAGACTGCATATTGACCATCAGTGACCGGATGATCTCACTAAACCCCAGTGTGGCGATCGCAAGATAATCGCCCCGTAATCTTAAGGCTGGCCAGGCAATTAACATCGATAGAACTGCTGTCAGCAGACCCCCAACAATCAAAGCAAACAAGAATGGAAACTCAACGTTTGCAAGGGGTGAGATAATGGGTTTAAGAAAGAAATTTACAGCCTTTTGTGCCGGGGAGAGCGTGAGCAGCGCTGCAATATATGCGCCGATGGCAGCGAAACCTGCATGGCCCAGTGAAAATTGACCTGTATAACCAAATATGAGATTGAATGTTACAGAAAATATCGAATAAATTGCGCACAGATTAAGGATGCGTTTGTAGTAAGGATTAAGAGATTTTTCTGCTAAAAACAATAAGACAATTATGACCAGCAAAGCAATAATGGTTAAGATTGTGTTTCGTTTCATTTTCATCGTCTTATACCTTTTCTGGTTGGACTTCTCCCATGATCCCGGTAGGCCGGAACAACAGCAGGAGAATTAATATAGAAAATGAAAAGGCATCTCGATAGCCCGACAGGCTGGGGAAGAATGCCACCAGCATGATCTCAACAATTCCTAATAACAGCCCCCCAATCATAGCACCACCTACGTTTCCAATTCCCCCCAGGACAGCTGCAACAAATGCCTTCAATCCTGGCATCACGCCCATCAAGGGATTTATTTGTGGAAACTTAATCGCCCAAAGAATGCCGCCAACAGCTGCCAAGCATGACCCGAGTAAAAACGCAAACATGATAATTTTGTTGGTGTTCACACCCATCAAACCGGTGGTTTCAATGTCTTTTGAAAGCGCACGCATGGCAGTGCCAGCTTTTGTATGGTTGATGATCAGGATCAAGCCTACAAAAAGCACCAACGAAACGCCAATAATAATGGGGGTATAACTGACAAATGTGATCGAGCCGATATTCAGCATTTTGTCCAAAAATGGCGGCCTTGAAAAAGCTTTCGGACGCCCACCAAAAATGACGATCGCCAAATTTTCCAATAAAAATGAAACTGCTACCGCCGCCGTAAACAAGTTGATACGAGGGAATTCCCGCAAAGGGCGATAAGCAACTTTCTCCATGACCACACCAACGCCAGCAGTGACAGCAATAGCAAAAATGAATGCTGCCCACCATGGAAGGAAGAACATTGAGACCCCATAAAAAGCAAAATATGATCCCAGCATGACAAGATCCCCATGCGCAAAGTTGATCAGCCTTAAGATGCCATAGACCATCGTATAGCCTATAGCGATCAGGGCATATAAACTCCCCAGGGAAATCCCGTTGGCTAAGTTCTGTAAAAACGAATCAAAAGTCATAGGATTTATCCAATCGATAAGATTCAAAACATCCAGAAAACAAAAGGGCGCCCGTCCAAGGCGAGCGCCCTATCCAATTGATTAAGTTTACGGGCTAACCGTCGACAGATACTTAAATTCGCCGTTCTGTACCTCAAGAACAACGGCATCCTTGACAGCATCACCGATTTCGTTGATGGTGATATAGCCAGTTACGCCCTCAAAGTTCTCTGTGGCAGCCATCGCATCACGAATGGCTTCACGATCGAAGGACCCTGCCCTTTCAATAGCATCAATCACCAGCATATACGCGTCATAACCCAAGGCAGCCATTGCGCTTGGTGCTTCGCCGTATTCTGCCCTGAAAGCTTCTACGAAGGGCGCTGATGCCGGGGTTGTCGCAGCTTCTGCGGAATAGTGAGAGCTGAACACAGCACCTTCAGCAGAATCTCCGCCAATGTCGACAAGCTCAGGAGCCTCCCATGCATCCGTCCCCATGAAGAGACCGGTGAAACCCATTTCACGCGCTTGTTTCATCAATAAGGCTGCATCGCCGTAATACCCTGGCGCAAAAATTGCCTGGGCATCACCAATGTCTGAAAGCTGCGCCGTGAAGTCCTGGTCACCATCCTGGTAGGAGGTTTCACTAACGATGCCTTCCTCAGAACCGGTCAGTTCAACCCAGGATTGCTTAAAGAAGGCAGCTAAGCCCACAGAATAATCCTGTGAAATATTCTGAATGATGGCTACCTTTTCGATGTCATGTTCAGTGGCATATTTTGCCATCACACGACCCTGGAATGGGTCAATAAAACAAGCTCGGAAGTAATATTCTTTACCTTCTGTCACCAGTGGGTTCGTTGGTGAGCAGCCCATCACAGGCACACCAGCCGCTTCAGAAACCTCACCACCAGCCATTGAGTTTGAAGAACCGTAGCTGCCGACGACCGCAATTGCATTTTCCTGTTCGATCAAACGTGTCATTGCGGTTGCAGATTCAGCTTTATCGCCGCGGTTATCAACCAGCACCATGCGAATAGGCACACCTAATACTTCATCTTTTTGGGCATAAGCAAGGTCAACACCCTGCATTGTCTGAACCCCGCCGGCAGCCTGGGCACCTGTCATCGGTTCATAGACACCGATCACAACTTCCTCAATTTCTTCAATTTCACCCGGCTCTTCCGCTTCAGGCGTACAGCCAAGCAGAACAGCACTGATCATTATCAGCGCAAACCCGACATTCAAAATTCTCTTTAACAGCATTACACCTCTCCTTTTCAAGATATATTAAAGACCTAAATTAAGTTAAATGGGGAATTTATTTAATCTGACGATAGGCGAACCTCCTTTTGGCGAGTATTGGTCCTGCCGAACATTGATTATTTTTCTTACAATGTGTTCATCACGATCAAGAAAATTTTACCATAATTTCTTGTTCGTTTTTAAGTCAAACCTTTATAATAACTCACAAGCCTCGCTCGCCACGGATGTATGGCACACCAAGGGCAGCTGGTGCGCCACGACGCTTGCGCCTGGCTGTGCTTGATCCCCACACCAGGGCAATGATCGTGAGAATAAAAGGGGTCATCTGTAAAAAGAAAACCAGGTTATGATCATAAAAGAATGGATTTCGCATCCCAAGAAAAGTCATCGGACCCTGCAGGTCAAGTGTGAACCGGCGCAGCATGCCGAAGAAATAGCCGCCTAAAGCCACCGGGAAGGGATTCCAATGAGCAAAGATCACCAATGCAATAGCAATCCACCCCTGACCTGATGTGGTCAGGCTGCTATACCAACCTGGGGAGATGGCAATACTGATGGCTGCGCCTGCTAATCCAGCCATGCAGCCGCCAATAAAAGTGTAAATGTATCTCAATCGATACACATTTATGCCTAAAGTATCTGCGGCTGAGGGTTTTTCACCTACGGCTTTGAGGTGCATCCCCGGTCGAGTTTTATGAATGTAAAACCAGGTCAACGGCACCAAAATATATCCTAAATACACAAGAATATTGAAGTCGGAAAAGAAAATCCTGCCAAACCAGGGAATGGATGATAATAATGGGATGTCCAATTTTGGGAGGATCGCGGCGTTTTTCCCGGTCAATCCCTCACCTAAAACCAGCGCTAACCCAGTGCCTAAAAATGTCAGTGATAAACCGCTCACGGTTTGATCTGCCTGAAAATGGATTGTTACCACGCCATGTGCAAGGCTGAGAATCCCGCCAGCCAGGATGCCTGCCAGCAAACCCAACCAGGCGTTTTGAGTTGTAAATGCCACCTTGAATGCTGCCATAGCACCAATCAGCATCATCCCTTCAACGCCCAGGTTCATCACACCAGATCTTTCTGCCAGGATTTCACCCAGTGAAGCAAATATTAATATTGTGCCGGTTGCTAACCCGGCGCGTAAGATAACCTCAAAGCTCATGCAATCTCCTCCTGGCGTTTTACTATGCTGATCCTGTACCGCAGCAGCACATCACTGCTGATCACCAGGAATAAAATCGTGCCCTGGATCATAAAGCTCAACCCGGAAGGTTGAATTTCACGACCTGCAACAATCAAAGCTCCAAACAATATCGAAACAAGAATGACCACAAAGGGGTTCAATTTTGCCAACCAGGCAACAATCACACCTGAAAATCCGTAATTAGTCGAAATCCTTTCCTGCAAGCGGTGCACGACACCTGTGATTTCAGACATACCGGCTAAGCCAGCAAGGGCACCAGAAACCATCATTACCAAAATCATATTCCGGGCGATATTGATGCCAGCATATTCTGCCGCTTTTGGGTTGTCACCAATCAGGTTGATCTCATATCCCCAGCGACTGTATTTCAAAATTAACCAAATAATAACCGCCGCCACCAGCCCAAATACAACACCGAGGTGCAGGGTGATCCCTGAAAAAACCGGGTACTGCTTTGCCAAATCTGCCAATCTGGGCAGCCAGGCGACTTTTTCAAATGTTGGTGTCATCTGGAAACCGGCATCGGAATATTTCCCAAAAATCCAGTAGTTGTTCCAGAAGACCGCAACATAGTTAAGCATCAATGTTGTAATGACTTCATTGACGTTAAATTTTGCCTTTAAAAAACCGGGGATGAAACCGTAAACGGCACCCCCAAGAATACCCATAACCCCCATCAGAGATAATACCAATACTCTTGGGCTGTCCATTGGCACCAGCGGCACCAGCACAACCAGGCTGGCAAAAAATGCACCCATGTAGAACTGCCCTTCAGCACCAATATTGATCATGTTCATTCGGAAAGCAAGGCTGCAGCCCAAACCAATCAATATTAATGGGGTCGCTTTAACGATAATATCCGAAAAAGCCCCCCAGCTGCCAAAAGAAGCCCTGAAGAAAAAGCCAAAAACCCTTAAGGGATCCCCGCCAATAGACAAAAGTACAATACCGCTGATAATAAAGGCAGCGACAACTGCCCCCACCGATGTGGCAAGCGGCAGCCATTTAGGGATTTCTTCTGTCCGCCTTGTTAATTGAACTCTGAATGGCAGCTTCATTCGTCACTCCTCAAAGAGCCGGTCATCATCATGCCGACTGTGTTCAAATCCGCCTGATCAGCATCAAGCTGACCGACCAATTCACCTTCATAAATGACGGCAATGCGGTCACTGAGCTCAAACAATTCTTCCAGTTCTTCAGAAAGCAGCAAGATCGCAGCGCCATTTGACCGCTGCTCCAGCAGTAAATTTTGAATACTTTCTATCGCCCCCACATCCAAACCCCGTGTTGGCTGCATAGCAACGATTAATTTCGGATCACAGGAAATTTCTCTGGCGAGAATTAATTTTTGTAAATTTCCACCAGAAAGTTTTCGTGCCTGGGTGTTCACACTGGGGGCTTGAATGTCATACAAATCCTTTAAACCTGATGCATGTTCATCTGCAGCTGGATAATTGATCCGCCAGCCATTGCTGATCGGTTCCTGCCGGTAATTTTTCATGATCGCATTACCAGTAATCGAAATATTCGGTGCTGTCCCAACCCCCGTACGATCTTCAGGAATGTGTGCCATGCCGCATTTCATCCCTGCCCTTGGTGATTGATTCGCAACCTCCTGACCATTAATGCAAATCGACCCGGTACAGGGGCGCAAACCCGTAATCGCCTCCACAAGCTCACTTTGTCCGTTGCCAGCTACGCCAGCAATTCCTAAAATCTCCCCTTCGCGAATAGTAAAGGAAACATCTTTAACCGCTGGCAGCCCGCGACTATTTTCTGCGCTCAAATTGCTGACTTTAAGGACAACTTCTCCAGGCTCCTTGTGATGCTTTTCAATCCGAAAGATAACCTCTCGACCAACCATCAACTCAGCCAATTGGGTTCTTGTAAGTCCTTCAACCGGGATACCTTCCGCTGTCACCTTCCCTTTTCTTAAAACCGTCAAACGGTCGGCAACTTGCTGAACCTCATTCAACTTATGACTGATAAAGATGATTGATTTCCCCTGCGCGACCAGGGCGGACATGGTCTCCATCAAATCTTCAATTTCCTGGGGCGCTAGCACAGCTGTAGGTTCATCCAAAATCAGGATATCCACACCGCGGTAAAGCATTTTAAGTATTTCAACGCGCTGCTGCTCCCCCACTGACAACTGCCAAATTTTGGCAGTAGGATCAACCTTAAGCCCATACTTTTCCTGGAGCTCTCCAATCTTACTGTTGTATTTAGGCAAGTTCATGATGAATTTAGGTTCATCCAAACCTAAAAGGATATTCTCAGTAACTGTCAATGTTGGTACCAGCATAAAGTGCTGATGCACCATGCCGATACCGCTCGCTATTGCATCTTTGGGAGAATTAAAGATTATCGTTTTACCATTAATCTTGATCGTTCCGGACTCAGGACGATACAAGCCGGAAAGCACATTCATTAAAGTGCTTTTGCCCGCGCCATTCTCACCCAGGAGGGCATGAATTTCCCCCCGTTTCAATGTGAAGTTGACATGGTCGTTCGCTAAAACCCCGGGGAAACGCAGGACAATGTCTTCCATTTCCACGGAAAAATTATTTTCTTGTCCTATCGAACTCATAATACCTGCTTAATAATAAAAAAATCGATAATGCCAATCAAACATCACAACCAGGGATTACAAGCATTTCCATCCCTGGTTGTGACAAATACAAGTTTATTTTACAGATCAGGCAGTTCAGCCGTGATATTTTCGTTCCACCAATACATACAGGTTTCACATTCACTGCCAAACTGTTTGAAACCATCCAGGTCCAATTGTTCAAGGCTCTCGCCTTCTTCCAAAATGACATTACCCTGGTTGTCTACAATAGGCCCAGAGAACACATCAAAGCGAGTAAATTCACCAGCCAGCATTTGGTCAAGGATATCTCGCACCAATTGAAGATCTTCTTCTGGCAGCTCAGCGACGCCGGGCATTAATTCTTCACCTTCCATAAAGCCGTACAGGCCAAGCGCACCGGAATCCGCATCAAAATACTGCCAACCACCCTTCCAGGTGCCATCACGAGATCCTTCTACGATTTTTGCGTATTCGGGACCCCAGTTCCAGTACATGGAAGTCAAGCAGGCATCAAGGGTGCAGTTACCATAATAATCGTAGGTGATGCCCCATTTGCCTTCTGGAGCAGCAATCGCTGGTGCGGGTGTATCTGCACCTGTCATAACGACCTGCGCACCAGCAGAGAACAGAGATTCCGCACCTTCCTGTTCCAAAATAGGATCGTGCCAGGTATTGATGAAACGCACGTCAATGGTGCATTCTGGGCAAGTTAATTCAGCACCCAATGCAAAGGCATTACCTAAACGAAGTTCTTCCGGGATGGGGAAAGTCGCCATATAACCCAACTTCGGATTGCCATCCATCATTGCACGTGAACCAGCAAGCATACCTGCGAGGTATTTAATATCTTCCATGGCACCCATCAGGTTGCCAAAGTTCTCGCCATTGGCTTTATAACCGCTGATGTGAATAATATCCACGTCCGGGAATTCATTGGCAACAATCTCTGAAGAGTCCATGAAGCCAAAGGAGGTTGTGAAGATCACATCAAAGCCCTTGCGAGCGAGGGATCGTGTTACCTGCTCAGAGTCTGCACCTTCTGCTACATTTTCAACATAAGCTGTGTGCACACCTTCCAGGTTTTCTTCAACATAAAGACGCCCAACGTCATGGGCTTGTGACCAGCCGCCGTCATCATGAGGCCCGACGTAAACAAAAGCAACGTTGTAGCAGCCTTCAATCGGTGCAGGAACCTGGTAACTCCCGACAGCTTCGGCAGTGGTTTCAGCTCTGCAATCGACTTGCTCTGGTGCTGTCTCACCGCAGCCGACCAAACCAATCGACAGGATAAGCAAAAAACATACAAACATAATAATTTTTTTCTTCATTTCTTTTCCTTTTGATAGTAAAAGTTTTTGAGGGTAAATTTCTAATTTGAAACTTTTCCGATAACACTCCTTTCGCAAAATCAAAAATGGTGCCCCTTGAAATAATACTTCCCAATTATAAACCAATATTTATTCATCATGTTACGAAATATCACAAATAAAATAATGAATGGGTTATTTTAATTCTTTGGCTTCAATTATTATCCGCCTTAGAAACCAAAAAAGTGCCAGGACTATTGCCAGGATGGTCACCACAAATGATGGTTTGATTCCCAAAGACTGACGATGGATAAAATCTGCATACAGCGAGAGCGGCCATCCAATGACTGCCAGCGGATAACCAAGAATTGGCGAAAATACGTTATCTTTGCCTATCGAGAGATTGTAAAAATATCCGGAAAGATAATAAACGCTGCCCACAATCACATAAGCAATTAACAACCTTATCACCCAATTGAAGACTTTCTTGACCACAATATTTTCTCCTTGTGAATTGATGGGTAAAAAATTCTGTTATTAAATTGCTTTCTGAAATTTCTTTATCAACTTAGCAAACCTCGAGTAGAAGTGAATAAAAATTGGAGAATGCTGTGTAATTTTCTCAGCCTGTCTCAAGCCTGCTCTAAAGCTTTCCGCATCTGAAAAATCAGGCATTCGGAGTGTTGCCCTTCCAAGTTCTCTCAATGTGTGCGCGTCCGAGCCTACGGTTTCTAGCAGTCCATGGTGTCTGCCAAAATCAGCGGCTGTAAGATTTGCTTGTTTTCCAAAACATCGAGCATTGAAGGTTTCAACGGCATCAATGTAAGGAGCCAGCCCTTCAAGGTCGCCTGGGTCCCAATCTTTTCCTCGAAATGGGTCAAAGGGATGGGGAATGCTGATAACTGCACCCTGTTCCCGCAATCGTTCGATCGTTTCCTTAGGATCCAATCCGGGTGGCACCCATTCTGAGACCAAATAGGCAATCAATTCACCTTTTGTCGTCTGAATTTCTTCACCTACAATCACCATATCCGGTGCCATCGCTTTTGCTGATTGGGCAGCATGAATCACATTGTGATCTGTGATTGCAATTTTATTGATACCAAGGGTTTTGCACCGGGAAAGAATCTTTTCCACCGATACAAGGCTGTCAACCGAAGCAGATGTATGACAATGTAATTCCACCCTGAGGCTTTGTTTATTTTGCGTATGCATCATTCGGAATACAAACGTGGTAAGCGGTCAGCTAAACCGCACACAACTTCATAATTGAGTGTTCCCCATCGAGCGGCTAAATCATTGGCGCTGATCTCCTGGCTTGATTGTTTGCCGAGCAGCACAACTTCATCACCGACTTGCGCTTCAGGGACAGAATCTAACTGCAGCATGCACTGGTCCATGCACACCCTGCCAACCACATTCACCAGCTTGCCCCTGACGATCACCTGCTGCCCTGCTTCACGCCGAAAGCCATCGCCGTATCCAACCGGGATAACACCAATGCGCTCATGACCAGATGTCACATAAACAGATCCATAACTGACACCATGCCCTGGCGGCAGCACCCGCAGTGATGTCAATCGTGCTTTCCAGGTCAACGCTGGGCGGAAAGTCTCAGGTACTGGCGAACCTGGAGAAGGGTCCAACCCAAATAATGCAATACCCGGGCGGACCATGTCAAAATAGGCTTCTGGAAAGTTGAGAACCGCAGCAGAATTAGCCGCATGCACCATTGGTGGGCAAAGGCTAGCCCCTCGCAACTGTGCTAATAGTTTATTAAAGATTGCCAGCTGGCTGCCAGCAGAATCAACCTGCGGCTCATCCGCACGCGCGAGGTGTGTAAAAATGCCATCGATGTCAAATTTTGGATGATGATAATAAGTCGACATGAAATCAAGCGCTAAACCCGGTGCCATCCCCAACCGCCCCATCCCGGTTTCGATTTTCAGATGCGCTTTAAGTCTGCTATCGACTTTATCTGCTTGTAATTCATAGGCTTTTGCCATTTCAGAATCGTAAATGGCAACATGGATATCATTCTTGATCGCTTCCGGGATCATCGTTGCCGATGTATAGCCGAGCACCATCACCTCAGATTTAATGCCAGCAGCTCGCAGATTTAATGCTTCTTCCATGCGAGCAACACCCAGCCACGCCGCCCCCGCTTGCTCAGCTGCTTTTGCGACCGCTAACACCCCGTGCCCATACGCATTGGCTTTGATGACAGCCATCATGCGTGTGCCCGTCATCGCTTTTATCTGCTTGATATTATTTTTTATGGCACCTAAGTCGATTTCGAGCCAGGTTGAATAAGGCTTCGTATCCATGGCTTGAAGTATAGCCCTCCTTGCCATTCCTTTCAAGTCTGGGAGGAAAGAAATCGATATCAAATATTTCCCAATCCCTGACCATATAACCCAAATTTAAGATCTCCCTAAACAAGGCAAATTACTGGAATTGTCTCGACAAGCCTAAGGTATAATCTAAACCTGCAGCTTAAAACAAAGAAATTCAGGAAATACTATGGCAAATTCACAATTCAAATTTG
>JARGGB010000025.1 GCA_029210815.1 Candidatus Brevefilum sp.
TAAATCGGCGATTCTTGATTTTGCAGAAATGATAAAACCGCTGTACTTTTCCCGTAGCCCGTACCTGCATGCAGGATGGTCAAAGGATAGTTAAAAGCCTGATCCAAACGCGCTTCGATTCTGTCCCGATGAAGAACTCTGGCGTTTGGTGCTGGGGGATTTAACTGGCTTAAAATGATCAGGTGACGTATCGACATAAATAAAATTTGAAAATCCCTGGTTCGTTAACAGAAAATAAATTACTGTATGACCTTACCATATTTTTGGATCACTAATAATTATAATGGGGAAAAATTGATTCTCACCAAATCGCACTTAAAGGTACGGTAACTTTAATCTTTCAGCAAGCTTTGAATTTCTTTGGGTAATTTTATTGTTTCTAACCGCGATATTAAGGGCTTTGTAATTCCCAACGAGGATACAGAGTTGTTCTGCACGGGTAATCGCTGTGTAGATCAAATTCCTCTGCAGCATGATGTAGTGCTGGGTAATCACAGGCATAACAACTGCAGGAAATTCCGAACCTTGCGACTTATGGACTGAGACCGCATACGCAAGGACTACTTCATCAAGCTCTGAAAAATCATAGCTTACTTTTCTAACGCCATCAAAAAGAATCGACAAACTCTGGTCAATTTTATTGATCTGACTTACTCGCCCGATGTCACCATTAAAAACATCTTTATCATAATTATTTCTAACCTGCATCACTTTGTCGCCAATTCTAAATGTTTGGCCGAACAATTTAACATCTGACTTTTGCTTATCTTCGGGATTCAGCGCATTTTGCAAAAGTTCGTTGAGTGAACTCACCCCTGCCTTACCCCTGTACATGGGTGATAAAACTTGTATATCCTCAACCGGATCCATACCAAACTGATTTGGGATGCGAGTGGCAAGCAGATCAATGATCCAAGCTGCTGCATCCTCGTCATTCTCTGCTGGGAAAAGGAAAAAATCTCCTGCTGTTGTTTTTGAGAATGAAGGTAAATTCCCTTTGTTAATGCGATGAGCATTGGTGATGATCTTTGAATCTTCAGCCTGTCGATAGATTTTTGTTAATCGAGATACCGGAACCGCATTGCTGTCAATTATATCTCTCAACAAGTTGCCAGCACCAACGGGTGGCAGTTGATCTACATCACCGACAAAAACAAGCTGGGTTCCTGGTCGAAGTGCTTGTAGAAGATGATGTGCCAGTAAGATATCCAGCATCGAAGCCTCGTCAATGACCAGAAAATCAATTTTTAAGGGATGCTTTTTATGATGCTTGTACCCCGTTCCCGGCGAGAAAGCTAAGAGTCGATGGATCGTGCTGGCAGGTCTATTTGTGGCTTCTGAGAGGCGCTTGGCGGCTCGACCTGTAGGTGATGCTAATGCATACCGAATATTTTGACGCTCTATACACTGAATTAATGCCTTCAAACAGGTCGTTTTGCCGGTACCCGGTCCCCCAGTGATGACACTAACAGGGTTGACAATAGATGTTTGCAGCGCATTTTTCTGCTCGTCTGACAGGTGCTCTCCATCGATGATCAGCTGTCCTTGTCTTGGATCGGTTGAATAGGCATTTAACTCGTTGATTTTTTCTGCCACACCTTTTTCACTATGGTAAAAGGGTGTAAGGTAAACAATCTGTTTGCCATATTCTACAGGCTTCTCGGCGATGACAGAACCGCTGCCAGATCGATCGGTACCAGCATTGAAATCATTGATTGACCTGACACGATCCCCCGTTGAAAGTCGTTCCAAACCGGATGAGATCATATCTGAAGACACCTCTAGGAGTTCTGACGCCCTCTGTGTCAACAAATCAACAGGCAAATAGACGTGCCCCTCATTAAGTGACTCGTTTATTGCATATACGATTCCAGCTTCAATTCTTGACGGATGATCCTGGGGCAATCCCAAATCCTGTGCCAATTTGTCGGCTGTTTTGAATCCAACCCCGTAGATATCTTCTTCAAGTTGATAGGGATTTTCTTTAAGAATATCCAGAGATTGCTCTCCATAGGTTTTATAAATTTTCACTGCTAAATTTGTACTGACACCATGCCCATGCAGGAAAAGCATGATTTCCTTGACCCTTTGTTGTTCTTCCCATGCTGCTTTTATTTTCGCGGTTCTATCCTCGCCGATTCCGGGAACATCACTCAATCGTTGTGGTTCATTTTCGATGATTTCTAATGTCTGTTCCCGGAAAACATCGACAATCCGTTTTGCTAGTTTGGGACCAATCCCTTTGATGAGACCCGAACCAAGGTATCTTTCGATAGCAGTGCTGGTAACTGGCGTTAGTTTTTCACATTTTAATGCCTTAAATTGCAGTCCGTGTTTTGCGTGGGTTGTATAGTCCCCTTCAAGGCGAATGCTTTCTCCTGGTGACAGCTCAGGTAAATTACCAACCACTGTTAGCAAACCTTCTAAGTTCAAACCTGGCATCCGATTATTTCGACCAGATTTTGGACGCAGCCTGAGAACTGTATAACCATTTTCTTTGTTGTAGTAAGTAATTCTTTCAACGCTTCCTTCAATTTGTGTCATGGTTAAAAGTATACAATAATCTTAAGCATGCGTGTCTCTGTTCATCTATTTTTTAAGCCAACAATACTTGAAAGGATCACCCTGAACAAATCCCTTGCACGTCAAGTCCCTAGTGCGCATGCTATACGAATGTTCTACCATACAGGCTTTCACAGCGGTTGGTAGTAAATAGAAATGGGATAAAAATTGAACATTGAAGGGGACACCGACCCATTTCCGCAGGCTTTTGTTATTTTTCAGGGCATCGGCTATACGAAAATAAGCGAATTTACTCAAGAGGTCGGTGCGGAAAAAGCATATTTCATTCCTCCCGATTCAGATCATGTCCTCTGGAACGAAGAGAAAAGCTTTTGCAATTGATTTATCTCACATGGGGAGAAAAGGCGTAAGTTCAAGGTGAAAATGAAAGCCTAAATGCGTTGCGAGCTTCATAGTATAATCGTTCTTGAATATTATTTTCACTAAATATCTGAGGTGTAATGAAGAAATTTTCTAATTTTGGGGACGTTAAAACCTTTATTGACCAGAAGAACATTCGCATGATTGATTTGAAATTCAGTGATCTTTGGGGGCATTGGCGTCATGTTACTGTTCCTTCGGCACATTTTGATGAAGAAGTATTGACGCAAGGTATTGGCTTTGACGGCTCAAGTGTTGGTTTTAAAAACGTTCATTCCGGAGATATGGTCCTTATTCCTGATTTTTCAACGGCATTCATTGACCCTTTCTGGCAGGAATCAACCCTGTGCTTTATTTGTAACACGGTAGAGGCAGATAACAAACAGCTTTTTGAGGGCGATCCAAGGCAAGTTTTGAAAAAAGCGGACCAGTATCTCAAAACAAGCCAATTGGCGGATGAGAGTTTGTGGGGACCTGAATTTGAATTTTATGTCTTTGATCAGCTTGGTTTCCACAACGAGATTAACACCAGTAGTTATCATGTCAATTCTTTTGAAGCAAATTGGAACAGCGGCATTGATGGAAATGGCTACACCCTCCCCCTTCAGGGCGGCTATCATGCAATTCCGCCGAATGATAAGCTTTTCAACCTGCGCTCTGAGATTTCGCTAAACATTGAGAATGCTGGTATTCCTGTTAAATATCACCATCATGAAGTTGGCGGACCCGGGCAATGTGAAATCGAAACCCCAATGATGCCGCTGCAACAAGCCGCGGATTCTATCATGATTATAAAATATTTCACACGCATGACAGCCCAGGCGCACGGGCAAATAGCCACTTTTCTGCCTAAACCGCTATTTGGTGAAGCAGGAAACGGGATGCATTTTCACCAACAGCTCACATTGAAGGGCGAAAATGTATTTTATGATGCGGCGAACCCTATTTTGTTAAGCGAGACTGCGCGCCATTACATCGGCGGCTTACTAACGCATGCGGCATCTGTATTGGCGTTTACAAACCCAAGCACAAATTCATATCGCCGCCTTATTCCAGGCTTTGAAGCGCCTGTGAATGCATTTTTCTCGAGTGGAAACCGCAGTGCTGCAATTCGCATTCCAAAATACGCAACACAGCCTGACCAGGTACGTTTTGAATTTCGCCCACCAGATGCCACCTGTAACCCTTATTTAGCTATGGCTGCAATGCTCCTTGCTGGATTGGACGGAATAAAAAAGGAAATTGATCCAACAGAAGCCGGCTTTGGACCGATTAATGAGGATATTTTCTCCTGGCCGTTGCAGAGACAAAAATCCATCAAAAGCCTGCCGACATCGCTTCATGATGCGCTTAATGCTCTTGAAAATGATATGGATTATCTGCTGGTGGAGAATATATTCCCAACTTCGCTGATTGAGCAATGGCTTATAAAAAAATACAAAGAGGACAAAACAGTTCGATCAAGACCTCACCCTTATGAGATCGAGTTATACAGCGACATTTAAGGACTAAGGCTGGGGCCATGAAATTTCGGTGGGCTGTGTGAAACCGTGTTTCTCAACGGTAAAAATCTTTCCTGAAGATGGCGAATGACAGCCTGCCTCGTCAATCACTGAATAACTTGTTGTGAACTGGTCAGGAAACGATACCGTCCACCAGATATATGAGCCATTCTGACATACCCAGGCTTCGATTAAATATCCGCGATCATCATCGGCTGTCATATTTACCCGATCCCATGTGATGGTAACCCTGTCTCCTTCACGAGTTGCCCGTACATTTTGTGGTGGGTTGTAGAGAGTCGATGGGATGCGCTCTAAACCGATTTCCGCATATCCAATAGTCGATATATCGCCTTTGATGTCAATGACATACGGTGATACCCAGCAGCGATAATTAATTTTGTCCCATTTGACATACAGCCAATCACTGTAACGAAATCGCCCCTGAACGATGCCATGATCACCTTTATAAAGATCTGCAGCATGCAGATATGCCTTAGATGGGCCGTATCGGCAATGGGCTGCAGCCAGATTAACAACCACATCAGGGTAAGCAAAGGTCGGAGTCAAAGTGATAGTGGGCGTTGTCGTTACCGTCGACGTCATTGTGTTTGTGGCACTCGAAGTTATGCTTGGTACAGGTGATTCCGTGTTAGTTCGCGTTGGCTCAGGTGTAAATGTATTAATTTCTTGAATCAGGGTCGACTCGTGTGAAGTGAAAGTAGCTGAAAGCCCGTCATTTTCTTTCCCGATCCCAAAATACGCGTTGCAGCTTATAAGAAGATCAAACAGGATAATTACAATTATGAGACAAGCTACTTTAGGCACTAATTTTTTTGTTTTGTTCATGATCTTCAAAATTTTACGCATGAGAAAGTAAATTTTAGTAAAATAAAAAGCATCGTTAAGCACAGTATCTTATCAATAGTATCAAGAAAAGAAAAAACACCCAAATACAAGTTATGGAATTTCAGGTTAAGTAATATTCAAATAATCACCCTCCAAAGTTTTCTTAACAAATGCACCTCTATCGGGTACAATCATTATACAAATGTCGTTTTGTCAAAGGTTTAAATAAAAATTTTGCGCTTGTTATATTATTGGGGATTGCCCATACAAAAACAAGTTTCACAAATTACCTTATCAATAATCATTACCCATAAGTTACTGGAGGATTATGGTCGCTAAGGAAAGCTCACGGTTCAATGTAGGTGATTGGATCGTTCATTACTATCATGGTATTGGCCAGGTGAAAGAGATAGTGGATAAAGGTTTGGACGGGAACGAAAAAACCTTTTATAAAGTTTCCACAAAGGAGATTGACTACTGGATCCCCATTGATGATGCAGATTCTGATCACTTAGAACCAATTCGATCAAAAGAGGATTTCGAAGATGCTTTAGAAATTCTTGCTACGAAGCCTGAGCCGATTGCAAAGCATCATAAATCAAGGAAGAAAAAGATCCATGATCGCTGGATGGAAGGCAAATTAATCTCTCGTGCAAAATTAATGCGAGATCTCAACGGACGTTTGAAGCTTGAAAAATTGAGTTTCAGTGAGAAAAGTATGCTGGAAAAAGTACGCAAGTACTTCATCAATGAATGGATCATCGTTGATGGAGATTTAACGAAATCCCAGGCAAAAAAGCAAATACGCAAAGCTTTGAAATTGGGTGTGAATAAAGCGAAAAAAGAACGGAAGAAAGATAAAGAATTATTGTAAAGTCAAACGATCACAATGGGCTGCTGGCAAATCCCAGCAGCCTTTTTATCTTTAAAGTTATAAGTCATTTTCCTGTGCTACAATAGCTTCCTGGACAGTACGCTGGCATGATTTATTAATTCAAGTTTAACCATTGGTTTAATATGCGATTATGAACCGAAAATTTATCCTTTTTGACATGGACGGTGTTTTATTATCACCAGAGGGTTACAAACACGCATTGATTGAATCAGTAAAAAGAGTTGGTCAAGCCCTGGGTATGCCCCATGTTTCTTTGAGTGAAGCACAAATCGCCCGTTTTGAAACCTTAAGTGTGACAAATGAGTGGGATACGTTGGCTATCTGTACGGCAATTATGCTGATTGAGATATGGCAAGAGAACCCTTCAATTCGGTATACAGGGGAAATAAGCCAAACATCCCAGGAGAGCACAACAATACTCCCCAAATTTGATTATTTTCTCTCAAAATTTCCTGGTGATGGAGATTTACCAGGACATGAGGCTTGTGAAATTATTTTAAGAGAAAATCCATCCCTGAACAATTCTCAAAAATTCCATCTGACAGACATCCTCTTTAATTGTCGTGATATTTACCAATCCCTGACGCTGCCGCTCCACTTGGAAAGAGTTTTGGGAAGTGGGCTGTATAAAGACTATTATGGTTTAGAACCGCAATTGAATACGGAAAGTTTCCTCTTAAAATATGATCGCCCCTCAATATCAGAAGAACAAAAGCTCTCGCTATCTACATGGTTGGCTTCGCCCCCGCATTTTGCTGGGATTTTAACCAATCGCCCGAATAGAACGCCAAAGCAATTTATCAGTGCACCCGAAGCGGAATTGGGTGTCAAATTGATCGATATGAAATATTTGCCTATTTTAGGTTCCGGGACCTTAGGGTGGTATTCTGAAAACTATCAAGGAAATGAAGCTCACACCTTTCTGAAACCCAACCCGGTTCACAGCCTGGCACTATTGCAATTGTGTCTGGGGCTCGACTCTTATAATGCTATCAAAATTGCGGTTAACTTATTACAGAATATTGGAAATCAAGATAACTGGCACCAATTTGATGGTGACAAAATCATTATTTTCGAAGATTCTGCAAAAGGCTTGATTTCCGCCAGACTGGCTGTGGATATATTACAAGACCGGGGTGTCAATTTAGATTTATTATGTGTTGGTGTTTCGAACAATCCCATCAAGATCAAGGCTTTAGAACCCCATGCCAATATCATCATTGAAAATATCAATCAAATAAACTGGGATTCTCTGTAAATTATTTTTTTCCATATTACAATTACTTTCACCAAATAATGATTGGAGGATATTAGCCATGCCGGAAGAAAAAAAGGTGCCTGAAAAAGCTGAGAAGGAAAATACTTCCAAAACCTCTGTAGAAGAAACCACATCACAAACCAAACACAGCATTAAATTACGTGGAGAAAAGATCAATTATACGGTTACTACCGGAACAATCGTGCTGAAGGAAGAGGATGTTGAGGAGGGCGAAAAACAAAAAGCAAGCATTTTTTATGTCGCTTACATCAAAGATGATGGTGATTTTAATCGTCCTGTCACCTTTTCTTTCAACGGCGGGCCTGGTTCTTCCTCAGTATGGATGCATTTAGGTTTGTTAGGTCCCAAACGTGTACATATGGATGATGAAGGCATCCCAATTGGGCCACCTTATCAACTCGTTGATAACGAATTCTCACTTTTTGACGAGTCTGACCTTGTCTTTGTTGATCCGGTCAGTACGGGTTACAGCCGTCCTGTGCCCAAAGAAAAGCCCGAACAATTCCATAATGTTAAGAAAGATATTGAGATTGTGGGTGAATTCATCCGGGTTTGGACCACCCGAAATAGACGCTGGACCTCTCCCAAATTCATCATTGGGGAAAGCTATGGCACCACCCGAGCGGGAGGACTTGCAGGTTATTTACACCAGAAGCATGGCATGTACTTGAACGGGATTATGTTTATTTCCTCAATTCTCAATTTCATCACTGCCCGGTTTAACGAAGGAAATGATCTACCCTTCATATTGTTTCTTCCCAGCTATACCGCCTCTGCCTGGTATCATGGGAAGCTGCCTAAGGACTTGCAATCAGACCTCAATTTGGCGTTGAAAGAAGCCCGAGAATTTGCTTTGAATGAATACACCCTGGCATTGATGAAAGGTAATGACCTAAAAGGTGACGAACGGGAAAAGATAGTCCACCATTTAACCCGCCTGACGGGGTTGTCACAGAAATATATCGAAGGGACGAATCTCAGGATCAACATCCACCGCTTCTGCAAAGAACTCCTGCGTGAAGAGGGTGAGACAATCGGCCGTTTAGACAGCCGATATAAGGGGTTTGATCGGGACACTGTCGGTGAAGTCCACGAACTGGATCCCAGTTACGCAGCAATTTTAGGTCCCTATACAGCAACGATGTATGATTACCTGCGGCGTGACTTAAATTATGAGACCGATTTACCTTACGAAATTCTTAAATCACTCTATCAATCCTGGAAGTACGATAATTATCAAAATCAATATGTCAACACGTCCGAGGATCTTCGTGTCGGTTTTCAGCTGCACCCGGGCTTAAAAGCGATTGTTTGCAATGGGTATTTTGATCTTGCGACACCATTTTTGGCAACCGAATATACTTTCAACCATATCCCACTCCCAGAGGAACAGCAAAAAAATATCAAGATGACCTATTACGAAGCAGGTCATATGATGTATTTGCACAAACCGTCTTTGAGCAAGCTGTCGGCAGATCTTCACGCGTTTATTAAGGATGCAATATAAAGCTGCCAATCAACTGATTGCTGTTTAATAAAGGAAAATTCAAGCTTACAAAATAATTATGTCGATATCAATTGTCATTCGCGCCAGAAATGAAGAAGATCACATTGGGAAACTTTTATTTGGCATCATGCAGCAGACCGTCGAGGACCCTGAAATCATCCTTGTGGATTCAGGTTCAACCGATGGGACGCTTGCAGTAGCTTCACAATATCCCGTCAAAATTGTGCACATTCACCCAAAGGATTTTACATTTGGACGATCTTTGAATCATGGGATCGCAGCTGCCTCAGGGGAGTTTGTTGTTATCATCAGCGCTCATTGTTACCCGGTCTATCCCGATTGGCTGGAGCAGCTTACAAACCCGTTGAAGGATGATACCTACGCATTAAGTTACGGCAAACAACGGGGTGGTGAGAGCAATCATTACTCTGAACATCAAATATTCCACAAGTATTTCCCGGAAAATTCTGTATTGAAGCAAGGGCATCCTTATTCCCATAATGCCAATGCTGCAATTAAAAAATCTCTGTGGGAACAGCATCCTTATAACGAAAACCTTACAGGTCTTGAGGACCTCGCCTGGAGCAGTTGGGCGATGGAATCGGGTTACTCAATCGCCTACATTGCAGAAGCTGAGGTTATCCATCTCCATGAAGAAACCTACAAGCAGGTGCATAATCGCTATATGCGTGAGGCAATTGCAATGAAACAAATTTTACCAAACAGCAGCTTCTCATTTTGGGATTTTATTAAAAAATGGAATATGTCCATGATCAGAGATATGATGTATGCGCGGCAAAGCAGAACCTTGAAGGAGAATATTGGATCAATCTTTATGTTTCGACTCATGCAGTACCTGGGCACATTGAAAGGCTATCGTTTTTCAGGAAAAGTTGATGCCCAACTCCATCGAAAATTTTACTATCCACCCAATATTCTCGATGTTAAACTGCCAGAGCAGCGCCCTGTTAAGCCAATCTTCTATGATGAGGATAAGTAAGTTCCAATCATCTGGAAAAAGAATTGCATAATTCTGGTACAAAATCAAAGAGAGCGTCTGTCAATAAACAGCCATGGAAGACATATTAAAAGAAAAAGTAGGAAAGAAATTTCGCAATTTATTTGGTGCGGACCCTGAATTTTTAGTTTTTGCTCCCGGTCGGGTTAACCTGATTGGTGAACACACCGATTATTCAGATGGCTTTGTGCTCCCCTTCGCGATCAATTTGGGAATCGTCCTTGCGTTTTCACCAACTAATAATGACCAAATTGATATACATGCCATAGACTTCGACCAATTATTCAGCCAAAAGTTATCAAAAAATTCAAAAGGTCCTGCTGATTGGACTGCCTACATTAAAGGCGTAATCTGGGCTTTAAAAAGTCAGATTGTCCAACTCAAAGGCTTCCAGGGCGTTGTGGCTGGTAACCTGCCAATTGGTGCAGGATTATCATCATCTGCTGCCCTGGAAGTAGTTGCGGCAAAAGCACTTTGCGCCTCAAGTGATATGGATATTTCAAGTCCAAAATTGGCTCAAATTTGCCAGCGTGCTGAGCGTGGATGGGTCGGTGTCAATGTTGGCATCATGGACCAATTAATATCTGCCTGCGGAAAACGTGGTCATGCTGTTAAACTTGACTGCAGAACCCTTGACACGGAATATGTTCTTATTCCTGATGGAATTTGTTTTATTGTCCTTGATACCAATACCCGCAGAGAATTAAGTCATTCAGCGTATAACAAACGGTCTGAAGAAGTCGAATGGGCTGCGCAAATCTTGAAAGTACGAGCGCTTCGTGATGCATCCCTTTCTATGTTGATAAAAGAAAAGGATAAATTCCCCTCCACAATTTACCGACGAGCCAGGCATGTCATTTCCGAAAATGATCGCGTTCATGCATTTGTTAACGCCATGAAAAACCATGATCTCCAAAAAATGGGGCATCTGCTCAATGAAAGCCACATAAGTTTGCGTGACGATTTTGAAGTGTCCAGCGAGGAATTGAACATCATCGTTGATATTGCAATAGCGCAGCCAGGTTGTTATGGTGCAAGGATGGCTGGCGCAGGTTTTGGCGGTTGTGCATTAGCAATGGTAAATGAACGCTTTCTGGATGATTTTATTCATAAAGTTCAACATGAATATAAAAAACAAACAAATATCGAGCCGCACATCTTCAGCGTTAAAAGTTCAGATGGCGTTTACCTGGTCGGTTCGTAGAATAATACTTGACCATGAATCAACTGTTGATAGACAAAACCAATATGGCGGCGAAACTCATGTGAATGGTCAGTTACCGCATTTTTGGGGATTATTGAAGGTTTTTCGCGACTTTTTCTCACTCATATCGTATGTTATGTTAAGAGAAAAGGAGAAAAAATGGTCAATTCAAGTAATAAGTTAAGGCGTTCAAGAAGAAACCGAGTGATTGCTGGTGTTTGCGGCGGTTTAGGTGAATTTTTCGGAATCAGTGCTTTTTGGTTCCGGTTATTATTTCTAATTCTCCTGCTGCCTGGCGCCTTACCCGGAATAGTTCCCTACTTCATTATGTGGATAATTATTCCTAAAGCCTCACGGTAATTTGGAAAAACAAAGATAGATACCAAAAAATGCGGATATTCCGCATTTTTTAATTTCTTAAACTGTGTGACTTAAATTTAATCAACTGAAAAGAAAATCATTCGGAAAGTGATGTAAATAAAATAGAGGGCGATCAGGTAGTAAGCACCCCATTTTCCTAATTTTCCTTTGCTAAACCAGAGGATCATCCACAAAATCGCACCTGTTACAGTCTCCCAGGGAAGGTCCCAGAAAACCAGGGGGCCAGGCACCCAATAACGGCTGATGATGGCACCGCCGCCAATAGCAACCAGGGGATTGGTAATGTTGCTGCCAACGAGTGTTCCTAAAGAAATGCCGCTGTCACCGTGGCGCACACCTGAAATTGCAGTGATCAGTTCTGGCAGTGCAGAAGCAACACCAAGGGTCATCACACCGATGAGAGATCCACCGATACCCGTGCGAGCCACGACCACTTCCGTTGCCTGTAAGGCAATCATTGCGCTGCCTACGGTTAATAATAATGCAAAAAGGGCAATAAATGCGTCTCGCCAGGCTTCTTTGCTGTTTTGTGGTACACCTTCGGGAGTCTCTCCTTCTTCACTAAATCCATGGTCTTCTTCTTTGTAATGCTTCCGTTCATCAGCATAAAGGTAGTACATGTAAGCTATAAATGTACCAAACAAGATCAATCCATCAACGCGAGAATAAATGCCATCCACACCCAACACTATACACATGATGGTGGTGACAATCATCGGGATCATGCTTTTCCATAAGAAATACCTTTTAAAGTGCAAACCGCCAGCCATTAAAACTACAATTGCCATAATTAATGTTTGCTGTACAACATCTGAGCCAATATTTGCACCTAACACGACAGCTGAACTGACTTCGAAATCCAGAGCACCACTTAGGATTCCAAAAGATGCTGTGTAATGCGCGGCAATTTCTGGAATGCTGGTTGCTAAAGAGACAACAGTCACGCCCATAAATGTTGTTGAAAGCCGAAAATAACCAGCTAAACCAGTTAGTTTCTTGACCGCAACATTTGAGCTCAAAACTAATGCAGCAATTGAAATGGTGCCAAATAAAATCAACAGCCCTAAACTATCAGCTAAAAAATCAAACATTTTTTATGCCTCTCACGCTCTTTATAATAAATTTTTCCAAACAAAAATCAGGGTCACAGAACCGTGACCCTGATCATTTTTGATAAACCCAATTTCAAGGATTGTTCTGTGTGCGATTTTAGCCCTGAAGTTTCCCTTCAGGGTCATCTTGCACAGGCGCCTGGTACTCTTGAAATTTATCTAATAACATAATTTTTTATAATATATTTAGTTAATGCGAAATGATTATAATCCGCATAATACATCGTGTCAATGAAAAATTGAATAACAAAAGATTAACGTTATTGAACTTTACACTTTTTCGTTGAAAAAAAATTACAATCCAAGGCTGAAAATATCAACAAGAAATTGACTATTCTACCTTTAACATCTGGTGTAATATTCACTGTAGGTCTAAGATTTTTTGCCGGTAGAATGAATTAGTGAATCAAAGAAGATATAAAAGGAAATAATTGATGGCACTAAAAGTTCATTTTTATCGATTTGGCTTTCTGGACTATTCAAAGGAATTCAATTCATTGATAGATGCGGATATCATATTCTCGCAAGGAAGTGACATCCCGCCTGGCGCTGATTATGAAGTGCTAGTTCACCCACGCCCTTCAAAAGATTGGTTGGATGCAAGTCCCAATCTGAAAGCTGTTGTTGTACCCTGGGCAGGCATTCCAGAAGAGACCCGTGAAATTCTCTCTGGTTACCCAGATATCAGCCTACACAACCTGCATCATAACAATTTTAACACTGCCGAGCTGGGTTTTGCCCTTCTGTTGGCAGCAGCAAAATATCTTGTTCCCCTTGATCAGAAATTGCGTGCAAACGATTGGCGACCAAGGTACGAGGCACAAAAAGCCATCATGCTCCGAGGTCGAACAGCCCTGATTTTGGGTTTTGGCGAAATCGGTCAAGCCCTGGCAGCCTACTGCACAGGTTTGGGTATGAAAGTAATTGCAACTAAAAAACACCCGGAATCCTATTCTGGCGAATTAAACGTTGATATTTACAGTAATGACAAACTTGCCGAATTGCTACCCAAAGCCGATGTCTTGTTGATTGCCTTGCCATTAACGGAAGAAACCGAAGATTTGATTGGTGAAGAAGAAATTACGCTTATGCCAGAAGGAAGTATCCTGATCAACATTGGACGGGGACCAATTGTCAATCAACACGCCCTGTATAATGCTCTCAAATCCGGGCACTTACACAGTGCGGGGAGCGATGTTTGGTATAACTACCCAAAATCAAAGGAGGAGCGAGAAAACACACCGCCAGCCGACCTACCGTTCGGTGAACTTGAAAATTTCGTCCTCAGTCCGCATCGCGGCGGAATGGTAAAAGAAGTTGAAATTCAACGGGCAAAAGCATTGGCAAACCTTCTCAATTCTGCAAGCCGAGGTGAACCCATTCCAAATAAAGTAGACATTGAGGCTGGCTACTAGTAACCATTGAACATGTTAAGTATGTCAAAAGGAACATCATTGATGAAATATGAAAAATATCAAAGCCCAATGGAAGCCTGGCCAGCGATTAAATCGCTTGGGAAAAAAGTATTTCTTAAGAAAAACCAGCTAAATCTTTTTTATTATGAAGCTGGGATTGGCAACCTAAATCATATGCTTATGATCCATGGCCTGGGGGATGAAGCTGACACCTGGCGTCATGTGATCAATCCTCTCGCACGGGATCATCATGTATTAGCGGTGGATTTACCTGGGTTTGGCCGCTCCGATAAAATTGATCGTGAATATTCACCGCAATTTTTTATTGATACCCTGCATGAATTTTTGACAATCCTTGATATCAAGAAGGCTTTTTTGATGGGGAGTTCACTGGGTGGAATGCTTGCGCAGGGATACGCAGTAGAACATCCAGAACAAATCGCGGGACTTATTCTTGTGGGAGGGTCGCTAATTCAGGAAGAAGCTAGCATTGATTTGAGTTTGAAGTTGATGCAAATCCCATTGTTGGGCAAATGGCTGTACACAAGACTGCGTAAAAATCCAGGGGGCGCATTTGATTCCATGCGTAATGTTTATCACGACCTGGACGCCATGCCCCAAAAAGACAAGGATTTTTTGTATAAGCGGGTTAATCAACGCGTATGGAGTGATGGACAGCGACATGCTTACTTTTCCACGCTGAGGGCTATGACCAAATGGGTTAAGAAGTCTCAAAAGGGATTAGCAGAAAAGCTCAGCTTGCACAATTTCCCCACCCTGATTATTCGCGGTGAATTTGACGCCTTGTTTTCTGAAAATTATGCTGATTCACTGATACAAGCACAGGCGAATGCTGCAAAAGTAGTGGTTCAAGAATCGGGGCACCTACCCCATCAAGAGACCCCAACAGCATTTCTCGATGCAGTTTTGGTGTGGGAGAAAGACCAAATTTAAATAAAAAAAAGAGCGGCGATTTTGAACCGCTCTATCTTCTACAATAACTATGCTTGTTTGTTGAGGTAACGCTCGTAACCCATTTGCTCGATCTGATCTAATTGCTCTTCAATCCAATCAATATGTTCTTCCTCTTCAGTCAGGATTGATTCAGCTAAAATCTTGCTGCCGTTGTCACCAAGTTGGGAAGTCAAAGCCACAGCATCGTTGTACATTTTAATCGCACCATTTTCAGCTTCATGATCATTCTGAAGCTGCTTCAAAACGTTTTCACCGATTGTGATTTTGTTGAGTTCAGAAACAACCGGGCGACCTTCGAGGAACAAAATCCGCTCAATCAGTTTTTCCGCATGTTTCATTTCCTGGATAGAACGAGCCTCTAAGGTTTCATGCAATTTATCGTATCCCCAATCGCCGCACATTTCTGCATGAAGGAAGTATTGATTAATTGCCGTCAACTCATCAGCTAACAACTCATTTAATTTATCGATTACTTCTTGCTGGCCTTTCATATTTTATCCTCCTGAATCTGAATTTTTTTGGTGAACATGTTAAAGTTCTAACTATTCAATTTTACTAGATTAATCATACAACCACAAAATTATTTTGCAGTTCATGCAAACAGAACTAAGGCGTGATTTCAAAATTCAAGGCTTCTTGCAAAATCCCCTGGATGGCTTCTATATGGGGTAAGAGAACAGCCCCACCATCAGGTGTCGTCCAGCTTGTGACAACTTCAGGACCAATTGTGAAACGGCGAATATCTTTATCGCTGTTGAAATTCAAACCTGCTTGAGAAAGAGCAAATATTTGATCAGGGTTGATATTACTCTCTACCTCAGTGTCATAGATTCTTGTCAGATCCGCAATTTTCAGCATACCGGTTGGTGAAGCCATTTTGTCAATGACCGCCTTGACCACCTCCTGCGTTCGACGCATACGGTCAAAATCGCTTGAATTGTAACGTGCACGTACATACCAAAGTGCCCATTGGCTGTCCAAAGTAACCGTTCCAGGACCAACTTCACACCATTTGTCAGGGTCTAGTTCTTTTTCGCAGGCATCTGCCGTATAGGAATCCGTTTCAAAGCTAATGCCGCCCAATACATCGATAACATCAAGGAAACCCTCCATGTCAATCATTGCATATTGGGTTGGATAAACCCCAAAATTGTACTGCAAGGTATCCGCTAAAAGTTGAAACCCGTCAGTTTGCATAACCGTATTGATGCGCTGCTCGCCATAGCCAGGGATTATTACCCACAAATCTCTTGGAAAGGAAACAAAGCTCATTCTTCCTGAGCTTTTTTCCAGTGCAATCAGTAAAAGGACATCAGTCCGGAATCCGGATTGAGGACGATAATCGGATCCAAGCACCATGTACAGGCTTACCGATGGGTCCGTTTCAAAGTCGATAACTCCTTCATTTGGTGTGGGTTCAGGACCAATGATTACGGATACTTCGTCTTGACTGTCGATTAACTGAAAGAATGGAAGTTGAGATCGGAACACAGTGCTTCCAAGGTAGATCAAACCAATTGCCGTTATAAAAATCACAAATAAAAAACTTATCAGAATTAATTGTTTTCTCGCTCTGTTTTTAGTTGTTCTCATATTTAAACCTCCAAAACGACTTTTCTTCCAATCGTTTTTGATAGCTGTAGTTATACCCCACCGCAATTAAATAAATAGTACCCATCTATTTAAGCTGAATAGGCCAAAGTTGTTTATTTGGATATCATTTATCAGTTTCAAAATATTACTATTCGAAATATCACGAATTAATGCTTCGGGAGGATTAAGCCAATTTATCTATAAGAATCACAATCAGATCATTCACATTTGTCCCGGTTGCTCCAGTCTTTATTAATGCCCCGGTTTGCTCTAAATAATGGTAGGCATCATTATTTTCTATATATTTTTGAACTACCAATTCTTGTATAAAAGCACCATCATTATAAAGAAGGCCGTCGACTGCCCCACCTGCCGCATCTGTCGGCCCATCATCTCCGTCTGTGGCAAAGGATATAAACAGGATGCCCTCTTTTCCCGCCAGCCTCTGCACCATGTGCAATGCGAGATCCTGATTTCTGCCGCCCAAACCACTTCCAGTTAACTTAACAGTGGTTTCACCACCGAGAATTAAGCAAGCTGGCTTCTTGATAGGTACATTATGAACAATATCTGTTTCAATGATGCCGCCTAAGAATTCAGCAACATTTTTTGTTTTTCCTGTCAGGTGCGTAGAAATGATCTGGCTGTTATAACCAAGCATTTTTGCTTTCTTGCAGGCGGCTTTTGCTGAGGTAAAGTTAGATCCTATTAATACATGATTTGCTTCAAAATATTTTCCTGGACCAGCTGGTATTGAATTACCTATCTCATCGCCAATTTCCTTTTTCAAGTGAAGTAAAATGGATTCAGGCAATTTACCTTCCATTTTGTATTTCGCAATAATCCTTAACGCATCTTCGGTGTTGGTCGAATCCGGAACGGTTGGACCAGATGCAATCATATCCAAATGATCACCGATGACATCGGATAGAATCAGCGTATGCACCTGGGCTGGGTGCAGTATCTTAGCCAGGCCGCCGCCTTTTACTTCGTCCAATCGCTTTCGCAGGGTGTTTATCTCCCTGATGTCAGCCCCGCATCTCAGCAATAATGATGTCATGCATTGAATATCTCCCAAGCTGATGCCAGGTGCAGGTAATGTGAAAAGCGCTGATCCCCCACCTGAAATTAGGACAATCACCAAATCCTTCGACGTCAGTGTTGGAATAATTTTAAGAATTTTTTTTGTTGCTTCTATGGAAGCGTTTGATGGTACAGGATGGTCACCTAAATGAACTTGTAATAAGCCGCCATAACCATTTTCCAATAAAAACCTTTGATCCTTGGTGACAATTGCTGCAAATTCAATTTTTCTTCCTAATACATCGATAACAGCTTTTGCCATTGGCGGAGAAGCTTTTCCCATGCCAATAACAAAAATCCGATCGTATTCACTTTCTGAAATTTCACACTTTCCAATTCGGATAACACCACTATCATTAGAAATTGTATTGATGACGCATTGATAAGGGTCAGCAGCCTGGATGGCTGATGCAATGATCTCACATGCATCCTGACCTATTTTTCCGTTTCTTTCTATGACCTCATTCTTGATAAAATCAGGCGTAAATTGGTTTCTATTATTAGTCATACGATAATCCTCATTAATTCATCTGTAATTTGTCATAATCATTCATATTAAAACAAATTATAAGGTACAATAGCCGATGGCATTGATGAAATTATTCGTTAACCAAAAAAGAAAAAATATCTAATCATTAGGAGGATCTTGTGGACGAAGTTATTACCGGTCTTCTCAGACCAAAAGGGATCGCAATTGTTGGTGCCTCAGCGACATCAGGGAAAATTGGTCATACAGTTGTTAAAAATCTCATCGAAAGCGGTTATAAAGGTGGTATTTACCCCGTCAACCCATCTGCCGATGAGATTTTAGGTTTAAAAGTCTATAAATCTGTGCTTGATATTCCAGATCCTGTCGAGGCAGCAGCTATTACAATTCCGGCAAAATATGTGCTGGATGCTGCTAAAGAATGCGGTGAAAAAGGAGTCAAGGGCTTAATCGTCATCACTTCTGGTTTTAGCGAAGTCGGTGATGTTGAGCTTGAAAATCAGCTTGTTCAACTTGCACATGATTATGGAATGCGGGTTTTAGGCCCGAATGTTGTTGGCACGCTCTCTAACTCCGACGATATGAATGCTTCCTTTGCACCATTCCTGCCGCTTGAGGGTTCTGCCTCACTCGTCTCTCAAAGTGGTGCATTATTAATTGCCATTGATGCGATTACTTACACACGTCGGATTGGCTTCGATAAATTAGTTTCTATCGGAAACATGTCTGATGTTAATTTTGGTGATATGGTTGCATGGCTGAACGAAGACGAAAACACCAAATGCATCTCACTGTACATTGAGGGCTTAAAAGATGGAAGCCGATTTATTCATGAGTGTTCTAAAGCATCAAAACCGATTGTTGTACTGAAAGCTGGCGTTTCTGAGCACGGAGCTGCTGCTGCTGCTTCGCACACAGGGTCCTTAGCTGGTGCACAAAAAATTTACGGCGCTGCTTTCCAGCAGGCGGGTGTTATTGAAGCAACCGATCTATCAGATCTCTTCGACAGCACTCTCGCGCTTTCTTTAGAACCGCCAATGCGTGGGGATAACCTTCTCGTTCTGACAAACGGCGGCGGTGTTGGCGTTCTTGCCACAGATGCAGCAGAAAAAGCTGGCGTTCCCATGAAATTTGCCCCTGAATCCGTCCAGGAAGAGCTCAAAAAGCACATGCCTTCCTTTGGTTCTGCTAAAAACCCTGTGGACATGACGGGTATGGCTGGCAATGAATGGTACCATGATACAACGAGATTCTCCTATGCCCATGATTGGGTAGATGGGCTTGTGGTTCTTTACTGTGAAACTGCAATGACCAACCCTATGGAAATTGCAAAATCAATTTACAATGCTGTCACAGAAACGGGTATTACTGACAAACCAATCACAGTTTCATTCGTGGGTGGTGAACGCTGCGATGAAGCCATGCAGTGGCTTGTAGAGAAAGGCATTCCTGCCTACAATGCACCAGATCTCGCAGTTAAAGCCATGGGCAAATTACGCCAATATGCCCGGCTTCAGGTCTTAAAGTCCGAGCCCGCTGAAGAAAACCACAATGCTGATAAAGAAACAGCTCGCAAAATTATTGCGGATGTTCGTGCCAATGGTCGGACAGCATTAACCGAGATCGAATCTAAGAAGATATTCAAGTCTTACGGTTTACCGACAGTTCAAACTGAACTGGCAACCAGCGAAGAAGAAGCCGTCAGGATGGCTGAAGAAATTGGTTATCCTGTGGTATTGAAAATTGTCTCACCAGATATCCTCCACAAATCTGATGCAGGCGGCGTGAAAGTTAATATCCAGGATGAAGCTGGCGTCAGAGAAACCTATAACACGATCCTCGAAAATGCTAAGAAATATAAAGCCGATGCTGACATTCATGGCATTGTGATCCAGGAAATGGCGCCCTGGGCGACGGAAACCATCGTAGGCTCTGTCAATGACCCCACATTTGGTGCCACCTTGATGTTTGGGCTTGGCGGTATTTTTGTTGAAGTATTGAAGGATGTTACTTTCCGAGTTGCGCCGATCTCTACCAAAGAAGCTGAAAACATGTTGAACGAGATTAAAAGCGCACCTATTCTGGATGGCGTTCGTGGCGAAACCCCACGCGACAAAGCTGCTTTAGCCAAAGTCCTGACAAATTATGCCTTCATGGTCACAGATCTTGCAGATGAAATATCAGAATCAGATGCGAACCCGGTTTTGGTCTATGAAATGGGACAGGGTGTTAAAGTTGTTGATGCACGCATCATATTAAAAAAGAAGTAAATCAGCAGTCAGTCACAAAAAGCTACTGCAGTTTGAATATGCAGTGGCTTTTCTTTTTAATATAAATTATTGAATATACTCATCTTTAATACCAATCATTAACTGTGACTTAATAAAATTATCTATGAAAATTTTCGAACATACTGTAAAATTACAACATCATAGTTAAGAAAAAGGAATAAAAATGAAAAACTTCATCATTGATATGGATGGTGTTCTCGTAAAAGAAAATTTGATTATCCCGGGTGCGGATAAGTTCATTAAAAAATTGATTGTTCAGAAACGAAAGTTCCTGCTGCTGACAAATAACCCTGTTTACACCCCCAGGGATTTAGCGCATCGATTGCAGGAAAATGGTATCCAAATCCAGGAAGACCAGATTTTTTCATCTGCGCTTGCGACCGCTTCTTTTCTCCATCGGCAAAGACCAGGGGGCAAAGCCTTTGTTTTAGGTGAAAGCGGACTGACCGAAGCAATTCACAATATTGGTTATATCATCACTGATATCAACCCGGATTACGTCGTTTTAGGTGAAACCCTTGCCTATAATTTTGAAATGATCAAAAAAGCGATTCGTCTCTTACATAACGGCACAGCGCGCTTCATTGCAACAAATCCGGATGCATCAGGCCCAAGTAAAGGTGGTATCGTTCCGGCTTGCGGCGCAATGGCAGCCTTGATTGAAAAAGCAAGCGGCGTATCCCCCTTCTTTATCGGCAAACCCAACGCCTTGATGATGCGAACTGCCCTGAACTACCTGGATGTCCACTCTGAAAACACGATAATGATTGGTGATCGGATGGACACAGACATCGTCGCCGGCGTTACGAGCGGTATGGAAACAATTTTGGTCTTGAGCGGCGTTACCAAGGAAGAGGATATCGATAAATATCCTTATTTGCCCACCCACATCAAAAAATCTGTTGCGTATATCGAGCCAAAAGATTTTGACGATTGACGCATCATAAATATTATTGGTATAATCCCTATATATGACAAATAAGACCTTTTCACGCAGAAAATTTATTAAGCTTGCTGCGCTCAGCCTTGGGTCGCTTGCTTTTAAACCTGGTTTAGACCAGCAACGACTGACTAACATGCACAAGCTGGTCAGGGTTGCCGGCAGCGGCAATATCAATTCTGTAAGCATCCATAAGCAAGCCAATGAAGAGAGTCTTATCCTCTACCAGCGTTACAAAGATGATCTGATTAATGTTTATGACGAGGTTGAATCAGAGTTTGGCCCAGAATTCAATCCTATCTGGTATCGGGTTTGGGGTGGTTATGTTCATCGTAAATGGCTGGTTGAGGTCGACACTGTTCTGAACCCGCTGACTGACAGCATACATGAAGATGGGCAATTGGGCGAAATTACTGTGCCATTCACCAGGGCTTATCGTTATTCCTCTTTTTATGGGTGGGAACCCGTCTATCGCCTGTATTACCACTCCTATCACTGGATAAGAGACATCGTCACCGGTCCGGATGGAATGCCCTGGTATGAACTTGAAGATGAATTGTTGCGACTGAGGTTTGCAGTGCCTGCGGAGCAAATGCGCATTGTGCCTGATTCTGAATTTGAACCCATTTCGCCTGATGTACCGCCAGAGGAAAAGAGAATTGATATTTCCATTTTCGATCAAGAATTAACAGCCTACGAAGGTGATATAGCTGTTTTCCAAACAAAAATTTCAAGCGGTGCGCTAACGCCAGTCAAAAGAACTCCAATTGGTGATTATCGGGTTGGTATAAAAATGCCCTCAAAACACATGGGGAATGGACAGGTTACAACGGACATCATGGCGTACGAATTGCTGGGCGTACCCTGGAATTGCTTTTTCAAATTAGATATCGGTATTGCCACACACGGCACCTATTGGCATAATAATTTTGGAACACCAATGAGCAGTGGTTGTATCAACATGCGCAACCATGATGCAAATTGGCTATTCCGGTGGACCAATCCTGTTTGTGAACCGCATGTATGGACCGCTAATGGCGTTGGCACGCGGGTTCACGTGGCTTAATTAAACAAAAGCCATAAACACCCGGTTTGCAAGGAAAATCCCCCGCCTTGTCAAATGCAATTTCCTTTCCTCACCTTCTGACCACTCAATCAAACCCTGATCAATTAGCCTAATAATCTCTTGAGAAAATATTTCAGTCATTGATCTGCCGAATAATTTACTGAACCTTCTTTCTGAAACCCCCTCCTTAACCAACCTTAACCCCACCATCATGAAGTCCGACATTTGAGTTTTCAGATCAATTGCATCCATTGAAATTTGGGCTGGCGTTCCAGGGAAAGGCACTGGCATGTGATTTTCCTGGCTCATCCGCTCAATATAATCATGAATGGTTAACGTGTTAATGGTTCTAAAACCATTCGAAAATCCATGGGCACCAGCGCCAATCCCTAAATACGGATAACCCAACCAGTACTGTAAATTATGACGGCACCTGAAATCCCGGTTTTGATCTTTTTTCGCCCAGTTTGAGATTTCATAATGGCCATAATTAGAACCCTTTAATGTATCAATGGTCAGCTCATACATATCTGCTTCCAGGTCCTGATCCTGCTGCTTTATCAATCCTTTTTGATACCAGTTAAATAATGGTGTGCCGGGCTCAATAATTAGAGAGTAAATTGAGAAATGTTCAGGTGATAGGTCTATGGCTCGAAGTAATGTTTTTCTCCATGTCTCTAAATCTTGCCAGGGTAAACCAAAAATTAAATCAAGGTTGATATTGTCAAAACCTGCAAACCTTGCATAACGGACACTTTCCAAGACATCCCAAATTGAATGAATTCGGTCCAATCTGACAAGATCAAATGGATCCAGGGATTGCACGCCAATGCTGATGCGATTGAAACCCAAACCATAAAGGCCAGTCAAATACTCCTGATTTAACGTGCCTGGATTGGCTTCAAGGCTGATTTCACAATCCGAACTCAGCTTAAAGCCAGCCTTGATTGCATTGAGTATTTTTTCATACATTGAAGCAGGGATTAATGACGGTGTACCCCCACCAAAATAGATTGAGTGGATTGGGATATTCGGTTTAGCCAGGCTTACTATACGAAGTTCCTTAATTAATGCTTCAATATACGCTGGGATTAACCCACTTTGACCGGTAGAGGTATTAAAATCGCAGTAATGACAGCGATGTCGGCAAAAAGGTATGTGGATATAAAGACTGTGGTCCATTGCTTATTTATACCATTTTCAAGTATAAACATGATTGTGCTCATGTTGTATAAATTTTAATCCATGAGGTATACTGGTCGAGAATTATTATGAGTCAAGAAACGAACACTTCAAAAACAAAACTTTGTCCGGTGTGCGGTACTCGATTAAACGACTCCGCTACCAAATGCATCGTGTGCGGCACTGAATTGGAAAGCACAGCCAGCACGAAAAAAGCAGAACAAATTCGAGCAAAACGATTACCTGAGATCACATTGAGCCTTCCCGCTGCCTTGGGCATACTGGCATTAGTGATCACATTAGGTGCTGCTATCGTTTTCCTTATCATCCAGGGAGGCCTAGCAGCCGAAGCTGGTGATGCCACGCCAATTGCAGAGGTGGGTACAGCCACACCCAGCCCAACAATAACCATCACACCTACCGTCACAGCGACCGCTACCCAGGCACCAACCTGGACGCCCCTCCCACCGCTTGATTACACGGTAAAATCATTGGATACTTGCGCTGGTATTGCAGCTTCATTTGGAATTTCGGTTCAAAGTATTATCCTGGAGAACAATCTTTCAGCAAATTGTGATTTATACGAAGGGCAGCCATTACTTATCCCGCAGCCCACACCAACCGCTTCTCCGCAACCCACAGCAACGTTAAGTGATGCCCAGAAGACTGATATCGCTTGTGAAACAATTAACTATGAAGTTCAAGCCAACGATACGCTGAGTTCCATTGCTGACACTTATAATGTCAGCATGACAACGCTCCGAGAGTATAACGGCTTGTTGAACGACACCGTCTTTGAAGGGCGATCGCTGCAGATTCCCCTTTGTCAGCGTGAACCAACCCCTGGTCCAACGCCGACCCCCACCCCATTACCGCCATATCCGGCTCCAAATTTGCTGCTGCCATCAAATGGCGCATCTTTTATATCAAGAACAGATGTGATAACGCTCCAATGGGCTGCTGTTGGTGAATTGGAAGCAAACGAGGCTTACGCTGTAACAATTACTGATTTGACCAGTGATGATGATGCAACGATTGTTGAATATGTAAACGATACATCCTTCATCGTCCCTGATGCACTTCTTCCGACGGATGGAAAGCCGCACGTGTTCCGATGGTCTGTTTATATCGTAAAGCAATTAGGTGGAGAAGAAGGGGACGAAAATTGGGAATCAGCTGGAAACGTCAGTGAATTAAGAGTGTTTAGCTGGTTTGTAGCAAACCCTGAATAAAACAAAATATTAAAAACTAAACCCGGAGTACTATGCTCCGGGTTTTTATGTAAATGAAACATCCGTATTAATTCGTTTCTTCTAATTCCTCTAAATATCTCGTTGCCTGGATAGCTGCAGCAGCTCCCATGCCTGCAGAAGTTATCACCTGGCGAAAATTTGGGTCCGCAACTTCACCAGCTGCAAAAACACCCGGTACGGTTGTTTCCATATATTTATCAATCAAAACGTAACCCAACTCATCCAGCTCGAGCTGTCCTTTGAACATATCCGTATTGGGATCGTGTCCAATAAATATAAATACGCCGTCCGTATTGTGGATAGTCACTTCACCTGTCTTTACATTTTCTAACTTCACAGACTGAACGGTATCATCACCCATGATCTCCTTGACGACTGTATCCCAGATGAATTTCATTTTTGGGTTAGAAAAAGCACGATTTTGAAGGATTGCACCCGCTCTTAGCTCGTCCCGTCTGTGAATGACCGTGACAGAATTAGCGAAACGTGTCAGGAATAACCCTTCTTCAAGCGCACTGTCGCCGCCACCGACAACCACTATTTCCTTACCTTTGAAGAACCAGCCATCACACGTGCCGCAATAAGAAACACCCCTGCCAGCAAACGCCTTTTCACCAGGAACGTTCAATTTTCTGTGGGTTGCGCCGGTGGTAATGATCAAAGATTTTGCCTCAAATTTCTTCCCGAATGTTTCGACCACAAAAGGTGTTTTCGACAGGTCGACATTAATTGCCTGGTCCATTTCAACCACGGCGCCAAAACGCTCAGCCTGGGTTTGGAATAGCTGTCCTAGCTCAGGACCGCTTATCCCTTCAGGAAAACCCGGGTAATTTTCAATAATATCCGTTGCTCCTGCCTGCCCATGTAAGATCATCCCAGTTAATACTAAAGGGTCCAGGTCAGCCCTGGCTGCGTACAGAGCAGCAGCAAGCCCAGCAGGTCCAGATCCCAAAATAATTAATTCACGTTTTTCTACTACTTTTTCGTTCTGATTCGCCATAAATAATTCACTCCTTTAATTTGCCAACATTCATTATGATGCGAATATACCAAATTGGTTACACTGATTTTAATTATCTCTTATGTCGCTTGCACCGTCAATTAATTAAATGATTTATTGATAAATATCTAATACTGTCATTTGAGTGTAAATATTGTCAAAATTTTGAAAGATAACTTATAATCTATTAGTCAAAATGAAAGGAAGGAAATAATCAATGTCGAATAAGGATCAAAAAATCAAGAAGGCAATCCAATACTACCAGGGAAATTATCAAAATCTGCACAAGGAATTCCTAAATTTTCTCAAGATCCCTTCAGTTTCTACAGCGGAAGATCACCAGGATGACATTCAAAAAGCAGCAGATTTTCTCGTTAAAAAATTATCAATTCTTGGATTTGATAAAGCAGCGCAACATCCAACCCCAAAACACCCAATTGTTTATGGCGAATATATCGTTGATTCAAATATGCCAACCGTGTTGATTTATGGCCATTATGATGTACAACCGCCAGATCCCCTCAATGATTGGCACACACCCCCATTTGAACCAGCTGAAAGAGGAGAATACCTGTTTGCCCGAGGAGCTTCGGATATGAAGGGACAAATTTGGGCGACCATTTCAGCGCTTGAAGCCATTATTACAGCAGGGCAGCCTGGCATGAACATAAAACTCTTATTTGAAGGTGAAGAGGAAATTGGCTCTCCAAGTTTAGATGCTTTTTTGGAATCACATAAAGCCTTATTACAAAGTGATTTTGTATTAAACCCCGACGCAGGGATGATTGCCCCTGACAAGCCCACGATAGTTTATGGACTGCGCGGTTTAGCTTATTTTGAGCTTCGGATTTTTGGTCCAAAGGCAGATCTTCACTCCGGCATTTTTGGCGGCGTGGTCGCCAACCCAGCCAACGTTCTTTGTAAGCTAATTGCTGGTATGCATGATGAAAACGGAAAAGTAACTTTGCCTGGCTTTTATGATTATGTTCGAGATCTCACTGAAAATGAAAGAGAAGAACTATCCAGAATTGGCCTTGATGACAATTTCTACAAAGAAATGTCCGGGGTTTCAGCTCTACATGGCGAATTAGGTTATACACCTGTTGAAAGAGCCTGTGCAAGACCAACCTTGGATGTCAACGGCTTTTATGCTGGTTACATTGAAAAAGGGGCAAAAACAATCATCCCAGCTTTTGCCACAGCAAAGATCTCAACACGTTTGGTCCCGAATCAGGATCCGATACTTGTCCATGAGGGCATGAAATCTTACCTGGAAGCCAATGTGCCTGATACTGTAACATGGGAACTGGAATATATGTCAGGGGCACCAGCCTATATCAATGCTGAAGAAACCCCAGGTCTTGAATTGTTTATTGAAGCACTTAAAGAGACATGGCATATGCAACCATTGATGAAACGCGAAGGAGGCTCCATTCCCGTTGCAACATCGATGAAAGAAATATTAGGTGTTGATTCTATCATCACAGGTTTTGGTCTTCCAGGTGATCAAATCCATTCGCCAAATGAAAGATTACACTTGCCAACCCATCGAAAAGGTGTTGAAGCATTAATTCGATTTTTTGCCTAATTGTTGAGAAAAAAGGAAATTAAATTGGAAAACAAAATTCCATCTTATGGCGGCCAGGCTGTCATTGAAGGCGTCATCATGCGAGGAAAATCATCAGTCGCAATGGCAGTCCGCTCCCCTGAAAACGAAATCATCACTTTTCAAGAAAGATTAACAGGGATCTATAAAAGTAAAATTGCAAAACTCCCATTTTTGAGGGGATTAATTGTATTGTGGGATTCCCTGGGCTTGGGTATGCGTTATTTGACCATGTCAGCCAATGTGCAGACCGGTGAAGACGAAAAATTAGAAGGCCTGGCGCTGTATTTGACGCTGGCATTTTCGTTAACCCTCGGCGTCGGCTTGTTTTTTCTGTTGCCTGCATTTATCTCCGGACTTTTGGCCAGGTATGCTTCTCTGAACGCATGGGAAAGCAATTTAATCGAAGGTGCCTTAAGATTATTCCTCTTGATCGGTTATCTTTGGGTAATTGGTAAAATGCCGGAGATCAAACGCGTTTTTATGTATCATGGCGCAGAGCACAAAACAATCAATGCCTTTGAGGATGGCATTGATTTGACACCTGAAAATGTGATGCCCTATTCCCTTGAACATCCTCGCTGCGGCACCTCTTTCATCCTGACCCTGGTGCTTCTATCTATTTTGATTTTCTCATTGTTTGGACCAATGACTATTTATTGGCGATTAATCTCAAGATTATTACTGATCCCCGTTCTGGCGGGCATTTCATACGAATACATCCACTTTCTATCCAAACATTTAGACTCGCCAATTGGCAAGCTCATCGTCAAGCCCAACCTTGCCATGCAAAAATTGACCACACGTGAACCATCTTTAGAGATGCTTGAAGTATCAATAAATGCTTTTAATTTGATGTGCTCAATGGAAAACATCCCAGATACAACCTCATAACACTTACAAGACAAAAAGGGGTCTGTGTATGAAACAATACCAACATATCATTTTTGGGGTTCTATTCGGTCTACTCGCAGCTGGATTGATCTTGTTAATTTCAAAACCTGTCGAAGGTGAGCCGATTTCCCTCTCTCCAGCGCCGACTCCTACCAACACATTAGCCCCAAAACCCACAAGCACCGAAGTGCCAATCCTTGTTCAGGTTGAAGGAGAAGTGAATGACCCCGGGATCTACAACCTTCATCAAAATGCAAGGCTGGAAGACTTGATTGATTTGGCAGGCGGCTTAACGGATTATGCTGACAACAATCGAATCAACCGGGCTTTATTACTTAGAGATGGTGATTATATTTTTATTCCCGGGCTTGATCAAGAAATCCCCAATATTGCAAGAAATGCCCCGATCAACCTGTCTGAAGACTCGGATAATTTATACAACTATCCATTAAACATCAATGAAGTTGACCAGCTTGCCTTAGAATCCCTGCCGGGTATTGGTCCAGCGAAGGCGTCTGATATCATTGCATATCGACAAATGCTAGGCGGCTTTACCAGCCTGGACGAACTTTTAGATATCAGTGGCATTGGACTGGCAACCCTGGACTCACTGCAAGATTACTTAATTTGTGAGCCCTGACATGAAAACAAAATACCACGTTGAAATTACACAAAATATACTTCAAGAATATTTCAGTCAGGTAAACCTTGAAAAAATTATCAGATCAAATATTCAACAAGATCGAATAAAATATCAATTTGGGCACGATTACATACATTTTGACGGCAGTGCTTTTTCTGAAGGTTTTTCCTACATAGAAGAACACGAAGCGATATTACTTAAATCCCTTGAAGATTCTGATTTTGAAACAGCCATGGCGGCCTTAGGAAAAATCCTGCACAGCTGGCAGGATTTTTACAGTCACAGCAACTACGTTCAACTGTGGTATCAGAAAGATGGGCGCTTAGATGCTGAAGAAATTGATCACAACGACCCGGATATATTCAATTCCGCTGAACTGCAATCCGGAAAGAATTATGGTCTTTTTGAGCTTTTTGCATTGCTCCCATGGATTTCAAGAATCATCAAACCCTTTATGCCAGAAGATTCCCATGCGAAAATGAACCTGGACAGTCCAAAATCGGGACCTTTCTTTCAATATGTTTATATTGCAGCCCGAAAAAGAACGAAGCATGTCGTAGATACGCTCCTTGAACAAATGTATTATCGAAACATGAAGACCGAGCTCATTCAAGCATTCTTGGGAAAATAAACCGCTTAAGTGAAGGTATAATCATACCTATGAAACTAAAAAATGAAATTCAAACTGCATTAACCGCAGCGATGAAAGCAAGAAAGGAAGACACAAAACGCACATTGCGGTTGGTTATGTCTTCTATAAAACTTTCAGAAGTTGAAGACCGTGGAGAATTAGATGATTCACGCATCTTGAGCATTCTTCAAAAGGAAGTAAAAACGCGAGAAGATTCAATTCAGGAAGCCAGGCAGGCAGGAAGGGAAGACCTTGTCAAAGCTGCAGAGAGAGAAATTGAAATCCTTAATCAGTTTTTACCAAAACAAATGGCAGCAGATGAGCTTAAGGTGCTTGCGAAACAGGTCATTGAAGAGACAGGTGCAACCAGTATTAAGGACATGGGAACGATTATGAAAAATCTCATGCCCAAACTTGAAGGACGCGCTTCAGGTCAAGATGCGAGCAAGACTGTTCGTGAATTATTACAAAACAACTGAGTCTCATGAACCATTCTCTGAGGAACAAAACGCGGGTTATTCCTAACCGATTTCTCAAGATTATTATTTTGAGCCTGTCGGGAATGATTGCATTCTTTGCACTGATCCTGCCTGAAACCTTTAGCCAGTCGTCATTTTTAATGGAAATTGGTGATGTCGCACCACAGGATATCCTTGCGCCATATTCTTTAACCTATGAGAGCGAAGTGCTTACGGAACAAACACGGCAGGAAGCGGCTAATGCTGTTAGCCCGATTTATTTACCCACAGATCCCAGCATTGGACGCCGGCAGGTTGAAAGACTGCGAACCGTCCTTTATTATTTAACGACAATTCGACAGGACATCTATGCCTCAAAAGAAGAAAAATTAGGTGATATCAACGCTTTAGAAGACGTCAATTTCTCTGATGAGACAAAAAACCGAATTCTTGAAATCAGCGATGCTCGGTGGGATGCCGTTGAATCAGAAGCAACGATCGTTTTAGAACAAATCATGCGGAATACATTGAGAGAGTCAGACATTTACGCTGCAAAAGCAAATATCGCTTCTCTGATTGATTTCTCCTTTCCCCAGGATCAAGCAGCTGTTGTTGTTGAATTGGTCGAACCATTTATTGTGCCTAACAGCCTGTACAGCGAAGAACAAACCCAGGAAGCAAAAAATCAAGCACGACAATCAATTGAGCCAGTTATTCGCTCATTTATCTCGGGCGAAACCCTAGTTAGGCGCGGTCAAATTATCCGGGAAGTTGATTGGGAAGCCTTACGTCGCTATGGACTAATTCAACCCAATAATCGAACACAGGATATTATTGGTGCAGGAATTTTCACACTCTTTTTAAGTGTTTTGGTTGGTTTATATTTCACCTTTCAAAAAGCGCATGAAAATTATTCAGTTGAAGCGGTGTTGATAATTGCTGGCACATTCTTGGTTTTCCTGGTCGCTGCAAGGTTTGTGATTATCGATCGCACTATATTGCCGTATATTTTCCCAATAGCAGCCTTTGGTTTGACCCTTTATGTCATATTCAATTTTGAGATAGCAGCCTTTTTATCCCTGATATTAGGCGTAATGACAGCTTATGGGATGCCAAGCGGATTTGATTTAACGATATTTTACGTTTTACCCGGAATCATTGGTATTTTGGTGCTTGGAAAAGGCAGGCGAATTGCAGCTTTTTTTGGCGCAGGAATAACGATAGGGCTTGCCGGTGCGGCGATTATTCTTGCCTACCGTTTGCCTGATACATACACTGATTGGATTGGTATTGCTACTTTAGCTGGTGTTTCAATGCTGAATGGTATTGGCGTTGCTGGACTAACCCTTCTCCTACAATACGGCTTCTCACAAATATTGGGCATGACAACAGCGCTTCAATTACTGGATACATCGCGTCCCGATCATCCATTGCTGCAGCAAATACTTCGTAACGCACCCGGAAGTTATCAGCATTCCCTTCAGGTGGCAAACCTGGCAGAACAAGCTGCGGAAGCGATTGGTGCAGACAGCCTGCTTGTCCGTGTTGGGGCGATTTACCATGACTGCGGCAAATCCCGTAATCCGCAGTTCTTTATTGAAAACCAAATTCAAGAGGAACTTAATCCTCATGATGACATCGACCCCATTATTAGTGCCCAAACCATCATCAGCCATGTGATAGATGGCGTTGAACTGGCAAAAAAGAACCACCTGCCAAACCGGATCATTGATTTTATCCGGGAACATCACGGCACCATGTATACACATTATCAATATTCTCAGGCATTAAAAGATGCTGAAAATGCGTCTGACGTCGATAAAAGCCTGTTTACCTACCCAGGACCCAGACCGCAATCTCGTGAAACAGCATTGTTGATGTTAGCGGATGGTACAGAGGCACGTGCGCGTTCGGAAGTGCCACAAGATGAAGAAGAGCTCAGGTCCCTAATTGATGTTGTTTTCGATTTCTACGAAAGAAACGGTCAATTAGATGATACCAACCTGACTTTAAAGGACCTTCAAACAGTTAAGAATTCATTCTTCCAAACATTGATGGGAACTTATCACCCAAGAGTAAAATATCCCGGTTTGGGAAAACCCGAGGAAGAAATTACTCAAAAAATTCCTGAAAAAGCAGGACAGACCAGCAAGACATGATTACGATACAGAAATCACGACATAATTTGGCTGAGATCGATTTATCATTGATTAAAGCCGCTGTTAAAAATACGCTTGCCTATCTGGATCAATTAGAAGTGGACATCACCATCCAATTGACGGATGATCGAGAGATTGCTGAAATCAATCAAAGCTATCGGGGTGAAGCAAAAGCGACCGATGTACTTTCCTTCAACCAGGATTTCACTGACCCCGATACCGGTCATTTATACCTGGGTGACATCCTTATTTCAATTGAAACGGCAGCAGAACAAGCGCCTGATTATGACCTATCCCTTGACGAAGAAATTGCTTTTTTAGCAATTCACGGCACGCTTCACTTATCAGGTTTTGATCATTATGAGCCCGACGAAAAAGAGGAAATGTGGAAGATTCAGGATAAAATTTTCCTGATGACGATTAAGCAATTTCAGGAGAAATTCTAATGAAATCAAAAATAAGCTACACAACCTTGGGAAAAATCTTGATTGTTTTATCCTCTTTGGGTTTGATTTTTTCAATTGCTGGAATAATTCTCAGTTGGGTCATTAAACCCGGGTTTCAGCGGAGTTTATCGGGAATTAGCGAATCAATTGAAGATACCCTCGTAAATACAGACCAGGGATTAATTGTCCTGGACAGTGCCCTTGACAATGTCAACGCCAATCTTGGTATTATCATTTCAACCCTTGATAATCTTGACGGAACAATTAATGACATTTCGAGCTCTATGGAATCTTCTGCTGTGCTGGTTGGTGATGACCTTCGCCAAACCCTTATTGAGACTCAAGTGGCGTTATCCTCTGCCGCGACCAGCGCTGAGCTGATTGATCGCACCTTATCGATCATTGCAGCAATCCCTTTTTTAGGTGCTAAATATCAACCCGAAGTGCCTTTACATACCAGCCTTGATTCTGTTGCCAGCAGTATGGATGACATACCCGAATCTCTTGAAACAATGGAAATCAGCCTTTCTGACACTTCAGAAGGTTTGATTTTGCTCAACGATAATTTATCTGAATTATCAGATGAAATGTCTAAATTTGAAACCGATATGGAAGATGCCCAGGATATTTTGGTAGAATATCGAAGGATAATTGAGGATACTGAAAGCCAGGTTCGGAATTTTAACAAATATTTACCAAGGAACCTTGTGTTGGTAAATTTGTTTATAACCGGTATCCTCTTTTCTCTGGGGATTGCACAATTAATCACTCTCTTTCAGGGGATTGCCTTTATCGAGGGAGAAAAACGAGTTGTCAATCTTGCGGATATCTCGCGAGAGTAAATTAAAGTATTTAACCCACCTTAATCAGGAGATTTTATGAAACACTTTCTTGACATAGCCGATTTCTCACAACAGGAAATCAACGAATTGCTTGATTTGAGTGTAAAACTCAAAAAAGAATTGAAATCAGGCATATTTCGACCTATTTTAAAAAACAAAGTCCTTGCGATGGTTTTTCAAAAACCTAGCTTGCGAACTCGGGTCAGTTTTGACATGGCAATGCGAACACTGGGAGGCGATGCCTTATATCTCTCACCGCAGGAAATTGGATTAGGCAAACGCGAGTCCATTGCTGATGTAGCAAGGGTTTTGTCAGGATATGTTCAAGTAATCATGGCAAGAGTCTTTTCCCATGATCACATTCTTGAACTGGCAAAATGGTCGCAAGTTCCAGTAATAAATGGGCTCAGCGATTATAACCATCCATGCCAAGCAATGGCGGATGCACTCACCATATACGAAGAATTTGGTGATCTTACAGGCCGAACTGTTTCTTATATCGGTGATGGTAACAATGTTGCTGTTTCCCTAATGAAAGTCGTCACAAAATTGGGTGCGGATTTCCGTATTGCCAATCCTGAAGATTATGATATGCCCGAGTCGGATATTCAGTTAGGAAAGAAATTCGCGGCAATCGCTGGCGGTTCGGTAACAACCATGCACGACCCGAAGGAAGCTGCAGAGGGAGCAGATGTCATATATACAGATACCTGGACAAGTATGGGACAGGAAGAAGAAGCTAAGAAACGAGAAAAAGTATTCCCACCCTACCAGGTGAATCAAAGTATCGTTAATCTTGCAAAACCTGAAGTTATCGTCATGCATTGCCTTCCCGCCCATCGAGGTCAGGAAATTACCGACGAAGTGGCAGATGGCCCCCACTCACGTTTGTTCGAACAGGCTGAAAACAGGATGCATGCTCAAAAAGCAATTTTAGTTGATTTACTAGGTGGAGATCATGATGCCAAATAGCAATTACTATATCGAACTTGAAAAAGAATACGGTGCCCATAATTACCATCCCCTCGATGTTGTCATTGAGAAAGGAGAGGGTGTTTGGGTTTATGATGTCGAAGGGAATAAATATTTAGACTGCTTAAGTGCTTATTCGGCATTAAACCAGGGTCATAACCATCCGAAAATAAAGGAAGCCATGATCGACCAGCTTAACAGGCTGACCCTGACATCCAGGGCTTTTCGTAATGACAAACTTGGTGTATTTTACAAAAAGCTTTCTGACATGACGGGTTATGAGATGTCATTACCTATGAACAGCGGTGCCGAAGCTGTTGAAACAGCAATCAAAGTTGCCAGAAAATGGGCATATGTCATCAAGAAAATCCCTCGATACAAAGCGGAAATTATTGTTGCTGAAGGCAATTTTCACGGCAGGACAACCACCATCATATCTTTCACGACGACAGAAGAATATAAATATGATTTTGGGCCCTTTACACCCGGTTTTCCTGTCGTTGAATACGGCAGCATAGAAGCGATCAAAGCAGCGATCAATGAAAATACAGCGGCAATAATGCTGGAACCGCTCCAGGGGGAAAATGGCATTATCCTTCCTCCCGATGGGTATTTGAAAGCTGTTGCAGAGATTTGTAAAGAAAACAATATCTTACTGATTGCTGATGAAATCCAAACTGGACTTGGGCGCACTGGGGCATTGTTTGCTTCCAATCACGAAAATGTCCGACCGGATATTACTGTGATCGGAAAGGCACTTTCAGGAGGTTTCTATCCTGTCTCTGCTGTGCTGGCAGATAAAGATATTCTTGGTTTAATTCAACCCGGTGAACATGGTTCGACTTTTGGCGGTAACCCACTTGCTGCAGCTGTGGGGATAGCAGCACTCGAAGTCATCGAAGAAGAACACTTGATTGAGAAAGCTCGAAAAATGGGCGAGTATATTCTTGAATACCTTGAGGAAATACCAAAAAAGAACATCAAGGATATCCGCGGCAAAGGTTTATTAATTGGCGTGGAGTTAAAACACGAATTAGGCGGGGCACGGCGTTTTGCTGAAGTGTTAAAGAAAAAAGGGATCCTTGTCAAAGAGACCCATAAACACATCCTTCGCCTGGCACCGCCCCTGATCATCGATCAAGAAACCGTGGATTGGATGCTGCCCATATTGCGGGAAGTTCTCTTATTAGATTAGTATTCATTATTCAAGGGAGTTGACCATGGATCGTTTTGCAAAAATTGTGTGTACTTTAGGACCAAGCAGCAACACCCGGTCTATGATACAGTCTTTGATCTCCGCCGGTATGAATGTTGCGCGGCTAAATTTTTCCCATGGCACGCATGAAGACCATGCCAGGCTTATCGACCTGATTAGAGAAATTGCCGATGAAATGGGGGTGGCAATAACAATTCTTCAAGATCTGCAAGGGCCAAAACTTCGCATTGGTAAACTCCCTGAAGGAAAAATCGAGTTAAAAGCTGGTGACCAGGTAACTTTAAGCTCATCAGAGTCCTTTATGGTTGATGAAGAGGATATTTTTATTCCATTTGAAATTCCGGATCTTCACAAAGCACTCAAGCCGACCAATCACATCCTTCTCGATGATGGACAAATTGAGATGGAAGTTCAGTCCATCGATGGAGAACGAATTGAAGCAGTGGTTACCCTGGGTGGCACGCTCAAATCCAATAAAGGCGTTAACCTGCCAGGCGCGAACCTGACGATGCCCAGCTTTACTGAAAAAGATCGTGAAGACTTGAAGTTTGGCCTTGAAAAAGGCGTTGATATGGTTGCCATATCCTTTGTAAAGGAAGCTCAGGACATCCTTACTGTAAGAAATGAGATAAAAGAATTTGCGCCAAATAGCTGGGCTGCAAGAACACCAATTATTGCTAAAATAGAGCGTCCTGAAGCATTAGATGATTTGGATGAAATCATGAAGGTGACGGATGGGGTCATGGTCGCACGAGGTGATCTTGGTGTTGAAATGTCACCAGCGGCAGTTCCTATAGCGCAAAAAGAAATCATAGCTAGTGCGAATTCCCATGCCAAGCTGGTAATCACAGCAACGCAAATGCTGGATTCAATGATCAACAACCCGCGCCCCACTCGCGCTGAGGCCACGGATGTTGCCAATGCTGTTTTTGACGGCACAGACGCAGTCATGTTGTCAGGAGAGACCGCTGCCGGTCACTATCCCCTGGAAAGTGTCACAATGATGTCCTCTATCATCAAAACCGCAGAGGAAAATTTATCAAAATGGGGAAATGTCTCCTTCAAAACAGAAATGGCAGAGCAAAGTGACCCCGTCTCTATTACAAGGGCAGCCAGGGAATTGGCAAACGACCGGAATGTCGCTGCTATTGTTGTCTTTACGCAATCTGGCAGAACTGCAAGATTGATGTCTAAAACTCGACCTGATGTGCCCATACTTGCATTTACACCTGAACTTTGCACTTACCAACAAATGAGTTTATATTGGGGTGTCACACCGCTCCTGGTCCCCTACGCCGATACCCTTGAAATGATGATCAAACATGTAGAAACAGCAATTGCAACGACGACCAGGCTAAAAAAGGGTCAGCAGGTCATTCTGATTTCTGGATTCCCGGTAGGCGCTTTCAGACAGCCTAACCTCGCCCTTTTGCATACGATAGGTGATGTCTAATACATTTTTATGTAAAGAAAAACCGGCACTGAGTTTCAGAAGCCGGTTTCATTTTTAGTGGGTAAATTGTTATAGCATACTTTGATTAATTTTTTGCAACGTTTCCCAATTCGGGCGTAATTTTTCTGAAGATATCCGATTGAGAGGCTCCTCAGTCAGATCGAGATAATCATAAAGCGTGGGTTGTTCAGGGTCGACATAAATTAATCCCGTCAAAAGCCAGCGATTTTTTTCTGCTTCTTCAAGCATTTTCAGCGCCTGCCATTTTTCTGTTGGGTCATACTCATGCTCAAGTTTTTTCAAAATCACAACTGACCCATCATGCAGTGTAACCTCTTTAGTTTCACCTTCTTTAAACTCGTCCAGGATAATTGCTCGCCGGGTGGGGACATAAGCGATGTCATGTAATGGTGCTTCATGTTGACGGCCCCACTGGTAGGAGTGTAAGGTGTCTTCACGGTTATTGAAGCTGACGCAAGGACTGATGATGTCAAGGACGGCTGTACCTCGATGACTGAATGCTGCTTTGAGTAATTCTCGCACTTGCTTTGGATCCCCGGCAAAAGAGCGTGCGACAAAACTTGCATTCCCAATCAAAGCTTCTTTAGCGATATCAATGGGCAAAAATGGGTTTTGTCCCTGGTGTTTTAATTCCAGACCTCTTTCAGAAGTCGCAGAAAATTGACCTTTGGTAAGTCCATAAACGCCATTGTTTTCCACAATGTATACCATTGGTAAATTCCGCCTGACAAGATGCTTAAATTGCCCAAGCCCAATGCTGGCTGTGTCCCCATCCCCTGAGATTCCCAGAACCTTCATGGTGGTGTCGGCAAAAGCAGCGCCTAAAGCCATCGAAGGCATACGCCCATGCAAACCATTAAAACCAAAGGACTGGCTTAGAAAATAAGTTGGGCTTTTACTTGAGCAGCCAATCCCACTAAACTTCACGATTTGATGAGGATCAATACCCATTTCATAGCAAGCTGTGAGGATTTGAGCTGAAATTGTGTTGTGACCGCAGCCAGGACACAGTGTTGATCGTTCACCGCGATAATCAGTGCGTGTCAAACCGATAGCGTTTGTATCTGATTTATTTTCAGACATCTAAATGTCCTCCTTTTCGGAAATCGCCTGGATTATGTAATTGGCGGTCATTGGCAAACCATCGATGTATGCCAGTGAATACAAAGGTGAAATTTCTTCACAGTAATCCGTGATCAAGATTTGTCGCAGCTGACCATCTTGATTTAATTCGATAACGTAATTTCGCTCATGCGACTTGATAAATTCAAGCACTTCTTTCGAAGTTGGCAGTGCCCTAATTCTCATGTAATCTGTAGCAATTCCCATCGCAAGCAATTTATCTTGTGCCTCTAAGATTGCAGGCTCTGTTGAACCCATGGCAATTAACCCAATTTTTGCATCATCTTGCATGTGAAATACAGGTTTTGGCAAATGTTCTCTGGAATTTTCCAATTTTAGTTTTATACGATCAAGATTCTGCCGCCAGACATCAGGATCTTCGCTGTAATTACCAAATTCATCGTGACCGGTTCCCCTGGCAAAATAAGCAGCTTTTTCATGACGGTTTCCCATTAGTGTTCGATATGGGATGCCATCACCATCCACATCAAGGTACCTGCCCCAATCACGTTTGAAGTTTTCCAAATCTTCTTCCCACAGAACCTTACCACGATCCATAGGTTCGTCAGGATATTGAAATTCCTTGGTCATCCAAATATTCATTCCTAAATCAAGGTCACTCAACACAATGACAGGTGTTTGGTATTTTTCAGCAATATCAAAAGCACGCCAGCCAAATTCGAAACATTCGTTGACGGTTGAAGGAATGATTACGATATGTCGTGTGTCGCCGTGACCAAGGTAATAATCTAACAATAAATCGCCCTGCCCCGTCCTTGTAGGTAAACCGGTGCTGGGACCAACTCGCTGCACGTCCCAAACAACAACCGGGACTTCTGCAAAGTATGCCAGGCTCATATACTCCGTCATCAAACTGATCCCTGGGCCCGATGTTGATGTCATTGAACGAAGCCCTGCCCAGCCTGCGCCGACTGCCATACCAATTGATGCAAGCTCATCTTCCGCCTGGACAATGGCAAAATTATTCTTTCCTGATTTGGGATCTTGTCTTAGTGTTGGGGCGAAAATATTCAGGGATTCTGCCAGGCTGGTTGCCGGTGTAATTGGATACCAACCGCAAAATTGGAAACCGCCATAAATAGCGCCTAAGGCACCTGCAGTGTTGCCATCTGCCATGATGTAGCCCTCTAATGGCGGCATCGTTTCAACACGATATTTATCTTTCTTTTCAAGGTTTTCTTTTGCCCAATCTGCTGCTAATTTCACCACTGCAAAATTGGACTCAGCAACCGAAGTTTTTTGTTTAAATTGGCTTATTAAGGATTGATAAACGACATCTATCTCAATACCTAAAATCTGGCTGACGATGCCTACATAAATCATATTTTGCATGTATTCCTGCAAATTTCTTGGCACATCGGCTTGTTTAATCAGGTCCTGAACCGGCATTGGGTAGGCAATTACATCATCACGATCAATGGTCGTGTCAATATGATCTGCGTAAAAGACAACCCCGCCGGAAACATTGAATTTCAAGTCCTCTTTAAAAGTCATCGGGTTCATTTGGACGATGATGTCATCGTGTGCAACCCGGGCAAGGTAGCCATCCTTTGAGACACGAATGGAAAACCATGTTGGCAAGCCTTTGATATTAGAGGGAAATATATTCTTCCCGGAGACCGGGATTCCCATATGGAACAAGGACCTCAGCAAAGTGGTGTTCGCTGTCGCACTACCAGAACCATTGACAGTGCATATTGTCATGCAAAAGTCATTGACGTTCGTTCCTTGTGGGGGTCCGTCTTTATGTACTGTTTCTACATCTTTAACCATAAAAGCTCCTTCCAAAAGCTTTACTCAAAACGAATCAGTGAATTTTCCTGATCACGTTGAAATAATAAGTCCATATGTGCAATTAATGCTTGATAGCCTGAAAGGAAGTCATTATTTGTAATTGAGTCCACCATTTGCTGATGGTAATCCCAAACCCTTTCCAGGTATTTTTGATCTTCAAAAACATTTAATCCTACGGCTTCGTAAATATCCCAGTACGATTCCAAAATACCCAAAACAAATACATTGTCCAACCGTCGATAAATAGAAAGGTGTAGTTGACGATGCTCCTCATGAGGGATTTGAATAGGATCAGATTTTAATTTTCTTTGGGCATGGAGAATAATTTGATTGAGTTCGTAGTGATCATCTTCAGTCAGTTTGCTGACTGCCTGGTACCAGTAAGAAGCTTCCACGTGGCTTCGCAAATCAGAAAATTGTCGAAAGAATTCTTTGTTCGTGCTTACTGCAAAGGCTAAACTTTTTGAAACAGAAGGCGTGAAAGAATACGGCAAGCACTTTATCCCAACCCTTGGCTTAACCTCA
>JARGGB010000026.1 GCA_029210815.1 Candidatus Brevefilum sp.
CCCCGAGCCAACTTCCAGGATTTTGTCGCCTTCTACTAAGGTGGTTTTCCCCAAAAGGTACCGGCGGATTTCCTGTGACCATTTGGCTTGCTGGGTATAACGCCGGTGCCAGAGGTCCAGACCAAGCTCCTTGATCACAATTTTATTGCTTCCAGATTTCTTCCCAGGTGTCCGTCAGCATATTTCCCATCACCTGATCGTAAAGCCCCTGGGCGGGCAGGACATCGCCATCGGGCTCGATGTAGAGCCAGGCTTTTCCTGCGCCTTCCGGTGATTCATCATACCCCTCGCCTTCCAATTCCAGAGTGACGGGATTGTTTCGTGAATAAGGCACGGGGATATCCCACACCAGGTCAAGTCCGTGCATGGCAGCCAAATCACGTAGATCCTGCAGCTTCTCTTCGAGGTCCTCATTAGGTGTGCTCAGCGAGAGGGCATTGGCGCCCATCCTTGCCAATCGGTCAATGTGGGGTTGAAGGAAGTCTTTTCCAGTGTATGTCAGGTGCACCGTGGTGAAAATGTCTTCCGGCAGTACTTTATCGAGAACCTGCCATTGAGCTTCGTTTTCAGGATCGAGGATGATCATCAGGTGATCAAGCCCTTTAAGGAGAAGGTCATTACGAAAATTGTCTTCCCCAAGTTTGAGCCCATCGGTGAGAAGTCCGGTGACAAGCCCTAATTCTTCAGCTTGTTCAATAAGTTTGGGCAAATCATCACGCAGGGTGGGTTCGCCGCCAGTGAAAACAACGTGGGGAATACCTACATTGTGAGCTTTGTGCAGGATAGTCACCCATTCTTCCGTTGAAAGCTCTCGATCGACACGATCTGTGGGGGCATCTTCCTGCAAACTGCCCTGTCCCACACGATAAGTGAGGGCACAGTCCAACCGATAGGGTGCAGAAATATGACCGCTGTAAGGTTCCTGTCGTTCGATATCCAGGTAAGTTACCGGATCTAAATCTGGCGTGTTGATAAGCGTCTGGATTTTTTCCTTAAAGGAATCAAAATCCTGGTAGGCGGTGACATTGCTGACCTGGTAGCGATCTGAAATTTCCTTGATAACCTGACTGGGATCGGATTCTTTTACCAGGTGATAGGCGAATTCAGCTGCCGTCTGGTTCAGATGCAGCACTGTTGACGCATTGATTACCAATAAGCCCCTGCCATCCAGTTCGATGCGTAAGTGCAGTCGATACTGCTGGTCAGCATCTGGTGGCGATTGATAGCTGTAAATACCTGCGGATAAGGGTTCTTTTTTTGAAAATAATTCTTTAATCTTCTGAATTATGTTTGGCATGGCTCCTCCGTTGAAGAAAAATCAATTAAAAATATCTTTTCTGATGGGATAAATGACCTGGTGCTCCCTTGCTAAAGGACAGCCCCCGCCGCATTCAATTAAGTAATCACAGGCTCTGCATCCTTCTGGAACATCTGAGCGATTTCGCAGAGATAATGCCAGCGGATGGTCCCAAATCTCATTCCAGGGTTTCTCCAACAAGTTCCCTAGCGATTGGTAATAGGATTGGCATGGGATGACGTCGCCATTGGGCTCCACACACATGTTGTAAAGGGCAGCGGTACAGCCTTTAACACCCAATTCGAGCTGGAGTGGGTTGAAATGACAATATTGCGTCGGGGTGTACCAGATCAGGCGCTGCCCATTCGCCTGGGTTATTGCCCTTGCGTCTTCAAGCAGGGGCGGCAGTGCTTCTTCATGCAATCCTGTACCCACATCCTTACCTTTGCCGGCGTAGATCAGGGCATTTAATCCAACTGTTGGTACGCCAATCTCAGCTAAAAATGCCAGGGTTTCTCGAATTGAGTCCTTATTATGGGTGAGGAGGGTTGTGTTGGTCATCACATACAGCTTAGATGCCAGGACGTTCTTAAGCCCTGTTACGGTTTCTCCCCAGGCATCCTTTGCAGCGACCATCGTATTATGAATACCTGCATCATGGGATTCGAGTGTGATCTGAACATGGTCCAGACCGGCATTCACCAACGCATCAACAAAATCCTTATCCGCCAGCTTGCGCCCGTTGGTGTTAAGCCCGGTGATCAGACCTTTTCCTTCGGCATAAGCAACGAGTTCTACCAGGTCCTTGTAAAGGGTGGGCTCGCCCCCGGTGAAGACAACATGCGGGATGCGCAAATCCCATACTTTGTCGATCACTTTTTTCCACTGTTCTACCGGCATTTCTGGATAATTACGCGGCCGTGCATTGTAGCAGTGACTGCAATTGTTGTTACAGCGATAGGTGATCGCCAGGTCCATGCGGTAGGGTGCACTGGGTTTGGCGCTGAAGGGTGCTGTTGTCTCAAGTTGTAAATCACAAACGGGACAGCCACCGATAGGGTCAAGGATTTCCTCCATTTGAAGGCTGAAATCCATGTAATCCTGCTGCGCCTGGGCAGCAGTTACACGAAATTGCTTTTGTAAAGCTTTCCCGATTTGAAGGGGATCATTGCCTTCAAGGTGCAGGTAAGCCATAAAGGCTGCGGATGGGTTGAGGTGCACCACGCGATTGGCGTTGATGATCAGCAATCCACTGCCGTCGGGATCAATCCGTAAATGAATACGAGTTTTACCGTCCTGTTCCTCACGAGGGTAATGATAAAGCCCGGATTGGGGCAGGTTTGTACCTCTGAATAAGTTTTTTATATTACTGATAAAAGTGTCTGAATTTATCATAAATACGAACCTCGCTCCTGGTGCAAATCACACCAGGAGCGAAAGTTTATCCTTTGTTTTTAACGGCCGCCGCCAGCACAGGCGCAAGCACAACCGGCACAGGCGCAAGCACAGGCACAGGAACTTCCGCCGCCCCCGCCACCACCACGGAAGCCGCCAGAGCCGCTTTTTGTGCTGGTGGATACGGGGATCGGATTGGTTCGGCTGGTGATACGGTCTGTGAAGGATGTCAGGTTGCCGACCACACCGGCTGCCATGCCCGTTGCCCCGTTGATCACGTTGGCAGCGAAGGTCGAGCCAGGGATGCTCGGCAAGGAAATTCCCCCACCACCGCTGCCTGGTTTACCGGTCGATACTGCAGGTCTGCTGGCAGTTGTTGGCACACCACCGCCGATCGAGCGGCGATAACTGGGGGAATAACGCGGCCACCAAATGGGAACGTAGACAGGTCCACCGGTGAAGGTGCGGCGTGTCCGCTCCTGGTAATCGTCATCCAGCATGGTCCACTCGAGGGTCTGGTTGTAATTCTCGCTTTTAACCTCTGGTGTTCCCGCTTCTTCAACCATCGTCCAGGCTCGCCGCATAATATCTTCGTAATAGGCTATTGTTTCTTTGCGTGAAAAGCCCTTCATTTTTCCTGTAACGCTGGTAACGAGTGAGACCATCGTGTTTTGAATGGCTGTCCGCCGTAATTTGTCAGGTTGTTTGAAGGCATCCAAAAACTGCTTTTCATAGAGATGCAGGTCCTCAGGTAAGGGATCTGAAACTTCCAGATCGAGGGGATCTTCCTGGGTGACGATGGCTGCTTCCTTTTTGAGGACGCCAAAGAGAATCATGGTCAAAACTTTATCCATGGGCTGTTCCATCAGGATTGCCGCTTCAACTGCTGTCAAACCGCGCTTGATACCATTGCCCTCAATTTTCATCTTAGGTGGGAGGTAGCTCATTTTACGCTTCTGTGCACCAACAGTACCCTGGTAGATGCTGAACCCGAAAATGGCGATGAAGAACAAACCAGAGCCAAAGCAGCAAAAATTTTGACCAAGGATTCCTAAAATAGCCGGTATAAAACCGGTAACACTCCCTGATGGCTCAGAAGGAGAGGAAGGCTCGGGTTTAGTTACGATCGAATCCTCTGGCACATATTGGCTGGGGAAGGCACCCCCAAAAATATACTGTGTATGGGCGTCAGCATTGTCAGTAAACCATGAATAGTAGACACGGTCTCCTTCAGCGGTGAATCCAATGTCATCTGGTTCATCGGGACCAGGCCAATTTTCGGGGTAATAGTAAACGCCCTCTTCATTCCCGACGCCGGGCGGCAGGATGATCGTCACCCGGTATTCGGTATTCGTACTTTTATCGAATTCCGGTCCGAACCAGTTCGGGCTGAATTGAAAGCTGACATAATTTTCCCGGTCTGCGCCGTCATAAAGCCTGAGCACATTTTGTACGCCTGGGATCCAGGCAGTGACTGTCCCAAATTGTCCAGGCTGTATGGCATTTTCACCCAAGCCTAAAGCAAATCCATTGGTTGCATAGGGCGATTTTTCAATATCATTAATAGGTTGCCCGTTAACTTCTGCTTCAATGTTGTTCAGGTTATAGGCTGAAGTGGGCATACCGATATCAACATAATCGATGGGTGCTGCACCTGTCCTGTTTTGAAATTCAATGTAATACCAGATGGAAAGCGTCCCATCTTCCTCAATATAGACTTCGACTTCAGATGCAGGGACTTCAAAACGCAAGTCCTGTGCTATTACTGCAGCAGGCAGCGTAAACAGACCGATAATAAACAGGCTTAGAAGAAAAAGTCTAAATTTTTTCATAACTCACCACTTTGGCTCTTCGGTTAATTGATAGGTTGTGCCGCAATTGGGGCACTCAACAACAGGCGCACCGGCAACCATTTTAACATCTTCTGAAGAAAGTGGCGCGCCGCAAGATTGGCATTTGATGGTGTCCATCCCCACCTCTCCAGGAAGGTCGATATTCAGGTTAACCACCTGGTCGCCAGCTTTGACGGGTGGACTGAGCTTTGTCCCAACAAAAATCAGAACAAAGCCAATCACCAACCCGATAATGCCCACAATGATCCAGCTTGGGGATCCTTCAGAGCTGAATGCGCCCAATATGAACAGAAAAGCAAGTATGATAAAAATCGCAGCAGTAATAAAGGCAATGATTCTTCCTGCACGCATAGGTCCTCCAGTATATCTATTGTCTGATGTCATGATAATTTTAGCTTAACTTTACCAAAGGAACCTTAGATTTTATCAGTCTTTTCCATTTTCCGAAGCAGGCATTGCAGGCTTGACGTATAATAATTAAGGATCGCTTAAAATGCAAAGTAAAACAACTACTATTATACAGGATACCGCTCAATGACAAAAGAAGTCGTTCCGGACATCGTGATTGCCCGTTTACCACGATATTTACAATGTCTCAATTTAATGGCAAAGGAAGGATTGCACACCGTTTCCTCCGGGGTTCTGGCAGAACGACTTGGGACAACCGCTGCCCAAATTCGAAAAGACCTTTCTTATTTCGGCGGCTTTGGCAAGCAGGGATCGGGTTATCCCATTTACAGTCTGATTGAAGCATTACAAGAAATATTGAACCTGGATCGTATCTGGCAGGTGGCTGTGGTAGGCGCAGGGGACCTGGGACGTGCCCTGACGCGTTACCAGGGTTTTCCAAGGAGAGGGATTGAGATCAAACTCTTGTTTGATGTTGATCCAAAACTCGTTGGCACTAAAGTGGGATCTATCACCATTCAGCATGTTGATTATTTAGAAAAAGAAATTCAGCATCATGGCATAAAAATAGGCGTTCTTGCGGTGCCTGCCGAATATGCCCAGCTAATGGCTGACCGAATGGTTGAGGCTGGGATCGAGGGAATTTTGAGTTATGCACCTGTTTCGTTAATATTGCCCGAATCGGTACATGCACAGCATATCGATCCTGTATTGCAGTTACAGACGATGATGTATTATTTGGGTGAAGATTAAATCGAGAGGTCTGGGGGATTTTCAACCAGGCACAATAACAAATCAAGATTTTTGATTTTCCTGAGTTTTGTCTTGAATAAGGGTTCCTGGTTTTCTTGATTCTTGATGATCAAATTATTTCCTTTAACTTGTGAAATAATCTGCTCATCCCAGGGTATCTGTTGGTCGACGAATCTAAGCCCTTCTTTGCTCGCAATCAAGCTGGTGTGGAATTCAATTTCTTGATTGTGAGCTAAATTTTGTTTTGCCTGATGATAAAGGTCAGGCAGGACTTTTTCCCGAATATGGTCAACAAGGTCTAAAATATTTTCATAGCGATTGCGAATCAGCCATTTTTTCTTATTTGTGCCAGTTAACAGGAGCTTGACCCTTGTACCGACGCTTGATCCCCCAAATTGAATTTCTGTAATGATCGTATCTAATTTTTCTGTTTCATCCCAGTGCCAGGATTGTTCTTTTTTCCCTTTTTTCTGGAATAAACCTGATTCATTCAGGATAAGCTGATCTTCCCAGTGGTTTTTCGCCCACAAGATTAATAAAAGTCCAATCGGTATCAAGATGAGTACCATGGGAAATATGGCTGTGATTTTATTCAGCAGAACGGCACGCCCATGTCTGAGGACGCTTGTATAAGTGTTGAGCGCAATCAGGGTCACAAATACTGAAGCGGTGAGGATCAGCATCCCACCTGAAATGAGCATGCCCCATCGTTTGAGATTGTGGTCTTTCGGAAAGAAAACCTCTATCTCATTCTCATCATTCAGTATTTTTTGTGGACTTTCAGCTGACATTGGAAAGCCTCGATCGATCAGATTCCTCGTGGAAGACTTCGGCTCAGAACTTCAAGCATGGAAAATGATTTCGCTGCACCTTCAACCACGCATGTCGTGGGGTTGTCGACCAGGTAGGCAGGGATGCCCAATGCTTTGGTCAGATACCTATCAATGCCGCGCAGCAGGGAAGTGCCGCCGCACAGCGCAACGCCGCGATCAATAATGTCGGAGATCAATTCAGGCGGTGTCTTTTCTAAAACGCGACGAATTGTGCTCGCAATTTCTTCAAGTGGCGGCTGCAGTGCTTCTACAATCTCATTGGTAGTCAGTGTTGCGGGTTTTGGCAGCCCTGAAACCTGGTCCTGCGCCTGGATCTCCATGGCTTCCTGGTCATCCTGGTCTACTGCTGCGCCGATGCGTATTTTGAGCTGCTCGGCGGTTGGCTGACCGATGATCAGGCCGTATTTTCTGCGCACATAATTGATAATCGCATCATCGAGCTTAAGTCCGGCTGTTGAACTGGTATCTGCTGTGACAATACCGTGCATGGCAAGCACGGCTGCCTGTGTGGTCCCGCCGCCCATGGAGACGATCATGTTTCCTGTCGGGGTGCCGATGGGCAGGTCGATGCCAATTGCGCCCGCGAGGGGCTGCTGGATCAGGTTGACTTCACGGCTGCCAGCGCCAAGACCGGCTTCATAGGCTGCACGCCTTTCGACACTTGTCACGCCATAGGGAACAGTGATCATCAGCCTTGGGCGGAACAAAAGCATTCGCCCAGTGACTTTTCTAACCATGTGCCTGAGAAGATTTTCGGTAATCTCAAATTCTGCAATAACACCATTGCGCATCGGTCGAGCAACCTCAATGGATTCGGGGACGCGCCCTAACATGTCTAGAGCGGACTGTCCTATCTCTACGATTTTTAATTCTTCCATTAAAATAGCAACGATCGTTGGTTCCTGAATCAGAATGTTATTGCCTTCAGCTATCCTGGTATTTAATGTCCCCAGGTCAATGCCAAGTTCATGTGATAATCCAGCCATGATGTCTTCCTGTTATTTGCAGAATTGCTAATAAATCCGCAGTTAATTGTAATCGAATATCTTTTAGATAATACCTTTTCTTGTGCCTGCCGCATAGTCACAAATTAATGGGTGCTTAGAAAATTATTCAATAACTGAAAAAACAGCTTAGAATGATTACTTCTTAATCGTTAGAAGAATTTTCACGGTTTTGATTGGTTATCCATTTGCAGGATGTTTATTTGGACACAATTTTTCCCTTACTTTTACTATTAGTCTGACTCCCTTCCTAACTGTCAAGTCTCAAATGAACTTTAATACCTCATTTTGGCAAAGTAAAGGGGCAAATGTTTCTCCATAACGAGTTCTTGGCCATCCTGATCAGGTTCGACATAGATAAATAATTGCTCTCGATAAACATCCAACTTTACCAAAACATAGGTATTTATGAATTGCTTATCCATCTCAACCAGGGCATAAAAGACCTTCGTTGTCGCAAATTTTCAACCAAGGTATACTTAATTGCAATAACACTGCAATTTTTATCCTCATGGAGGATGCATATGTCCCTTGAAAAAGCTTTTGTTTTTGAGAAAAAAATCAATGCCCCGGTTGAATTAATTTATCGCGCTTTCACTTCCAGTACGGCTTTACGAGAATGGCTGTGTGATATTGCCACAACAAATCCGGAAGAAGATGGCTGGATTTATTTAGTTTGGAATCGTGGTTATTTTGCGAGTGGTTATTATACAAAATTGATACCTGATAGGGCGATCTCATTTAAATGGATTGGAAAGGGAGAGCCAGGCTGGACAGATGTTGATGTAATCGTTACGCCTCTTGACGATGAAGATCATTACAGTGTCAGGGTCAGTCATTCAGGGATTGGCGAGGGCGATGAATGGGCAAAGGCTCGTGAGGAAATCGCAAAAGGTTGGGCGCTGGGACTTAAGAATTTGAAATCTACCCTTGAAGTGGGTAAGGATTTGCGCTTTGTTGAGCGGCCTTTGATTGGCATTTATCCAGACGATTTATCGGATCTGACCACGACTGCACTGGAAGAACTGAACGTTCCTGTCGAAAAAGGGGTGAAGGTGAAGGAATTGGTGCCTGGTTACGGTGCTGACCTGGCAGGCATTCAAGAAGGCGACGTGATCGTTGCAGTAAACGATCAACCCATTGATGGGGTCAGGGCATTGTTAGGTTTGATGTTGGAATTTGTTGCAGGGGATGAGATTACTGTTACAGCTTATCGTGAACATACAAAAAAGACATTTTCGATTGACACTAAACCTCAAAAATTTGAGGATATACCGGAAACACCAGAGGAATTAGCCAAGGAATTGGAGAATTTTATATCCAAATCTTTAGAAGCCCTGGAGGGCGTTTTGGCAGATGTTACCGATGCGGAAGCCTCTTTCTCTCCCGGTCCCGACGAGTGGTCTGCAAAAGAAACCCTGGTTCACCTGATTCACAGCGAACGTGAATTGCATACCTATATTAACGATGTTGTGGCGGGTCAAGAGCGGTTCCAGGACGACTGGTCTGGCGATCAGCTTTTCCGAATACGTGCAACCCTGACAACCTACCCAACAGTAGATGATTTGATGGCAGAATTAAGGCGAAGTTTGAAGGAAACTGTTGCAAGTGTTGCATTCCTGGATCAAAGTTTTACTCGAAGAAAATCAAGTTATTGGCGTTTAGGCACGGAATTGCTGAATACTCTCAAGCATATGCAAGATCACACTCGCCAAATTGAAGATGCCATTGGCGAGGCAAGATCAAGGATAGCAGCAGAGGCTTAAATATCCATAAATTTTCATTTATTGAAAATCTTTTGTGAGGCTGTTTTTTGACAGCCTCATTTTTTATTGCTCGTTGCTATTTAATAACCCGAATAACTTCTCGAAAAGGATGAGACTTGCAACCTCATCACTTCAAGCGAGAATATAGACGGGAGACACAGCTGAAATTTGTTCGGAGACATAGGTAACAGTTCATAAAAAACGATTATTTATGTTGAATTTGTTATTATTTCCTGCTTGAGTTCAGGATCATCTCTGGCCATGTTGGTCATTCCTTTCCTCGAAGCAAGAAGGGATATAATTATTGCCGTCAAATTGATTTTACAAAATAATCGCACACCGCAATGATGAAATTTTGAGGTAAGCTTTATCAAATAATTTTTTCGATAATGAATGGATTCAAATCATGCAGGAAATTGAACAGAAATATGAACAGGCTTTAGATTTTCTGTACAGCTTTATTGATTACAGTTTGAAGCGCAACTTCAGGAACGCTGCAGAAAAATTTAATCTTGATCGAATGCACAAATTCATGGCGCTGTTGGGAGACCCCCAAAAAGATTACGACATCATCCACGTGGCTGGGACAAAGGGCAAAGGCTCGGTTTCATCCATGTGTGCCAGTGTGCTGATGGCTGAAGGCTATCGTGTCGGTCTTTATACTTCGCCGCATATGGTTCGATTTACAGAGCGGATCAAAATCAACGATCAGGAAATCTCAAAAGCGGATGTTGTGGAAATTATTGACCAATTGAAACCGATCACACAGAAAGTGCCTGAAATTACCACATTTGAATTAATGACAGCAATGGCATTCCTGTATTTTTCTCAGCAGAAGGTTAATTACAGCGTTTTTGAGGTAGGTTTAGGCGGCAGGCTTGATGCGACGAATATTGTTACGCCTTTGGTTTCGGTGATCACTTCCATTTCTTATGACCATGTCAAAATATTGGGTGATACCCTCAGTGAAATTGCAGGAGAAAAGGGCGGCATTATCAAAGAAGGTGTTCCGGTAGTTGTCGCACCTCAAAAAGAGGAAGCGCGGCTCACTCTCGAACAAATAGCCCAAGAACGAACGTCTCCTTTGATCCAGGTTGGTCGGGATTATCTTTATGCAGCTGATTCACACAGTCTGGAAAGCCAGCATTTCCTGGTTTGGACGCCCGATGAACAATCCATGGTAGACGAGTTCATCGAGTCAGGGGGCAGAGATATTTGGAGCCCTTTACGATTACGTACTCCCCTTTTGGGCTTTCACCAGGTCGAAAATGCGGCGACTGCTTATGCTGCCTTAAAAACAGCTGAAAAGCTTGGCTTAAAGCTCTCACAGGAGGCCTATCGCAAGGGATTTTCGAGTGTTAAGTGGCCTGGCAGGATGGAGGTCTTGCAAAATCATCCTACGATTGTTATTGATTCAGCGCACAACCGCTATTCAGCCCTCAGGCTGCGCCAGGCGCTGGATGATTACTTCCCTGGACTGCCTGTGATCATGCTTTTTGGTGCCTCTGAAGATAAGGACATCGAAGGCATGTACCAGGAATTGCTGCCCAGAGTTCGGCGCGTGATAACAACCCAATCGATCCATCCTCGGGCGATAGATGCTGGTGAGCTGGTCGAATTAGCCCATCGTTTTGGCAGGTCAGCCCGGGCAGTAACGCCCATTGAGGATGCCTTTGATTTAGCCATGCAAGAGGCTGGCCAGGAAGCTGTTGTGCTGGTGACTGGAAGTGTATTTGTTGTGGCAGCTATCCGTGATATCTTTTCCAAACAACATCAGGATCAATCCCCAAAATAAAATTTAAGGGGTCTAATTGATATTTGTGTATAAAAATCGACTGGAGTAAAGATGAGTGATGAACAATGGTTTCCGCCATCTGATGGTGAGGAAGGTCTTTTTGGGAATATTCACCAAAGGACAGATGAACTCTATCGGATTGTGAACCGAGAAAGCGATGACAGCGGCGTTTTTATCAGCCCCGCCTTTATTTTGAAGGATGTGGTTGTTTTTCCACGCATGATCTCGCCGATTTTCATAAGTGACGATAACAGCCAAAAAGCAATCGAAGCTGCTCAAGGACAGAACAAAACCCTGGTCGCGTTATTTTTGTCAGACCAGGGTGCTGAAGGCGATTACCTGAGTGATTTTCTGCCGGTTGGCATCGAATTGGCTGTTGGTCGGATGTTATCGATGCAGGGGGGCAGCCATTCAGCCCTTGTCCAGGGCAGACGCAGGGTTGAAATAATCAACATCTTGCAAACAGAACCTTACGTTATCGTTGAAGCCCGTAATGTCCCTGATGAATTTCGAAGTACAAAACGCCTGACAGCACTCATGCGAACAACAAGGAGCCTGTTCGAGAGCTGTGTTGAATTGAATGACAGTTTACCGGAAGAGGCGCATCTCTTTTCAATGAACATTAATGATCCTGGTTGGCTGGCGGATATGATTGCAACCTCGCTTTCTCTCCCCAATGACACCCGGAAAGATTTGATGATCCTGACCCATCCAGGAGATCGGTTGAAGAAGTTGAACCAGATCCTTGCTGAAGAATTGGACGTATTAGAATTGGAAGGTGAAATCCAGGCGCAAGTCCAGACAGAAGTAGATCGATCTCATCGTGAGTTTTACCTGCGTGAACAGATGAAAGCCATCCAGACTGAGCTTGGTGAAGGAGATATCTGGAACCAGGAAATCGTCGAACTCAGTGAAAGAATTGACGAAAAGAAATTCCCGGAAGAAGTCAAGTCACAGGCATTCCGAGAATTGTCGCGGTTGGAACAAATGCCGCCAATGTCACCGGAAGTCGGGATCATTCGCACCTATTTGGATTGGCTTTTGGATCTACCCTGGGAAGAGGAAAGTGAAGATAACCTGGATGTGCTGCACGCCAATGAGGTACTCGAACGCGAACATTACGGCTTGAAAAAAGCTAAAGATCGCATTATTGAATATATTGCTATCCGGAGTTTGAATCCCAAACGTCTGCGGCAGCCAATATTGTGTTTTGTGGGCCCTCCGGGGACGGGCAAAACATCCCTTGGTAAATCGATTGCCAATGCCCTGGGGCGAAAGTTTGTTCGGCTCTCATTGGGTGGGGTCAGGGACGAGGCGGAAATTCGCGGTCATCGTCGGACATATATTGGAGCGATGCCCGGGCGGATTATTCAAACCATGCGGCGAGCAGAGACCTCTAACCCATTGTTCATGCTGGATGAGATTGATAAGCTTGGTGCAGACTTTCGCGGTGACCCTTCATCTGCGCTTTTGGAAGTACTTGACCCGGAACAAAACAACGCGTTCTCTGACCATTATTTAGAAGTCAGCTATGACCTTTCCAAAGTCATATTTATTACAACCGCTAACAGCCTCAGCACAATTCCACCCGCCTTATTGGACCGGATGGAAATCATCGAGTTTTCCGGTTACATTGAAGAAGAAAAGCTGGAAATTGCAAGGCGTTTCTTGATCCCGCGTCAGATGGAAGAAAATGGACTATCGGACGAGCAAATTAGTTTTCAGGATGCTTCCTTGATGAAAATTATTCGGGAATACACTTATGAGGCAGGTGTACGGAACTTTGAACGAGAAATTGGCAGTGTTTTGCGAAAGATTGCCCGATTAAAGACCGAAAAGAAAACCTATCCAAAGCGAATCACTCCCCAGGCTATACGGAAGTATCTCGGACCGCAGCAGTATTTTGAAACTGAAGCTGAGATGGAGGATGAGGTTGGCGTTGCAACGGCTTTAGCATGGACTGAAAACGGCGGAGAAATCATGCCGGTTGAAGTCTTAATTTTAGATGGAAAAGGAAACCTTCAAATAACCGGGCAAATCGGGGAGGTCATGCAGGAATCTGCGCAGGCTGCCTTATCCTACATAAAATCTCGGGCAGAATTGCTTGAAATCGATTCTGATATTTTTGAAAATGTGGACGTCCACCTGCACGTTCCTGAAGGCGGCATCCCCAAGGACGGTCCCAGTGCCGGTATCACGATAACAACAGCGATGATTTCTGCGCTTACAGAACGACCCAGTTTTCATTTGGTTGGCATGACAGGTGAAATCACATTAAGAGGTCGTGTCCTGCCGGTCGGGGGCATTAAGGAAAAGGTCCTTGCCTCCCACCGCGCTGGTTTGAAAAAAGTGATCATTCCAATCCGTAATGAAAAAGACCTGGAAGATGTACCTAAAAGTGTTTTAAAGGAAATGGAGATAGTCACGGTCAAACACATGGATGAAGTGCTGCCGGTTGCGCTTCACCCACCAAAATCAGCAGAAAAAATTGTAAAACGCCGAAGTTCAAAAAAAACAGCCCCTGAGAAATAAGGGGCTGTTGTTAAGATATCTTTATCAATTAATTATTAGGGCATGTTCTTGTCTTCATCCTGGGTGTCCAGCTTTGGTGCGATTGGGTAGGTGTCACTTTGCAGGGTTTTTATGCCGTTCCGCACCTGGTTCAGCAGCCGATCCATATGCATTTCTAAGTTCGTCAATGTTTCTAGGATGTATTTATCCGCTTCACGCTGGGTGACGGCAGCATCTTTATGAGCCTGGTTCACAATTTGCTCAGCCTTGGCTTTGGCTGAAAGGATCAGTTCATCATCTTCCAGTTGTTTTTCAGCCTTTTCTCGTGCAAGAGAAACAGTTCGATTAGCTTCTTCTTTAGCCTGCGCCAGGATACGATCACGCTGCGTGATGATCTGCTGGGCTTTTTTGATTTCTTCAGGGATAGCAACGCGCATTTGATCGATAAGGTCCAGCATGCGATCCTCATCAACAATGACGCTGTGGGTCAGCCATATAGGGCGGCTGTCATTGAATAATTCCTCAAGCCGATCAACGAGATGTAAAATATCCATTACTTCCTCCGATTTGAATACACATCTGATTTTGTTGCAATCCTTATACCAATATTAACATATATTTTAATTTTTGTGGCTTCAATCTCTCAAGGATGTCAGACGGACAATATCCTGGTCGTCTCCTAAAACATTGAACCTTTTTTCCAGTGCTTTTTGCACATGGGGCGGCACCATGCTTGAGACATCCCCACCTAATGCAGAAATTTCACGAACGGTTGTTGATGAAAGAAAGGTGTGTTCCTCACTGGTGATTAATGCGATTACATCAATCTCAGGTGCAAGCCGATTGTTTGCCAGTGCCATTCTGAATTCATATTCAAAATCTGAAAACACGCGCAAGCCCCGAACGATAGCTCGGGCACCAATTTTTTTGGCAAACTTTACCGTCAACCCTTGATAGGCTGTGACGCTGATATTGTCCATATTCTTAAATGCCTCTTTAGCGAGTGAGAGGCGTTCTTCAGGAGAAAAAAGGATGTTATCCTGTTCCCTCGCATAAACAGCCACGACGACTTCATCAAACATATTTGCTGCACGTTTAGCAATGTTGATATGCCCGTAGTGTATCGGGTCAAAAGTACCCGGAAAAAGTACAGTGGTCATTTTAGCTAATATCTCCTTCTGCGGTTGGCCAAAATTTCTCCATGGCATCCCGCATTAATTGATGTTCGTTGGCAGAAAGGGTTGGGTCATTTTCGAGCACTTGGTGGGCATAACGCTGGACTATTTCTATCAAATGAATATCGGTGATATTCGCCAAACGCAAATTAGTATAGCCAGATTGGCGTGTCCCAAGAAATTCACCGGGTCCGCGTTGATTGAGATCGTGCTCTGCCAGCACAAATCCATCATTGGTGCTTTCCATGGCTAATAGTCGCTCGTTTTCAGCTGCCTCGCTTGTTTCCGGAATAAGAATACAATAGGATTTATCGGAACTTCTTCCAACCCTTCCTCGGAATTGGTGCAATTGCGCTAAGCCAAACCGGTTTGCTCCTTCGATAACCATCACAGTTGCGTTGGGGATATCAACACCGACCTCAACCACAGAGGTTGAAACGAGAATATCGTATTCCCTGTCCCTGAATTTTCGCATGACACCATCTTTTTCATCGGGATGAAGCCGTCCATGCAGCAGACCGACTTTGAGATCGGGAAAAATTTCCTGTTGAAGGCGTTCTTGTTCTTCAACGGCAGCTTTGCTCTCTTCATTATCTCCCTGCTCAACGAGAGGATAGATGATGAAAGCCTGGTGTCCATTCTTAACTTGTGATCGGATCAGTGTATAAACACGTTCTCTTTCGGTTGGATAAACAATGTGTGTCTCCACCGGTTGACGTCCAGGCGGCATTTCGTCCATCACACTGACATCGAGGTCGCCGTAAATGGTCAGGGCAAGGGATCTTGGGATGGGCGTTGCCGTCATCACGATCAAGTGAGGGTTCTCCCCTTTATCTCTTAAGGCTGCACGTTGGGCAACTCCAAAACGATGCTGCTCATCGACAATCACAATTTGCAGGTTTTCAAAGACTACCGGATCTTCTATTAATGCGTGTGTGCCAATCACCAATTTAATGCTGCCATCCGCCAATCCTGAAAGAATTTCCTCACGCTCTTTTGCAGATGTATCCCCAATCAGCAGGCGGATCTGGTCTTCCTTAAGGACTGCTCCCTCATCTTCGTGATTAGCTAATTGGCGCTTCAGACTGGCATAATGTTGTTCTGCCAAAATGCTGGTTGGTGCCATCACTGCGCCCTGAGCGCCATATTTGACGACAATGCTCACTGCAAGAGCGGCGACCACCGTTTTACCTGAGCCTACATCTCCTTGTAAGAGACGGTTCATCGGTTGACCCGAGTTGAGATCTTTTCGAAATTCAGATAACACTCGCATTTGGGCGTGGGTTAAGGAGAAATCGAGGTTTGTAATACGGCTAACAAGCCATTCGTCATCCACTTCATAGGGGTGTCCCTTTTGGATGGACCATTCATATTTCTGCTTCAGCACCCCAAGTTGAAGCAAGAAAATTTCGTCAAAAGCAAGGCGATAACGGGCTTTCTTGAGGTCTGGCACTGTTTCGGGAAAATGGATTTCTTTCAAAGCTGAAGAAAGGTCCATCAGGTCTGCATCTTCGAGGATGTACTCTGTCATAAATTCCGGGATTTTAGCTGCCCATTCGTTGACGACGTTGAAAATCATCCGGCGAAGCCATTTTTGGCTTAATCGAGCGGTCAGGGCGTAAACTGGAACAATGCGCTTGGTATTTAACTGGTCTTTCTCAACCTGTTCATAATCCGGGTGATACATAACATGGCGTCCCATGTACTGCTCGACTTTGCCCGAGATTGAAAGGAACATATTTTTCCGGAGGTAACGCAGGTGGTACTCCTGGTTGAACCACATCAGTTGAATGCTCCCGGTATCATCAGAGACGATAGCCTGGATTATTTTTCGGTTCTTATTTCGAGTATTGAATGTCGTGATGCTTTTTACATAGGCTAATACAGTAACTTCTTCGCCATACTTTAGATCTTTGATGAGCTTTAACTCGGAATAATCATCATATCGGCGGGGGAAGTAATACAGCATATCTTCAACCGTATGGAGGTCTAATTTCGCCAGCAATTGTGATTGCTTTTGCCCGATACCTCGCACGGAGGTCACCGGGGCTTTTATACCTGCAGGCGAAGCTTCATCCGGGATTGGTACAGGACTGTTGGACCGCTTCCGTGTAGAACCGCGATGCTCAGTTTTGTTGTGCCCCTGACTGTCCATAATCTTGTCACTGGCATAGGGAGGTTCTTCACGAACAGGTTTTTGTTCTGTTTGATTCGGGCTTTCCAGGTATTTGATACCCGGGATATCTAAAATATGTCCAATTTCCCTGAGCGTATGGCCTCTTCCCTGGATATCCATGCTGGGATACTCGTTTAGGGCTGCGGTCACTTTTTGAATATCATCTTCTGATAAGCCGTCCGCTCGCGCTTCACCTACCCAGGTATCGGTTAATTTTTCCAGACCACCGACAACCGCTTTATTGGTATAGCCAAATTCGGACTCAAGTTTAAAAATTTTATACAGTTTTTCTGTGGATCGTTGCATTGTAATTTAATAACCTTTGAATTATGAATGACTTTAATTTTAACGTAATTTCTTTGTTAATTGTATTCGTTCCTCGATGAGGATGCCCTTCCTTATTGTATCATCAGCATGACTAATTAATAGCCACGTCGAATTTGTACCGGCAATGGATTTAATAAAGAAAACCCCGGTTGCCGGGGTTTAAATAGTAACAGATTCAACCACCTTTTTGCAATTATTCGATTGAAATGATCAATTGATAATGGGGTTGACCGCCTTCATGGACCTCAATTTCATGACTCGGGTAGATGGACCGAATTTTATCAGCAAGTTCGTTCACACGGTTTAACTGGATGTCTTCGCCATAGAACAGGGTAATACGTTCATAATCACTAGTATCCGCAGCGACTAATAATGACTCACAGGCTTCTTCGATTGAGTGCGTTGAAGTGACCAATTTCCCATTGTGCAGGGCAATCACCTGTCCATTTTCAACCTGGACGCCGTCAATTTCAACGGTCCGGGTAGCTGTTGTGATCTCTCCGGTTTCAACTTCTGTAACCGCCTCATTCATCGCTTCAACAATCTCATCAAAATCGCTGTCCGGGATCAATCGGAACATCGCTGATAATCCCTGTGGTACGCTGATGGTGGGAATAACGGCGACGTTCTTAACAGTCATTGAAGCTGCTTCCTTGGCTGCCATGATGATGTTTTTGTTGTTTGGCAGGATGATGATATTGTCAGTGGGCAAGTTTTCAAAAGAAGCCAGGAGTTCCTTGATGCTCGGGTTCATGGTTTGCCCACCGTGAACAAGGGCAGCAACGCCCAGGCTTGCGAAGATGCGGGATAGTCCCGGCCCGGGAGATACAGCTACAACAGCAATCTCATCGGGTTGAACGGGCGTTAGCTTAATTTTTGGATTTTTATTGTTCTTGCGTTCATCCATCTGAGCCACAAGGTTTTCCATCATCACCTTTTGAACGGTGCCTAAATTCATAGTGTGGTCGATCGGCTGGTAACGACTTTCTAATGGGACATGGATGTGCATCCGGTACATGCCATCACCTTCACCTACCTGGATGGATGTGCCAATTTTTGATAATTCATCATAATATTCTTCGAGGTTGAAGGATGCCTGCGGGGTGAAGTCAATCACCACTTCATAATCCTGTCCTTCTTCAACGGTTTCCATTGCGTTTTCCAGGTCCATTTCAGACAATGGTAAAACCTCAGTTACAGCCTTATCAAGGGACTCGCCGTTGATGAAACGCCACATACCTTCAAACAAGAACATCAGACCTTTTCCACCAGAATCAACAACGCCGGCTTGTTTGAGGATTGGCAGGAGGTCCGGTGTCCGTTCCACAGAGGCATTTGCAGCCTCAACGATATCCCACAGGACTTCTGTGAAACTGGAAGTCCGTTGAACGGATACGGCTGCCTGAGCAGCGATGTCTTTAATTACTGTCAGGATAGTTCCTTCTACGGGTCGAACAACACCTTTATAGGCGGTTGCCCTGGCTTCTTCAAGGGCATCAGCCAGGAGTTTGACATCCATGGTGGGGTGGTCATTTAATGCACGGGCAAAACCTCGCCAAATCTGTGAAAGGATAACGCCTGAATTACCCCTGGCGCCCATTAATGCACCACGGGCAATGCTGTGGGCAAGCTGCCCTACATTTGATGAACCTGCTGTTGAAACTTCTTCAAAGGCTGCCTGCATTGTCAGGACCATATTTGTGCCGGTATCCCCATCCGGCACAGGAAAAACATTCAAACTGTTGACTGTTTGCTGGTTTGTCTTAAGCCATATCATGCCTGCTTCAAGCAGTGTTTTTAAACCCTGTCCATCAATGGGAACAGATACCAGCTTATGTCTTTCAGCTGTTGATAATTTTGCTAGTTCGGGAGCACTCATAATTCTCCAATAAATAAAAACACAATAACTTCAGTCTTCCAATTAAATTAGAAAAACTAATCCATGTTGCTGATACGCAAGCCGCGTACATGAACATTGATCCGTCGAACGGGTAATCCTACCGTTTTTTCGACGTTGTATTTTACACTATTCACAACACTATTGGTGATGCTTTTGATGCGCGTGCCATATTCAACAACGATATAAATGTCGATCACCAAACCATCGTGCTCAAATTCGACTTCTACGCCGAATTTAGCATCTTTGCTGAATAACCGACGAATATTTTCTATGAGGTTCTTGGGGGATAATCCAACAACACCATAGGACTGAAGCGTTGTTTGCCGTGCAATCGAGGCAATTGCATCTTTTTGTATCAGAATGCTTCCTAATTCGTTGTGTTTATTTTCTATTTCTGCCATATTTTCCTCACCAACTTGCTTGATGCTTTAATTAGTGTGTGGTAAAATCACTCGTTGTTTGGGATAAAGAAGTACCCAAACCTGGTAATTATACTTTAAAGTTTTTGAAAGGACGACATCATGGCGATCTGTGAAAAGTGCGGAAAAAAGACCACCTTTGGTCAAAGCCGAAGCCACTCCATGCGAGCAACAAAACGACAATTCAAGCCAAACCTTCAAAAGGTCACGGTATTTGAAAACGGACGAATGGTTCGTAAGACTATGTGCACCCGTTGCATTCGGACATTAACCAAATCCACTAAATAGTTATAACACTTTTAGGAGGCTAAAGTCGCGGTTTTATGCCGCGATTTTTCCTTTTAAGAGCTACAAATTCAAAGCATTTCGCAGTGCCGCAATCCCTGCAGCAATGCCGTCCTTATGTCCAAATACTGCAGACCCAGCGATAAAATTCCTTGCCCCAGCATCATAACAGGCTTTGATCGTTTTACTGCTAATGCCGCCGTCAACCTGGATGCTCGCTTCCGAACCGCTTGTGTCAAGTAAATGCTTTGTGCGGCGGACCTTGTCGACCATCGATTCAATAAAGGACTGTCCACCGAATCCTGGGTTTACCGTCATAATCAGCACCTTATAGACATATTCTGTTAACTCAACAAGCGTATTAACCGGGGTTCCCGGATTGATGACGATTCCCGGGGACATACCCAATTCCCGGATGGTTTGAAGGGTGCGATGGATGTGTGGGCAAGTCTCGTAATGAACAGTGATATGATTTGTACCCGCATCAGCAAAGGCTTGCAAGTGTTTCTCAGGTTCGACAATCATCAAATGCACATCAATCGGCAGATTGGTCGTTTGTCTTACAGCCTTGACCACATTAGGTCCGAAGGTGATATTGGGAACAAAACGTCCGTCCATCACATCCACGTGAATCCAATCCGCACCACCTTCTTCGGCTTGTTGCACCTGTTCTCCCAGGCGGGGTAAGTCAGCTGAAAGAATGGACGGGGCGATTATGATTGACATCTTTTTCCTTTATTTAATAACTTCAGGGGTTGATAGTGAAATAAATATAAAGCCAGAAAGGGATTAAACCAAAAACGGCAGTGAAAGCTAATAAGCCAAGGATCCATGTTACCCAGTCAATGGATCCAACATCTTCTATGAGCTCTTCTGATTCGTCTTCATATGTCTCATCGCTGCTGAATGGCTCAATGATTGGTTTGACAGCGGATTGATAGTTATTATTGTTTCTGTTAGTTTGCGGGAGGACAATGGGTCCCGTTTTCTCTTGATTGATACTGCCAAAGGATAACAGGACACGTCCCAATTGGTCTGCTGTTCGATATCGGGCAGAGGGTTCTTTTGAGAGGACTTTTAGCGTGATTTCTTCAAGGGCTTCAGGGATGTTTGGGTTAATGCGCCGTGGTGGTATGGGTTCCTGAATGCGATGCAATCTTGCTAATTCAGTCGATTCACTGGCTTCAAAGGGAAGCTGCCCCGTTAGCATTTCGTATAGGATAACGCCTAACGAATAAACATCTGAAGCTGGTGACGGCGCCTGACCAGCAGCCTGCTCAGGTGAGAAATAATGGGGAGATCCCCAAACGACCTCACTTTTTTCATCAGGATGGATGGTTGCCAAAGCGCGTGCAATCCCAAAGTCCGTAACCTTGAGACGGAAATCATTTGAAACGAGCATGTTGTGCGGTTTGACATCACAATGAACCAAACCTGCACGGTGAGCGTAACCGATGCCTGCACAGGCTTGCGTCATCAACCCCACAGTATCTTCAATACTGAAGCGCTTTTTTTCACGAATCAGGGATTTAAGGTCGGTGCCATCAATGTATTCGATTACGATGAACACCTGGGACTCATCCAGACCGAAGTCATGAACGGTCACAATATTAGGATGTGAGAGATTTGCTGCTGCCTTTGCTTCTTGCTTGAATTGTTCACGAAAATCACGGTCGTTTGTGTAATCTTCGCGTAGGATTTTTACCGCCACTGTCCTTTCAAGCATTTCATCGAGGGCTTTATACACGACAGCCATCCCCCCGGAACCAAGGGGTTGTAACAAGCGATAGCGGTTGTTCAGTAATGCATTTTCTTCCATAATCAAGCGTTTTCCTGAAATGATTATAACATAGAGGGCATTAACAATTAATCCGCCTTTATAAAATATCCAAAAATTTATTTTTAGAATTTTCAACAGCAACCAGGATGGGCTATAATTACGGAAGTCAAAGATTATAGGATTTGGAATTTGTTAATGGGTAAATTTAGCTTAAAAGCATTATGGAACCCGGTTACATTCTTAACCAGCATCATCCTTATCGCGGGATTGGTCCTTGCTGCGATGGCTGTCATTTTTCTGGGGCGAAACCAAACACCTGCAGCAAGTGCAACCCCGATTGTAACGATCATCCCTGCACCAACCTTAACCCCAACCCCCGTACCGCCAACAAGGGTACCCTCACCAACACCGACGACGATTTTCTTTCTACCTGAGGGCGTAATTGGTGTGGGCGCATATGTTCAGGTTTCCGGAACCGATGGGGCGGGACTGCGAATGCGTTCGGAACCGGGTCTGGCAAGTCAGGTTAATTTTACGGCAATGGATTCAGAGGTTTTCCTGGTTATCGATGGTCCTATTGAGGCAGATGGTTATACATGGTGGCATCTTGAGGCACCTTATGATCAAACGCGGAATGGATGGTCAGCCGGTGACTTTCTAACGACAATTGAGGAAGAGGTCGATCAATAAATTTATTTATTTCGGATCACGTGCCATTCGCCAATTTCATCCTTATGACCTTTTCCAGTAAAATGAATGCGATCGATAAGTTTATTTTGGAGCAAAAACGCTGTGTTTGAATTCTTAAAGTCATTATTTCCAGAAAAAAAAGAGGGTGCCGTTTTGGGCAAGTCCTTACCCCATGCAGATGATTTTGAGGATGTCACAGACATGTCAGAACCTAAAACCAAGACCGTTTACAGAGTTGCAAGCTGTCAATCGAATGGGAGAGCGCGGACGCATAACGAAGACACGATATTCACGCTCAACAACCTTATTGATGGTTTCGATTCCCCGGTGTCTTTTGGCATTTATCTCGTCGCAGATGGGATGGGTGGGCATCAAAGCGGTGAGATAGCCAGCAGCTTAGCAGCCCAAACAGCTACCCGGTACTTAATGGAGAATTTTTTTTACGATTTTGTATATGATCGTTATAATTTCACAGACGATGAGGTAAGGCACCATCTAAATAATGCAGTAGATTCCGCCCAGAAATTGATCAGCCAAAGGGTCCCCGGCGGCGGGACGACTCTCACACTTGTACTGATTTTAGGTGATCGACTGTTTTTTGCCCACGTTGGCGATTGTCGTTTATATTTGATCGGGCTTGATGGACAAATGACTCTCAAAACAAAGGATCATTCACTGGTGAAGCGTCTTATTGACCTGGGAGAGATCACAGAAAATGAGGCAAGTTTTCATCCTCAAAGGAATATTTTGTACCGGGCTTTGGGACAGAACGATCCCTTTGAAGCGGATATCAATCAATTTATTCTCAAAAAAGGAGAACAGTTTCTGATTTGTTCTGATGGATTGTGGGGCGTCCTTGAAGAAAATAAAATGAATAAAATTTTACAAGATAAGCACTTGAATTTTGAGGAGATCGTTTGCAGGCTTGTTAACGCTGCAAATGAATTGGGCGGACCGGATAATATCAGTGTGGTCCTGGTTGAAAGGTTAATTTAAAGGGAGAATTCAGGAGAAATTATGTTTGATACGACATCACGTAAATATCGCATATTGGTCGTGGACGATGAACGCCGCATGGTTGGCTTCATCCGTCTTAACCTTGAGCAGGATGGATTTGAAGTGATTGAAGCTTATAATGGCACTCAAGCACTGGACAGGCTGCGGGATTCTCTGCCAGATCTGATCCTTTTAGATGTCATGATGCCGGATATTGACGGCTTTGAAGTTTTGCGAATGATACGAGAGATCAGCCAGGTACCGGTGATCATGCTGACAGCTAAAGGTGAAGAGGATGATAAAGTCAAAGGCCTTGAATTGGGGGCAGATGACTATGTCACAAAACCATTCAGTCCAAGGGAACTCGTAAGCCGTGTAAAGGCTGTTCTTCGAAGAGGATCAACATTTGAAGAAGAAGACGAAGGTGTGATTGAAGTTGATGACCGCCTAAAAATTGATTTTGGCAAACGAGAAGTGTGGGTCGACGACGAATTGGTCAAATTGCGCCCGACAGAATATCGCCTGCTGTATCACCTTGTTCAAAATGCCGGTTGGGTGCTGACGCACGATCAGATATTAACCAAAGTCTGGGGGTATGAATACAGGGATGAACCTCATTATGTGCGACTTTATATCAATTATTTACGCAAGAAGATCGAAGAGGATCCGTCGGATCCAAAATATATTCTGACAGAACGAGGTGTTGGCTATCGCTTTGTGGATTATAAGCGAGAAGAGACCCCTTAAAGAAGGGCAAAGGAATGACAAAAAAGAAGATTTTATTGGTAGACGATCACGAAGTTGTTCGGATTGGCTTGAAGTCTTTGCTGGAACACCACGACAAGTTTGAAGTTGTTGCGGAAGCTGGAACGGCAAATGAAGCCGTTGAGATGGTAGAAAAATTCCATCCTGATGCTGTATTGATGGATATTCGCTTGCCGGGTCCATCTGGCATTGATGCCACGGAAGAGATCACAAAGCGATGGCCAGATGTTCGTGTGGTAATACTCACTTCTTATGCAGAAGATGATATGCTCTTCTCGGCGATACGTGCTGGGGCAAGCGGCTATGTCCTCAAGCAAATTGGCGCAGAAGGCTTGATTGCAGCCATCGAAGCTGCATGTCGGGGAGAGGCTTTACTGGACCCCGCGGTAACACAGCGCGTTTTCCAGGAGGTTCGCCGTGTAGTGAAAGAAGAAGAAGCAGCAGCTTTTGCGAACCTGAGTCAGCAAGAAAAGCACGTTCTCGCCCTTGTATCTGAGGGGAAGACCAACCGCGAAATTGCTGAAGCGCTGTTTTTGAGCGAAGGCACGGTTAGAAATTACGTGAGCAGCATTCTTTCAAAGCTCAGTGTTAGCAATCGTGCAGAGGCAGCAGCTTATGCTGTAGCCCACAGTTTGAAAGAATATATCGATGGATACAGCTGATCAATAATAATCGTCTGAATAAATGAAAATCAACAAGAACAGCACGGTGCAGGCAACCCCATGCTGTTTTTTGTCATGGAATGCGTTCTTGTTTGAAGAGTCTCATCGCGGTGCGAAACGTCGTTTCAGCAACATTTAGAAGGCTGGTATTATGCAAGCGCGCAATTTCCTCAGCGATTAATGGGATAAATGCAGGCTCATTGCGTTTCCCGCGATGTGGATGCGGCGAAAGAAAAGGGGCATCCGTTTCAAGCAGCAGGCGGTCAAGGGGAATTTCGGCAGTAATCGCTTTTCGATCGGGGGCATTGGTGAACGTAACCGGTCCAGATATACCAATGAAAAAATTTAACTCGAGGGCGTTTATTGCGGTTTCAAGATCCGCGCTGAAGCTGTGCAGCACACCCGGATGGCTGGCAAGGGGATTATTTGACTGCCTTAAGCCTTCGACCCAGGTTCTTAAAATTTCTAGCAAGTCTTTTGTGGACTCACGGTTGTGAATCACAATCGGCAGTTCCCTTTCTTCAGCTAAAGACAATTGCGCTTCAAACATTTTCCACTGCTGGTCATGCGGTGTGTGCTCACGGTAATAATCCAGGCCGATTTCGCCGATGGCGACGACCTCTGGTTCCTGGGATAATACACGTAATTCTTCAAGCAGATCGACAGACCAGGTTTTGCCGTAGTTGGGATGGATGCCGACTGCTGCATTGATTTTTCCAGGATTGCTTTTTGATAAGTCAATGGCTGCCTTGCTCGTCTCAATGTCGATTCCAGGGTTCAGGATCCAAACCAGGCCAGCTTCCCAGGCTCTATTAAGGACCTCTGTCCGATCTTTGTCGAAACGGTCAAAATCAAGGTGACAATGGGTGTCTGTAAAATAGCTCATAAAATAATCCTTTATGGAAGCAGAACTGCCGCTTAATTATAGCAGGCAAACAGGGATGGATAAGGTAAAATAGACTTCATGGATGTAAAACAGCATGTTTTTGTGGCAATGAGTGGGGGTGTGGACAGCGCTGTCGCTGTTGCTAAATTATTAGAGCAAGGTTACGCTGTAACGGGCATTCACATGCAGACCTGGAAGGACCCAAAATGGCAAGCTGTGATCAATGATTTGCCTGCCCCTGAAAAACTTGCTGAAATTACTGCAAATGCCCTTGGAATCCCCTTTGTGCTGCTCGATATTCGAGATAAGTTTTACCAAACCGTTGTTCAAAAATTTTTACGTGAATACTTAACTGGAATGACACCCAATCCCTGCCTGTTTTGCAATCCCCAGGTGAAATGGGGCATTTTACAATCTTATGCATTGGCACAGGGTGCAAGTTACTTTGCTACCGGTCACTATGCCCGCATTGAACAGCTTTCCTCTGGAAAAGTGCGGCTTTTGCGGGGGGTGGACCAATCGAAGGACCAGTCCTATGTCCTTTCGATGCTCTCTCAATTCCAACTCAGTCACAGCCTGCTGCCCCTGGGTGACATGACGAAGGTTGCAGTACGCGCGCAAGCGCAAGCAATATCTTTACCTGTGGCTGACCGTCAGGACAGCCAGGATTTATGTTTTTTAGGTAATGTGGATTATCGTGATTTTTTGCGGCGTTATGCGCCTGAGTCCTACAAAATGGGCGAAATAATCGACTTCCATGGGAATGTATTGGGACAGCACGAGGGATTAGCTTTGTATACCATCGGTCAGAGAAAGGGCATTCGTGTTGCTGCTGCAGAGCCTTATTATGTAATTGACAAAGATGTTGAAAATAATCGATTGATCGTTGGTTTTGCTGAACAAACGGGCAAAAGAGGTTTAATTGCAGTCCAACCTCGCTGGATTTCTGGTGAAGCACCTGAGATTGGTCAGCCATATGAGGTGATGATTCGATATCGTGCTAAGCCTGAGGAGGCGGTATTAGACAATGCCTCAGAAACTGAATTTCGATTAGAATTCAAGAAACCTTTACGTGGGATAACACCCGGTCAGGTTGCTGTCTTGTACCGGGGTGTGGAATGCTTGGGCGGCGGCACTATCCAGCGTTTTGCATAAGCTGCCTTGTGTAAAGATATGAAGGAGTAAGGATTTATGACTTTTCCAGCTGTAGTGTTCTCATTTTTTATTGCGATGATGTTTGGCAGCCTTTTGCATTTGTGGCGGGGTGGAAGTTTAGGCCGGCTGGTTTTGTACCTGGTATTTAGCCTTGCAGGTTTTTTTGGTGGTCATTTCCTGGCAGGCATGCTGGGTATTGAATTTCTTGATGTTGGCACGATTCATCTCGGTATGGGAATTTTAGGATCCTTATTATTGCTGGCGCTTGTTTATTGGCTGAGCCTGGTTGATTTAGAAAACGAATAGGAGATTGTATACATGAATTACAGAATTGAAGCATTATTATCTGCTCGATTGTTCTTACGCCCTGAAGTCCTTGGAGACCGGATTTACTTTATATCAAACATCAGCGGCCATAATAGTTTGTATGTCATGGATCATGGCGGAAGCGTACCAGAGCCGCTGCTGCCGCCAAATATTGTGCTGCAAAACCCGCATTTAATTGGGGGTGCTTCATTTGCGGTTCTAAAGGATTTGGGGAAAATATTGGTGATGATCGACCAGGATGGCGATGAAAATTACCTGCCGATGATGATCCCGATCAACGGCGGTTTCCCGGAACCTGCCTTCAATAATTTTTTCGAGAACACACGCTGTCATCTTGGGGATGTGGATGCTCGTATGAACCTTTGCCTGATTGTTGCCGAATCTCGCGAAGAGGGTATGCTGCGGACTTATCTCTGCCATTTAGACAGCAATGAAGTTGAAGAGATTTATGCCAGCCCTTACGGCGGTTACCCGGCAGCCATCAGCGAAGATGCTTCACGCATTATCCTTGTTGAGGGATACTTGGTGGGAGACACAGTCGCTTACTTGTGGGAAAGGGGCAAGGAAATTAAACGACTTTATGGGAAGCCGCTGGAAGATCGTGAGGAGGGCGAGGAAGTCCCCTTGATTGCCTTTGGCGGTGGTTTTTTCACCGAGGATGGCAAGGGGTTGGTGTTTGCAAATGCCATCTTCCAGGATACTTATGGCCTGGGTTACATCGCTTTTGATTCGCCAGATGAGGTTGTTGAAGTCCCATTTGCTGATTTAGCGCACCGCGGTATGGGTGAGTTTGACGGCCTGGAACGATTGGAAAACGGACGTTACTTACTGGAATTCAATATTGACGGTGTCAGTTGGGCGTACGAGGCTGAATATATTGATGAGCAAAAGGTGATGCGGACGCTCAATGTTTTGGTCGGCAAGGGTCATCTTTCAGAAGGTGTGCTTGAAGCTATTAAATACGACCCGGACAGTGATACATTTGCCCTTGCATTTTCAACCGCTGTTTCACCCACCCAAATCTATACGATTGAGGGCAAGGATCGGGACAGGATTGTGCAGCATACACGCGAATCGATTCTTGGCATTCCACAAACATTGCTCTCGGCTGGAGAGGATCTCTCTTACACCAGTTTTGACGGTTTGCGTGTTTCATCCAGGCTTTACATGCCTTCACCCGAATTGGGTTTTGAAGGTAAACGACCTGTGGTGTATTACCTGCACGGCGGACCACAAGGCCAGGAACGCCCGGATTTCTCATGGTTTTCAATGCCCCTGATCCAGTTTTTGACATTGCAGGGTTTTGCAGTTTTTGTTCCCAATGTTCGTGGGAGCACAGGCTACGGATTGAGCTATACCAAACATGTTGACCGTGATTGGGGCGGACAGGATCGTTTAGACCATGTTCATGCAATGAAGCATGTCTTAACTGAAGATGCGCGGCTGGATGTCAGTCGAGCGGGTGTGGTGGGACGTTCATACGGCGGCTATATGACATTATCCCTGGCAGGGCGTCATCCCGATTTATGGTCGGCTGCCGTTGATATGTTCGGACCTTATGATTTGGAAACTTTTGTCGAACGAATCCCGCCAACGTGGAAGCCTTATTTCTATGTGGCTTTGGGTAATCCAGAAAACCCCGAGGATCTTGCTTTCCTAAAAAATCGATCGCCCAAGACCTACATTGAGAATATTGATTTCCCGATGCTGGTAATCCAGGGGCGAAATGATCCCCGAGTTGTTGCGGAAGAATCCGAAGACCTGGTCAATCATCTCCAGGAAATTGGAAGGGATGTTGATATCCTTTTGTTTGAAAATGAAGGTCACGGTGTTGAGAAGTACGAGAACAAGGTGGTTTGCTATAATAGGATCACCGATTTTTTCAAGGAAACCCTAAAACCCTAAAAAAAGTGAGTGGATGATGGAAAATAACGTTTTATTTTTAAAGATTTCATTGGATTTCATCAAGCCGGAGATATATCGACGCATCATGTTCCCGGCAACAATGACCTTGCTTGATTTACATCACATTATTCAATTTTGTTTTGGATGGGAAGACCAACATCTTTTTATCTTTCAATTAAAAGATATGGCATTTGTTAATTCGTCCGATTGGGAGGAAGATGCCTATCGTTACCAGGATGCAGGTGCTGCAGTTCTGGCTGACTTAATCCCAAATCATGTGGGTGCAGGAGATAAATTTAGCTATGAATATGATTTAGGGGATGGCTGGCGCCATACAATTCTGATAGAAAAGCTTGAAACGGATGAAGAAGATTTATTAATGCCCATTTGTGTTGATGGGAAACGGGCTGGTCCCCTGGAAAATTTTGGCGGACCCTTTATGTATCAAATGTATTTAGAAAGCCGCCAAAGTCCACAAAACTCAGACTTTATCAATGATATGGTTTGGATTCCTGAGGATTTCGACCCGGAGAAGATTGATATTGGAAAGATCAATAAGAAAATTTTAAGGGATTATCCAATTCATACATTGGAGCATGAGTCTTCCTGGGTCACAGAAGTTAGTTATTACAGCCTGTTCGACGAATTTTCCAGTGATTGGACAAAAAATGCTGCAAATGACGAGAAAAAATTTGCAGAAGCGCTTCCATTCCGCCGGGATTTGGTGACGATGTTGAATTATCTCCAGGATCACCGCGTCAAAGGCACCAAAGCAACAGGTAATTTTCCTTTAAAGCATATCCGTGCTTTGACGGCTCAATTTGTTAACCCACCCGTTTTGGATGAAGACTTAGGGGGGCGAGTTTATAAATTACGCACTGAGGATGACGTCCCAGATCTTGTTTTTATCCACAATTTTGCCAATTTTACCCAATTAATTTTGGGCGGTGAAGATTTAGAATGGCACCTGTCCTTTTTAGGAGAAAATTTCTTAAATCAAGCGCCCCATGAACAGGTCTGGTATATGGTCAAAAACTGGTTTACAAGGTTGAATTGGTTCTACTGGTATCCTTGGGAGGATTACGAAGACTTGATAGAACATAACGAATTTGAAGGTTTGATTATTGATATCTTGCTCTCCTATCCAACACATGAAGAAATTACCATAAGGCAATTTATCAAGGACCTTGATAATGAATCTCCAAATTGGATTCGTTTTCCGAGCAGAGAAGATCCTTCAGTGCTTAAGAAGTATTTTTTGATAAACGTTGTCCTCGATCCGATGAATAAGTTGGGAATTATTCAAATGGAAAGGGAAGATGTTCCTATTTCACCGAAGTATTTTGTGTTTGATTTTCAAGTAACGGATTTTGGGCAAAGCATCATCAAACAATTTATCCGTAAACACCGTTAAGGAAATTATTTATGGAAGTCAGATCAGGATAACTTTATGACCTGGAAGAATTATGATGTTGTTGCTCATGATGGTGACCTGGTACAGCTTTTAGGCCGCCGGCATAAAAGCCAATTTATTACCCTGAAAGCCGGTGCTATCTTCCAAACCCACCGCGGGGAGATAAAGCACGATGAGATTATTGGTAAGCCCTGGGGCAGCCGGCTTTACAGTCACACGGGCAGTCCCTTCTTTTTGATGCGTCCCGGTTTGGCAGATTTGATCACTGAGATTAAACGGAATACGCAAATTATCTATCCCAAAGATATTGGCTATATTGCGATGGTGATGGGCATTGGTCCGGGTATTCATGTGCTGGAAGCTGGAACAGGATCCGGTGCGCTCACCACGGCTTTTGCTTACCTGGTGGGGGATTCGGGCAAAGTCATCTCTTATGAGCAGCGAGAACAAATGCAGAACCTGGCACGAAATAATTTACGGCGTGTTGGATTGTTGGATCGTGTTGATCTGAAACTTGGCGATGCAGCGAATGGATTTGAAGAACGAGGGGTAGATGCAGTTTTTTATGATTTACCCAATCCTCATGATTACATCTCACAGGCAAAAGCAGCCCTGAAATTGGGAGGTTTTTTGGGGATGATCCTTCCCACGACCAACCAGGTTAATAAAGTCTTACCTGAACTGCTTGTTAACAATTTTGCATTTGTTGAAGTATGTGAATTGATGCTGCGCTTTTACAAACCAGACTGGGAACGGCTACGTCCGACAGATCGCATGGTGGCGCACACAGGCTTCCTTGTATTTGCCCGTTCTGTGATGGAAAGACCTGAAGAGGATTGAGATTATTCCAACAAGAAATTACGGTTGGTGAATAAAAAATTCATGGTTAAGCTTACAAGTGAAGAAATTTCGGATGCTTTATCAGCTTATCAAATTCAGCAAAACAAGCGGTATGCTGAGATTTTAACAGCGGAAAACCTGAAAAATTTCAGACAGGCAGCAGTTATCATCCCAATGTTAAAAAAGGATGGGCACTGGCATATCCTTTTAACGCTGCGCTCACAGGAACTGGTTGAGCATCGAGGACAGGTTGCCTTTCCGGGCGGCGCAAGAGAAGCGGATGATGACAACCTTCGATGGACAGCCTTGCGGGAAATGCATGAAGAGGTTGGGGTTGAGCCCCATGATGTCCGAATTTTGGGTCGTTTAGGGGATATGCCTGTTATCACAGGTTACATGGTGCGCGTGTTTGTGGGGGAGATTCCCTGGCCTTATTCATTAAAGGTTAACTCAGATGAGGTTGAAAGCGCTTTTGTCGTTCCGCTTGATTGGCTGGCTGACCCGGTGCATCACACGGTTAAATACAGAACATATGCAGGCAGAGAAATTCCGGTGATCTATTTTGACCAGTATGATGGCTATCAATTATGGGGTGCCAGCGCAGAGATGACATTGGCTTTGTTCTCTGCACTTAATTTGAACAATTGAGGTCCTTTTTAACAAAAAAGAGAGATGCGCAATACCGCATCTCTCTTTTTGATTGATTTTGTTGAGGAAATTAGTCTTCTTCCTCTTCCAGATCTTCGTCTTTCTTACCTTTTTCGATGACTTCAGGTTCCATATCTTCGTCAAAGAGTTCAGCCAATTCGTCTTCTTCCTCTTCTTCCTCTTCTTCTTCAATGGTCACGTAAGTAACACCGGCAATGAGTTCGTCAGGATCCGTGAGGACTTCGTAGGTGTCCGGCAGGTCAAGGTCTCTGACGTAAATGGCGCTGTCGATATCAACAAGTACAGTTGCATCAACTTCAATACGTTCAGGCATGTCCTGGGGAAGACATTCGATTTCCAATTCAGAGATACCGGTCACCACAACAGCAGCCATGCTGATCTCTGCAGGCGCTTGCCCGATAAGCTCGATCGGAACTGCGGTTTGGAGTTTCTCTGTGAGTGAAACAGCCATGAAATCCACGTGTTTCAGCGTACCGTAAATCACGTCTTTTTGTGCTTCACGGAGCACGACGGGGTATTCCATGTCATCAACTTTTAGCGTAACGAGACTTGAGCCTGTTAGCTTGTTGATGGCCTTGGATGCTTCGTGCAAATCAAGCTGGATTGCTATGGGGTCAATTTGATTTTTTAATAATCGCCCATAAATAATCCCGGGAAGAAAGCCCTGTCGCCGTAAGGCTTTGACCTTTTTCCCTTTAAGCGTTCTTTTTTGTGCTTCTAATACGATTTTGTCAGTCATTCATCCGTCCTTCGAGCGCCTCTCACCCTTTTTGATCGGGTTACCTTCGCTCTATGATTAAATTGGTTGTTAGTGCTGGCTTTTCCAGCAACATTGAATTTTAGCCGCTATGGGATGAAAAATCAAGCATGAGGAGGTGAGGGTGTTGAAAATTGTAATTAATAATGACCAATTTTCCCGTAGGGGCAACCCTGATTAAGCCCCCAGCTCTTTTCTGGGGCAGTGGTTGCCCAGCCCGAAGGGTGCACGCGAGGCAGACACAGGGGTCTGCCCCTACATATTTTCTGAATTTTGTTATAAATATTATTATTTTGAAATCAGAATATATTTTACACAATCAATTTTGACCATCTTTGTTTTTTCAACACTCTCAGGAGGTATTGGGGACCAGGTATTGCGTAGCAGGTATTGGGTGACAAGTCCTGTTTGGTTTTGGATAAGGAGATAATTGACGTGTGGTGCTGGTTAAAAGATCACGATAGTTTAAGCTGATATTGATGGAGTTAATGGTGTTGTGTGATGAAAAACATTAAACAGCTAATAAGATACAATAAAAGTAATTGTGAATGAAATGAACGTTGATCAGGAGGAAAAATGAAACGGTTAATGCGGTGTTTGTTTTGCGGTTTGTTACAGGATGAACCAGAAGGTGTTAAGCAGTGCCAGCGCTGCGGCGGTGAGCTTGTTTTTGAAGCAGGTCCCGAACCTGAAACGAATGGAAATTACCTAAAGACACAAATGGAGCTGGATCAGGTCAATGCGCCTGCCGGCCAGATGGTTGACCGCCATTTGCTTATCACGATAAAGACGCCTGTAAGCGTGCCTGAAAAATTTCTAGCAAAGACCGAAAGCGGACGCCAGGCATTGAGTTTTAACGTAGTTCTGGACGTGTCAGGGTCAATGCACGGCATGAAAATTGAAAACACAAAACAAGCCCTCCGGATAGCAGCTCGAATTTTGCGGGAAGGGGATAACCTCGCAATGTCAGTTTTTTCTGATTCAGCCAGGCTTGTTTTACCGCCAACATCCTATAATGAAAAAACCAGACGTGTCTTCGAAAGCGTGATTGATGAACTGCGCCCAGGCGGCATGACCGCTTTATTTGATGGACTGGACCTTGGTTTACATCAAGCAGAAGCGATGCATTCGGACAATAACCTGATGCTCCTTCTGAGCGACGGACAGGCAAATGTCGGCGAAACCAACCTGGAGATAGTGGGCAAGCTGGCAAAGGATGGGGCGGATCGTGGGTTGGTTGTTTCGACATTAGGCGTTGGTATGGATTATAACGAAGCCTTGATGACGGAGATCGCAACCCAGGGTAAAGGCCGCTTCTATCATGTCAAGGACGCCGTGGAAATTGCCCAAACGATGTCTGCGGAGTTGGGAGAAGCCGCTGACCTGGCTGCCAGGGATGTGAAGCTTCATATTCACTTGCCCAAGGGTGCTGCATTAATTCCGCTTTCTGCAGCTTATGAGTGTGAAATTATCGATAGCGAGGCGATTGTGTCGATTGGGGATATCCCCGTGGACCTCGAGGTTGAAGTGCCGCTGCGGTTGACCATGTTTGCAGGTAAAGAGGGTGAGCGTTTGGGGATTGACGGCGAAATCACCTATACCACGCCATCTGGCGAAAAATTGAAGGCACCTATGAACCGTGTTACTGTTCGGTTTATTCACGGGAAGCGATATGAGAAAGAATTAGGCCTTGTCAAACCAGTAGCAGAAAGAATTGCCAGGCAAATGCATGCCAAACAGGTTTTGAATTTTTCCCGGGCGTACAACCAGGCTGATGAAGCCCAGATTCGTGATGTGGAGCAGGAACGTCATCGACTGCGAGAATATGTGAGCATGCTCGATGAGCCCTTACAAAAAGAATTGATTGAAGAAATGGACGCAGACTTGCACTCTGTCAGAAGCGGTTCGCCAATGGCTAAAAATTCGGTTTATAACGCTTACCAAACACAACGGTCAATGCGTGGCAGGAAAAAATAAAAAATTATTTGTGACGGATTTGGTTTTGAAGATGATGCTTATGCACCTGCAGCAATAGATTTATAATGTAACAATAAAGGATTTCTTTTCAAATGGGAGGGATAATGTCCGATAAACCGGAAATCGATGTCCAGCGCAGGCGAAAAGGGGAAAAGCCCACACGCCAGGTTGAAAGACCTGTACGCAGAGAGTCTTCTCGTCCGAGTAAACCATCAGGCGGTTTGACTGGCGGTGGGTTTCCAGGCGGCAGCTCTGGGGGTGTCCCTGGCGGGTCCTTATTACGGAGCAGCAGCGGGAAAATGGGCTGCGGCGGGATACTGCTTGTTGGTCTGTTTGTGATACTTTATGTCGTTTTCGGAGGCGGCTTGGGTGACCTGCAAGGAGAACAACCGGTTACTGGTCCCAGCGATTACGAGGCACCCGCAGTTGCTGCGCCTTCACGTACACCATGGCCGACATCGGACGCTCCACCCTCTGGTGATGGCGATACCTGGTTGGTGATGGTATACCAGGACGCAGATGACCAGGCATTGGAACAGGACATTTTTATTGACTTGAATGAAATGGAACGCATTGGTTCCACGGAAAATGTGCAGATTGTCAGCCAGATTGACCGTTTTCGCGGCGGTTTTTCAGGGGATGGCAACTGGCATTCCACCCGACGTTACCTTGTTCTTTACGATGATGACCTGAACACGCTTGGTTCAGAGCTGGTGGATGAAGTCGGCGAAGTTAACATGGCGGACGGGGAATCCCTGGTTGATTTTGTCACCTGGGCAGTTCGGGAATATCCTGCAGATAAGCATGTTTTGATCATGTCCGATCACGGCATGGGTTGGCCCGGGGGCTGGAGTGACCCGGCACCAGGCGGTATGGACAGCGGTTCTGCCCCGATCATCAGGCAGCTGGGTCATGATTCAATCTTTCTCTCCGAGCTGGATGATGCCCTGGCACAGATACAGGCGAACACCGGGATTGACAAGTTTGAGTTGATCGGCATGGATGCTTGTTTGATGAGCCAGCTTGAGATTTATTCTGCCCTGCAGCCCTATGCGCGTTATGCTGTTGCATCAGAAGAGACCGAACCCGGTCTGGGGTGGGCATACGCTGCCTTTTTGTCGCTGCTTGTCTATGACCCTACGATTGAAACGGCGCAGTTGGCAACTAATATTGTTGATACCTATATCGACCAGGACGAACGCATTGTTGATGATCAAGCCCGGTATGAGTTTTTGCAGCAGAATGGGAGCACCGGCGGCTTTTTTGGCGTCTCCCGGGTGAGCGCAGCGCAGCTGGCAGGTCAACTGGAACAGAATATCACCTTAACTGCTGTTGATCTGACGGCACTGCCTGCTTTGAACGAGCGTTTTAATGCTTTCTCTTACGCGATGCAGTCGATTGATCAGCGGGAAGTTGCCATGGCGCGCAGCTATGCCCAGTCCTACACCAGCATCTTTGGTCGGAATGTACCCGCGTCCTATATTGACCTGGGTCATTTTGTCCAGCTGGTTGTTAAATACAGCAATGATGCAGCTATTCGAGATGCTGCAGACGCAGTATTGGATGCCCTTGATGACGTTGTGATTGCAGAACGTCACGGCAGGAGCAAGCCTGGTTCAACGGGGATTGCGATTTACTTCCCAAATTCAAGCTTGTATAAAAACCCTGCGACGGGTATTCAATCCTACGCACAAATTGCGGAACGTTTCACCCGGGTGTCTTTGTGGGATGATTTTATGGGTTTCCATTACGCTAATCGCAATTTTGAGTCGGACGCCTTTGAAACCGTCAGCCCCTCAACTTCATCAATTACACGTGCACCAGGCGGCAGTGAAATTACAATCTCGGGTATCGAAGCCTCATCACAAAGCGTGTCACCGGGCGAATTTATTGAGCTCAGTGCGGAAATTACTGGAGAAAACATTGGGTATGTGTATTTATTCACCGGACTTTACGACCCGGACTCAAACAGCATCCTGGTGGCGGATACGGATTACCTTGAAAGCCCGGACACACAATCACAGAATGGTGTTTATTACCCCGTATGGCCGGATGCTGACTCATTCCAGATGAACTTTGATTGGGACCCGGTTTTGTTCACCATTACCGATGGCACACAATCTGCGATAGCCCTTTTTAACCCGGTCACCTATGGTGCCAGTGCTGAGGATGCCCTCTACGCTGTGGAAGGGACGTACACCTTCAGGCAAACGGGTGAATCACGAAAAGCTGAGATGTTATTCAATGACGGCAAATTGTTCCAGGTCTTTGGTTACAACGGTAGTGAAACCGCCGGTGCACCGACAGAAATTACACCCACCGCAGGCGACAGCTTTACGATCTGGTATAAATGGATGGGTCTGGATTCTTCAGGTAATGTAACCGATGTGGTCTATGAAGACGGTGATACCCTTGTCTTTGGCAGTTCTCCCTTTGAGTGGGAGCAGGTGTATGCGCCAGATGGTGATTACCTTGTTGGCTTTTTAGTCAGCGATCTTGACGGCAATATGACTCAGGCTTTTCTGCAAGTAAAGGTACAATAAACCCTGTTTTGTATTGGATTACTGATAAAATCTTAACACCGCTGTTTCACATAGGGCTGTTAGCTGCCCTTTGTCAAAATCAATTGTAATAATCAATTTTACAAATTGTTTTATATTAAATACTTGCTTGTAATTGTTCATTCCTTATTTTTATCGAAAGATGCGATATGAAAAATATTAAAGTTATTACGGATACCAATGCCAGTTTACCGAGTGAGCTTATTGAAAAATTTGGGATCATTCAAATCCCAATCAACATTCAATTTGCTGAAGAGACCTTTGTTACAGGCGTCAGCATTGATGACGCCGAGTTGTTCAGGTTGATCGATGAGCGTCAGGTGATACCAACAACGGCTGCGCCATCGCCATCTGCCTTTGAAGGGGCTTACCAGAAGGCTTTCGATCAGGGTGCAGAACACATCATTTGCATTTGCTGCTCAGGTTCGGTCAGTGCTACTTACAATGCAGCCTGTCTGGCAAAAGAAAAATTCCCTGAAGCGGATATCAGTGTGGTTGACTCGCAGCAGCTCAGCCTGGCAGAGGGATTTCAAGTCTTATCGGCTGTGGAAGATATTGCTGAGGGAAAAGAACTGGATGAAATTTTTTCAGGGATCGACAGCATTCGAAACCGAATGGTTGTTTATGGTGCATTGCCAACACTCAAATACCTGGCGATGGGCGGTCGAATGGGAAAATTGGCTGCAGGTTTTGGCGAAACGCTGGAAATTAAGCCGGTATTGACCTTGCGAGATGGCAAATTGGACCTGTTGGAAAAGGTACGCACCTGGAAGAAAGCAAAAGCGCGGCTGATCCAGCTAGCCAGTGAAAGTGCACAGGGCTTTGAGATCGAGCGTGTCGGATTGATCCACGTCAATAACGAAGAAGGCGTTCTTGCGTTGTATGAAGATCTTAAGGCGGCGCTGGATATCAACCTTGAGCCAATTCTTGCAGAATTCACACCGGGTTTATCGGTTCACACAGGCTCGGGTGTGATCGCCTTTGCACTGGTGCTTGGACAAGAAAAATAAAGGGTTCCTGGTTCTTTTGAAAGTCAATTAAGAAAATTTTATATTCCTGACTGAGAATTGCTTTATAATATAGAGAAATTTTTTAACAGGAGAAATTAATGCTTGCTATAATCTGTGACAGCACCTGCGACATCCCTCAGCCTTTGATAGAGGAATATGATATTTATGTCGTGCCGCAATACGTCATTTGGGGGGAAGAACAGTACCGGGACCGTGTTGATATCCAGCCTCAAGAATTTTATCAAAGACTTGTTTCGGACAGGGTACGGCCGACCACCTCCCAGGCAACCTTGGGAGATTTTAAAGAGCTTATTGACCACGTGGTGGAAAAAGGCGCTTCGGAGGCGATTATCCTGACCGTTTCCAGTGCGATGAGCGGCACTTATGAAATGGCAAAGCGGGCTGCGGATGCAGCGCTTATTCCTGTTTCTGTGATCGACTCCAAAGGACCGACCATGACACTCGGATGGCAGGTGCTGGCGGCTGCCAGGGCTCGTGATGAGGGGGCGAGCCGTGACGAGATCATTCAAAAGGTAGCTGAAGTTCGCGAGAAGATGGTGCAGGTGGTTGCCATGCAATCACTGGACTATTTGCAGAGAGGCGGCCGGATCGGTGATGCTGCAAAATGGGTGGGGACGTTGTTGAAAGTTAAGCCCGTAGTGACGATCAATCACGAAACTGGTAGGGTTGAGCCGGCAGGCTTAGCCCGAACCTACAATTCTATGGTTAAGATGCTGTACAAGAAGTTTTTTGAGGGGATCGAGGCAGGAAAGAAACTGCACATTGCTGTGCTGCATGGCGATGCCCCGGAAGAAGCCCAAAAGCTAGCAGAGCAGATCAAAGAAGAATTCGACCCGGTGGAATTGATCATCAACATCACCGGTCCGGTTCTGGGGATCAACACCGGCCCGGGTGCCCTGGCTTTGTGCGGGTATACCGAGGCGTGACCTTCCGCAAACATAATATATTTTTGACATCGAATTTTTGGGGAGACGATAAATTCATAATTTTGATATTACCACCTTTTTAATTGTTGAATTTCTCTAGTATAAAAGTTAGCTTGAGAGAAAAATGACAGGAAGGTGGGTTCCCATGGTCGGGGATTATGATAGAATTTAAGATGTCTCTATTTACGATTATTGAAAAC
>JARGGB010000027.1 GCA_029210815.1 Candidatus Brevefilum sp.
TGTTGTTGGCGTGATAAGGCTCAAGGATAAATCCGCGATTTTATTATTGTATGGCTTTACCTATTGGGTCATCATGAGCAAGCTTGGTTTGCATTGGGTCAGATGGGCATTACCCATGTACACAGCCCCATTACTCCTCGCAGGGGCAGGGATGGCATTCCTCTGGCACAGATTTAAAAATAAAAAGATCATCAACCTTCTGCTGATCGTATTATTTTTAGGAGCGATTTCTCAACAAATGATCACCAGCCTTGCAAATTCAGCAAGATTGGGATTCACAGATACAAGGCTTATTGCGCTTGAATACTGTAATCAAAATGGGATTACCACGGAAAATGCCATATATGAAGGCTACACACCACTTTTTCCGCAATTTTATAAAACCATCTTCAATGAAGACCCTGATAGCCAGGATGAAACGATAAAATATGTCGTATTGTCATCCAATATGTATGGCAGATACTTCTACGAAGCCGATCGATATGTAGACCAAGTAAATTACTACCAGGCTATTGAACAAAACCATAAGCTCATAAAAGAATTTGAACCCACACCAAATCCCACTGATCTTCAAGGTAAAATTGAAGACATCATCTATTATTTTTTACGTTACTTCAATAAAAACCAAGATGCGCGATATACCGGTCCAACCATCAGGATTTTCAAAATCATTAAATAAGAGAAACAAAGAATCCTGCAGTAGAGATAATAAATATGCTGATTTGGCCTGAAATTAAAATCATCCTGATAATCGCAATCATGCTATTGATCCCTGGCTGGGCATTTTTGGCTGTCAGCGGATTGTGGCAGCGTTATAAGGGCTTGCAGAGCTGGTTTCTTGCAATTGGGATCAGCATCGCCTTTTATCCACTCCTTTTTTACAGCGCACGCACAATACTGCCAAACCTGAGGATTGGTGAAACGAAATTGACAGTTTTGCTGATTTTGATGTTGGGATTAATTGCCTGGTTTATGCGAAAATCCTGGCGTGAGCCTTTCAAAATCGGGAAGTGGGGTGGACTGTTATTGGCGATCCTGGGAGCAACACTGTTCACACGTTTCATTCTCGCGCATCAATATCCCTACCCGGCGTGGACAGATTCACTGCATCATACATTGATCACAGACCTGGTTTATAAAACAGGGCAGCTCCCATACGACCTGCAGCCCTATGCACCAACGTCTTTAGATCAATACCACCTGGGGCTTTATTCCCTTACCGGATCATTACAATTATTGGCAAATATCCCGGCGCATACAGCGCTATTATGGATGTCCCAGGCGCTGAACGGCCTGTGCGTTATTGGTTTATTTTTATTTCTGGATAGAAAAGTATCCAGGCTTGCCGCTTTGGTGGGCATGGTGGCTGTGGGTCTGTTCAATTTCCAGCCTGCGTGGTACTTCAATTGGGGGCGGTTTACACAGGTCGCTTCACAATCCATTCTGTTGATTGCAGGGGTGATCACATGGGATGCAGTTGTAAGCTGGTCGAAGGATTGGCCAAACAAGAAAAAAGATGTGCTGCTGCTCAGCCTGGCTTCAAGCATCTTAATTGCAGGGGTGTTCTTGCTTCACTTCAAAGTTGCCGGCTATGCATTACCCTTGCTCGCCATGATCTGTTTGTATGAACTGGTAAGGAATATAAAAAACAAAAGGAAAGCAAGACAAAGGCTGCTTGGTATAAGCGCCATCGTTCTTGTCAGCATCCTGTTAATCCTGCCGATCCTGATCCCCGCCGCCAATGTCTATATTCAACAGCGGACCACCCCACCGGTTATACAAGAAAATCTTGAAAACACAATCCAAAATTCCAATCCCTATTACACCACCTATAACTTCACCTCACTCTGGCACCTTGCCCTTGAAAAGTGGCTGGCAGTGCTTGCAGTAGGAGGTGTCCTTATTGGTGTTTATCATAAAAAAACACGGCCAGTCACGATATTGATCCTTACCTGGATCACTTTCCTCTTTCTTGAAGGTTTCGCCTACTTATTAGACATTCCTTTGCTCGCCTTTACCAACATGACGGGCATGATGATCATGCTTTATCTGCCAATGGGTATTTTGATAGGGATACTGGTAAATGGAATTATGACCTTTCTTAAACCCTACACGAAGGTAAAAATTCAGCCAATACTGATTTGGGTTTTGCTATTTTCTGGCTTCATAGCATCATTTGATCGTGTTAATGGCGTTGAGGATTACCGCCAGTTTATGACGGATGCAGACCGAAACGCGATGGCATGGATCAAGGAAAGTACTCCCGGGGATGCCGTCTTCGCAATAAACACGCATTTCTGGCTGCCAAACGCAGCACATGGATCGGATGGCGGTTATTGGATCCCTTATTTCACCGACAGGGAAACCACAGCCAATATGATGATCGCGAACCTTGGGCCTGGATATGATGTGGTTATGGAACAATCCAATGCTGTCCTCGCTCTTTATGAAGGTGAGCCATCTCTCGGTAACCTGTGTGCGATGGGCGTGGATTACATTTACGATGGTGCTAAAACTCCCTTCGATGGACAAAGCTTTGATATCGAACAAATAAAAAATCAACCTGGAGTAAACCTGATGTACAACACCAATGGGGTCACAATTTTAAAGATTTGTGATTAATATGAACCTGCCAGGAGAAATTTGAAAATAACGCTCATCGGCCCTGTTTACCCTTATCGCGGCGGCATCGCCCATTTCACAAGCATGCTGGCGCGCAAGCTCATCGAAGCAGGTCACGACGTGCAAATGATCTCCTTTAAAAAACAATACCCGCTGTGGCTCTACCCCGGGAAAAGTGATAAGGACTACAGTGAAGGCCGTGAGACAATTGATGCTAATTATTTACTGACACCTTTCGACCCCATATCCTGGAAAAAGATGGTTAATGAAATCCGCAATTTTAAGCCGCAAAAAGTGATCATCCCCTGGTGGGTGACCTTTTGGGGCCCAGCTTTTCACCACATCATTTCCTGCTTAAAGAAATATGGTATCCCATCAACCATCTTGATACACAACACCCTGCCGCATGAAGCAAAAGTCTATGACCGGTTCCTGGCACGTTGGACTTTGCAGGAAGCTGAAAACTTCATTGTCATGACGCAAAAAGAAAAGTTGCGCTTGACAGGATTATTACCTCACATCGAATATGCAGGCAACAAATTAGAAGTTGTCTCCCATCCAATTTACCGTGTTTTTAAACCCTCCGGAATAGAAAAGGGTAAATTAAGATCAAAATTTGGCTTACCAGCAGAACAACCCGTGATGCTTTTTTTTGGTTTTGTCAGACTGTATAAAGGTTTGGACGATCTTCTGGAGGCACATAAGATTCTATTAGCAAGGGGATTACAAATCAGGCTGATTATTGCTGGTGAATTCTGGGAAGACATAGAAAAATATAAGCAAAAAATTGATACTTTGGAATTGTCCAATTTTGTAATGATTTTCAATAAATATATCCCGGACGATGAGGCAGCCCAATACTTTGAAATGTCAGACATTTTTGTTGCCCCCTACAGAGGCGGAACACAATCCGGTGTTCTCAAGGCAGCCTTGGGTTTTGGCTTACCTGTTGTTTTAACAGATGTTATTATTGATGAAGTAACCGACCATTTTCCAGGATTATGTAAGATTGTTCCGCCACAGAGCCCTATGATGCTGGCAAATGGGATTGAAGAACAATTAAATACACCCCTTCTCAGCAATGCGGAAATTGATGCTGTTTTCAGTCAGACATGGGAGAAGATGGTAAAAGCGATCAGCCATTAAAAATGAAAAACTCACAAACGACAAGCAAAAACAAATCGGTTTTATTCTTATTAACCCAGGATCTTGAAAGCCCCTCCGGTTTGGGAAGGTATTTTCCGATAAGTAAATATTTGGCAAAGCAAGGGTTCTCCGTCAATATCGCTGCGTTACATTCCAATTATGCTTCTCTCAACACCCGGACCATGGTAAAAGAAGGTGTAAAGGTGCATTATGTGGCGCAAATGCACATTAAAAAGGAAAACAATCGGACGACATATTTTAATCCGCTTCAATTATTCTGGCATGTGATAAAAGCAACCTGGCGTTTATTCTTATTTGTTCTAAAAAATCCAGCTGACACTATTGTTATTGGTAAACCGCATCCGATGAACAGCATTGCGGGCATTCTGGGCGGCTATCTTAAGAATTCAAAGATCGTATTGGATTGTGATGATTACGAAGCGGCTTCAAATTACTTCTCGTCAAAGTGGCAGCAAAGGATCGTCAGATTTTTTGAAGACAAAACGCCGAGGTTTGTCCACAAGATAACGACAAACACTTTCTTTAACAAAGAAAGAATGATTGCATTAGGAGTCCCTCCTGAGAAAATTCATTACTTACCTAACGGTGTGGACCCTGATAGATTCAAGAATATTGATAAAAACAAAGTTGATGAGATAGTCGACAGGTTAAACCTTTCAGGCAAACAAATCATTGCCTATATTGGAAGTTTAAATCTTTCAAATCATCCTGTTGATCTTCTAATAGATGCCTTCAAACTTGTTTCAGAAGCAAATGAAAATGCAGCTTTAATAATTGTTGGTGCCGGGAAAGATTTAGAAAAGCTAAAAGACCTGTCAATCGATCTTGGTATCAAAGATAAAGTATTTTTTGAAGGACGTGTTGACCCTGAAATGGTCGCTAATTATTATGAACTTGCTGATGTTACAGTTGACCCGGTTTATGATACTGACAGCGCAAAGGGCCGCTGCCCATTAAAGATGTTCGAGAGCTGGTTGACTGGAACACCTTTTGTGACGTCAAACGTTGGGGATCGGAAACTATTGTCAGGAGATCTGCCGACTGCAATGTTAACGCTGCCCGGCGATGCAAGCGACCTGGCAATTAAAATAAGAAATATTATCGATAATCAAAATCTCACTTTAGAATTACGCCAAAATAGCTTGAAAACAGTCGGGCAATTTTATTGGAAAAGTCTGGTCAAAGAAAAATTCATCCCGTTAATATCAAATTGAAGCAGTTATAAGCAAAAATGTTTCTATGTGCATGCTCTTAACATTCTCCACTGAAATTCCGAAGCACCAGGACCCAATTACCAAAGTTGAATTCAATAACTCCGTTGAAATTAGCCTCCGAATGATAGAATCATTCCTTATTTCATATTATTACCCCTAAAGTATTATTGTAATAAAGGTCATTTCCTGTAAAATTACAATTGAATTCGATTATTTGATAAGGAGATAAGTATGAAAAAAGCATTTTTACTCTTCATGGTTTTATGCGCAAGCTTAGCATCCGTTGGCTCAGTTAGCGCAGCAACAACTGTCCCCGGCGGTCCATTCAGCAGTTCATTCAATATTCAAAACATTGGAACAGCATCTGCCGCTGTAATGGTGGAATATTATGACGCAGCTGGGACAATGGTATTCACATCAAATCATACCATTGAGGTGGATGACGTCCTCTCAGTTTATGTGCCCGCAGTTGTTGGTTTGGTTTCGGGTGAGTACTCAATTGTAATATCATCCGACCAACCCGTCGCAGCCACATCAAACTTCAGCGACGTTGACAGCGGCGCCAGCTATTCTGGTTTTGGAGAAGGCGCGACTGCCTGGTTTATCCCTGCTGTTTATGACAATTACTATGCATATTTCTCTGAAGTATATGCACAAAATGTGTCAGATGCAGCGGCTGATATTACCTTAAGCATTTACGCTCCCGGCAATTCGACACCTGTTTATACAAACACAAAAACAGCTGTCCCAGCCAAAACCAGTGTGAACTGGTCCCAAAAAGACCTCACCGAACTATCAACAAATGTTTCCTATTCGGCTAAAGTCACTGCCACAGGCAATGTTGTAAGCATGGCAAACATTTATGGTTCAGGCTCAGTTGCACAGCAGTTATATTCCTATAATGCCTTCCCAGCTGGTGCCACCACATTCTATGTGCCAGCATTGTATAAAGCCTATTATGGCTGGAATGCGTCCCTGACTGTTCAGAATGTCAGCACAGCCGCTGCAAATGTCACAGTCACATTCAGCAACGGAACAGCAAAGCCCTATACAATCCCATCTAACTCATCTGTCGCAATTTATGTTCCTGCTTTGACAGAACTCCCCAATGGGCTCTTAAGTGCCACCGTTACATCTGACAACGATGTCGCTGTCACGGTCAATATATCAAATCCTTATAACCGAGCAGCAACTTATAATGGAGTTGCTGAAGCAACCACAACAGTGAATGCACCCAATGTAATGAAGAATTACTATAATTACAGCTCAAGCATGACCTGTCAGAACCTAGGTACGGCTGCAACAACGATGACCGTTACTTATGCAGGTTCAGCTGCTACTGAGACATCCCCATCAATTGATCCGGGTAAGAGTTGGGAAATTTACATGCCAGCCAAGGCTGACATTCCTAACGGCTACAATGGAAGCGCTGTTGTTGTATCTAATACCGCTGAACCCATTGCATGTATTATCAATAGCAATATGGAAGCTGTACCATACAACACACAGGTTATGGACCAATTATTCTCATACAACGGTGTGAACAAGTAAAATATCAATAGCTTTTAGACTTGAGGGGCTAACTGAGATCAGTTAGCCCCTTTTTATTATGATGTGGGATAATGATAAAATAATCTTGATAAATTAATGATTAAGGAACCTGGTTTTCGCATATGAAAAAAATTTTACATCTCGTTGCAATAGTTCTGTTTTTGCTATTATCGATTTCAGCTTGCAGTTCTTCAAATAAGACATTTACTCAATCACCGCCAAATGAGGAAATCACCCAAATAATTCCCGGGGAATCCGAGTCTTATCCTGTTTCAACTGCTGTTCGTGATGGCCAAAGCACGTCGTATCCTGCTACAGGAGATGACACTTCAGATGATAATGGGGAGTCCACACAGGCGACCTCTGAACCCTTGGTTATTCCCGATGCCAACCCTGATTCTGCAGTTGTTCACGGCCAAATATATTCATATACAACAAATGAAGTCCTTCCCAACGTAATGGTTTATCTCGCAGAGAAGGTACTGCTCGAACCTGGACCAAATTACACAATTTCTTTTCAAGAAAAATCCTCACCACACGCCCAGACAAATGAAAGAGGTGAGTTCTTAATTGTAGATGTTGCTCCGGATGAATACATCCCGATTATGGTAACTCCATTCGGCATCTTCCCCCTTGCTAATGAAGAAACCGACGAAATAGAATTGGTTGTGGAAACCAATCAAACATATGATCTGGATACAACATTTGTGAATTGGCCTTAAAAAATATTTTTCTCTTGAAATTATTAAGAGGTCACCCGGTTCTTGAGGATCTCTTGTTATTTACTGCAATTATTCCCAGCCCAATTAAAGAAACACTGACATCACCCAAATAAAGGATTACCCTGATAAGAAGGGATAAGAGGATAATTTTGGAGAAATCTAAATAGGGGGATAGCAAGGCGGTCAAGGTCAATTCGCGGAAAATCCCTGTGACCGGCATAAAGAAAAAGACTGTTCCAACAGTGCCGGTGATCACCCAAAATGATATTGATTTGAGCAAAGTGATGCTAATAGTGGGGGAAATATATGTTAAAAGCGTGTCTAAAATAAGTCCTCCCATAAACCAGCAGATCATGTAAGAAAAAAGAAGAATTAAGGGAACAAGATATTTTGACACATCGTTAGAGAATTTTTCACGCTCTAAATGGAACATTACAAGATATGAGAAAATAAAAAGCACCCAGCCCCAGTAAAAATGTTCCACTAATAAAAAAGTTGTCGCCCCCGACAATACGAGTCCCAAGAATTCAATTGTATTTGCTTTCCCAATTTTATTTGATTTTTGTTCAATTGCGTTATTGTACAAGCTCACTCTACCATGCCAGTGCCAAAACCCACCCGGCAGTCTGCGCATCAATAATGTTTTGAAATAAATCTCAATATTATTTGTTAAGTTGGAGTATTTATTACCTACGATAATATCCCAATTCATCGCTTGCAAAATCAATGACACAAAACCGAATAACATCGAGAGGAGAAAAGGTTTTGCAAAATTATTAATATCCAGATCCCCAATGTCTTTCCAACTAATCGCAATTAATATGATTGGGTAAAGATAAGAAAAGGCGATTAAGAACGCGTTGATTTTCTCATTTAGCTGTAAAGCAGTAATGATCTTAGAAATTCTTTGAACTAAGGCACGGACCGAATCTGACAATTTCATATTTTTTTAGCCACATATGTAATATTTGTCCCCAATTTTAATTTATCGATGATCCACAGTGGCATTAATGTGATCAATCTAAGCGGCAGAAAATCCTCACCTTTATCTAAAAGTTTCGACAGAAATCTTGATTTTATATCCTTATTCCAGCGCGCTAAATCCAACATCAAAGCGCCGTGACTTCCTGCAATACATTTCTTTGTGATAATTTTAAAACCTGATTCCTCAAGCATCTGTTTTAGCATCCCTGGAGGATATAAGTATAAATGTCTTGGCAATTCATAGCCAATCCAGGATTGCTTAAAAATTTTTTGCCATATGCTGGTCAGGTTTGGGATTGTAAAAATGAAATAACCATCCTGGTTTAAAAGGCGAGCTACTTTTCGTATACCTGAGGCTGGTGAGGGTAAATGCTCCAGAACATCCCACATCGTGATGATGTCAAAACGGGTGCCATCGTCTTGAAAATCTTCAAATGATAAGGGATAGGTGGGAATATTCAATTTTGTTTTTGTATATTCAGCAATATTAGGAATAGGTTCTAATCCAAACAATTTCCATTGATCCCACAATTGAGCCTCTTGTAACAATCTGCCGGTGCCACAGCCGACATCGAGCCAATTGCCAAAAGATTTGTACTTATTAATAAACCTGACCCTTTTCCATAAACCATACCGCTTATTAAGCCTTTTAAGTTTTGAAGGGATCTCTGAAACCTGCTGCCTGTGCGAAGGGAAATCATCCGGATAATATGTTAATAGGTCAAGCCAATCAAGACGAGGGTTTTGCCTTAACAAACCGCATTGAGCACATTTTACAAACTGGAAATTACCAGGCTTATCGGTAAGATAATCTCTGCTTTGCATAACAACATTATATTGATTCGAGCCGCACCAATCACAAGGATGCTCTTTGAGTTCCATCATTTTATTTTGAGAAATCCTCGTAATTCTTCGAAATCATTAGATTCGATATATCAGGAAAATCGCCAAGGTTCTGTGAATAGCCATCACGTAAACCACGAAGGTAATGCTTAAGATACTTAAAATTATTATATTTGAATATAAAATCACGAAGAATGAAGTATGCAATTTGAATTGAATATGAAACAAAACCTGTATGGCGTCTAAAGAAACGCATACCGCTTTCGCCCATCATATGCCAGTAGACTGACATATCCTTCTTTGTCGAGGACGAAACTTTATGCCATAATTTTGCATCCGGTGCGCACCAGATGTTCAAACCGGCATTTCTAACCCTTTCAGAAAAATCCCAATCTTCAAAAAAGAAGAAGTATCCGGGGTCAAAAAGCCCAACAGATTCAAAAGCTCTTCTGTGAATAAGCAATGCACATGTCGGTGCATATTCAATTTTCCTGACCTCATCAAAATTGATATCTTTGCGATTATCTTTCAGCTTGATTGAAGGAGGAAAATTTCGGAAATAGCCACCGTCAGACCACACTTTGTCCCGCGTCGCAGCACCTTCATGAGGAGGATAGTAAAAAATCTTTGGCATGATAATGCCGCAATCATGGTCCCCATCAGACACTTCTAATAACCGAATCATCATATCCGGGTCTACAACAGTATCATTGTTCACCATAAAAATATGTTCATAATTCTCAGACAGAGCATGGTAGATACCATGATTAAAACCAGACGGCACACCAAGGTTCTTCTTCAAACTCAGTACCTCAATTTCAGGATACATTTCTCCGATGGTACCAGGCGTTCCATCAGAAGAACCGTTGTCGACTAAGAAAATCTTATAAGGTCCTCCATTGAGCTTCAACAAGCTGTTGATACATTCAATTGTGTCTCCAACATTGTTATATGTCAGAATAACGATACAGGATTTTTTCATGCGTTCCCTCTGAACGGGTATGACATCGGCTTTAATATCCCATTTAGCTAGTACTTTTTCCGAAAGTAGTTTGGAGGATGCAATTATATCATCTACTTCGCGATGAATAAATTCCGCTGATCTGCCAAGGATATAAAAATTCCCTTCTTGATCGATGCTTTCCATAACACTGGATAATTCATTCTCGTAACCCACATGATAAACAGGATAACCATGTTCTTTTCTGATGACTTTCGTATCCAAAATTTCTTCCCGAGTTATCATCCCAACCTTAAGTAGATCCACAATCACCTTTTCAGCGGGGTTATCCACATCCTTCGTCACTTCGGCGCATAGAACCGACGTTTCATCAGGTCGATTAATAGGACTGAGGTTCTTAAACTCCACCAAACGATTGATGGCAATTGCATCATCAATAAAATAAACCCAGTGGTTTTCAGATACTTTTGGTTTGTTAATTAATAAATAAACCGCCTCCACTTTTCGAAAACTTTGGTTAAATTCCATATTTAACAATCTGGCAGTTAAGGTGAGCGGTAATGTCGAAATAACTGCATCGCAAAAATATTGTTTACGATCACCATTTTCTTCGTATTGGACGCCAATAATTTTCCCGTTTTCTCTCAGCAGTGAGTGAACCGAAGAATTTAAAAGAACATTCTCTGAAATTTTGTCAAAGAGCGTATCCGCAATTAATCCATAACCCTTATCAATGGGATAATAAAAATAGGAAAAATATTTCTTAGAGCGCTTATTAATATTCTTGAACGGATTGATAAGCCGAACCTTATTTTTTGCCCATAGTACAGATATTTTCTCTGATTTAATGCCAAATAATTTTTCTGTATAAGGCTTGAAAAAGGCATGAAACATGTATTCACCATGCTTATTAATGACAAAATCACGAAAATTATCCGTTTCAACCGGTTTTTCTTTAATCAACAAATCATAAATGAGTTGAATTTTTTCCTTGAAAGGAATGAATTGGAGGAGTTCAATCGGATTAATCGGGTCATTAACCCAGTTTCCTTTAATGTACAGGTGGCTTTTCCTGGTATGGTGAACCATTGGGACCAGATCAAGCAAAATTGACTCGACCTCATTACTGGTTGTAAAAAACCGATGTGCTGCAAAATCACAATAATGGCCATGCCAAACAAAACTCCTTGCCAGGCCGCCATAGGTGTCTTGTTTTTCGAAAATTTTAAACTCAATTCCGGCATTATTTAAGAAATATCCTGCACTCAATCCTGATATGCCGGCGCCCAAGATGGCTACTTTTTTCACATAACCTCACAAGAATTATTAAAAATGTATTCTCAAAATAGTACGCTTCAGCTCAATTGATGATCTGTGGTATAGCAATTGTGTAGATTGCTTGATACTTGATATTATTACTGTAATACGCTCCGTCTTCATCTCTTCCCCCAAAAATATAGAAGTGCCCTTCTAAAGAAGAGATGGCATTGTTCTGATAGATGGTGAAATCTGGGTCAACAACAAATAAATTCCAAACATCATTCTGGTTTGAATAATTAAGAATTCCTTCCTCACCTATTACATAAATCAATTCAGATAAAGCAGACACATTGTAAGCATTGAAATCATCCCGAATAGGGTTTTCAACTTCCCAGGCGGTTTCACCTGTTGTGTCCCTCGCAGGCAAATAACTCTCATTCACATCCAGTGCCTTTTCCCCATCCCATCCGCCAATCACATAAATCTTTCCGCCGGCTTCAGCCGCCCCGGCAAATGCTCTTGCAGTTGGCATCGGTGTTACCTCATCCCATTGATCATCCTGTGGGTCGTAACGCAGCGCAGTATCCAGTACTTTCTCCCCATCCCAGCCGCCAAAGAGATAAACTTGCCCTTCAAAATCAGCCAGGGCATAACCGCTCACCTTTATCGGCAGCGACGCTTTCTGTTCCCAGGTGTCTCGGCGCGGGTCATACACTTCCAAAATGTCTGTCGGTTGATCATCAGCCAATCGTCCCCCCGGTACATAAATCTTCTCACCTACCAAAACCCCTTTGACATCCGCTACCGGTGTCGGCTTGTCGCTGAGCACTTCCCAGCGATCATCATCAGTAACATATCGGAAAACACCGCCGCTGACGCCCTCCGGCCCCTCCCCGGCAATGGCGTAGATATCCCCATCATAAGCTGCCGCTGCCATGCTGGATCGCGGCTCTGGCAGCGGTGCCAGTTCTTGCCAACGTTCAGGCACTTCGGTAACAAGCCCGGCATTGGATATTCGTTGTGGGAACAAAAGATCCCACCCAAAAGCGATTATAATCAGTAAGACCAATCCAATAATGCTAACAAATGTCCAGGGGATTTTCTGAACCACCGTCACGGTTTGAACTTGTGCTGCATCCCCGTTGGCTCCCGGTACATCAACAATGCCGTGTTCAATACCGTACAGCGTAGCTTCTGTCCGGGATGCTACACCAATTTTCTCAAAGATATTTCTCAAATGAACTTTAACTGTGTTTGGACTGATCGTCAGTGATTGCGCAATCTCGCGATTGGTTAAACCCGTCGCAACAAGCTGCAGGATTTCTATTTCGCGGTCACTGAGTGCGTTTGTTTTAGACATAAATTTCCCAATATTTTTTCATGATCGAATGAATTATACTGGCATCCCTGCTATTCTGGAAATTAGCATCTTTGAGGAACAAACTCCGGGTAAATATTCACAAACAGTCATCAGCACATTTGCAAATTTTTCTGATCATTTTAAGCACCTGGTTTCCAGATAGGATAGACTTTATTAGAAACTTAAAAAGGAAAGTCACGCAGAATGGTCATGCGTGACTTTTTATCCTTATTGAACGCAATAACGCTTTCTTCCTGATACCTGATTAATACCCATTATAAACCGGGAACAGAATATATTGATAAGGCCACTCAAAACCATTGGTGTACATGAGGTGCTCCTGGGTGGTTTGATGCCCCGACTTATCATAAGCGGTTATCGATACCACAATTAGTTGATTGGGAAGCACATTTAATCTATACGATGTCGTCGATGCAGGCAAATTATCAGCCAGCACCTGGTAATCACCATCATTTACTTTTACAGATAAGGCGTAATGATCAATGCCAGACATATTATCCCCGCCCGACCAGGTAATATTGACCGCGTCTGTCATGATCGGCGAAGTCACCGGGTTAATCTTCAGCCAGGGGGGCGTTCGATCAACAACCCCGATAAATATTATGCCCCCACCCTTGTTCCCGGAAGAATCCGTTGCCAATGCAAATATGATGTAATTGTTGGCTTCAGCCCAATTAGTGGTTGAAATCGGCACTCGCCAGAAATCTTGAGTATAGGTATCCTTGCCCAAGTAAACACGATCATCAGCGAATAAATTCTGGCCTAAGAACCAGAATTCAACAGAAGAAATTGGGCTATCGCTGCTGCCTGGTGTCGCACTGACGCTAACCGTTCCCTCTTCAGGCAAATACCGGCTCGTAAATGTAATATCCGGATTTTTACTGCAATTTACATTCTTAAACACCTCACGCCTTCCCAAAATAGATGAGGGATTGCCTTCGTAATCCCAAAGGCGAATGGCAATGTCAAAATAACCATCAGGAACATTTGTATTGCAAAAATCAACGTTTGTTGTAAAGCTTGTCCCGCCAGGTCCTTCGCCGATCGTAACCCAGCTGCCATTATAGTCAGCCAGCACCTCTACTTTGGTGACTGCCACATCATCCCTGCCCCAACCTGTCACCGTCAAGGTTTGGTTTGTAAGATATGTATTTGCCGCCGGCGTGGTCAAACCGCCAGTCGGTGGGTTGGCAGGCGCATTTCCTGAAACATAATAAGTCCTTCCTACTCCACCATAGGTTGCTGCCTCATATGCCAATCGCGGGCGTCCACCCCGCGTAACCGGGTCCCAATTAATATCCACATCTCTAAAGGTGATATCCTCTGCAACACCCCAATAGGATTGCATGCTGTAAGAAAAATAACGCGTGTCTTCAGTCACCACCATAAAGTGAACATGGTGCCCCGAGCTGTAGCCTGTATCGTCAACGTTGGCGATATATTGCCCCTGGGTGACGGGTGTACCTACTTTTTTGAGCCCGGTTGGCACGCTGCCCTGGGCAATATGCAGGTAGATTTGGTAGGTCCAGGGTGTTGTGGATTTATCCTGGATGGTGATGCTGTTCGTACAGGTTGAATCTCCATTTGCGCAGGTATCCCGCCAGTGGAACACAGAACCGCCTTTTGCCGCAACCAGCGGGAACATTGTGCCATCCGCAAAATCAAATGCATGGGTGCAGTAATAAATGGGATAGCAAGAGCTGTGACCCACTGACCAGGTTAGCCGCTTTTCTAAACTCTTTGCCCAGGGCAAATAATAGCCGCCGTAAACGGTGCCTGATTTTGGCAAAGCTTCTTGTTCGCCTGACAGGATATCACCATTTAAAAGGCTTTTTTCTGCATATTGAAACGTCTTAAAAGCTGCTTCAAAACTGGGCTCATCTTCTAAGAAAATCCGCCATTCACCCAGCTCATTCTGTTCAGCCACAGCCAGTTCCGGTTCTCTGCCTAAAAATTCTCCAGTTTCCGGGTCTATAGGTGCCAGCCAAACAATCGCCATCTTTCCATCATCCTGAAGTTGGATGTGGTCAATCTTATAGGTTGACTCCTTCCATCGCCCGGTGCTGTTGGCTAAAGCCAATTCAATTGCTGCTTCCAGGTCTTTTCCGACCTCAAGATCAGGCGGGGGTGCTTCTTGATCACCGGATGGCGGGGTTTCTGTGTTTATCGCCTGGCTCAATGCAGGATCGTTTTTTGGAATATCAATTAATAAAACAGCGCCCAAAACAACACAAAGGATAACCAGCAGGACAATACCAAATTTTAGTGTTTTACTCATAAAAAGTTTCTCCATAGCTATCGCGGTCTCAAAACATAATCGTTTTGGTCTCGCGCGTTTGCTTTTTTGTCTGTTCTATGACTTGCAAGGTTTGTGCCAATAACATGAAAACGGATTAAAAATCCTTCTCGGAACACAAATCTCCAAACCAAAAGGGAGCCATTCTTCAAATGTTAAACTTTCATAATAAAGGTAATTAATTAGAGATACATAGGCGCTATAGCCCGGGTAAATATGAGGGTGTTGAAAATTGCAATTAATAATGCCCAATTTCCCCGTAGGGGCAACCCTCTGTGGTTGCCCAGCCCGAAGGGTGCACGCGAGGCAGACACGGAGGTCTGCCCCTACATATTGTCCAAATTTTGTTATAAATATTATTATTTTGAAATCAGGTTAAATTTCACACAAGCTTTTTTGACCATCTTTTGTTTTTCAACACTCTCAAATATAGCACTTGCACACCGCCTGAAAATGTGATAAGATATCTGCCTACAAGAGACAATCACTATTTTCAGGAAAGCACCTTTTCTCGAAGATAGCGAGTTTTTTATTTTACAAAGGGGAAGAAATTTAGCCCCAAGGACCACAGACTTACTGGAAGGAAGTCTTATGCCCAGTTCATACTTAACACGCGAGGGTTTTGAAAGGCTACAAAAAGAGCTTGATTACCTCAGAACCGAAAAACGCATAGAAGTCGCAGAGCGTCTGCGCGAAGCCTTAGAAGATGGCGAACTTATTGAAAACGCTGAATTAGAAGCAGCCAAAAATGAACAATCCTTTGTTGAAGGACGCATTAAGGAACTTGAAATCCTGCTCTCCAATGCACACCTGATTGAAGAGACCAACCATACCGATTCAATCCAGGTTGGCTCCAAGGTCAAGGTGCATGAAGAAGGGTATGACCCAGAGGAATATGTGATCGTAGGCGCCGCCGAAGCAGACCCGCGCCTTGGTCGTATTTCAAACGAGTCCCCTTTGGGTAAAGCGTTGCTTAATAAAAAAGCTGGTGATAAAGTTAAGGTCGAAGCGCCGGGCGGAGAGTTTGAGATAGAAATTCTCTCAATTGGTTGACCTGACACCCCGTCAATTCTGCCCCGCCCGTCTTGAATGGTCGGGGCTTTTATTTTAAATTTCATTGAGGAAGGTATCATGCTTGAAGAATCATTTTCAGAACTCGAATTAACCCGTCTTGAAAAACTACGCGCCATGGAAGAAAAAGGGATGGATCCCTTTCCCATCCGCGCTGAGCAAACCCACACCAGCAAAGAAGCTATCGAATCTTTTTCTAATGCTGAAGCTGAAGGGGATGACACCCCCATTAAGGTGACATTGGCAGGCCGCATCCGAGCCCTGCGTCCCATGGGAAAAATTGCTTTTGCACACATCGACGATCGTGATGGCCGGGTTCAGCTATTTTTCCGTATCAATGATTTGGGTGAAGAAAAAATGGAAATGCTGAGTGATTACTTCGATCTTGGCGATTTCATTCAAGCCAGCGGTTATATGTTCCGCACACGTCGGGGAGAGGTTTCACTATATGTGGAAGACTTTAAGATGCTTGCCAAAGCTTTACGCCCTTTGCCAGCCGCAAAAGACGAGATCGTTGACGGTGAGGTCCTGCGGCATGCCAAACTCAGTGATCCCGAAACGCGTTATCGCCAGCGTTATGTTGACCTTGCTGTCAACCCGGATGTCCAGGAAATATTCAAAATACGTGCAGCGACCCTGCGATCTTTACGCGATTACCTCGACAACCACGATTTTATCGAGGTAGAAACACCCATTCTCCAGCCAATTTACGGCGGTGCAGCAGCCCAACCCTTTACCACCCATCATAACCAGCTCCACCAGGACCTGTACTTGCGCATTTCCTTTGAGCTTTACCTGAAGCGGCTCCTTGTTGGCGGCTTGGAACGTGTTTATGAAATTGGCCGTGATTTTAGAAACGAAGGTGTTTCTTACAAGCATAATCCCGAATTCACACAGCTTGAGTTTTACTGGGCTTATTCAGATTACCAGGAAGTCATGCAGTTCACCGAAGAGATGATCGGCTTTGCCGCCAAACAGGTGCTTGGGAGCACAAAAATCACTTTTGACAACCAGGAAATTGACCTTTCTCCACCCTGGCGGCGGGTTGAACTCCGGCAGGGCATCCTGGATGCAACCGGAATCGATATCGATGAGCATCCCGATTCACAGTCCCTGGAAGCCGCAATGAAAGCAAAAAATCTCAATCCTAAACCCGGGTCAACGCGTGGGAAATTGATCGACAGCATCATCGGAGACTTCCTTGAACCAAACGCCATCCAGCCAACCTTCATCTATAATTACCCGAGGGATATTTCCCCGCTGGCGAAGAGTAAGCCTGGAGACCCGGGCACCGTCGAGCGTTTTGAAGGCTTTGTAGGCGGTATGGAGTTGTGTAACGCCTTCTCAGAGCTAAATGACCCACTCGACCAGGAGCAGCGCTTTTTAGAGATGGGTCGTGCTTATGCAGATGATGATGAAGAACAACATCCAATGGATGATGATTATTTAAATGCCCTCAGCTACGGGATGCCCCCAGCAGGAGGATTTGGCATTGGCGTTGACCGCCTGGTGATGCTTTTCAGCGGGCGCAGGAGCATTCGAGAAGTCATTTTGTTCCCCCACCTTCGCAGCCTTTCACAGGATGAATAAATCCTGATAAAATAGAAATGCTGCAGCAATATCATTCATCGTAAATGGATCGAGACGGGCTTAAATGGACGAACAGGCACTTATCCAGGACGCGCTTGAAGGTAAGCTGAATGCCTTCAACAGCCTTGTATTACATTACCAGGATATGGCCTATAACGTTGCTTATCGCATCATGGGCGAACACAGTGCTGCTGATGATGCCGCCCAGGAAGCCTTTATCTCCGCCTATCAGAAAATCGACCAATACCGCGGCGGGTCTTTCAAAGCCTGGTTGCTGCGGATTGTCACCAATGCCTGTTATGACGAGCTTCGCCGCAGGCAGCGACAGCCTGTGACCCCCCTCAAACCCGAATTAGATGATGGCGAAACCCTTGAAAATCCCTATTGGATTGAAGATGATTCGCCATCTCCTGAAGAGGAATTTGAGGAATCAGAATTACAAGAGGCAATCCAGCACTGCATCAACAACCTTGATAAAAAATTCAAAACCATCCTTGTTTTGGTGGATGTTGAAGGTTTGGATTATGACACAGCATCCGAAATTATCGGCAGGCCTTTAGGTACGGTAAAAAGCCGTCTGGCACGTGCGCGCGAGCGGGTGCAGGATTGTTTGCAGGGATTTCGGGAACTTTTACCCGATCTCTTTCGTCTAAGTAGTGAGGAAAAAAGATGAAAAAAGAGAGAGATCGGATTGAAGAATTAAATATGCTTTCAGCATATCTGGACAATGCTTTGGAAGCAGAAGAACTTGAAAAGCTTAAGTCGCGCCTGGAACAAGACCCGGACTTACGCCAGAAACTTGAAAATCTTCGCCAGACCAAGGTGTTAATCAGCCGCCTTGATCGGTTAAGCGCGCCCCGTAATTACACACTCACACCGGACATGGTCAAGGTTAGCAGGCGCAAAACGAAACCTTTATTTTCGACATTAAAATTAGCCTCCTCATTTGCAGCCATTTTATTAGTAGCCCTATTTGGTGTACAGGCATTGCTTGGAGGTGGGTTCCTCGCATCAATGACAGCTCAAGCACCAATGATGGAGGCTGCCCGGGTGGAAGATGAAAGCACTCCCGAACCGCTGATCCTTTGGGCACAACCGGGCGTTGGCGGTGCGGTCCCTGATGGTTATGGCGGCGGCAGTGCAGAAAGTTTTCCTGAAGAAAGCTTCATCCTTGAACAGCCTTCGGAAGAGGAAGAGATTGCACCTAAAGATCAACCCGTAGAGCAGCCTGAAGTCCCTCCAGATATGCAGCAAGCTCCGCAAGAATCTCTTGAGTTGGAAAGCCTACCGACAGAAAAAGACCTTGATGGAGCATCCCCAATATTAGGAATCAACACTGAACAGGGCGGCGAGGTGCTGGACCGCAGTGAACCTTCTTCTGCTGATCAGAAAGCTGCCACGGATTGGACAAAAATGATCCGGTGGGCACAGGTTGGGTTGGCGGTGATTGCCGTGGGCGGCGGCGTGACTTTGTGGATTTTACGGAAGAAAATCAGTTAATTCTCAGAGAAATTTACAGACTAATCAGGACCTACCCCCTGCCCCCTCCCTGAAGAGAAGGGGGAAAGCGTTGCGGTTTTTAATTTAATTAGCAAACATTCAGGTACTGGAAGCTGTCTTTTCGCCTGGCTGTTTCTGAACATCAAGACTCCCCTTCCCGGCGTTCCCTTTGTTTGACATTACCCCACCCTCGCAGTATAATCACACTTCGTGAAATTTGTAATTTAATGGGAGAAGAGCGCTATGGAACAAGAAAAAGAATTTAAAGCAAAGGAGCGCTATACGGGGACGGTGCTTAAAACGACTTTGCAGGGAGCTTTAGTTGATATTGGTAGTCAAAAACCTGCATTTATCCACATTTCGCAAGCTGTAAAAAATGATGATCCAAAGAAACAAATCAACAGCATTAATGAGGTTTTAGAGGTTGGTCAGAAATTGGATTTTTGGGTCAAACGAGTCCGCAAGGATCGTATTGAATTAACCATGAAAGAGCCGCTTGCCCTTGAATGGCGAGAGATTAAACCAGACATGACCGTCAAAGGTAAAGTTGTCCGATTAGAGACATTCGGTGCCTTTGTTGAGATTGGTGCAGAACGACCTGGCCTGATCCACATCAGCGAGCTGGCACACAGTTATGTGCGCACCCCCGGTGAAGTAGTCCGTGAAGGCGACGAAGTGGAAGCAAAAGTTCTTGAGGTCAACCGACGCAAGAAACAAATCAAGTTGAGCATCAAAGCACTCCAGGTATTGCCTGAGAATCTTCAAATGCCAGAACCCCCGGCAAGTAAAAAACAACAAGAGGAAGAAGAGCCAAAAGAGCCTGATTTGACAGCTATGGAAATCGCCCTGCGATCTGCAATGGAAAAATCTGAAGGCAGTCAGAAGGAAGCTGCAGCGAAAAAATCGCGAAAGAAACAAGGTTCAACTTCTGAGCAGGATGAAATACTCTCCCGTACACTGGAGAATAAAGTTGGTGAAGAATCCTGATAATTCAAGTTCATCCAATATGATGAACGCAAAAATAGGACGAAAATGAACAACCGGGGAGGTGCCGAACCATCGGCCCTCCCTTTATCTTTTAATTCAATGGTATCCTAAAGAGAAAACTAAAATGGGACGATCAGGGGTTTCACCCAGCGCGTTGGAGGGCTGATGAATACAAAATACATTTTTATCACAGGCGGCGTCCTCAGTTCTGTTGGCAAAGGCGTCACAGCTGCTGCAACAGGACGACTCTTAAAAGCGCGCGGCTTTAATGTTGCAGTTCAAAAATTGGACCCCTATATCAATGTTGATCCTGGAACAATGAGCCCTTATCAACACGGTGAGGTCTTTGTCCTTGATGACGGCGCCGAAACGGACCTTGATCTTGGACATTACGAACGTTTCATCGATATCCGCCTCAATAAAGTATGCAATGTCACTACCGGGCAGGTTTATGCAGAAGTGATCAGCCGTGAGCGGCGTGGGGATTATTTAGGCGGCACGATCCAGGTTATCCCCCATATCACTAACGAGATCAAGCGCAGGGTGCGTATGGTCAGCAAAGCGACCGGTGCTGAAATAGTGCTGGTTGAAGTAGGGGGAACTGTCGGTGATATCGAAAGCCAGCCTTTTCTTGAAGCCATCCGTCAAATGCGATTGGATATCGGAAGGCAGAATACGGCTTATATTCATCTGACCTGGCTGCCGCATATCGGTGCCACTGGTGAACTGAAAACCAAACCGACGCAGCACTCCGTCCGAGAATTACGCTCAACGGGCATCATTCCAGATATCATCGTTACACGTTCTGATTACCCCATAACAGAAGGATTGCAAGAAAAAATCGCGTTGTTTTGTGATGTTGAAGAAAAAGCTGTCATCCCAATGGTGACCACACCCATTCTCTATGAGATTCCTTTACTGCTGGAAGAAACACCCATCGCAGAATTGATCCTGAAGAGTCTGAATTTAGAAGCCAGGGAAACACCCGATTGGGATGAGTGGCGCTCCCTCGTGGCAGAAGTTCGGCGTCCAAAACCAGAGATCAAAGTTGCCATCGTTGGCAAATATGTTGAACTTCACGATGCCTACATGAGCGTCAGGGAAGCTCTGAAACACGCCGCCCTTGCAAATGGTGTGGAAATCGATATCTCCTGGATCCACTCTACAGATCTCGAAAAAGACCAGGGGTGGGAAATCCTGAAGGAAGCGGACGGGGTTGTCGTTCCAGGCGGATTTGGCAGCCGCGGCATCGAAGGAAAAATAAAAGCAGCCAAATACGCCCGTGAAAACAAGATCCCTTATTTGGGCTTATGCCTGGGTATGCAGGTGATGGTCATCGAGTTTGCCAGGAATGTCCTGAAAAAGGGCTCGGCAAATTCATCTGAATTTGACCGGTCCACACCGGATGCCTTTATCGACCTGATGCCTGAACAAAATGATGTCACAGAAAAAGGCGGCACCATGCGGCTTGGTTTGTATCCTTGCAAGCTGATTCCGGGGACGAAAGCCAGTAATGCCTATCAAACCGACCTGGTAGAAGAGCGGCATCGCCATCGGTTTGAGCTGAACAACGACTTTCGACCTGATCTTGAAGCCGCCGGGATGATTTGCTCTGGCGTCTCCCCAGATAATCACCTGGTGGAAATCACGGAAATCCAGGACCATCCCTTTATGTTGGGAACACAATTTCATCCCGAATTTCTATCACGCCCAAATCGTGCCCACCCAATATTTTCTGCATTTATCAAATCTATCTGCAATAAGTTGAATATCCATCAAAATCACCCAAATTAAATAGTGTAAAATGAACGAGGATAAATCATGAAAAAGCAAACACGACTTTGGATCACTCTAATATTATTCATTCTCGTATTGACGGCTTGCCAATCCAAAGAGGAACAACCAGCAGGTGAGACCATCTACCTGCCGCAGTCTTCATCAGGAGATATCACCGAATCCGAACAAAGCGGAGCGATAGACCAGGAAGATGATGCCTACCCGATCCAAACTGAAGTGGTTTCCGAATATGAGGTCGCTTACCCTGTTTCACCAGAAGACCTCAAATTATTGGATAGAAGCTGGTATCTCTATGCCTACCGGGAAGATGGTGCGGATATGGAACCCGCAAACAAATCATTAACCTTCTCCGGCAATCGGTATGCGCTGACCACCGATGAAGGCACAATTACGGGTTCATGGACTGCTCGCATCGAATCGCCAGATCCGATCCTCGTCCTTGATTCTGGAAACTCGGGAACCTTGTTCTATGAAATCATCCTGTTGGATGAAACCACCCTCAATATACGAACCGTTCAGGATCAAATCCAAATCGAAGAAGACTACATGCCCGTGGATTAACAATAAGGTATTATTAAGTCAACCCTATTTAAAAGAAAGGCAAACAAAGCTATGGACTCGACAATTATCTCTGTAAATGCAATTCAAATTCTTGATTCACGCGGCAATCCTACCGTTGAAGTTGAAGTCATCCTCGGTGACGGAAGCTGGGGCAGGGCAGCCGTCCCCTCAGGCGCCTCAACAGGCATACACGAAGCCCTGGAACTCCGTGATGGGGACGCAGATCGCTATATGGGCAAAGGCGTTACCAAGGCTGTTGAAAACGTCAACACAAAGATTGCAGAAGCTTTGATCGGTTATGATGCCACACAGCAAAAAGAGATCGATATGATCATGCTGGCCTTGGACGGCACACCCAACAAGAAGAAATTGGGTGCGAACGCCATTTTAGGCACGAGCCTGGCTGTTGCAAAGGCTGCTGCACATTCCGTTGCACTGCCCCTCTATCGCTATCTTGGCGGCGTTTATGCCCACGTACTGCCCGTCCCAATGATGAACATCCTCAACGGCGGCGCACACACTGGCTGGCAAACCACAGACGCACAGGAATTCATGGTAATGCCCCTTGGCGCGTCGAGCTTTGCCGAAGGCTTACGCTGGGGTGCTGAAATTTATCACACCCTCAAGAAAGTCCTAAAGGAAAAAGGCTATGCGACCCTTGTTGGCGACGAGGGCGGCTATGCACCTGCACTCAAAGCAAACGCAGAAGCAGTTGAGACCATCCTTGAAGCTATCGAAAAAGCAGGTTATAAAGCTGGTGAAGATGTCGCTATTGCCCTTGACCCGGCAGCCTCTGAATTCTACGATGAAGAGGAAAAGGTTTATCACTTGCGCACAGAAGGACGAAAATTAAGCAGCCAGGAAATGGTCGCCTTCTGGGTTGATTGGGTCAATAAGTACCCGATTGTCTCCATTGAAGATGGCCTTGCCCAGGATGATTGGGAAGGATGGAAGCTGCTCACGGAACAGCTTGGTGATCGCATTCAAATCATGGGCGATGATCTGTTAGTTACAAACCCAACCCGCATTTCCAGGGCGATTTCAGAAAATTCCTGCAATTCACTTCTGGTCAAACTCAACCAGATCGGCTCATTAACTGAGACCTTAGAATCAGTGACCATGGTCCAGAATCATGGCTGGACAGCCATTGTCTCACATCGAAGTGGTGAAACAGAGGACAGCACCATCGCCGATCTCGCAGTTGCCATGAACACTGGCCAAATCAAGACCGGTGCACCTGCCCGATCAGATCGCGTTGCCAAATACAACCAACTGCTCCGAATTGAAGCAGAACTTGGCAGCACAGCCCATTATGCCGGCTGGGAAGCCTTGAAACGCTAAATGATCTTTATATACAATCAATAGAAAATTATTGGGACGTTGTTTCTTCAACGTCCCAATTTCTTAAACAATATCTTTTTTTCGTTAGAATTATTTCATGACAGAATCTTTCAAAACCCACAATAACAAACTGATCACCTGTCGTAAATGCCCTCGCATGGTCGCCTGGCGTGAAGAAGTTGCCCGGACCAAACGCAAAGCATACCAGGACCAGGTCTACTGGGGGAAACCCGTGCCCGGTTTTGGCGACACTGACGCAAAAATCATGATCGTCGGACTGGCACCCGGCGCGCACGGGTCCAACCGTACCGGACGCATGTTCACAGGTGATGCCAGCGGGGATTTTCTCTATCCTGCATTGTACCGGGCTGGATTTGCCAACCAGGCTGCTGCTGATCATATCGGGGATGAGCTAAAACTTAAGGATGTGTTTATCACCGCCATCTGCCGATGTGTGCCCCCCAATAACCGACCTTATGTTGCTGAAATAAAAAATTGCCTGCCCTGGATGGAAAAAGAGGTTGACTTACTGCCAAATTTACAGGGCTTTGTCGCCCTGGGAAAAATCGCTTTCGACGGCATACTCAGGATGTACAAAATGCAAAACATTGAACTTCCAAAACTGGAGTTCGGGCATAACGAGTTTTACGAATTGGGTCAGGGACTGCCCTGGCTGCTATCTTCCTATCACCCCAGCCAGCAAAACACCCTCACAGGACGGCTAACCGAGGATATGTTTGACGAGATCTGGGTAAAGGCGAAGGAGGAGATTAGTTATTAGGAAATCAGGTATTAGGAAATTTGCATAATGTAAAATGGCTCTGAATAGTATATATACGACACAGGTACAGATGAATGGATATTCAACACCTAATAACCAGTACCTAATACCCAATACCCAGTACCTGATACCTATCCACTACGCCAATGATAAACGGCTTGCACAATTAATTGATCAACAGTCTCAGGCTCTTGAGACATACAACCTGTTAGGTGGACCTGGATTGGATGGCAGGATCAGGACTCTAATGACTTCAATCGGTTTCCAACCACATGAGACAAATTTACCAGTAGGTAATCTGAGTGGTGGGCAGAAGAAACTGGTGGGGTTAGCACGCATCATTATCAGTCGACCGGATGTTCTCTTATTGGATGAACCGGATAATCACCTGGATCTGGATAGCAAGTCTTTACTGCACAAGTTAATTGAAGATTTTCCGGGCAGTGTGCTGATCGTCTCTCATGATCGTTACTTTTTAGATATGGTAGTGGATGAAATTGTTGAAGTGGAGAATTGGCGGATTACACAATTTAAGGGATCATATTCAGAGTATATGTTCGAAAAAAAGCTCCGGCTGGAAAAACAAGCGCAGAACTTCCAGGCTCAGCAAATGGAGATCACCCGCCTGGAACAGGCAGCTAAACGTTTATTGATGTGGGGTAAGGTTTATGACAATGCCAAGTTTTACAAGCGGGGGAAGAATATTCTGAATCGCATTGAACGAATGGATAAAATTGACAGACCCGAATTGGAAAAGGACAGGATAGAAATCCAATTAGGTGGATAGCGCGGAAGTCAAAAAGTATTGGAAATCAGCAGCCTTGAAAAAAGTTTTTTAGATAATCAAGAGATTCATCATGTATTGAGAAATATTAATTTACTGCTGCGTTATGGTGACAGAATTGGCATGATTGGGCCAAATGGTGTGGGTAAATCCTTACTGATCCGGTTGATTTTAGGCGAGATTAAGGCAGACAACGGTACGATTTATATCGGTCCAAGTGTAAAAACTGGTTATTACGCCCAGGAATTTGAGACCCTGGATCCAAAATTGAGCTTGTTAGAGACAATCTGCAAAGCAGGTAATTTTTCTGAAAACAGAGGGGTTGCGTTTTTAAAGAAATTTCTTTTCACATATGAGCAACGCGATTTGAATGTGGGTGATCTCTCAGGTGGTGAACGTGCCAGGCTGCAAATAGCAATAATCACCCTTTCTGGCGCAAATTTCCTTCTGCTGGACGAACCCACCAATCACCTGGACATTCCCTCATGTGAAGTTCTGGAAGACGCTTTATTAGATTTTGATGGTACGATTTTGACAGTATCCCATGATCGCTATTTCTTAGATAGAATTGCAAACCGGATCGTTGAACTTCATGACAACGGCACGCAAGACTATTCAGGAAATTATTCAGATTATGAACAACAAAAGAGAAACTCTGAAAAAAGATAATACATGAACCACAAAGTTCAAGCTGAGATAAATTATTTTCAATTTCGAGCTCAATAAATCTCGATGCTAATTCCCGACTCCCCAATTCCTAATTCCTAATACCCAATATCCATTCACGATCCCCCATTCACCACTATTAAATGTTGAGCGCCAGGGACGCCGACCCTGGCGCTCATCAGAAGGAGAAGAAAAGTGTCTTAGCTGACTATATTCTATCAAATCACTACTGAGATAACTTGACGATTACCCTACGATAACCCTACGCCAACCCATTAATATGACATTTTTCGCGTAGCACTATTATTAAAATCACCTGAGATCAATCTCTCAAGGAGAATCAAATTGCCCTTTACTCATAACGCAAGGCTTCAACAGGCGCTAGTGAGGCTGCCCTATTCGCCGGATAGTAGCCAAAGAAGATTCCCACGGCTGCAGAAAACAAGGTCGCCAGCAACACAGAATTCGCAGTGACAGTGATCTCTAACGGCGTGCCGGACCGGGTGGCGATCTGGCTGACCACCAATGCGATAGCCCACCCAAGCGCAATACCAAGCAAACCGCCGATCATGCTCAACAAAACCGATTCGGTCAAAAATTGCAATAGAATGTCCTTTTTCCTCGCCCCCAGGGCTTTTCGCAAACCAATCTCACGGGTGCGTTCTGTTACAGACACCAGCATAATATTCATGATGCCAATGCCGCCCACAAGCAAGGATATTGCGCCAATACCCCCCAGGAAAATGGTTAAAACATTGGTGATGGAAGCGGCGACAGCAAGAAAATCCTGCTGATTGAGAATTGAAAAATCATTGGGGCTGCGCGGGGGTATGCGGTGCGTTGAACGCAAAACATCAGTGATTTGTTGAATTGCCTGGTCTGCATCTTCAGCCTGGGCAACCGATACAAGGATAAATTGAACGGCATTGGGTGAATCACCATGAGGTAGACGAGTCTGGGCTGTGGATATGGGAATAAACACATTGTTATCCGGGTTGTTGAATGCACTGCCGCCCTTGGCTTCTGTTACGCCAATCACTCTGAATGGATACCCGCCAATCCTGACAGCACTGCCTATGATTCCCGAACTTCTTCCAAGCAAATTTTGTGCAATTTCAGGCCCCAACACAACCACAGCACTTCGCCCTTCAACCTGGGCTTCGGAGATGAAATCGCCTTCAGCCATAGTGATGTTTTGGACAAATTGATAATCGGGGGTGACTCCCGAAATCGAGGTTTCTCGGCCCTCTGCACCATACGAAATTTCACTGCCGCCGCTGATAACGGGTGCCACATAAGCAACTTCTGGCGCTCGGCGGGAGTTCGCCAGGGCTTCTGCATCCTGCAATGTCAGGTCTTTAGGGTTGGTGACATCATCCGAATCATTGCCGCTCAAAATATAAATGACATTCGTGCCAATGCTCTCAATCTCCCCGGTGATCGAATCACCTGCACTTTCACCAATTGAAAGCAGCGCAATCACGGAAGCCACGCCGATCACGATACCCAAAATTGTCAACAGTGAGCGTAATTTATTCGCATTTAAGCTCTGCAATGCCTCTTTGAGATTCAAAAGGATATTCACGAACGTACCTCCTGACCCTCAATTGAGCCATCACGTAGGTGGATAATTCGTTCTGCGACTGCAGCAACCTCCGGATCATGCGTCACGATTAACAATGTCGTTCCCTGTGTTTTATTCAAGTCCAGTAACAACTTCATAATCTCTTCCCCGGATTTCGAATCAAGGTTGCCAGTTGGCTCATCTGCAAGGATGATGGCTGGCTCATTGACCAGCGCTCGGGCAATGGCGACGCGCTGCTGCTGACCGCCCGAAAGTTCGTTCGGTTGGTGATAGATCCGATCACCAAGACCTACTGACTCAAGGGCTTTCTGAGCTCGGGCTTTTCGGTCGCCATTAATACCGGCATATCGCAGCGGCAATTCCACATTGGCAAGGGCTGTTGCACGTGCCAGCAGGTTAAATTTTTGAAATACAAAGCCAATTTTCCTGTTGCGAACCAATGCCAACTGATCATCATTTAAAGAGGATACCAGCTCACCCTCAAGGAAATAATCGCCTGAAGAAGGGATATCCAAACAGCCGATCATATTCATCAAGGTGGATTTTCCTGAACCAGAAGGGCCCATGATCGCCAGAACTTCACCGCGATCCACCGAAAAGCTAACACCTCTCAAAGCATGAACCTGGATCTCCCCCATTTGATAAACCTTGGCAAGGTTTTCTATTCGTATGACATTTTCTTTCTCAGCCATGGTCATCCTTAATTCCCGAAACCACCAAATCCGCCTTGCGGAGGCCCGCCAAATGGCATTTCTCCTGTAATCTCTACGGGGGGATTCAAAACGATCAACTCACCTTCTTCAATGTCTGCTTCAATAACTTCGCTGTAAAAATCTGAATAACTGCCTAAGGAAACCCTTACAGCCTCATAAGACCCATTACGGCGCACATACACATGTTCCTGCCCATCAATGCTCACAATCGCATCGTTTGGTACAACAAAAACATCCTCTTTCTCATCAACAACAATATTTACCGCAGCGGTCATGCCAGGCTTAATGCGACCATCAGCATCCAGCATTTCTATCCTGACATCATACTCAACCACACCCTGCACAGCATTACCCACAGGAGAAATCTCAACCACTTTCCCTTCAAAGGACTCATCAAAATACGCATCAAAGACTAACTGAGAAAGCTGACCAAGCTGTACAAAGGGAATATCTACTTCAGAAATCTGGACGACGATAAATAATTGTGAAAGGTTATCAATTTGAACCGCTTGCATCCCGGGTTGGACAACATCACCGTGTTTGGCATTGAGAACCGTCACAATGCCGTCAAAGGGTGCTTCAATCAGGGGGCTGTCCAAACGAGACTGCGCCATGGACAGCTGCGTTTCCAATATCGTTACCTGGTCAGGATCGGGTCCATTCTCAAGCAAATCAACGCGCTCCTGAACTTTAGCAACGCGTGCTTCAGCCAGCTCGACTTCTAATTCTGCCTCAGCGATCTCTCGTTCGGTAAAATCTGCTAAACAATAATCCAGGTTAGCCTGGGCAGTGTTGACGGCGCGTAAGGTGTCTGAGTTTTGCCTGAATTTGTAAATCTGTTCCGCATCATCCAGTTCATCCTCTAATTCCTCAATGCGTTCATCTGTACAACGCTGGTAATTCATGATCTTTCGTTCACTTTCCAGGTCTTCGTAGGCTTCCTGCGCATTTGACAAATCCAATCGCGTCTGTGCAAGGTCAGACTGCCAATTGTCATAAAGGTCATCCAGGGCATTCTGGGTATTGATCAAATCAATTTCAGCCTGCAAGATATCCACAGATAAAGAATCTGGTGAAAGAGACATCAGCAGTTGATCTTCACTGACCTCATCACCGACTGAGACCAAAACGTCCCCCACAATGCCGCTTGCAGACCAGGTCAGTACTGCCGTTTGAACCGGCTCTACTGTGCCTGTCCCATAAATATTGGCATTCAATGTCTGCCGCTGATAGGGCTCGGTTTCAACGTTTGCCAAAACCTGGCTCACATTTTGTCGATTTTGCCAAACACGCCATCCGATAAATGCGCCTGCAATCAATAAAATGGCAATGATGACCCACCATACTTTAAAATTCTTTTTCTTTTTATTTTGTGTTTCTGCCACGTGTTTCCTCCACGTATTTAACGATAATATAAATTGATCTTATCACTTAGAAATGGCTTTTACTATCCTTTGTGCAAGGTATGAACCCCTTGTTTCCATTTTTAGGCTAAATCAATTAATCAACAAAGAAAGCATCGAAGTCGATTTTAAAAGACAATCAAGCGTTAATATAACCAGATAATTATACTGAGCGGGTGTTAGATTTGTAATAACAAAATTAATTTACAAGCTCAAATTTCAGCCGTGATTAATCATATTTTTTTGGGAATATAAACCGATAAAATGTAGAATTTATGAATTGATGAACAGAACCTGTACAATATGGACAAATTTGGTAGATTTTTTACAGAACTTTATTTATAATAGATAAAATAACCCTTTCTAAATTTTCATCGGAGGAAGTATGGCTCGTAAAACGCTTGGCTACGTACCACTAATTTGGGAATGCGCCTACTGCCAGACGCAGAATCCCGGCCCCATCAAAACATGCACAAGGTGCGGCGCGCCCCAGCCTGATGATGTTGCCTTTTTACAGGTGGATGAAGAAAAATTTAACTTTATCAAAGATGAAGCGCTGATCAGGATGGCTCAAGCAGGGCCGGATATTCACTGCCCCTACTGCGGCACACGAAACCCGGCAGGTGCGGAAGTTTGCAGCAACTGCGGTGGAGAAATTAACATCCCGGGTAAAGTTGTTCGTGAAACCGGCAAAGAGGTCAGAACGGTTGCAGAACACAAGGAAGAACTTCAATCTGCCCCCGTACCAGAGCCTGCAGTGCCACCAGTAAGGACCAGGAAGAAACCAAGCCGGTTAACTGCTATCCTTTTAGCCCTGGGTGGGCTGGCAATCATCGCGGGATGCATCATATTTTTATTTATGCTGCTCAAAACCGATTCAATCGAAGCATCTGTCACAGATGTTCGCTGGGAGCGCAGCATTGCTATTGAAGCTTTTACGGAAGTATCCCGAAGCGATTGGTGGGATCAGATTCCGGATATTGCTGAGATCCAATCCTGCAGTCAGAGATACCGTTATACATCGGAAATTCCCGAAGCCAACGCTACCGAAGTATGCAGCGAAGCCGTTGTCGAAGACACAGGCACCGGTATCGGGGAGGTTGTCCAGGAATGCGTCTATGAAGTGTATGATGATTATTGTGACTACACGGTCATGGACTGGGTTGTTTTAACCACGGTTGTTGAGACAGGTGAAAACTTAACCCCGGTCTGGCCTGAGCCCAATTTGAGTGCAGACCAGCAGTTGGGCGCTGCGACAGAGACATACACCATCATCTTCTCTGGTGACGGGGAGCGATATACCTATACCACCACCAATGTTGACACTTTCTTGATGGCTCGCCCTGGCAGTGAATGGGCGCTGACCGTCAATCAACTGGGTGCAGTACAGTCGATTGAACCATCCAATTAACATCCGATACAAGAATAAGTCAATTATGATAAAAGCAGAAGAATCAAATAAAATCGGAGGGATTTATGGAATTGTTTGAATACGCAAAGGTCGGGGAACCCGCACCTTATTTTGAAATGTTGAGCACTAAAAATTTAGAAACCCTGGAAGAAACCATTTCCCTTGAGGACTACCGGGGTCAGTGGCTGGTGCTTTTCTTCTATCCCAATGATTTCAGCATCGTCTGTCCCACAGAAATACTGGCACTCTCTGATCACTATGAAGAATTCAAAGCAGTCAATGCGGAAATAATCGGTGTTTCAACGGACTCCGTTTATTCACATCGAGTCTGGCTGCAAACCCCACAAGAGGAAAATGGCATTCAGGGCACAAAATACATCCTGGCGTCTGACAGGACTCACGAGGTCTCAGAATCCTATGGGGTGCTGGTGGAAGAAGAAGGTATTGCCTTGCGAGGATTGTTCATCATCGATCCCGAAGGGGTTTTGCAATACGCCGTGGTACACAATATGGACATTGGCCGCAGTGTCGACGAAACCCTGCGCGTTTTAGAAGCTTTACAGGCTGGTGGATTATGCGGCGCGAATTGGGAGCCTGGCGAGGATTTGCTTTAGATAGGAGCATGCCATGTCCTTACACCTGAACGCACCTATACCCTCCCTGGAAGGTGCTACGCAGTGGATCAATGCTGAACCTGACCTTGAGGCGATCATTGGTAAGCCTGTGTTGATCTATTTTTGGGCAGTAAGCTGCCAGGTATGCCATGCAAATATGTCCAAACTGCAGTCCTGGCGGGAGGAATTCGTCCCAAACGGTTTAAAAATGATCTCGATCCACTGCCCAAGGATGAAAACCGACACCGATATCGAAAAAGTAAAAGCAGCGGTTGAGAAATTCTGGATTGTTGAGCCCTGTGCAGTTGATAATATGCACAAAATCAAGAAAGCTTTTGAAAATGAGATCTGGCCGGCATATTTTCTTTTTGATAAAGATGGCAAACTGAAACGCCGGACAGCGGGTAACAACGGCATTGCCATGCTTGTGCCGCTTCTGAAGGATATATTTGATTAGGGAGGAATGTGTTTGGTACCAGGTATTTGGTACTGGGTATTTGGTACTGGGTATTTGGTACTAGGTATTGATGACCCGTCATTGTAGATTTGTCAGGGGCGGATTTCCGTGACTGACCTAAAAAATCTTCTCTGGTAAAATCATGCAATGAATAAAAACCCCGAAATGCGGATGGAATCTAAACTTTTAAGGTGGGTGATTGGCGGATTGGGGCTGCTCTTTTTGCTTGCCAGCCTGATCATCACCTTCATTGAATACCGGCGATTTCAATCACAGGACAGCTCCTTTCCACAAGGCAGCCAGATTGCTGGTGTACCTGTCGGGGGCTTGAATTCGCAAACTGCTGCTTCCCGTCTCGAGAATTATTACAGCTTACCCCTTGTCCTACAGGTTCAGGGCGGGACGGTTCATGTTAAACCTGAGGAACTTGGCTTCAGCATGGACGCTGCCAGCCTGGTTGAGGAAGCTTTGCAGGAAGTTCAGGGAAATCGTTTTTGGGCGCACCTCTGGAATCGCTCAGCCGCCATGCCAGTGGACCTGCCCCTAGCCGCGTCAGTGGACGATACTCAGATCGCGACTTACCTCAATCGGCAAATCCTCCCCCGATACATCCAGAACGGCAAGCCTGTCACTCCTATCCCCGGGACAACGAATTTTGAGCCAGGCCAACCGGGGCAAGCACTGGATACCCAAAAGGCACTTGAGGACATTCGCCAGGCATTATCCACACCTGACAGCCACCAGGTCACTTTAGAAATTTCCGAAGATGTGCTCCCATCTCCCTCTGACGGCATGCTGGAAGCTTTTTTGAAACACAACATCAATTGGATCGGTTTCGATGCCCTATCAGAAGTTTACCTGGCGTCGATGGGCTCAAACCTGGAAACCCATTTTGCTGTGCAGGGTGGTGCTGACATCCAACCCGATGTTGCATTTACCGCTGCCAGCACCATCAAAATCCCGATCATGATCTCGGTACTGCGCCGAACGCCAGACCCGACACCAGAGGGCGTGACGGATTTGCTGGAGCGAATGATCGTTTACTCTGAAAACCCACCAGCAGATACCCTCATGTCGACCTATATCGACGCGGTGCGGGGGCCTTTGATGGTCAGCGAGGACATGTCTGCATTAGGCCTGGAAAATACCTTCCTGGCAGGCTACTTCTACCTTGGTGCCCCCCTGCTGGATCGTTTTGAGACCCCGGCAAACACGCGCACGGATGTTTACCTCGACCCGGATATTTACAGCCAAACGGTTGCATCAGAGATTGGTCAGCTTTTAAAAGGGGTGTACGATTGTGCCCAGGATGGGGATGGGTTATTGGTTGAAACCTTCCCGGGGGAAATCACCCAGGGTGAATGTCAATTGATGATCGATATTCTTTCAGGTAATCGGATTGGTTTGTTGATCGAAGCAGGCCTACCGCCTGATGCAATCGCGGCACATAAACATGGATGGGCACAGGAGCTGGACGGTTTGCTGCACTCAATGAGCGATGCCGCCATCATATACTCACCGGGTGAGGATGTGGTATTGAACGTCTTCATTTACGACCCGGATCGGCTTGACTTTGACCAGGGCAATCGATTGATCGCCCGTCTCTCACAAACGGTTTATAATTTCTTTAACCTTGAAAACCAGGCATATTGGTGGTTTGATTAGATCATGAAAGTCATACTGACTCACGAACAAGCGGATATGGATGCCCTGGCGTCACAATTAGGCGCCTGGCTGCTCTGGCCGGATGCAGTACCGCTGCTGCCCCATAATATCAACCGTAACGGAAAGCGCTTTGTCAAAACATTTTCGTATGACCTGCCTTATGTCGATTTCAAAAACCTGCCGCGTGAGCCGGTAGATACCATCATCCTGGTAGACACCCAATCCATGATCACCCTCAAAGGGATGAGCAAGGATACAAAGGTGCTTGTTTATGACCACCATCCCAGGCGTGAGGACCTTGACCCGGATTGGGAAACCCATTTCACCAACGCTGGGTCAAACACAAGCCAGATGGTAGCGATGATCAGGGAAAAAGAGGTTGCCTTAACCCCCATCCAGGCGACCACCCTGGCATTGGGCTTGTATGAGGACACCGGTTCATTCACCTACGATTCCACAACAGCAAACGACCTGGAAGCAGCGGGGTACTGCATTCGCCACGGGGCAGATTTGGACATCGTCAGCGAATTTCTTTATCCGCCGCTGTCAGCAGATCAGCGCCGTCTGTATGAACGTCTTTTAAAAAATATCAACACCTATCAAATAGAGGATCAAACCATCCTGGCAGTTAAAGCGGATGCGATGGATGTACAGGATGAGATCTCGAGCGTGGCACATAAAATGCGCGATGTGCTCAACCCGGATGCCCTCTTGCTGCTTGTATCCACTACCCAGGGAATCCGCTTGGTGGCACGCTCGACCAGCGACCAGGTGGACGTTTCTGCTATTGCCGAAGCGATGGGCGGCGGCGGGCATAAACGCGCTGCCTCAGCTTTGATCCGCCCCGATTCGCACCTGGAGGGTGAAGCTCTGCAGCATTTTTTGGAGCTTCAATACCAGGTGATGATTGACAGGCTCAAAGACCACGTCAAACCGGCTGTTGCAGTCAGGGGCTTGATGTCCAAAGACCCACTGCTCCTGGCGCCAGATACGCCCGTTCGCGAAGCGCTCCGGTTGATGCAGCGCTACGGTTACGAGGGGTATCCCGTTGTCTCAGATGGTCAGGTGGTGGGCTTGCTCAACCGACGCGAAGTTGATCGTGCCATCAGTCACGGCTTGGATATGACGGTCGACAGCCTGATGACCGCCGGGGACGTCACCATCAGCACCGATGCATCCTTGGAGGAATTGCAGGCGTTGATGGGCATTAGCGGCTGGGGACAAATCCCGGTCACCTCACCACAGACCGATGAGATTGTTGGCATTGTGACCCGCACCGACCTTTTGAAAACACTGTCACCCAAACATGAACGTCCCTCGCAAGAAGACGTGGCTGAAATGCTGGCAAAAGCCGTTCCGATGGCGCGTTTGGCGCTTCTGCACGCGCTTGCAAATGAGGCTGACAAGGTCAACCTGCCTATCTTTGTGGTGGGCGGCTTTGTGCGCGATCTCCTGCTGGGGCGTCCCAGTTTGGATTTTGACATTGTCGTTGAAGGGGATGCCATTTTCTTCGCAAACCGCCTGGCGGAGCGTTACGGGGGGCGCGTGATCACCCATCAGCGATTTGGAACAGCAAAATGGACCATTGACAGCGTCAATCAGAAGATCGTTGACCGTTTGGAGCTAACCGGTGAAGTGGACCCCGAAAATCTTCCCGATTCCCTGGATTTGATCACAGCCAGGACTGAATTTTATGAACAGCCGGCAGCCCTGCCAACAGTGGAGAGCAGCAGCATTAAAATGGACCTGCACCGCAGGGATTTCACCATCAACACACTGGCATTGCGGCTCGACGGGGAACATTTCGGCAAAATCCATGATTATTGGGGTGGGTTGGATGATTTGCGCAAGGGACACATCCGCGTGCTGCATGCCCTGTCCTTTGTGGATGATGCCACACGTCTTCTGCGAGCGGTGCGTTTTGAGCAGCGGTTTGATTTTCAAATCGAGCCGCGCACCCTGGCATTAATGGAAGAAAGCCTGCCCTTATTGAATAAGCTGACCGGTGCACGAATCCGACACGAGATCAACCTGATCCTGGCAGAACCAAGAGCGCCGCAAATGCTTTCGCGCTTGAATGACCTGGGCATCCTGCATGCCATTCACCCTGCTTTGCCATGGGACCGATCCCTTAAAGAAAATTTACAGCACCTGGATACGGAAAATATTGACCCTGTTTGGGCGCTGCCTGAACATTCGGATCATCTCGACATTCGCCAAACCTTAAGCTATTTAATATGGCTGGGGCACCTGCCTCAGATGACATTGCGCTCAATCACTTCACGCCTGCGCTTTAAGAGTGACCTGAAGAATTTATTGATCGCAACCAGCAAGCTGATCAGGACGCTGCCCAACTTAAAGAATGCTTCTCCAAGCGCTGCGGTTCACGAGCTTGAGGGCGCACCCCGTTTGGCGATCTATGCGGTTTACCTGATCAATGCTGATCCGGAATTGCGATCGCTTCTGCATATGTATATCACAAAATGGATCGACATTGAACCAGTTACCACGGGAAATGTCCTGCGAGAGATGGGTTTAAAACCTTCACCGGCTTACGGTCAAATTCTGACTGCTTTGCGGGATGCCTGGCTGGATGGCGAAATTGACTCTGCAGCGCAAGAAAAAGAGCTGCTCAAAGAATTACTTGCCGAGATTGATTAAAGCCCTGCCTACCTGTTAAAAACATGATGGTTGATGCATCGCATTTGAAAAATGATATTAATTTGGGGAATTTGATAATTCGCCAGGTCGTGAAAAATGACTTGCCAGCCTTGGAATGGGATGGGGAATATACACAATTCCGGCGCATGTATGCCAGCCTGTACCGTGATACCCAAACTAGTCGGGCATTGATGTGGATGATCGAAACAGAAAATGGGGACATGGTCGGTCAGGCTTTTGTGATACTGCGAAGCGGCGAACTTTCAGCGGCAGATGGCGAAAGGCGCGCTTACATTTTCTCATTCCGTGTAAAACCTGCTTATCGCAACCAGGGTGTGGGGACCTTTTTGCTGGAATTTATCCATGAGGATTTACACCGGCGGGGATTTATATTTGTGACCCTCAACGTCGCCAAGGATAACCCCGATGCCATCCGTCTATACCGGCGCCTGGGCTATAAAGTGATTAGCTCACATGCGGGCAAGTGGTCCTACACAGATCATGAAGGCATCACCCACCACGTGGATGAGCCCGCCTGGCGCATGATGAAACGGATTGGGTGAGCAGGGATTAGGCGATTAGGTATCAGGCAATTAGGTATCAGGCATTTAGGAATCAGGCGATTAGTTAGCAGGTGATAAAGTTTTCATCATTTGGGCAATTCGGATTTTTCAAAGCTAATGTGAAATTTTAAGTTTATAAATCCTAACCTGGACAAGCCAGAACCAAAAAGGTAAAAGCCCGTCGAACAATATGATGTAAAATTTCTCCAAGCAACGAGAAGCTTGAGGAGAAAACAATGGGTACAAGACTGTTGACCGAAAAGTATCAATCCGAGATACAAGGCACGCTGCATTGCTATGATCGTGTTGTTATCAGCGGCAATCTGCAACCATTGTGCTATGCCAAAGGCATGACCAAATACTTGTACGAGCAGGGGATCCGGATTTTCGATTACTCAAAGCAGTTTGCAGAACCATTACGCAACTTGATACGCGAAAATGCGGAGAAGATCGCTGCTGAGAATGGTCTCGAAATCGAGTTCATCACCAAGAAAGACGCCTTTCGCAAGGAAGAACGGATTAAGAAAATCATTGCTACCCGCGGAGACCAC
>JARGGB010000028.1 GCA_029210815.1 Candidatus Brevefilum sp.
TCCACAGCCACCATGCATCCCCTGTCATTCTGAGCACTAAATAGATCACTTCGATCAGGATCAAACCCATCACGGCGCCAATCGCCAGGTTTTTGATCAAATCTGTGATCCAATCCTTCAAAGTTTGGTTGGAAAGGTCAAACTGATGGGGAAGCACAAAACCGGTGTAATAGCTGAGCGGCAGATTAAGAAGAAAATAATTGCCCCCAAAAACTGCCGCAAAGGCAGGTACCAGCAGCCAATCGCTGCTGATAAATCCGCTCAGCCAGGTGCGCAGCCCGACAGCCCAACCCGTTGTCAACCAAAGGAGGGCATAAACCAGGCTGATCACCTGGTCCACCAGCCAAAGTCGTCGTTTGATACGGGCGTACTGCTTGGCTTGCTTTTGGCGGTCGGCGTCAATATTTGGCATTGATTGAATTTTATCCTGGCTCATGTTTTACTCTCTCATTATTTATTTTTGCATTGAATTATAGCAGGTAACCCATTTGGATGAATGATTTGAACGGATTTTAGGCTGGCATGCTTCTTGCTGTGTTAAAGGTACTTAAATATTCGATGAGCAGCAAGGAATCATCCTTATTTGGTTTGGAGCAAGTTATGAAACACAAAAAAGCATTGGTTATCGGCTCAATTATCTTGTTGATTGTTATCGTCACATTATGGGCGAAGGATATCCTTCAATGGGAGAAAAATGATGCTGGTTTTTCAGAACCGGTGGTTGACCCCGCCTTGGTATCAGCAGCAAAGCTTGCCGACTCCCTGGATTACCTGATTTACTTTGAGGAAAAGGCAGATCTGACGGGTGCTTATGAGCTGTCCTGGGAAGAGCGGGGCTGGTATGTCTATGATACCCTTGTGGCGCAGGCTGAAGAGTCACAGGCGAAGGTGCGAAAATACCTTGATAAACGCGGTGTGACCTACCAGTCATTTTGGATTGATAATGTAATCGCTGTTGAAGATTCGAATGCCTTAACCTTTAACGGTTTGATGAAATTCTTGGAAATCGAATCCATTCAATCTATCCCGGTGATCTCCCTTGCAAACCCAATCGGCGGGGTGATTGATGAGGCGCCGGAATCATTAGATCAAGCGACCCCGAATCAACTGCATATTAACGCAGATGATGCCTGGTCTGCTGGCTTTATGGGGCAGGGATTGGTGGTGGGCAGTATTGATACAGGTGTACGTTACACCCATGAAGCGCTCAAGGACCAATACCGTGGATATTCGGAGGAAACTTATTTTTCACACGGCTTTCAATGGTGGGATGCGGTGAATGGGTCTGTTGCACCCTATGATGACCACGGGCACGGTACCCATACGACGGGCATCATGGTCGGTACCGATCGGTTTGGAAACGTTCTTGGCGTGGCACCAGAAGCGCAATGGATGGCTTGTAAGGCGATTGACAAAAATGGCAGCGGTTTGGGATGGGATTTCCTGGAATGCGGTCAGTTCATGCTTGCCCCATGGGATCAGGATGGGCAAAACAACAACCCCAATTTGCGGCCGCATGTGGTCAATAATTCCTGGGGGAACTGCAGTCAGAGTTACACGGACTGGTTTGCGGGCACGATCGATGCCTGGCTTGCTGCTGGCATCTACCCGGTTTTTGCGAACGGCAACGCCAGCAACTGCGGCTATGAGATGCCGCCTGGACTTGGTACGGTGGGCAGCCCGGCGCGTGCTTTTAACGTGACTGCGGTTGGCGCGACAGGTGCCGATGATGGACAATTAGCCAATTTCTCAACCTGGGGACCCACGGATGATCCTGACACTCTGAATGGCGAACCTTATCCGTTGATCAAACCGCAGGTGGTCGCACCCGGGGTCAACATTCGATCTTCGGTTAGCTCAGCTGATAATGACTATGCTTATTGGGGCGGCACATCCATGGCTGCGCCGCATGTTTCTGGTTTAGTGGCATTGATGTGGCAAGCAGGGGACTGCCTGCTTGGGGATTATGCCCAGACTGAAAATCTGATTGAGAAATCAGCCGTGCCGATTCCGTATGAGACGGGCAGCGGTGATGAAGGACCAGGGAATGTGCCCAATCACGCAACTGGTTGGGGAGAGATTGATGTGATTGCTGCTGTAGAGGAAGCGGAAAAATTTTGCGGCGATAGCGAGGAAATGATCCTCCTATCGGGCAGCGTGATGGATGGCGGCGGTCATGGCTACCCGTTGTATGCCAGGGTCAGCCTGGTGTCTGACCATCATAAGCCGGTGACCTACACAGATCCATTTGACGGCAGCTTTTCCATGAAAGTTTATCGGGACGTCCTTTATAACCTGGAAATCACTTCAGAAATCCCGGGCTATCAGCCGATCCAGGAAACCAGGCTGGTTTTCAGTGAACAAAACGCGATCCGGGATTATCAAATGCCGGTGGTGCTGAGCTGTGATGCGCCTGGTTATCTTCCTGTTGAAGAAGTGGTGAAATTTGGTAAAGAGATTCCTGATGCCGGGCTTTGCTCAATTCAAGAGGGGGGCCTTTTAGCCGGCTTTGTTGTGGACATAAGAACTGGTTTGCCAGCCGATGATGCCTCGATTTCGAGGGACGGTTATTTTGTTGAGTCACAAGGGACACCTGAAGACCCGAATCTCCCGGATGGCTTTTACTGGGCATTTCAACCCACAACACAGGACCAGGAAAGCATCACGATTTTGGCAGCCAAGGATTTCTATCAAAGCCAGGAAGTGGATATTCTGATAAAGCAGGACAGCATCACTCAAAAAGATTTTGCATTACGACATTATCGCGACATCCTTAAGGCATCCTCTTCAATGCTTTGGGAGAAGGTCGTAGATTTTGCAGGTGTGGTTTGGGATAAAATTGCGGTATTTGGGATGATGATCTGGGATCATATTGCACAATTCTTTATTCAGATTTGGGAAAAAATCGCTGCCTTCTTTTCAAACATTTGGCAAAGTATTGTCGCATTCTTCAACAGGTTGTCGGAAATCCTCACAGCATGGTTTATCCGCACCTTTAAGCCTTGAGAAAATCAGCCTTGTGCTTGTGAATATGTTTTAATCTTGCCATTTTGACAAATGCCAGGGTGATGGGGGTGTGGGCGAGGGAAATTATCAATTAGGACTGAGTATAATCAGGTCATCATGCAGACTGTACTCTATGATGTGGTGACCCTTTATGATTGTATGCAAGACCCGGCGACGATGGCGTGGCTGGTTCATCTTAACCTGCCCCTGCCCAATACTGCGCCTCCCGGCCGAAACCCTGCACCGCTGGAAATTGCCCGGGTACTGGATAACATGAAAAATATTCGGGTTTCATACCGGGTTTCTAAAAATGCTTGGGAAGCGGCAATCCTATCTCGTTCGGATGTTTCCTGGGCAAGTTTGGCGGTTAAAAGTTTTTCAGGTGACCTTGAAGAAGCGCATGCCTTTTGTTTTCCTGCTGGTTGGGACGAAATGATTTTGCAGGTGACTTTGCAATTGGCGAAGCTTTGCGGACCGATGGTCTTGCTGCCAGATTCGGGGGATAAGCCGCTGGTGGTTTATTGAGCCATCAGAAAAACCGACCTTCGAAATGAAATTGGAAGAGTTTTAGCTGATATTGAGCTGTGATCGCAGGTGTTCTGCGGTGTGTGAGTTTTTAGCGTTGAGCATTTCACGGGGTGTGCCTTTAAAGATGATCTGCCCACCTTTTGTCCCGCCTTCAGGACCCAGGTCAATCACCCAATCGGCATTCTTAACGATTTCCAGATTGTGTTCAATGACGACCACTGTGTTTCCTTCATCCACAAGCTGATTTAGCATCGATAGGAATTTCTCTAAATCTGCCATGTGCAGACTGACTGTTGGCTCATCGAGAATGTATATGCTGCCTGATTTTTGGAGCACCGCAGATAACTTAATGCGCTGGCTTTCACCGCCTGAATACGTGCTCAAGGCTTGACCGAGGGTCAGATAGCCCAGCCCGACATCTTCCAGGGTTTTGAGCTGCTTGATCAGGCTGGTTCCCTCGAAAAATGATAAAGCCTCCAGGACTGTCTTCTCCAGGACATCGCTAATGGATTTCCCCCGCCATGTATAATCAAGCACCGCTTGTTTGAAGCGTTTTCCCTTGCAGCTTTCACACCTTGATTTCACAGGGTCCATAAAGGGGAGTGATATCTCAATTGTCCCCGAGCCATTACATTCAGGGCAGGCACCTTTGGAATTGAAGCTGAAAAGTGACCGACTTACCTTGTTGGCATCCGCAAAAAGATCGCGTATCTCATCCATCATGCCAGCGTATGTTGCTGTAATGGATCGCGAGGAGCTTTGTATCGGGGATTGGTCGAAATAGATGGCTTGTGGATAGTCTTCTAAAAATGCTTCCATCAAACTGCTTTTACCCGCACCTGCCACACCAGTGATTACGCTCAGGACACCCTCTGGGATGTCAACGGTGATATTTTTCAGATTGTGTTTTGTCGCATTATGGATGGTGAATTTTCCGGCGGCTTGTCTAAATGAACCCTTGATGCTGTTTTTACGCTTCAAATACTGTCCTGTCAGGGTTTGTGACTTTAACAAACCCTCCAGAGTCCCCTGGTAAACGATTTCACCGCCGTCTTTCCCTGCATCCGGTCCTAAATCGACAATGTGATCGGCAATGGCGATCACATCGGGGTCGTGTTCCACAACCAGTACGGTGTTGCCCATATCTCGGAATGCTTGCAGCATTTTATTCAATCCCTGGACATCATGCGGGTGCAGTCCGATGGTGGGCTCATCGAAGATATAAGTGAGATCTGTCAGGCTGCTGCCAAGATGCCGAATCATTTTGATGCGCTGGGCTTCCCCTGCAGAAAGGGTCATGGTTGGACGGTCAAGCGTCAAATAGTCCAAGCCCAGGGTGACCAGGTGCGATAAACCATCATTGATTGAGGAAATGATTGGGGCGGCTTTTGGACTGTCGACAGCAGATAAAAACGCAAGCAGCGGTTTAGCTTCTAAGCTCGCCAACTGGGCTATATTTTTCCCGTTGATTTTGCTGCTTAATGCTTGTCGATTAAGGCGGGTTCCAAGGCACAGCGGACAGATTCCCCGTGTTGTGACATTTTCGATTGCCAGTTGGGTTTCTTCACTTAAAGCTGTAATATCTTTTTTTAAATAACGGCGTGTGAATGTCTCTATCAGCCCTGCGTAATTGCGCAGAAAAATGTCCTGCTCGTCTTTCAATCGAGGGTGTTCTTTGTCACCGTGCAGGAACATTTGCCATTCTTCCGCGGTGTAATATGCTAATTTTTTATCCCCATTGAAAAGTCCCAGGCTGGCATAGCGCTGCCATTGGTAACTGAGGATTGGAAACCTGATTGCCCCCTGGTTGATTGATTTATCTCGGTCCAGGAGTTTTTCAAGGTCAAGATTTACTTTTTCCCCAAGCCCGTCGCACTCCGGGCACATGCCTTCTGGTTCGTTAAAGGAAAAGGCATTGGAAAAACCGATGTGCGGTTCACCGATTCGCGAAAATAAGAGGCGAAGCAAAGAAAATATCTCGGTAATTGTCCTTACTGTTGATCGATTGTTTCCCCGGATTTGTTTCTGATTGATGACCACCGATGCAGTCAGGTTTTGCAGCGAATCGGCATCCGGCCTGCCGGCAAGGGGCAGGTAGTTGGTGAAGGTCGCGTTGAGCTGTCTTTGCGCTTCTGCTGCGATAGTGTCAAAAACAAGGGAGGATTTCCCTGCCCCTGAAACCCCTGTGAAGACCGTAATTTTGCCTTTGGGTATTTCCAGGGAGATGTTTTTGAGGTTATTTTCCCTGGCACCTGTTATCCTGATTGCGTTTTTCATCGACAAGGATCATCTTTCTTCTATTAATTTATTGTAACAAAATTGTTGAAGGATTATTTAATTTTGGTGAAAACACAGGGGGATCGTAAAGGCGACAATCAAAAGAGTGGAAGCGAGTTTTATGAAAAATGCCAGGTAGAAAATAAACGAAATGACTGCCATCTACCTAACCCTAAATCCCTTCCCTGAAAGGAAGGGACTTTAAAAAAACCTCTAGCCGATTCGAAAAGGGCAGGGGGTAGGTTTTGCTTAGGCTTAGAAAGCCTTGATAAAGTCAAAGCTTTTAAGCGTCCTAATGAAACTTATTATTAGAAAATCGCAATTAACAGGACAATTGGTAAGGCTAAGAATATACCTACTACTACCAGAATGGCAAGAGCGGCACCTAAGAGGCCAAACGCCAAACCAAAAACGCCGCCGATCAGACCCGTTACAAGGCCAAACAAGCCTTCAATTAAACCAAGAATTAATCCAACAAGACCTTCAATTAAACCAATCATAGTTAAGCTCCTTTCATACTGATCTACGAAAAGAGCGTAAAAAGTTGCAAATTTGTGGAAGTTTGTTTCCCATCATATCCCCTGGGATTAAGGAATTTTACTAATTTAACGAGACCTGGCGGACTTATATGAATCCAGCGTTCGCTGCCGGGCGAATTTATGATCCACGATTCTTTGTGGATAGTTTTTACCGAGTTTGAAATTGTGGGATTTCGCTTCCTCTTGGGTCATTTTCCAGGGTTCATGACGATATTTTATGGGCAATTCGCTTAACTCTGGGACCCACCTGGCAATATATTCGCCATCGGGATCATGTTTTTGTCCCTGGAGAACCGGGTTGAAAATTCTGAAGTAGGGGGCTGCATCGGTACCGGTGCCGGCAGACCACTGCCAGCCGCCATTGTTGGCAGCGGGGTCGCCGTCGACAAGATTCGCCATGAACCAGGATTCTCCCTCCTGCCAGTTGATGAGCAGGTCTTTGGTCAGAAAAGATGCCGCGATCATCCTTCCGCGGTTATGCATCCAACCAGTGTTTAATAACTGGCGCATGCAGGCGTCTACAATTGGGAAGCCGGTTTGCCCCTCCTGCCAGGCTTGCAGGTCTTCGGGTGCATTCCGCCAACGGATATCCTTGTAATCCTCACGGAAGGGTCCGTCCATAACTCGTGGGAAGTGATAAAGGATGGCTGTGTAAAATTCTCGCCAAACAAGTTCATCCATCCAGGTGCTGATCTCTGAACGCTTCTGATCACCTTTCGCCTGTATCCTGGCGACCTGGGCTTTTGCAAAGGCTTCCCTTGGCGAGATCAAGCCAAAACGCAGGTAAGGGGAGAGCTGAGAAGTGCCTTCCAGACCCATGCGGTCGCGCCGGCTCTGGTATTTTTCAATATCATTCTCAATAAAGCTGGAGAGTCGGTTTCTGGCTTCTTCTTCTGTTCCCGGGAAACCAGCCGGGGCATCTGCTTCTTGCAGGGAGTCTGTCTGCAAGCCTTCAGGTAGAGGAGGTAGTTTTTCTGGTGCCGGCAGGATGGCAACGGGTGTTGGCAGGGGCTTTTCGTACCAGGTGTTCTTGTAGGGTGTGAAAACGACATAGGGGTCACCATCGTTCTTCAACACCGATGTCGGATGACGCAGAACCACACCCTGTGAGAATTTAAGGTTAAAATTTGCTTTTATTTCCTCGTCCCGGTGACGGGCAAAGGGACTGAAATCCTCGTGGGCATAAATTGCCATGTCCTCAAGGTCTTCACTTAAAGATTGGAAAGCTTTGTTTGCAGGCCCCTGGCGTATGATCAGCTGACTTCCCCTTTTTTTAAGCTGCTGGTCCAGGTCAGCGAGGGCACTCAACAGGAAAGCCCGTCGTTTAGGTGCGGCTTCTAACATCAACTCGGGTTCGATGATGAACAGGGGGACCATGTAATCTGCCCTTTCAAGGGCGGCATGCAGGGTTTGATTGTCACTAAGGCGGATATCCCTTCGGATCCACCAGATATTTGTTTGGCTCATAAGGACTCCTTTGTTATTTAATTGTAATAAATTTATTGAAAATGATGTGAGTTTGTAAGAGGTTAAAAGAAAGCCGCCCGGTCAGCGGGCGGCGTTTCCTCGTTCTTTGGCCGTAGCACCAATTATCGAATGTTCCCGAGGAGTGGTGCCACAGCCGTTGTTAAGTTACTAAACATAGTACACCACCTCCTCTTTTCGTGGGATAGCAAGGTTGAGAAGCGAGAAGGCTTCTAAATTGTTGAGTATAGTATCACATAAGAGGGGGGCTTTGTCAATCAAAATTTACGTCAAGCTTATACAAATCGTGAGGGGGAATTCCAGGCGCAGGACCTTCCGAGTCTAAAAACGAGTCGAATGACCCCCCAAAAGCCTTATTCAGTTTATGAACTTGAGGTTACAAGCGTTGTTTTGTAAAAAACTTTGCTTTTGTAATCAGCCTTGAGCCTGGTCAGCGGCTTTATTATCCGGGTTATTCTCCAAAGTCTGAATTGATGAGCTCAGATAATGCCTGGATGGCTTCCACCTCATCAGCACCTTCAGCTTGAATTTTAATTTCAGAATTTGCGCCAACGCCCATGCTCAGTACGCTGAGGATGCTTTTTGCATTCGCGGTTTTGTCTTTAAAATCAACGGTGATGTTCGATTCATATTGTGCCGCTGTTTTCACGAACAAAGCTGCTGGTCTGGCGTGTAAGCCCACTGGGTTTGTGACCGTAATGGTTAATTCCTGCATTTTCTCTCCTTTTCCACCCCACGTTCTGAATGATGATTGAAACCTTCACCGACGTATTGATGGACCCAATAATTAGTGATGATGAACAAGCTTGTCATCAATGGGTTGATTTGATTTCTAATATTATCATAGTTGACCATGAAGTCAATTAAGTTAGCATGGGACAGCCAGAATAATCACAGCGCAGTTGGCGAGAATTTGTCAAGGCTTTTTTCTAAGCCAATAAAGGACCCAAATCACCAGGAGCTGTTGCTCTAATCATTTATTGTGTTTTAAAAAACTTTGGGTTCCCTTTAGCGTTTGAAATTCGCCTGAAATTTGCGAAAATTGACCTTGACAGCGGGAAAAAATTTTTATATAATTCACATATGTGAAACTCAAATTACATATGTGAATTTGTGGAGTGATGTGACAGAATTCGGTCTTCCAGAAGAACGGGTCAAGCTTTTGGCAAATATCGCAGAAATGTATTTCAGGGAGGGTAAAAACCAATCTGAGATCGCGGCTGTGGTTGGCATGACACGCTCAAATGTTTCCAGATTATTAAAAGAAGCCAGAGAATCAGGTGTTGTCCAAATTCATATTAATCACCCCATCAATGAAAACCAAACACTCGCTCAACAATTGATCGAGCGTTTTAATTTAATTGATGCAAAAATCATTGATGTTACCCAATTTGATGAACTGCTCCCAAAATTAGGACGCGCTGCTGGTAAAGAATTGATCAAGTACTTGCGACCTGGCTGTGTTTTAGGAACTGCCTGGGGTACAGCAATTAGCGCAACAGTTGACCAGGTGGAAATGAAAATCCCGATACCGGGGATAAAAGTTGTGCAATTACTGGGCGCTCAAGGTGCACATATTAAGGAATATGACGGACATGCTATTGTAAGGCGTCTGGAAGAGAAATTTGGTGCAGAAGGCATTTATTTTCATGCCCCATTTTTTGTTGAAGACAGCCGCATGTCAGAATTGATCATGCAGTCGAAGAGCATTGAAGAAATTGTAGAAATGGCAGAGGAGGCAGACGTTGCGCTGCTTGGGGTTGGAAGTATCGATATTGATCATTCCAGCTATTACTTAGCCGGGTATATCTCAAAAGAAGAAATACTGGCTATCCAGGAAGAAGGCGTTGTTGGTGATGTCTGTGCTAAATTCTTTGATTCCGGTGGGAACCTGGTCAATCATGATTTGAAAGATCGGATGATTGGAATACCGGCCAAAGTTTTGATGAAAATTCCAGTTCGATTGGGTGTTGCGGGTGGCCTGGCAAAGGTTGAGCCCATTATCGGTGCATTAAAAGGAAACTTTATTAATATTCTTGTTTCGGACACGGCTACGGCTGTTGAAGTGTTGAAAAGAACGCAGAATTAGGCGTTGAAAATTTTAAGGAAGGAATTTATGCCCCCAACGAAAGTAGATGCAAAATTTGATAACGAAAAAACAGAAGATGTGTTAACGAGAGCAGAGAAATTAAGCCTCTCCAAAAAAGACCTGGTCGAGATGTACAGAACAATGATCAAAATCCGGCTCTTTGAAGAGATGGCTGACAAATTATATGCTTTAGGTAAGGTGCACGGGACGATGCATCTTTCTGCTGGTCAGGAAGGTGTCGCTGTTGGAACCGGCACAGTTATGCATGATACCGATTATCTCCTCAATCATCATCGAGGTCACGGCCATTTTATTGCCAGCGGTGCAGATATTGACAAGATGATGGCAGAGTTTCTTGGGAGGGAGACCGGTTATTGCAAGGGGCGCGGCGGTTCAATGCATATTGCTGATGTGGATGCCAATAACCTCGGAGCGAATGGCATTGTTGGCGGCGGTATTCACCTGGCTGCTGGCGTGGGACTCGCGATCAAAATGAAGGAAGAGGATAATGTTGTTTTGGTCATCTTTGGTGACGGTGCTGCAAACCAGGGTATTCTCCATGAATCATTCAATATGGCTGCTATTTGGGATTTGCCTGTAGTTTATCTTTGTGAGAACAACCAGTACGGCATGTCTGCAGCCGTGACAAGGGTATCATCGAAGGTACCTTTCAAAGGTCGGGCAGAAGCCCACGGCATCCCCGGATATTTCGTAGACGGTAATGATGTATTGGGCGTGTACGAAATAATGAAAAATGCTGCCGAACATGCACGATCACGGAAGGGACCAGTTTTTGTTGAAGCAATGACTTATCGTTACTTTGGTCACTCCAAGAGTGATCGAAATTTATATCGCACAAAAGAGGAAATTCAAGCCTGGAAGGAAGAAGATCCGATCGGTCGCTTTGAGACATTATTACTTGATGCCAAGGTGATCACAGATGCTGATATTGATGAAATTTATCAAGAAATGAATCAGGCCATTGATGAAGCAGTATCCTTTGCTGAGAATTCACCTGAACCTGATCCATCAGATGTTACGGAGTTTGTATATGCCTGAAATTACTTATCGTCAAGCTGTAAAAGACGCCATGGTTGAGGAGATGCGTCGTGATGAGCGTGTCTTTTTAATTGGAGAAGATATTGGCACATATGGTGGTGCTTTTGGTGTTAGCGCTGGCATGTTGGAAGAGTTTGGACCAGAGCGAATTGTTGAAACACCCATTTCCGAGGACGCCATTGTCGGTGCTGCCGCAGGGGCAGCCATGATTGGGATGCGCCCTATAGCAGAAATCATGTTCATGGACTTTATTTTGTTGGCAATGGAACCGCTGGTCAATCAAGCTGCAAAAGCCCGTTATATGTTCGGTGGAAAAGCAACGGTCCCCATGGTTATTCGTATGCCAAGTGGTTCAGGTACAGGGGCTGCAGCCCAACACTCCCAATCTTTGGAGACGATCTTGATGCATATTCCGGGTATCAAAGTTGTAGCACCCAGCACTCCTTATGATGTGAAGGGATTGTTGATCAGCAGCATTCGCGACCTGAATCCTGTTTGTTTTGTTGAGCATAAATTGCTTTACAAAGAGAAAGGTGAAGTCCCTGATGAGGAATACACCATTCCTTTAGGTGTGGCTGACATCAAAAGAGAGGGAAGTGATATTACCGTTGTTTCCTCTGGAATAATGGTTCACAAATCCCTGAAGGCGTCGGAAATTCTGGCTGATGAAGGTATTTCCGTGGAAGTGGTTGATCCACGAACCTTGAAGCCTTTAGACGTTGATACAATCTCTAAATCTGTCAAAAAGACAGGTCGGATGCTGGTCGTTCATGAGGCTGTAAAGACTGCAGGATGGGCTGGTGAGATTATGGCATCCATCTCAGAAACGCCAGCATGGGACTACCTGGATGCGCCAATGCGACGCCTTGCAGGCAAGGATGTACCGATACCTTATAATCCAAAATTAGAAGCTGCCGCAGTTCCGCAAGTTGATGATATCGTTCAAGAAATCCGAGCGATCGTCCATAATAAGTACTAAATCAGGAGGAAAAAATGCCAACACCTTTTATTATGCCTAAAATGGATATGGACCAGGAATCGGTCTTTATTGTTGAGTGGTTGAAGAAAGAAGGGGAGCTAGTCGAAAAAGGGGAACCGGTGATCATTGTCGAAACGGATAAGATCACCAGTGAGGTTGAGGCTCCAGCCTCAGGGAAATTAGCGCACATTCTTTATGGAGAAAATGTCGAAGCGCCTGTCACAGAGGTGATTGCTTACATCCTTGCAGAGGGTGAAAGCGAAGCTGATTTACCAGATTCCGGAACGCAAACAGCGCCCGCTGAAGAAGTATTGGAAGAGACTGAAGAAAGTGCACAACCCAAAGAAACACCTGGAAAAATTGCCACGCCACTGGCCGCCCGTATGGCAAAGGAGAAAAACCTTGATCTGAGCTTGATCCCTGCTGAGGGTGAGAAGATCACCAAGGATGATATTGTAGCATATTTAAAAGAAGGGGACCAGGTTCAGCCAAGGGTCAAGACACCGGCAACACCCGCGGCACGCCGTTTATCATCTGAAAGGGATGTTGCCTTGGACCAGGTTGAAGGTTCGGGTCCTCGCGGGCGTGTTCAAGCCGCCGATGTTTTGGAAGCTGCCAGTGATCAAAAAGCAAAGTTCATTGGGATAGAACCTTCTTTTGCGTCTGGTGAGACTGTGCCGCTGTCTAATATGCGCAGGCGTATCGCGGATCGATTAACGGCCAGTTACCAGGAAACGCCCCACATTTATTTGACTGTTGAAGTAGATATGTTTGAAGCTGAGCAAAGCCGCAAGCGGATGAACACCCTGGCAGTTGAAGAGGGATCATCGCCAATTTCGGTGACAGCTTACCTGGTACGGACCGTAGCCTGGGCTCTTAAGGGGCACTCGATGTTGAATGCCAGCTTGACAGATGAGGGCATTGCGGTATGGGAAGACATCAATATTGGGGTTGCAACCTCCATTGATGAAGGTTTAATTGTGTCGGTTATTCCCAATGCTGACCGGCAGTCTATCCGTGAGATTAACCAGAAGCTGCGATATTTGACGAAACAAGCGCGGGAGGGCGCCCTGACACGTGAGGAAGTTCAGGGCGGCACCTTTACAATTTCCAACCTTGGTATGTACGGCATCCAGTCCTTCACGGCCATCATCAACCCGCCGCAATCAGCCATTTTGGCAGTCGGCGCCCTGAAACGAAAACCGATCGTCGTAGATGATCAAGATAACATCGCAGTTCGTCCAATGATGATCATGACTTTGGGTGTGGACCATCGCCTGGTTGACGGCGCTGTCGCTGCTGCGTTTTTAGCTGAGTTGGTAAAGGCTGTTGAAAATCCTGAATATTTGCTGATGTGAGCGTGTTCCTGGGAATCACCTTTCAGTTTCATTTAGATTGAATTGGGGGCTGGTTCTCAGAAAAACAAAAAAGGAAAACAGGTTTTTATTGATATGATATCTTCATTTTTGGAGAATTTTAATTACAGTTACATCTTTATTATTTTGGCGGTGACTTATGCCCTGCAGTTATTACTGACTGGCTGGCAAGCCAAACGCTTTTACCGCCGGTTAAGAGAACTGCGTAAAGACGGTTTGCTATCTATTGGCCTGTCTGGTGGAAAATGGTCGGGACGGACCTATGCTGTCCTTGTTGTGGATAAAAACCTGGACATTATTAATGCAGGAAAACTTTCTGGTATGACGGTTTTTTCCCAGTTAAAGACGATTGACGAAGTGATTGGGTTGAACGCTCGGGATTTATTGGAGGAAAGCAGGCAGTTTGAAATTAAGAAGAAATTGCTGGAAGCATTTCGTAATGCTGCGAAAGCTTATTTTGATGAATCCGGCGAACCGGTGTCGGAGACCAAGATAAATCATTCGATTTCTTGATTTCTCTACATCAAGAAGTGGGCAACTAAGGAGAAGTTGAGAAGCATGAGAAAGGAGAAGATTATAAGTAAGAGCACTAAAAAATTTTTTTCGGTTGTATTTCTGTTCTATTCTTTAACTAATGGAGGTTTACAATGGAAGCTTTAGTAAAGGCTGCCGAGTGGTTCATCGGCTTATTCATTCAAGGCGGTCAGACATTCTCCGGTCTTGTGGTCGGGATCATACCACTCTTGATCGTGTTGATGACGTTCGTCAATGCATTAATTGCGTTGATCGGAACGGACAAAATTGATGCCGTCGGCAAATTGGCTGCACGTGAAGGTATTTTATACTATCCAATTCGGTATATGGTTTTACCTTTCCTGGCAGTGTTTTTCTTGACAAATCCTATGGCTTACACAATGGGTCGTTTCTTACCGGAAAAGTATAAACCGGCATTTTATGATTCTGCTGTGTCCATGGTCCACCCACCACTGGGTGTTTTCCCTCATGTCAACCCCGGTGAGTATTTCGTTTGGGCGGGTATTGCTAACGGAATAACAGAAGCTGGCTATAATGTAGGCGATCTCGCAATTCGCTACCTGCTGGTCGGTTTTGTTGTTATCCTGCTTCGCGGTATTGTGACTGAGCGTATTTCTGCAATCATGTGGAAACGCGAAGAACAACCAGAAGCATCAGCTGTATAATTGGAGGAGATAAAAAATGAAACGCATCAATAAACTTTTAGAAACGATTGGTCGTGGTGTAGGTAGGGTCGTTGGCGCTATGTACCAAGCCGGTCGAGAATCCATTGATCAGGTTATTACGAATGTGCTGCCTTTTATGGCATTCATTTCGTTGATCATTGGTATCATTTTAGCAACCGGTGTTGGTGACTGGATTGCAAACTACCTGTCTCCTTTGGCAGCCAGTTTACTTGGCCTTGTCGTTATGTCGATCATTATTGCCATTCCGGTTCTTTCACCCTTGTTAGGACCTGGCGCTGTGATTGCGCAGATCATCGGTACACTTCTTGGTACACAATTTGCTACCGGTGCTATCCCAGCACAATATGCCTTACCAGCTTTGTTCGCAATTAACCCCCAGGTGGGCTGCGACTTCATTCCTGTTGGTTTGGCGTTGGGAGAAGCGGAACCTGAGACGGTTGAGGTCGGTGTGCCTGCTGTTTTGTTCTCTCGCTTTGTCACTGGCCCCGTATCTGTTGTTCTTGCTTACCTAGCAAGCTTTGGTATGTACCAGTAAAATTGTTATGAAGGTAAAGGTAGGGATAACCTGGTTATCCCTACCTAATATTAGATATTAGCAAATCAAGTCTTTTGAAAGAGAGGAAAAATGCCTGAATATAAGAAAATTGTAATTGAAGCTGGTCCCGGTGGTTGGGGAGGACCTATGACCGTAGAACCTAAACCCGGACGGGAATTGATTGCATCTATCACTGGAGGTGGGATTCATCCCATAGCCCATAAAATTGCTGAATTAACGGGCGGAAAAGCTGTTGATGGATTCCGCGGCGGCGCCCCCTTTGATCAAATCGCTTGTGCTGTGATTGACTGCGGCGGCACTGCACGGGTAGGTGTTTATCCCATGAAGAAAGTCCCCACCTTGGACATTTACCCAACAAAACCCGCCGGCCCGTTGTTTCGATTCATCACCCCCGAATATTTTGTCTCAGGTGTTCGATTAGAAGACCTGGAAAAATTAAATTCCTGAAACGGAGATTGGGAGCAAGTCGGTGATAAAATATCAAGCGACAGTGACTGAAATTGGCCCACTTGTAGTTGAATTTGTCAACGCAGGAATCCTCGTGTTTTTTGGTGCCAAGGCCCCCCCGGAATTACGAGAATTCTCAATCATTCACGATGGTAAAGAATTACTAGAAAATGTTGAACCGGGTGATGAAGTCGTGATTGATGACGCTTCATATAAAGTTCTTGCCGTTGGTGAGGTTGCAAACACAAATCTCGGAAATTTGGGGCACCTAGTCATGAAGTTTAACGGCATGGAAGTGGCAGAATTACCCGGTGATGTGTGTGTGGAAGAAAAACCAGTTCACCCCGTAGAGATAGGAACGGTTTTTAAAATATTAAGTGATCAAATATAAAGGGAAAAGAAATGGCAACTTTAAAAGAAGAACTATTTGAGCGCGAGCAGAAAGAGGGACCCTACCGAATTGGCCTGGTTGGCGCTGGCCAGATGGGGACGGGTTTAATTTCACAGATTGAAAAGATGTATGGCCTTAAGATTGTCGCGGTCTCTGATATTATGCCAACCCAATCCAAAGACGCCTATATTGAATCAGGTATTGATGCTGAAAAAGTCCATTGGGTCGAAGATGATTTGGATGAAGCGGATCGATTAATTAATGACAGCCAGCGTGTTGCCACACATTCTTCTCAATTCCTGGTGAATATCCCTTCATTGGATGCCATTGTTGAGTGCACGGGAATCCCCAATGTGGGCGCTGTGATTTGCAATCAAGCCATTGAAGCCTCCAAGCCGATTATAAATATGAATGTTGAGACGGATGCAACCATTGGTCATTATCTCACACTAAAGGCCAGGGAAAAAGGCGTTATCTATTCACTGGTTGCAGGCGATGAGCCAGGATCGATTAAAGAAATTTACGACTTTGCCGATGCATTGGGCTTTGACATCTTTGCGATTGGGAAAGGCAAGAATAATCCCCTCGATCGGACAGCAACCCCTGATTCACTTGCTGAACGGGCGAAGAAAAAGCAAATGAGCGCGAAAATGCTGTGCTCCTTTGTCGACGGAACCAAGACCATGGTAGAGATGACTTCCATTGGGAATGGAACCGGGTTTGTACCAGAAATACGGGGTGCTTATGGACCGGTGGTCGATGTTGAAGACCTTCCTAAAGTTTTTGCGCCAAAGTCAGCCGGCGGTATTTTTAAGGAAGAACATGTGGTTGATTATGCGGTTGGTCCAGCCCCCGGTGTTTTTGTGATCATCACAACAGATCAGCCTAAAATCATCAAAGACCTCAATTATCTTGGCCTGACAGGTCACGGCAATTATTGGAGTTTATACCGTCCTTACCACCTGGCGAATCTTGAGGCGCCGATTACGATTGCTAATGTCGTTTTGCATCAACATGCCACTTTAGATATGCCGCTGGTTCCTGTGGCTGAAACGGTTGCAACGGCGAAGAAGGATCTGAACCCTGGTGATGTCATCGATTACCTGGGCGGCCATACCGTTTACGGTATGATCGAAAAAGCTTCGGTTGCCAGAGAACAAAATCTTGTTCCATTGGGTATCGCTGTGGGCGGTGTGATTCAAAAGCCGGTTAAGATGGGTGATGCTATTCGTTATGAGGACATTGCACTCAGAGAAGATGACCTGATTGTGAAGCTGAGGCGCGCACAAGACAAAATGATCATGGATTGACTTGTTTTGAATGCTTGATTCTTACAAGAAAATTACGAATGGGCTGGTGAATTGGATTAGCCGCGTAGGATCAGCAAGTCGTGGTTTAAACGATTCACTGGTCTCAAAAGATGTCCAAACAAAATTTTTGGAATCAGTCAAATACGCTGGTTCTAAAGCTTTTGTTTTGGATTCCCTGGCTGAAATGAGCACGCGGCATTCGCAATCCTATTTCCTGGTGGTCGGGCCCAATATGCAGCTGCAAAACATCAAGGCTGGTGATATCATCCTTCATTCAATCGATAAGGATTGGACCAGTGCTGACCACACTAATTCCCGCCATATCGATTTGCATAAGCAAATCTATCAACATACAGGGTCAAGAGCTGTCCTTTTATGTCATCCTCGCTGCGCTTATATTATGCAGCAAAAGAACATAAAGCCGGGTTTTTTCAGCCTTACCCGGATTGCGGGAAATTGTTAACAGTTATGCTGTAATTTCTCCGGATGATTTTTCCGCTCAGCTAGAAAATCATCATCTTTTATTTATTCCTGAGGTTGGTTTGTTCAGCCATGCGGCAGATCTTTTGGATGCAGTTTACCAGGTTGAAGTGTTTGAGTGGATCTGTTCAATTAGTTTTGCTCTAGATCGATATGCCAGGTAATTAAGTCTTATCGATATGTATATTAATTCTTAATCCAAATCGTCCAAGTTCGAAATGCTAATATCCTATTGATAATTTTGAGGAAAAATGTTACCGAAAGCGGATAAACGTTTGCAAGGGATCAATACGACATGCTTTAAATGTAAATCATAAAAATTTGTCGAGTCGGTCAATGGTTTAGTTGCAGCAATTGATTATTAAAGGACATTTTTCATTTAAATTGTTCATTTACAAAGGCAACGACCGTTACATCATTTCACGCTGGTATAATCTAAGGAGGGCATTTCCCCGCAGCTTGCTGCGAAATAGCGGTAAGATTAATAAATGAGTGAGCTGATTAGGAAAAGTCACAATGTCTCTGCATAAATATATCATTATGTTTGTCCTGCAAAATACCGAAGGGTAGTGATAGATAAAAAAGTAGATGAAATCATAAAGCAAACCTGTCTGGAAATATCAAAGCGGTATGAAATAAAATTCATAGAAATAGGAACAGATCGAGACCATGTACACTTTCTAATCCAATCAATCCCGAGGTACAGTCCGATAAAAATTATACAGACCGTGAAAAGTATCACAGCAAGAGAAGTATTTCACCAAGCACCAGAGGTGAAAAAGCAGTTGTGGGGAGGAGAATTCTGGTCTGATGGATATTATGTAAGTACAGTAGGACGACATGGGAGTGAAGAAACAATACGGAAATATGTACAAAAACAAGGAGAGTCAAACGAATATAAGCAGTTACACACAGAACAACTTAGTCTGTTCAACTAGAAATTTGTAACTGCAAGATACCCCGCAGCTTGCTGCGGGGAGGCTTCATTTACCGGGCAATTATCAACCAAGCAGGAGGAAGCAATGCAATACCGAAAATTTGGATCTTTAGATTGGGACGTGTCAGCCCTGGGGTTTGGTGCGATGCGTTTGCCCATCCTTGACGATGACAGCAGTAAAATTAACGAACCCTTAGCAACAGAAATGATTCGATATGCCATCGATCACGGTGTTAATTATGTTGATACCGCCTATCCATACCACCAGGAACAGAGCGAGCGTTTTGTCGGCAAAGTATTGAAAGATGGCTACCGGGAAAAAGTGAGGTTGGCAACAAAGATGCCCTGCTGGCTGGTGAAAGAAGAAGCTGATTTTGACCGCTTTTTAGACGAACAAATGAAGCGATTGGATGTCAACTTTATCGATTTCTATCTTTTACACTCATTGAACGCTAAATCCTGGCAAAAAATGCAAGATCTGGGTGTGTTTGATTGGGCTGAAAAGCGGATGGTAGAAGGGATGTTTGGTCACCTGGCTTTCTCCTTCCATGATGACTACCCGGTTTTTGAGTCGATTGTCAATGGCTACGATAACTGGACCTTTGCCCAGATCCAATATAATTTTATTGATGTTAATTACCAGGCTGGGAAGAAAGGATTGAATCTGGCTGCTGATCGGGGTTTAGCGGTCGTGGTGATGGAGCCTTTGCGAGGCGGTATGATTGCGAAAAATCCACCGCCAAAACCAGTGGCGGAGATTTGGGAAAAGGGTGAACGTGATTGGACGCCAGCAGGCTGGGCTTTTAACTGGTTATGGGATCAACCTGAGGTTTCGACGATATTGAGTGGGATGAATACCATGGCAGATGTTGAAGAAAATATTCGCCTGGCTTCTGAAGCTGAAGTTGGAAAATTGACTGAGCAGGATCGAGAGCTTGTGGCAGAAGCACGGGAAGCTTATGCTTCATTAGCGCCTATTCCCTGCACGCAGTGTGAATACTGTTTGCCCTGTCCAAGCGGTGTTGCTATTCCAACAATCTTTGAGATCTATAACGACGCTGTCTCTTTTGACGCCTGGGGGCACGGGCGCTGGGCTTATAACAACAATATTAAGGTTGAAGCCCGGGCTGATAATTGTATCGAATGCGGCGAATGTGAAGCCGTCTGCCCGCAGCAAATTGAAATCATCGATTGGCTGGCAAAGGTTCACGAGGAATTGGCTCAACCCGTTAAGTAAATGGACATAGAAAACATGAAGGCTGTCTCTTCAAATTTGAAGAGACAGCCTCTCTCTTTATTTTAATGGTCTATTCTACTGTCAGGATACAGCGTCTGCCAATAAGTCTTCATACCAGATGTCTGGGTTTCCAATTTTTGTTTGCCAATCTGGCATCAATATGTCTAATAAACGTGCCTGGAGCATACCGGAGTAATAAAATAAGGTTTCGCTGCCATTTTTTGCAGCGGTTTTCGCATTATTAAGCTCGTTCTTCCAGCGTTTTTCATAACCCTGGTAGACATCGAAATCTTTGTCATCAAGTATATTCGAGATAGGTTGATAGCTGGAGGGGTCAGAAGCGTTTTCCCAGATTTCTAATTCGACATATTTTGCAGACCCTTCAAGCCACTCAAACCGTTTTTCATAAAGTTCAAATGCTTGGGATAAATCGACTTCGTTCCGGCGTTGTTCCCTTGTGTTCAGAAAGCTACGGACGAGTTCAATTTGTGTTGATGTATCCTTTTCTTCAACGGCGTCGATGAGAAATTGAACTTCTGTTTCCCAGGCTTCACCCATCTCCGGGTAAAGGTTTTCGTAAGCTTCTGTAGAACGATACGCTTTTTCTGCGTCTTCAAATCGCTCAGGGAAATTTTCAACCTGGTACGCATGAAAACTTTCATGGACGAGCGCTGTAATGTAATGATCTGTTGAAAGCAGCATTAACCGGTAAGGAAAAACCTGCGAGATAACCGGCGGCAGGTCCTGTTTAAAGAGATTGATGAAACCAACATTGGTTGCGTTTTTGGTTGTCATACTGCCGGCATATTGCCCGTTTGACAGGGGTTCCGTAAAAGCCTGGTAATCTCTTTCTTTTTCCTGGACATAAACGGGAAGCTTATTGACCTGTGCACCCTCCAGTAAACGCCAATTCTCCAGGTTTTCCTGCGAATTAATTAGAAAAGCATGCGAATCGTTGAAGAGTAATATTGGCATGCTGGCATTCAGACTCGGCCAGGTTTGATCGCCGAGACGACCCATCAGGTTAAGTGTCTCTTCTGCTCGATATAAGTCTTCCTGGGAAAGCCTGTCTGGTGTGGATGAGGCTTTTGGAAGGAATTGATTGGAGATAAAGGATATTCCGGCTGTCAGCAAGCATAAACCTAGCAGGCTTAAAATTATGACCGTTATCTTTCGGTTGCGCTTTTTTGGTTTCTTTTCGTCGGTTAATTGCATTGGACCTCATTTATAATTTTTTCGTTTAATATACCCGAACAGGATTACAGATGAAAGTCTCTTTTAGATTAAATCGTCCGGGTAATTTATTTTTGCAACTAATTTTCAACAATCTCGTATATTGAGTAGGCGGGCAATTTGCTTGCGCTCATTATACGAAGCTTCTATAATCATATGACCATGGATACATCACAAAAACAACAAAAAAAAGCGTCAACCTGGCGGTGGGTTTTAATAAGCCTGGCAGTGATATTAAGCCTTGCCTGGTTATATTTGACTCCCCCTGGTTTGTTGGGCAAAGCAAATGCTGTCGGTTATGCAGTATGCCACCGTATCCCCGAACGCAGTTTCAAAATCGGCAATCTTGAAATGGCAATGTGTGCTCGATGTTCAGGGCTTTTTCTGGGCGCCTTGCTTGGGCTGATCTTCCAGATGGCTCAGGGGCGTAAAGGGAAAATGCCCCCGATCCCTGTCGCAATTTTATTCGGTGTGTTTGCCCTTTCATGGGTGTTGGACGGCATCAATTCCTTCTCAATGCTCATGCCAATGATCCCGTCACTCTATCAAACGCAAAACTGGACTCGCCTGGTAACCGGCACGGGCATGGGTTTGGCGATCTCTGCAATTTTGCTGCCCGCTTTTATTCAAACGATGTTTACAGATTGGCAAGAAACGTCAAGTTTTGGTAAGTGGTATCACATTCTGATGCTGCTTGTTCTGGCAGCAGTGTTGGACGCGCTGATCTTGCTTGAATTACCGATAATCCAATACCTTCTTTCATTATTAAGCGCTGCCAGTGTGCTGGTGCTTTTGACGATGATTTACAGCATGGTTTTGGTGATGGTATTCAAAAAAGAAAACACTTTTGAGTCAGCAAATCAGCTTTTCATCCCGCTGGTTGGCGGTTTCATGATTGGATTAATTCAAATTGGCGCAATTGACCTGCTGCGATACAAATTAACAGGCACGTGGGACGGTTTCAATATTGCCATCCTATCAACTATAATTAAGTTAGAAGATACTGCGGACGGATTTTATCAAGGTTCAGGACCTCAGTTTTAAGAGAGGAAAAATTTTTATGGACATATTAGCAGCTTTTGGATTGTCTGCCAGTGCGGGCTTGAATGCTTATATCCCGCTCTTGGTTGTATCAATCCTGGCCCGGTTTACCGATGTTATCCAACTGTCAGAACCATGGAACGCCATGGAAAGCTGGTGGATTATTGGGACTTTGCTTGTCTTATCAATCGTAGAGTTTTTTGCAGATAAAATACCGGCAGTAAATCACATTAACGACGCCATTCAAACTTTTATTCGTCCGACAGCTGGTGCGGTTTTATTTGCTGCCAGCGCAAACGTCATTACGGAAATTCATCCCATTCTTTCACTGGCTGCGGGCTTATTAGTGGCGGGCAGCGTTCATGTTATCAAATCCGCTGCCGTCCGCCCGGTTATCACAGCCACAACTGCAGGTTTGGGGGACATCCCGGTGAGCATTCTCGAGGATGTTATATCGACCACACTGTCAGTTTTATCTGTGCTGCTGCCGATTGTTGTTGGGATTGTGCTGGTATTGATGGCAATTTGGATCGTTCTGTGGTTGTCCAGGCGATCGAAACGTTATGAGCGTAAAGCTTGATGCAATTGAATAGATTAGAGAATACGAATCATTTCTAATTTTTAGGAGGGATATATGTCAGAACAAGATTATCGTCAAGTACCACCCCCAGGATATGGGCAGCAGACCTCTCCTCTTGCTGTGATCAGTTTAATTTCCGGCATTGCCAGCTATTTTATTATCCCACTTATCGGCGCGATTGCAGCAATTATCACCGGGAATATTGCAATGAAAGAAATTCGTTAAAGTGCCGGTCAGCTTACGGGTGAAGGCATGGCTCACTGGGGCATGATATTGGGTTGGATCAATATTGGCCTGAGCGTGATTGGTTTGTGCTTCCTTGTTCTTGCCATTGCTGGCATTGTCTCATTGCCGTTTTGTTTCATGCCCTTTACCAACATGGATTTCATGCAATAAGCGTTTCTATTTGTAATATTTGCGGAGGATGTTATGACAGAGAATCAAATTGACAACCCTGAATTTCTAGAGGTGCCTGAGAAGAAAAGCAACAAGACGCTGTGGATTATCCAGGCTGTCCTAGCTGTGTTCGTCATTTGCTGCTGCGTTATTTTCGCGCTGGTGTTGATGTTTGTAATACCAGCAGACCGCTATCAACAGCTTCGTTATGGTTTGGTGCCGTTATTCGCTTTTCTTTAACTAGCAGAAGGAATTCGTAAATTAGTTGAGCTAAGAGGTGCTGGAAAGCATCTCTTATTGCTTTAAAATCTCGTTGAGCCTGTTCTCTTCTACAATTGTCTTTAGTGTATCCAATGCTTGCAGTGCTTTTTGCCGGCTGTATTCATCCAGATCCAACGCATCAAATTCATCTTCGTCCAAAATTAAGAAGTCTCCATCCGGGTAGACCAGGATATCGAGGGCAAGATCAATGTATGTGATCTTGCCGGGGCTGAATTCTGCTGGGCTTGTTACGTTGCAGTACCATGCCTTAAGCCGATCATCATCCCGGTCATGAATCTCGAAAACGTTGTACCAGCGATTTGAATAATAACGTTCTATGGATCGGTCGTTGGTTCGCAATGTGATCCCGTGGAAAGGTCGGTCGTCAATATTGAAGAAAGCTTCGACCAGCACGCTGTGTGTGTCTTTCGCAATAACACGACCTAGATAGCGCCAAACCTCTTCGTGCTGCGTATTCATTTTGATGATATTTACCAAGTTGTTAACCTGGCTCATGACTCATCCCCTTCATTTTCCAAGCAAAGCACATCACCGGGTTTGAAGTAAATTGTTAATTTATCTCCCACAGGCACTGGTTCGCTCAAGCTTACATTAAATAGGGGGATGCTTTTGTTAATCTTCATTGTCAGATGATAGGCTTCACCCTGGAAAACCTGGTCAACAACCTCGCCGGTGATCTGGTTAGGACAACGCGCTTCATATCTGCAAGCCCGAGTTGGTCTGAAAAGCAGTGTCGCCTTCTCACCTATATGTGGGGGGTCCTGTTCGCAGCTTGCCTGGATGATCCCCATGGGTGTGTCAAGCTTCAACGGTGAGCGTTCAATCACATGCCCTTCAACCAGGTTGCCAAGCCCAAAAAATTTTGCCACCCAAACGTTCTTGGGATGGTGATAGATTTCATGGGGTGCACCGCTTTGCAAGATGAACCCATCGTGTAACAGCAGCAGGCGGTCTGCAATGGCAAAGGCTTCTTCCTGGTCATGGGTGACGTAAATAGCAGGCACTTTTGTATCCCTGAGGATGCGGCGTAATTCTTTACTGAGCTGTTCTCGAAGGGTACGGTCAAGAGCACCCAGGGGTTCGTCCAGCATCAACAAGCGCGGCTGCGGTGCTAATGCCCTGGCAAGTGCAACACGCTGTTGTTCACCGCCTGATAATTCCGTCACCTTTCGGTCAGCAAAATCAGCCATATTGATGGTTTCGAGTGCATTCTTGACGCGTCCCCGGATTTCATCCTGGGGACGATTTTGCATGCGGAGCCCAAAAGCAATATTTTCAGTGACATTTCGATGGGGAAAGAGTGCGTAATCCTGGAACATCAAACCAAAATGACGCTGGTGCGCTGGCGTTCCTGCCATGTCATTGCCCTTCCAGAGCACAAGGCCGCCTTCAGGTTCTTCGAGACCGGCGATAATTCTGAGAAGGGTGCTTTTACCGCTGCCGGATGAGCCCAAAAGACAAATGGTCTCATCCTGTTCTACGACAAAAGAGACTTTATTAAGTAAGGGCTTGCCCTCGTAAGATTTTTCTATATTTTCAACAGTGAGCATTAGAATATGTCCTTACCCGGAAGACGCAGTCGTTCAATAACAAGAATACCACCCGCACAAACCACCATCAATATTGTGGACATCGCCAGTGCCTGGCCGTAGTTCATGGCACCGGGCTGGGAAATGTAGCGGAAGATTGCTACAGGGAGGGTCGGGTATTCAGGTCTGGAAAGGAAGGTGCTGGCGCCAAATTCTCCCAGTGAGATCGTTAGCGCAAAAATAATCGCCACCAATATGGATGGTGCCATTAAAGGAAGATCAACTTCTCGCCAAACCATGAATGGTGGGGCGCCAAGTACTTTTGCAGCGCTTCTTAAGGAATAAGGAATGCTCTGCAGAGCCGGGCTGAGGGTTCGAACGACAAAGGGCAGGGCAACCAGGCTGTGGGCGATCGGCAGAAGGATTGGGAAATTGATATTACTGAAGGGCGGGCGATTGAACACGATGATGAACCCCAGCCCTAATGTAATGGCGGATGCACCTAAAGGCAGCATCAGCAATGGGTCGAGGATGTTGTTGATTGGGCTGCTCTGCTGAAGGGCATAAGCAACGAGCAGTCCGAAGAAGAGCGTGATTACAATGGTTATCAGGGCAAACATAAAGGAATTTCTTGCTGCTGCAATCGGCGGTACGTAAAAAAGCGATCCGCGGCGGTTGATGCCCAGTTCTTTGTAATAATCCAGAGTAAATCCATGCTGGATTTCGCCGCGTTCACCCCGGTTTGCCTCCAGTTTCACAAAGGATCGCAAAGCAAGTGACGCCATGGGGGAAATCAGCAGGGTGAATAAAGAGATCACAAGCAGTATCACTAAGACCTTTTCAACCCCCCTTTTTGGTTTCCGAACCCCGACAACCTGCGCACGCGGTGAGATTTGCAGCGCCTGCTGGCCGCTCAACCTGCGGTGTGCGATGGTAATGATTAAGGTGCATATCAACTGAAGGATGGAAAGGATGCTGGCAAGGGGCAGGTTGAGCAGATGCAAGGCTTGAATATAAATCTCAACTTCCAGTGTTGCGTATTGCGGCCCTCCCAACATCAGCACCACGCCAAAACTGGTGAAGTTGAATAAAAACACCAGCAGGGTGGCAGCATATATTGATGGTCTCAGCAAGGGCAGGGTGACTTCTTTGAAGGTTTGCCATGGGCTTGCGCCGAGAACTTTTGCTGCATGTTCCAGGCGGATGTTCTGCTGTGCCCAGGCATTGCTGACCACACGAATGACGATGGTGGTGTTGTAGAATACATGCGCTGTGAGGATTGCCCCGAAGGTATTCAGGAATTGAATTGGAGGGGAGTCAAGATTGAATAGGAGCATCAAACCCAGGTTGATCCAGCCGCGGGGTCCTAAAAGTGCATTGAAACCGGCGGCAACGACAACCGTCGGTAAAATGAAGGGAAGGGTTGTTAATGTCCTTAAGGTCTTTTTCCCGGGAAAGATGAAATGGGTGAACAGCCAAGCCCCGGGCAAACCGATGACCAGGGTCAGCAGCGTTGAAAGTGATGCCTGGAAAATGGTGAACCTGAGGGGTGCCCAGATTTTTTGCAGGTTGAGGTCTGAGAATTGGAAACCCCACCTCGGAGAGATCAACAGGTTGAACAAAGCCAGCAAGGGTTGGTAGAAAAAGTATCCAAGAAATATTCCTGGCAGGAGCCAGAAGGCTATTGCCCGCCAGTTGGGATTTTTTGCCCGGGTTATAAATCGGGCAGCGAATGTGCTCAAGGTAAGACGGTCTCCATCCAGGCTTCAATCCAGGCTTCCCGGTTTTCATCAATCAAATCGGGGGATAATGTTGCAGGTTGGTCAGGTATTTGAACGTTCTCTATAAATGCTTCTGGCAGCTGTGCATCCGGGTTGACAGGGAAAACGAACATTTGCATTGGTATGTCCTCCTGGAAGGCAGGACTGAGCATAAAGTCAACAAATATTTCAGCCAGGTCCCGGTTGGCTGTACCTTTAAGAATGCCGACAAATTCGATTTGCCGGAAGCAGGTATTGGGGCCGATGATGGAAGCTGTTGGGGCTTCATCCAGGGGTGTTTCGGCAAATATGACCTCCGCTGCGGGGCTGGAACCGTATGAAACCACCATAGGCTGCGGTCCCTGGCCGGTGGAACCGCTGAAGTTTGAGTAATAGGCGGTTTCCCAGTCGCTGGCAACAACCAGGCCGTTTTGTGAAAGCTCTGCCCAGAATTTCAGGTAGCCTTCTTCACCAAATTCAGCGATGGTCGCCATCAAGAAAGCCAGCCCTGGTGAGGATGTGGCGGGATTTTCAGTAACGAGTAAGCCTTCATATTCAGGCAGCGTCAGGGCTTCGAGGGATTCGGGCACAGCCAGGTTGTTCGTTTCGAAATAGGCTTTATCATAGTTGATGCACACATCCCCGTAGTCCACAGGGAGGGCATTGCTGCCGGAGTCCAGTTTGAATGAGTCAGGAATATTTTCCAGCAAAGGAGATGCATAGGGCTCAAAAATATCTTCCTGCAGTGCTCGTGTGAGGAAAGTGTTATCGATGCCATAAAACACATCCGCTAAGGGATTGTCCCTGGAAAGTATTGCCTGATTCAATGCGGACCCTGTATCCCCACTGCGAATGAAACTGATGTCAACATTGTTCTCACTTTCGAATTGGGAGATCAGGTCTTCGCTGACGGCAAAGGAGTCATGGGTCATGACTCTCAGAGTTCGCCGTTCACCAGGCTCGGATGTTCCTTGCGGGGAACACGCCATCAACAGGACTGTCAGAATCATTAAAGCTGCCAGGTGATGTAGGCGTCTTTTTTTTGATAACATATCAACCTCTCTTTTCATTTTTGGTTGTTGTTTCATGAATACACAATAACGAACCTTTTTCAACGGTGATGGTCGCATCTGTACCGGTAAGACGGTTGCTGATGCCGCGTGTCTGATCGGGGTAGAGGGTTTCATTATTGAGCGGGTATTTTAATCCTTTGGTTGTGATGCCTTCAGCAGAACCGTTGATGGGGACCAGTGAAATGAGCTGCCCTGGTTCACCTGAAAGCAAAGCCTGCTCTCGAATCAGGAAGACATCTCTTTTCCCGTCGACCAGGTGGGTGTCAATACATCGCAATTCATCACGCGTTAGCAAGAAGATGTTGGCAAGGGTTTGATCGATGCGGTTCCCAAGTGCAGCGACGATCCAGATGGTTTTGGGGTTCATTTCAAGGGCAGCCTGGATGGCAAGTTCAAGGTCGTTCTGGTCTTTATCGGTGGGAAATTTTTGGATTTTAGTTTTCTTTTCTCGGTAGGGCTGAAGGGTAGCTTCATCGATTGAATCTAGATCGCCGATGATCAGGTCAGGTTCTAAATTCAGGGGGATCATGTGATTCAATCCGCCGTCCACTGCAATCAGGAAATCAGCATCCCCCAGTTTTTGAGCAATCGCTTTTGGTTCTGGTAATTCCCCATTGGCAAAAAGGACAATTTTTTGATATTTTGGGCTCATAAAAATAAACACCCTTCCATTTTGTGGAGGGTGTTTGTGTTGTCGCAATCTCATCCCTCCGCCGGCATTATCCGGATCAGGTCTTGCGGGTCGAAGATTTGCATCTTCCTCTCAGCCTGTGTGATCAGGCTCCCCGTTCAACTGTCATGATTATTTTATTATGTTGATATCCTACCACATGAGGTGCCTTGAAGTCAATTAATGACAGCGTACTGAGAGGGTCATTAGAAAACTTTTGATTGCTTTTGCACCTTGGAACTGTTCAACCTAAGAAGGGTGGGAACAGAGCCCCACCACTACAGGAAATTGTAATTTTATGTTGGCATTGAAAATTTGATGCTGTTGTAAACAGCCGCATTATTGAATTCTGTGTGGAGAACTGCCTGACAGAGTATACTAAAATTATTCAAGTATTACTAAATTTACACTGGAGGTGGCTGTGAGTTTACATATCGGTGCTAAAGATGGTCAGATTGCAAAGAGCATTCTCTTGCCTGGGGATCCTTTGCGGGCAAAATTCATTGCAGAACAGCTTCTGGATGGGGCTGAATGCTTCAACCAGGTGCGGGGAATGTATGGGTATACAGGAACATACAAAGGTAAACGCGTTTCAGTGATGGGTACTGGCATGGGGATGCCCTCACATTCGATCTATGTCCATGAGTTGATTGTTGACTATCATGTTGAAAATTTGGTGCGTGTTGGGACCTGCGGCGCGATTCAAAAAGATTTAAAGATTGGGGATGTTGTCCTGGCGATGACAGCGTCCACAGATTCCCGGATGAACACACTATTGTTTAATGGGATTGACTTTGCACCCAGCGCCAATTTTGATTTATTGCTTTCAGCCTGGCAAGCGGCACAGGCACGAGGTTTGAAGGTTGATGTGGGCGCCATCTTGAGCTCGGACGTGTTCTACAATGATGAGGATCCAGATTGGTGGGTGATCCTGGATAAATATGGCATCAAGGTTGTGGAGATGGAAACCAGTGCGCTTTACAGCCTGGCAGCCCGTTTCAATGCCAGGGCGCTTTCAATCCTGACGGTGAGCGACAATATCCAGACCGGTGAAAATGCATCCCACCAGCAGCGCGAGCAGGGCTTTTTAGCGATGGCAGAATTGGCCGTGGAGATTGTGCCATAGCATCCCACAGCTTACAACAAAATCTGCAGGTGCGATGTCGGGTGGGGACTTCACCCTCATAGGAAGCTTGCAATCCCAAAGTTTCATACTTTTTCCGATGTCAATAAATTCAACAAAGCAGTTTTTGAAAAATGAGATAACACGGCGAAAATGTTTATCAATAAACCAATGCATTTATTCGATAAATGGGGTAGAATACCCCTGCTTCAGAAACGGGATTTTTAGTTAAAACCAAATTGTTAAATTATCTGCTTTGAGAGGGCGTTTGAATAATCAAGATTCATAACAGAAAAAATCAACTTTGCTTGACTCTTGTGTTTCATTTTGCTATAATGATAACTTGCGCTTTGCGCTGATTAATCTATTTAAACAGATATTTTTTATGTCAAAATCCCGGCAACCATAGTTTCCCAGGAGAGTTTAATGGCAGATTTATTGCCCGTCAAATCATACAGACGTATTCCGGTTGGATTAGACTTACCGAAATTAATACAGGTCCAAATGGATTCCTTTGAGCGGCTTAAGCGAGAAGGATTTCATAGTTTATTTGCAGAAGTTTCCCCGATTGAATCTTATAACAAGGGAATGCAGCTTTATTTCCCCACTGGTGATGACTTTTCAAAAGAGTGGGATCTTAAGTACTGGTACGAAGACCCCAAGAACACCATTGAGGAATGCCTTGAGCGTGACTTAACTTACGCGTCACCTTTATATGTGACCGTGTTATTAAAAGGAAAAGAAATCCCTGAACCGATCAAACAAGACCTGTTCATGGGCGATTTCCCCGAGATGACCCCCAAGGGTACCTTCATTATTAACGGCACTGAACGGGTGGTGGTCAACCAATTGATCCGCTCTCCTGGTGTGTATTTTGAACGAGAGCTGGACCGAGCAACCGGGCGCTACCTTTCAACAGCAAAGATGATCCCTGACCGGGGCGCATGGATGGAGTTTGAAACTCGTAAGCATGATTACATCATCATCAAATTTAACCGACGCCGAACCACACCGATCACGGTGTTCTTACGTGCCCTGGCTGAAGTTGATGACGGTATACCATTAGAAGACAGCCCAATCAAAACTGGCTCTGATGAAGAATTGATGGCATTATTTGAAGATGTCGATAACAATCCAGATCGACCCTTCATCGCCTCATCCATCAACCAGGAACCCGAGTGGGACCTGACTGATGGGAAGACAGTTGCACAGGCAGCTTTGATTGAATTCTTCAAGCGTTTACGCCCTGGCGACCCGCCAACCTTAGAAAACGCAAAAGACTTCCTTGAGGAACAACTTTTTGACTATCGACGTTATGACCTTGAAAGGGTTGGGCGTTATAAATTAAATCAAAAACTGGATCAGGACATCCCGATCAGCCATCGTACAATCACGAAGTCTGATATCGTTTTACTTGTTCGCCGTATGATTGAGATCAATAACGGCGTTGAACGCGGGGATGATATCGATCATCTTGGCAATCGCCGTGTAAAAACCGTTGGCGAGCTCATCCAGAATAAACTGCGTGTTGGCTTGCGCCGGATGGAACGTGTCATCCGTGAACGCATGTCAATCCGCGATCAGGACCAGGTTTCACCAACGAGTTTGGTAAATATTCGTCCTGTTGTGGCATCACTGCGCGAGTTCTTTGGGTCCAGCCAGTTATCCCAATTCATGGAAGAAACAAACCCGCTTTCTGAACTCCGGCACAAAAGAACGCTGTCAGCGTTAGGTCCGGGTGGTTTGCGTCGTGAACGCGCTGGGTTTGACGTTCGTGATGTTCACCATACGCACTATGGGCGCATCTGCCCGATTGAAACCCCAGAAGGTCCAAACATTGGTTTGATCGGTCGTATGGCAATGTATGCCACGGTGAATGAATACGGCTTTATTGAAACACCCTATCGCAAAGTTCTTAAATCACTCAAGCCCTCGGATGAACTCGTTGGTCGTGAATTACGGGAAGATATTAAAGAGTCTGAAACTGACGAAGTGATTGCAGAGAAGGGTGAAAGAATAACAGAAGCGCTGGCAAAGAAACTGTCAAAGCTGGAACGTGACAGGATTTTAGTGACGCCTTTTGTGACTGATGATTATCAATATTTATCTGCAGACCGCGAAGATAAATTTGTGATTGCCCAGGCAAATGCGCCATTGAATGAACACAATGAGTTCATGCGACGTGTTTCCTGCCGGTATCACTCCGGGTTCAATATCAGCAACCCTGAAGAGATTGACTACATGGATGTGGCACCGCAGCAGATTGTGGGAGTTAGCGCTGCATTGATCCCATTCCTTGAGCATGATGATGCGAACCGGGCTTTGATGGGCTCCAACATGATGGCGCAAGCTGTTCCGCTGGTGCGACCGGAAATCCCGATTGTGTCTACGGGTATGGAAGCGCATTCTGCAATTGATTCAGGCCAGCTTGTTGTTGCTGAGGAAGACGGCGAAGTTGTTTCTGTGACTGGCCGGATGATCAAAGTTCGCGAGAGCGACGGTAATATCCGTATTTATACCTTGCAAAAGTATCGCCGTTCGAACCAATCAACCTGTATTGACCAGCGTCCAGCGGTTATCAAAGGCCAACGGGTTAAGAAGGGGCAGATCATTGGCGATTCATCGTCATCCGTTGACGGCAATTTAGCCCTCGGGCAGAATGTGTTGATTGCTTTTGTCTCCTGGGAAGGCGGCAACTTTGAGGATGCGATCCTGATTTCTGAGAAATTGGTTCAGGAAGATCGCTATACTTCTGTTCACATTGAAAAGCACGAAGTGGAAGCACGCGATACCAAACTTGGCCCCGAGGAGATCACCCGGGATATACCCAATGTTGGCGAGGAGACTATTCGCAACCTCGATGAACATGGCATCATCCGCATTGGTGCAGAAGTTGGCCCCAATGACATCCTGGTTGGTAAAATCACGCCAAAGGGTGAAAAAGAACTGACCCCTGAAGAGCGACTGCTTAGAGCAATTTTCGGTGAAAAGTCACGCGATGTCAAAGATACATCCTTGCGAATGCCCCATGGTGAAAAGGGTACGGTTGTTGATGTAAAAGTTTTCACACGCGAAGAGAACTCCGATCTCAAAGCCGGTGTGGATATGATGGTGCGTGTATCCGTTGCCCAAAGGCGTAAGGTCACAGAAGGTGACAAGATGGCTGGGCGGCACGGGAACAAGGGCGTTATCTCAATGGTGGTTCCTGTTGAAGATATGCCATTCCTTGAAAATGGACGTCCGATTGAGATCATTTTGAATCCATTAAGTGTGCCTGGACGTATGAACCTTGGTCAGCTGCTTGAAGTTCACCTTGGCTGGGCTGCCGAACGGCTTGCTTTCAGAGCCCTGACCCCCGTCTTTGACGGTGCAACGGAATATGAAATTGAAGCTGAATTAGCCCGTGCCTGGATGATCGACAGAGCCTGGGAAGTCACAGGTGATAAAGCCTGGGATTGGTTGAAACAGCAAGAATATGATCCGGATGCGATCCAGGATGATGATGAAGTTCGATTGCTTTACCTAGAAGAATGGTTGGGTGATCGCGGTTATGATGTCTATGATTTCAGTGCGAACCGTGATTATGCACGCCGTGTGACATTGAAAGAGTGGCTCCGTGACGAAGGTTATGATCCGGAGAAGATCACTTTCTTTGAAACGGATGAAGTCTCCTTGTTAGAGCGTGATGACCAGGATACTGCAGCTATTACTGCTTGTCTTCAGCTGTGGATGAAATCCTATGGCTATGAGGTTGACGAAAACCTGGGCGAAGAAGAATTAAAGGTAAAGGCACGTGAGGTGATGAAGGAAGTTGATCGCCCCATGCCAACCCTTGGTAAACAAAAATTGCGTGACGGCATGACCGGTGAATATTATGATCATCCCGTCACTGTAGGTTTGATGACAGTACTCAAACTACACCATCTTGTTGAAGACAAAGTGCACGCCCGTTCAACAGGCCCATACAGCCTTGTGACTCAGCAGCCGCTGGGTGGCAAAGCTCAATTTGGTGGACAGCGCTTTGGTGAGATGGAAGTTTGGGCGCTTGAGGCATATGGCGCAGCTTATACATTGCAAGAGATGCTGACTGTGAAATCCGATGATGTCACCGGTCGTGTGAGCACCTACGAGGCAATCGTAAAAGGAGAACCAATTGAAGATCCGGGTATCCCCGCTGCCTTCAAGGTTCTGGTAAAAGAGATGCAAAGTTTGGGTCTTGCAATTGAAGCTGTTCTGGAAAACGGCGATATCAATACCTTTGGAAAGGACGAAGATAAAGCTCGAATACCAAATACGCCCACTGGTCTGATCAGCATTGGCAGGGATATCTAAAGACATCTTTTCGGGAAAAATGATTCAAGCAAATTTGCTTGACGACCCCGAAGGTGCATGGTAGAATCATCCCTCGTTACCTTCAAGCTGGCCCTATAATCCCGGCCAGACCCTGGAGGAAAAATTGGATAGCAGTGAGGCCATCTTGAAAGATGATGATGGCCTCCATTATTGGAAGAAGACATTATTTAGTTTTAGATTTGGAGGCAAATGTGCCAACCATTAATCAATTGATACGCAAAGGCCGAAAATCGAAACGCAACAAGAGCAAGTCGCCTGCGCTGCAGTATACGTATAATTCACAAAAGCAGAAACGTATTCGCCAGCCTAAGGGTGCGCCGCAGAAACGCGGTGTTTGCACGGTCGTGCGTACAATGACCCCTAAGAAACCGAACTCCGCTTTGCGGAAAATCGCCCGTGTGCGCTTAACGAACCATATGGAGGTCACGGCTTATATTCCTGGCGAAGGTCACCAGTTACAGGAGCACTCTGTTGTGCTCGTGCGCGGTGGACGTGTTAAGGACCTGCCTGGCGTTCGTTATCATATTGTCCGAGGCACACTGGATTCAACTGGTGTTGAGGATCGCACACGCGGTCGCTCAAAATATGGCGCCAAAAAGCCGAAATAACCAGTTGGTCCGTTTAAGTTAGGGCGAAGCATTTTAATCGGTCTCATAGGGGATAGTTTAGATGCTTTGCCCTATTTTAATTTTTGTTTTATGTAAGGAGTAAGAATGGCGCGTAGATATACACCAGAAAAACGAGAAGTCACACCTGATGTTCGATTTAAGAATCTGGATGTTCAGATGATGATCAATCGAATCATGATCAAAGGTAAAAAGAGCACAGCCACAAGGCTGATGTATGACGCCCTTGATTTGATTGAAGAGCGCACTGGTAAAGACCCGATAGAGACATTCGATGCAGCACTCAAGAACGTCTCCCCACTGATGGAAGTACGGCCACGACGAGTTGGTGGTGCGACCTACCAGGTGCCAATGGAAGTGGAACCCAGCCGCCGGAAGACTCTGGCGATGCGTTGGATCATCACAGCCTCACGGGCACGACCGGGTAAATCCTATGCGGAAAAGCTGGCGAATGAATTGATGGATGCTGCCACGAACAGCGGCGCAGCATACCGCCGTCGAGAAGAAGCACACCGTATGGCAGAAGCCAACCGCGCTTTTTCCCATTTTCGCCTCTAAGAAATTTGTTATTTTACTGAATCCGATTGGATGAAAAGTCATGCCTGACGTTCAAGAATATCCATTAGAAAAATACCGCAACATTGGTATTATCGCGCATATTGATGCCGGTAAAACCACGACAACTGAGCGGATTCTTTTCTACACTGGCAAGACTTACCGTTTGGGTTCAGTTGACGATGGGACAACCGTTACTGACTGGATGGAGCAGGAGCGCGAGCGTGGAATCACCATTGTCTCTGCTGCTGTAACAACCTTTTGGAAAGACTATAAGATCAACCTTATTGATACCCCCGGTCACATTGACTTCACTGCTGAAGTTCAGCGGTCTTTGCGGGTGTTAGATGGTGGTGTTGTGGTTTTTGATTCTGTGCAGGGCGTGGAACCGCAGAGTGAGACTGTTTGGCGGCAGGCAGATCGTTATGCCGTCCCAAGAATTTGTTTTGCCAACAAAATGGATCGCGTTGGCGCTTCTTACGAACGCACATTGGCTTCCATTGAGGATCGCCTCGGTGCGAATCCTTTGGGCATGCAGGTTCCAATTGGAAGAGAAGAGGAATTTATCGGTGTGGTCGATCTGCTGACCGAACAGGCGATCTTCTTTGAAGATGAGTTAGGCAGCCAACCGAGATATGGTGAAATCCCGGAAAACCTGGTTGATGTTGTCAAGGAAAGACGCGTTGAACTTGTCGAACGCATTGCTGAGCTTGACGATGAATTAACCATGAAATATCTTGAAGGTAAGACGCTTACACTGGACGAAATGAAATCTGTATTGCGAAAAGCGGTTTTGGAAAACAAGATTTACCCGGTGTATTGCGGTTCTTCCTTAAAGAATAAAGGCGTACAGCCTTTGCTGGATGCCGTTATTGATTTTTTGCCATCCCCGCTTGACGTACCTCCTGTTGTAGGCATTCAACCTTCAACGGACGAAGAAGTCTTACGGCCTCCGGAAGATGATGCACCAATGTCTTCACTGGTCTTTAAAATTGTGACCGATCCATACGTTGGGCGCTTAGCCTATATTCGGGTTTATTCAGGCAAAATCAAAAAAGGTTCTACCTATCAAAACACCTCACAGGATAAAAAAGAGCGTGTTGGGCGTTTGCTGCGTATGTATGCAGACCACCGTGAAGATGTGGATGAATTAGGTCCTGGCGATATTGGCGCTATTTTGGGGTTGAAGCAAAGTTACACTGGTGACACCTTAAGCGATTCTTCGAATCATATCATTCTTGAAACAATCAGCTTTCCTGAACCGGTTATTTCTGTTGCGATTGAACCCAAAACACTGGCTGACCAGGATAAAATGGGCATTGCATTGCAGAAACTGGCTGAAGAGGATCCCACGTTTAAAGTGCGGCAGGATGAAGAGACTGGCCAAACAATCATTTCAGGTATGGGTGAACTTCACCTGGATATACTCGTTGACAGAATGCTGCGCGAGTTCAAAGTTCAGGCAAATGTCGGCAACCCGCGTGTCGCTTATCATGAGACGATCACAAGGACTGTCCCTGAAGCTGAATACAAGTTTGTAAAACAAACGGGTGGGCATGGGCAATACGGTCATGTTGTTTTGCGAATTGAGCCCCTTGAAAGTGGGTCGGGTTTTGTATTTGATGAAGAAATTCGCGGTGGATCAATTCCACAAGAATTTATCCCCGCTGTTGAAAAGGGTGTCAAAGAAGCAGTTGAAAGCGGCGTTGTTTCTGGTTACCCGATGACGGACCTGAAGGTAACACTGCTTGATGGTTCTTACCACGAGGTCGATTCAAGTGATATGGCTTTTCGAATGGCAGCCATTTTTGCGTTTCGCGAAGGCGTGCCGAAGGGGAGGCCTGTATTACTCGAACCGATTATGAAGGTTGAGGTTGTTGTACCTGAAGAACACACAGGCGATGTTCTGGGGCAGATCAGCTCCCGACATGGGAATGTGTTAGGCATGGATTTGCGACCTGGTAATGCCCAGGCAGTTCATGCGGAGGTACCATTAGCAGAAATGTTTGGTTATGCAACTGAACTTCGTTCTGCCACAAAAGGACGCGGTGTGTTTACCATGGAGTTTAAGCATTACGCACCGGTCTCAGAAGCTGTTATGAAAAAAATAACAGGATACTAAACGATTATTTGAAATTATTTTTAGATTGAGGAGTAATTTATAAAATGGCCAAGGAAAAATTTGATCGCTCAAAGCCGCACCTCAACGTGGGAACAATGGGACATATTGACCATGGTAAGACCACGCTGACAGCGGCGATCACCAAGGTTCAGGGATTGAAGAAACTTGCGGATTATCGAGACTTCTACTCGATTGACAATGCGCCGGAAGAAAGAGAGCGCGGTATCACCATCAACATTTCGCATGTTGAGTACCAAACCGAAAAACGGCACTATGCACACATCGACATGCCGGGACACCGTGACTACATCAAGAACATGATCACGGGTGCAGCGCAGGTTGACGGTGCGATATTGGTGGT
>JARGGB010000029.1 GCA_029210815.1 Candidatus Brevefilum sp.
ACTGATTCTGTCGATCATTTGATCGTGATGCTCTTGCTCTCTTACATATTTTGCGATCGTCGCTTCGTTCAAACCCACTGTACTGACATAATATCCTCGCGACCAAAAGTGTCGATTCCCAAATTTATATCTAAGATTCGCATGCCGATCAAAGATCATCATGGCACTTTTCCCTTTCAGATATCCCATGAAACTTGATACGCTTAATTTTGGGGGTATTGACACTACCATATGTACATGATCTATCATTGCATTCCCCTCGATTATCTCTACCCCCTTCCATTTACATAGATCTTTCAGTATCTCTACTATGTCCTTCTTGATTTCGTTATAGATGATTTTTCGCCGATATTTCGGCGTAAATACGATGTGATATTTACACATCCACTTTGTATGTGCTAAACTCTTAGCCATGGCGCTACTCCTCTGTTCTATGTCGGCTTGAACTACCTTCATTTTACAGGGAGTAGCTCCCTCGCTATAAGCTGCTGTCCGTCCACCCGCATAGCGGGCGGTTTTTTGTTTCGGGCCTTCCGCCCTCAACTTGCTCAAGCATTAAACAGAAAAGGGGCTGTCGACGTGACAGCCCCTTTATGACTAGAGAATAATCTTTAGCGAAGCGTAATAGGCAGATAGATTTTCACAAGAGGATGAACAGTAATGTATACAGTTGCCGTATCATACAACTCAGCACGTGATGGCGTGGAAAGCATGAAATATTCAAAGCTGTCTACACCAAAGAAATTCGTGTCAGGCATATAAGTAAATGATCCGTCCGCATTCAAAACAAGATCACCGTGGACAGGTTCAGTCTTAATATCCACATTAAACTGATCTGTTGGATCAGCATCTGAATCATTTTCCAAAACGCCAGGTGCTTCAACGACCAACTGAACATTCATATCGGTCTCATAGTAATCATCTACAGCCTGCGGCCCATCATTGACCGGTATTACCTCGATTGTGATGGTAGCTATATTTGAATCATACATACCATCATTGACCTGGAAGGTAAAGCTATCTGTACCGTACCAATCCAAATCAGGCGTGTAGACCAAATCCGGTGCTGTACCGCTGAGAGATCCATTTTCAGGCTGAGTAACAATTGTCCAAACTTGCGGACCAGGTGTGATGTAATCTGCTGTCAGGGTGATATCCAAAGGCGTATCTTCATTCGTTGTGAGACTCTGATCGTCAGCGACAGGTTTTGTATTAACAGTGATATAAACCGTTGCTGTATCGACATAATCACCCAATATCTCCGGGGGTAACCCAAGCAAATTATAGGTAAAGCTATCTTCGCCCAGGAAGTCCTCATCCGGCGTGTAGCTGAAGGACCCATCCTTATTCAAAACAACCAAACCATGTTCAGGTTCATCAAGCAGATCTGCAATAAGGGTGTCCAGAGGATCATCGTCCGTATCATTTTCAAGCACACCCGGTGCAGGAACAACCAGTTCTGTATTTTCATCCGCCTCATAATAATCATCCGTTGCTTGAGGTGGATAATTTACAGACGTCACTTCGATGCTTACCGTGGCAATATTGCTGTCCACGACGCCATCGGTCGCCTTGAAGGTAAAGCTGTCCATGCCGTAGTAATCTTCATCCGGCACATAGGTTAAGACCGGCAGATCACCCTCATCATACTCAAGTGTGCCATGCATCGGCTCATCCACGATCATGTATGTCAACGGGTCACCTTCGGGATCCACAGCTTCCAGTGTAATCTCAAGGGGTACGTCCTCAGGTGTCGTCAAAGTCTGATCAAATGCCTCAGGCGCTGGGATAACATGCAGCGTAACGGGTACTTCCAAAGCAGAGGCAGGTGGGTTGTTTACCTTGAGTGTTGCGTAGTAATCACCCATTTCTAAGCCAGTGGCGTCAAAGTTAACATCCACGTCCAGTGTAGAATCGCCATCCACAGTACCAGAAATTGGATCTTCTGATAACCATGGAACATCTCCGCCGAGTTCAACATTCAACGTTATATCGTCGATAAAGAAGTTCCCATTTCCTACAGTCACGGAATTGAACTTAACAACATGCGAACTACCATCAGCATAAGCTGAGACATCGACATTAATTTCTCGATAGCCGAGCACATCACAGGCATCATCAGTGCCATCCGTTCGCCAGAGTTCAACATCATCAATTAAGAGCGCAAGGTAGTTACTGGTACCGCCATCGCCGCATACTGCCTGTTCAACGAAGAAATTCATATTCGCTTCACCAGGTGGAATCACGACTTCTTGCGAAACATAACCTGTGTCACCAGCCGCTGCACCACCAAACCAGGACCATACCAAGCCCGTATTCGGACCAGTGCCTGTGCCTAAACCGCAATCAGCTTCTATACATAGGGGTGTACCATAAGTCGCGGAATATTCATCCCAGTAAGGATTGGGCGTGTATTCTTCAAAACTTGGATCCAGGATCACCTGTTCAGCCGTTAGTTCAGCTGCAGGACCGGTTGCTGGCATTTCAAAAAGTTCAAAGGTCGCATCACCAGCACCAGTGTTAACCAGCGAAAGCACCTGTGTTGCAGTCAAATCAGGACCTAACCATTGTTCCATACTTTCAGGATCAACTGTCAAACAAGGCGCTAACAATCGCAGTTCGACATCTGTAACAAGATCCGAATCCTCAGCCAGTTCCAAATCTTCAACAACCATCGTCTCGTATCCATCAAGTGAGACTTCGATATCATAGGTTCCGGCAATTATCGACCAGGAATATTCACCATCAGGACCAGAGGTCAGATTTGCAACCAGGGTTCCTGAATCATCATAAATCTCTATAGTTGCACCTTCAACTGGCATGGGGTTAAGGTCGCAGGCTTCAAGACCGTAGACAGTTCCCTTCAGAGTCCCCCAGGTAGCCGGACGTGTCAGATGCAATGTTACATCAATATTTTCATAAACATAAGGTGTATTGTGCTGGACTAAAAGCTCAGCCAAATAATCACCTGGCTGCTCCAGAGTTGATGGATCGAGCGTCACTGTAACCTCTACAGATCCATCTGGATCAACCGTACCGCTGACCGGCTCCTCAGACAGCCAGACCACATCGCCGCCGCCTGCAGACCCCATCCCTCGGACCATCCAATTGCCGGGGAAATACGCATCAATCAAAGTCCACTCTTCATCAGGGGGTAATGCAAGATCTGCTGGAGGTGGAGAGTTTGACCACCAACCCGCCCATGAGCGTTCGTTTGTAGTAGTCTCGTCAATCGCCGCTGGGAAATAAGCAACACCCGGTGTCTCCATAGCAACAACACCAATTAAAACATCACCCGGGCCGCTCATCAGAACACCCTCAGTAAGCGTGTAATTATTCCAGGAAGACACAGCCTGAACTGTTGTAGGCAAACTCATCAGCAAATTCGAACCCACAGCGGGATCCGAATTACCTGAAGTGTTTTCGTAAACAGCAATGACAATCTCATCGCCTGCAGTGACTGTGTCATCAAAGTAAATCTGAACATCAGTCAAGGTGAATGGGAAAGCACTGGGATCGGGGGTAAAGCGGTTCAGGTAGATAAACTCTGATGTTCCGCCAATGCCAATATTGTTCTCAACGGTGCCGTCGTCTAATATCAGCTCAACATCCGCATTAATTACAGCTTGCGGAGAGGTCTCCTTGCCTTTATTGTCTCGGCCTTCAGCAGCCTGTAATCGAACATCCTCTTTAGTAACGATTGTCGCACGATTTACTTCAGGCTTATAACCAAACAGAGGCTGATACCCACCATCTTTTTCAAACAACTCAAAATCTGCTGAACCTGAGCCATCATTGCTGATCGTCAGTGTTTCATCATGCGGCGCATCCTCCATGCCCATCGTCACTTCGAAACTTGTGGGGTCAAAGAGCAGGTAGCCGGTACCCAGGTAGAAATCTTGCTGAGTCACTGCATTCTGTACCACACTGACCGTTTGAACATCATCAGAATAATTGACCATTGAGGCTGTAAATTCTACATCCTCTGGGTCATCTATTGTGGGCTGAAATACCCAGTACAAACCTTCGTTTGCAGGGTCGCTGGCATTTTCTATTGTCTGTACTGCAGCGTCAGCGCTGATAACATCTGCGCCAACAAGAGGCATTAATGAATTGTCATCGTACACAAAGCCAGCGACGACACCACCCGGGATAACAACACAATCCGGGGCAATGACAACAGGTTCAGACACCGTAACAGCCACATCATCAATATACCAACCTGGATAATTAACTGAACTATCACTACGCATAAAGAAACGGAACTGGAAATCGCTGACAGCATAACTGGAGTCCAATTGTAATGATTTTGGCGTCCAGGTCATCACGTCACCAAACTTCTCCCAGGCATTATCCCAGGTTGCGCCGCCGTCTTTTGTAACCTCAACCGCACCCCAATCCCAAGTATTACTCTCGGAGTCCATCCAATGAACAAAGGAAAGCGTGGGTGCTAAACCAGAATAACTGCTCAAATCAATCACTGGTGAAGTCAGGTAGCTTGCTTCACTATTGTTGTAGTTCCCAGCCAGGTTTGTTGCCCAAACATACGGACCAGAATAAGCTGCTTCTGGACCGGTTGTGGGTACACCCCACTCCCAGGTGGCATTTACACCAGAAACCGTGAAACCACCATCATCCGTATCAAAATCGGTTGCGAAGACTTCTGTTGGCGCAGGAACGGGGAGCTCAATAATGCCAACATCATCTATGTACCAGCCTTCATATTGGATAGAACTATCACTCTTGAAATAGAAGCGGAACTGGAAATCAGCGACGTTATAAGAGGGATTCAAGGCAACGGTTTGTTGATTGAAGGCTGTATCACTGACACCGCCAACAGGTCCCCAGACCACATCCCAGGTTGCACCGCTGTCTTTGGTCACATCCAGACGCGCCCAATCATAGCTTACGCTCTCAATGTGCTTCCAATCCCACCATTGGATCGCCGGGGTGTCTGTGCCATAACCACTCAAATCAATCGCCGGGGACTCAATCCAACCCAATTCACTGGCGTTGTAATTCCCTGAGGGGTTCGTCGCCAGGCCTTTAGTGCCGCTGTGGCCTTCTCCAGGACCGTTGGTGAAATCACCCCAGGCAAAACTGGTCGTACCGCCGGTTACAAAACCGCCGTCATCCTGCTCAAAATTCCAGAAGAAATCATAATCCGGCTCATACCCGGGTGCACTACATCCGCCAGCAGGAAGGTAAAGCGTGTAATCCTGTGCAATGGGATCTGAGTCAGGCGTGAATGTTTCAACAAGGGTTTCATAACCCATTGGTACACCAGCTACACTGACGGCATATTCCTGCCCAAGATAAAGCTCGACTTCATATTCACCTGTGAATGGATCGGTGTAAAATGTTTCAGAAAAACCTGGCGCAGCAAAGGTCAGGCTGGCATATAAAGGATAGCCGTGTGAGACGCCACCTTCAATACCACCATCATAAACAATACCCGAAACGATTGCGGTCGCTAATTCGACAAGGGCAAAGTCTTGTGTAACTGTCGCTTCCGATTCCACAACAACACCTGTTGCAGTCATTGAGGTGTAACCGAATTTAGTCACGGTAATGTCATAGGTGTCGGCATAAACTGCAGCGGAATAGGTTCCGGAGGCGTTTGTGTAAACAGTTCGGTTATTGTCGGGGTCCGTGCTGCTGGTGATTTCAACCATAGCACCAGGTAAAGGTTCTAATGTAAGGCTGTCAGTCACTGTACCTTGCAGGGTGCTGTCACCGCACAATCCTGCCGCGGCTTCAACTGCTGCCAGGGCATCAATTTCACCCCAACCTGAAGCAAAGTTCGGGAAGTTTGTTGGTGTATCATCCGAACCATCATTATAAACAATATCAACCGCTGTTTCCTCAATCAGGTTTTCAGTGGTGGCATAATCGCCCACCAAACATGGTGCTGCCTGCCAGATCAGGGCGACAAGACCCGTAACATGCGGCGCCGCCATTGACGTGCCGCTCCAACCATCCTGGTATTCTGAATCACTGCCAGGTGTTGAAGAACGAATGCTTGTGCCTGGCGCAATGAATTGGGGCTTCATCGTGCTGAAGCCATCCGTTGGGTTAATTGTGTCAGGGTTATCTGTGGGTCCCCAGTTAGAGAAAGTGGCATACTGACCGTTATCGGTACCGGATGCACCCACACCGCTAACATTACCAGATCTTGCTGGGTTTCCAACCGTGTTCAAACCGGGAGGATTTGAATAGCCGCAGTTACTAGCATTCCCATTTGAAAAGACCGGGTAGGTTCCAACGGCATGCCAGGCATCAATCACATCAGCATACCAGGGGTCATAGGTTTGTCCACAATCACCCCAAGAGTTGTTGACGACATTAGGCCGCATATCCGGATCAGGGTTTTCACCAGCCAGATCCGTCGGTGCAGCCATCCACTGCCCACATCCCAATAAAGCTGCGTCCGGACAGCTGCCGTCAGGACATCCTGCGCAGGCGATCCAATCCGCATCTGGAGCAATACCAATCTGGTTTGCGCCGCCGTCATCACCGACCATGGTCCCCATGGTGTGGGTACCGTGACCGTTACCATCCCGGGGTTCATCGTCTGTTAAATCTATAGGGTTAAACCAGTTATAGTTGTGATCAAAAGTACCCCCATTATTACCGCGATATTCATCAACTAAAGCCTCATGTGTATAACGCACACCCGTGTCAACATTCGCAACAACCAGACCTTCGCCAGTAATGCCCATCGCCCAAACATCATCGGCATTCACATGAGAAATGTTGGGCTCAATAGCATTAATGCCATAATCCAGCGAAGCTGCACTTTTATCCGGTTCGTACAGGATATATTCCTTACGGGGACGAATGGCTTCGATCTCCGCAAAACCCAACAAGCCGTTGAGAACATTGATATCTGAGCTTTCAACGAGAATGGTGTTCTTAATCCAGAAAGATTGAAACTTAACATCCGCACCACTCAGGTAATTCGCCACATCCGCCTGGGAAGCGCTGGCTGTTTTATTGAGCTGCTCGTATACAAACCATCCCCGCTCAGACCAATCCATTGAATATGCCGCAGATAAATCAGGCACATCTTTGAAGTCAATCCAGTAACTTGTGGTGCCTGCTGCCTCAATTTCCTGAAGAACTTGGGGGTCAACCGTTACTGAACCCTGAGGTTCAGAACTTTGCGCTGCGACAGTCAAGGGCGCTGTTGAAGGCAATAACAAGCCAAGGATCAACATCACTGCAAAAAACTTAAAATATATTTTTTTGGACATACTTTCTCCTTAGTTTAACTAACTAAAAATCTGTTTGAATATTGGGTGTGAATATAAAAATCCCTATACCTGATTCCTCCATTCTTTGACAAATCCCTGTTTTGTTAACTTTATTAATTATCAAAAGTGTTTAGAGAGTCCGCCTTCGCAAACACGGCAGACTCTCCAAAATTAAATCGAATTATTTGAGCATCAAAGGCAGATAGATAATCGCCTCAGGATTAACCTTAATAGTCACAGTTGCCATATCCACCAATTCTTGCTGTCGCTCTGGGGCTGGAATACCCATCATCAGGTAACCGAAGCTGTCCATACCAAAGAAACCAGGATCAGGCATATAAGTAAAGGAACCATCCGTGTTGAATTCCAGGGTACCATGCTCAGGAAGATGCGTTTCATCCAGGTCTGCGTAAATACCGTCAGTCGGATCAGCATCAAAATCATTCTCCAAAACACCCGGTGCAGGTACCTCTAAAAGCACACCATGGTCAGTCTCATAATAATCATCGACAGCCTGAGGTGAATCGTTAATATTTATAACCTCGATGGTGATAGTCCCAACCTCACTAATAAGATAACCGTCACTTACTGTGAATGTAAAGCTGTCAGGACCATAGTAATCTGGGTCAGGCGTGTAGGTCAGATCAGGGGCTGTGCCGCTCAGGGTGCCATGCGCAGGATCGGTTACATCCCAGGTTAAAGTGCCGGGATAAATATCATCCGCTGTTAAGGTGATAGCAAGCGGTGTTTCCTCAAGTGTCTCAAGGATTTGATCATGAACAATTGGCATGTCGTTGACCATAAACTCAACTGATGTTTGTTCTTCATCCATACCAAAGCCACTTGCTTCATGGATGGCTGTATTTTCCACAACCGATCCCCAGGTCAAGCCCGCATCCGCAGTCACATCAAAGGTAATTACAACGGGATCCGCACCTGCTTGTGTGTAATCAAAGCAGACAACGAGTCCAGCCTGAGGATTGAAATCATTATAGGCATAAGAAGTACCATTGACACCTTCATAATCCTCAACACCAACGGAGCCTTCCATACCCCAGTCGCCAACAACATTATCAAAAGCGACCATGATATCAGGAGACCCAGCAGAGGGATCAGCTTCGTAATAAGCCATGATCTCATAATCCAATGTCAAGCTGGAATCCCAGTAATCTTCGCTGTCATCAAACTCAATCAACCATCCGGAGCCAAAGGTTGCCAGGCTGACGCCCTTATTAAGCGCTGCATCATAGGTAACCCACATATCACGCCACCAACCGGCGATCAAACCGTTCGGGAGCGTTGGGTCGGGGATATCTTGGTTGATATAACTAAACGCTAGATTTTCTGTCGACATTAAGACATAGCCATCATCAGTGAAAACACCCTGGGTCGTGGTTGGCTTACCGTAAAAATCTGTGCCCGCCATCATAGAAGCGCCGTAGGCGAAACTATCACCAGAGATACCAGATTGGGTATATATGCCGTAATCTTCCAAATTGACGTAGCCGCCAAATGGTGTATCACAGTTGGGGTCAGTCGTGTTATCGCTCACCTGGTAGGTATACTCAATCTTGGGCATCGTACCTTCCCAATGGATAGCATCCTCAACAGGATCATATACTGCAGGAGTTGAAGAACCAACCGTTTGTAAGGAGCCTTCGACATACGTCACACCAATTGGGAGAACATCGTGAATAACATAATCCAGATCCGCACCTGTTTCATTCGGTGCAACAGTGATCATATAGGTCAGTGTATCCCCAATAACCGCATGGTCGGATGACACTTCTTTTGTTACATCGTCATAAGGTCGGTAAACATTCAACTCGGTTTGGCCAATATTTCCGGGGTTTTCAGCATCTGAACCCAGGCTGAACCAACCGTACCATGCTGATAAGGGCGCCATCTCAGGAATGTCCCAGATGACCTCAAGGTCAAATTCAGTTAATGCAGGAACGCTGGTTGGGCCGTTGACCTCAAAATTTGTTGAGGCAGTATCAGGAACCAGGCCGAGTGCTAATGTAATATCATCGGCAACTTCGGCATCTCCACCCCAGTTCTGGACTAAAACCCACCAATCATAGGCAATCGGATCCGTCCAACTTAAATATTCTACGGCTGCTGGGGTAGCAGCAGAATCCCATAATGTGGCTTCGGAAGGGATTAGGCCGAAACCATAGAACAGGTCCAAATCACTTGCAGAAGTTTCAAGCACTTCCAATACGAGACGCTTGGTGCCCTCTGGGATCGTGAAGGTTGTATACCAAACATCGTCTAAATTATCAAATGGATCACTATTAGTTGGATCGCCAGGCAGATCAAACTCATAAAGCTCCGCTTCCGTCAATCCAGCGGTTTCAACCGTCATCTCGGTGATTTCAATGGAGTAAAGATCTTCTAAAACAACACCGCCTGAATCACGATAAACTTCCTTCTTAATCAAGTCTGGCATATTTCCCGCATCAGGCATGATTGCTAGGGGGAAGCGAGCATTTGTTATTGGCGAACCAAGGCTGCCAGCCGTTAATCCACTTACTGACACATCATCAATTTGCCACCACCAATCCCAACCTGGTGCAGTGTAATGGAAACGCAGCAAAACAGAGGCTTCTCCAGCATATGCAGTCAAGTCAACATCTTCAGTACGTGGTCCCCGAAAATCAGCTTTTTCATAATGGAAGACGTTCGTCCACGTTGTCCCACCATCAATGCTGACATCGACATAGCCGTCATCTGCGCTTAAAAAATCATTGAAATCAGATTTAAAGGAAAGGCTGACCGAATCAAACCCTGTCAAGTCTATGGCTGGCGAGATCATCCAGGTATCCATGCCATCACCGCAATAATCTGAATTTGCATCAGCGGCTTCACCAGCGCCACCAGTGTTGTTTGTCTCACCTGTTGACTCAGTACTCAACCATGTATCACAAGATTCAGCAGTCGCATCAATTGTCCAATCTTCAGGCGGCCATGTTTCAAAATTTTCCGCTAAAATGCTGGTCGCTCCAGAATGAGAATCCTCCGTTGCCAATTCAATCGTAGCAAACTGCCATGTGCCAATTTCTGCATCTTCAACATTAATATCAAAATCAATGGTTTGTGTTGCACCTGGCGCCAATGTGAATACTGCTGGTGTTGGGGTAATTACCACACCTTCCGGTGCATCAACAACGACAGTGTAATCTGCACTGACGTTTGCAACGCTCTGTACCGTGCGGCTGAAAGAACACGCACCCACACACTGGCTGTTTTGATAGGACGGGATATTTAATGTCTTAACGTCTCCACCCGCAGAAGGGTCAGCATCCACAAAATTCGTGACCGTTTCATCCATCACCAAGCCTATTAATGCGGCTTTGGTTAGGTCGATGCGGCCATTTCCGTCATCAAAAGGATCTGTTGGCGTCACACCATCTTCCTTGACAGTGGTTTCGTCATAAGCGGACATCACGATGGCAGATTTGATCTCCATGGGCGTCCAGTCCGGGAACAAATCCATCAACAATAGTGCAGAACCAGCCCCATGCGGGCTTGCCATTGAAGTACCGGACATCAAATCGATCTCCGCATCGGTACCCTCACCACCGTAAGGCGGCCCTTCACCAGGCGTGTTATAAGCGGCTAAAACATTCGTCCCTGGTGCTGAAACTTCAGGTGTCAGGACATCCAACAATTCAAAAGGTCCTCGTGAACTGCCCTGAGCTATGATATCTGCCCAACTGTCTTTCACACCTGCAACCTGTTCGCTGTCAATGGTTGTTTGAAGTGTTTCCGTCATCAACGCAACAATCGCGTCGCCGTCTTCTTTATCCAGCATCGCAGATGGGAGGGTTGTCCCTTCAATGCCACCCATAATAATTGGCGGTCCAGCTGAATTGTTATAAATCAATACGGCTTCTGCGCCGGCAGCTGCCGCATTGTTAATTTTATCTGCAAAAGCACATGTGCCACGAGAAATCAATGCAACTGCGCCGACGAAGAAATCAGCTGTGAAAGCGGAACACCCATCCAAATTACCATCATCCCCTGACCACCGGATTGGCGTGTCCAGCACATCACTTGTGAATGGTACACCCACCCCGGGTAACGCGACCGCTTCATAAAGGGCTGCTTCCTCTGGCTCATGAACTGCAACGGGATAACCAAAAATCCGCCCGTGGGTGCTGTTTGCAACAATCAGGTTCCAGGCTGGTGCCTTGTAAACTGTACTGGCGTCGGGGCCTGCATTGCCAGCCGAGGTTGAGGTAAGAATACCCGCATCCACTGCCTCCAGCATTGCCAACTCCACATCATTCTCATAAGGATTGACAGCACCACTTGACGGTCCAATGGAGTAATTTATAACATCCACGCCGTCAATTACTGCTTGCTGTACGGCGGCAACTGAACCAGCCGTGGGACAGCCATCTGTATGACACACATCGTAAGCAATAATATTGGCATGAGGTGCCATACCAGAAATGGTTACCGGCACACCGTTATAATCAAGTTCTAAATAGTTTCCGGCTGCAGTCGATGCTGTATGAGAACCGTGTGCATTATTATCCTCACCAAAAACTGTTTCATAACTCTGTGTATATGCATGAACGCCTACCAGCTTATCATTACAAACATAATTTGTAGGGTCAGAATCACACAAACCAACATAATTTCCAGACCCGAAGGGGTTTTCGTGATCATACCCATCACCACCAACATCAGCAAAGGAAGGGTGATCCATATTGATGCCTGTATCAAGAACACCTATTAGCATGCCTTCGCCCTTGGTGTAAAGCTCACCAGGTGTGCTTTCTGTATCCGTCCAAAGCTGGTCGGCACCAATGAACCCTGGGCTTACATCTGTATGCGGCTGCCAAATTTCCTCTTTTCGAACAGACCGCACGCCATCCATGGCTGCCAATTTTTGCGCTTCTGCACCTGTCATTTTTGCTGCAAAGCCGTTTAGTATGACATCGTAGCGAAAATCAATACTTAATTGCCGTCCAAATCGTGATTCCACAGCATTGATAAGCGCATCCTGTTTTTCATGCAAATAATTCAAGTATTTGGCACTATCCTGACTTTCGACATCAATCTTCTGTTTTGTAACTGCTGGACTTGTTGCTTTAAACCCCTCAATACCTCCCCTGTATGTCGTGAGAGATTTACCATCAAGGAGAATAATATATCGTTCTATTTTCTGAGCATCTCCCTTCTGTTGCAATTCCACGAAACCAGTTTCACTCACTGGTTCGAATATAGGAGGATCCTCCTCAGTCGTTTGCGCAATTGCTGGTGTAATAGTCATACTCACCAAAAGCACAAGACTAAAAATCTTTAATAACATCCTTTTCATTTTTTTATCTCCTAAGTAATAATTTGGTATGTGAAAAGATTTCATTAATTATTTTTAATATTAACCTCCTTAAACAACCCATGTGAAATTAGTACGACCTTAATTAAACAATTAAAGGCTGCATTGAATGACAATTTTCAAAATCTTTAATATGACTTTGTCCCTCCTTTCACAACTACAAACAAGTTTATCATAAATTTAAAATTTTTACGAAATGCATCGCCTAAGGTTTTTATGATCATTTCATTAATCCAGAAGATTTTTTGCAATAATTTTTTGGTTTCATAAAATGATTTTTTTCAATCTATTAAAGCCAAAATCCTTGAAATCCTTATGATTTCACCCTTCGGGACGGATTTTGTGGGGCATTCTCGTAGCAAGCTGCGGGGAAATGCCCTTCTAAGATTATAAGCAGGATCGATCGCCGTCATAAATGCTTCAATCAACCTTGCCGTGTTTGTTCTGCATTCAAATTAAATATCCCTTAAAGCCAAATTTTAAACTGCTGTGCAAATGCCGTTGTGTCAAATGGCCTCTACTAATAATTATACACCAAAAAACCAGTGTTTTTGTTCGTATCTCATTAGATATTAATTTTTTAAGAAAGGCAAAATGCTCATCATCAAAGCCCTTTGCTTGATAGTAGGTTGCAAATTTTAGACCAAACCAGATTTTTATCATTTTTTAATATTTTTGCAGACTCTTTTCTTTTTCTACAAATCCTCGCTTATACAGGTTATGTGATATTCGAATATATTCCGGTATCATAAATTTGAGTTAGAAATATTGAGGAGCAAATGATGATACAGAAAATTCAAAAATCGGATGCCGAATGGCGCGCGCAGCTCACCAAGGAGCAATATGAAGTCACAAGGCGTAAAGGGACCGAACCACCCTTTTGCGGCATGTTCTACGATCACAAACAGGATGGGGCTTACCACTGCGTGTGCTGTGATCTGCCAATCTTTTCATCAGTGCATAAATTTACTTCCGACACTGGCTGGCCCAGCTTTTTCAAGCCAGTCGATGAAGCGCACATTGAATACCATCAGGACAGAAGTTTCGGTATGCGCCGCACAGAGATTGCCTGTGCCCGCTGTGATGCCCATCTTGGCCACATCTTCAAGGATGGACCCAAACCGACCGGGCTGCGTTATTGCATCAATTCCGTCGCGTTAAAATTTGTGCCAGAAGAAAAATAAAAAGAATTACACATAAAATTCATAATCACAATTATTCTGTAAGGGCTCGGCTGTCTTCGATTCCTCGACACTTCGTGCCGAGCCCCTACCTGAGAATTTTTAATTATGCAGTGTAAAACCAACTATCAATAATTTTCGTCATTGTTGTTTATCCCCACTTATAATCCTGCCCAAATGACGGTACAATCAAACAAGTAATGAAAAGTACGGATAGGAATTAGGTATAATTTACACATGGCAAGAACGACACAAATGCAGCAAGAAAGTTTTGAAGATATCGAACGACGGATCGCCATCCTGATCGATGGTGACAACGCACAGGCTTCACTGATCGAGCAGATCCTGGTAGAAGCCGGCAAATACGGCAGTGCAACCATTCGCAGGGTTTACGGCGATTGGACCACACCCAACATGAACTCCTGGAAGGATACGCTCAATATTCACGCCTTCCAGCCCATTCAGCAATTCCGATATACCGTCGGGAAAAATGCCACCGACAGCGCCATGATCATTGACGCGATGGACATCATGCATTCCCACCAGGTGGACGGCTTTTGCCTGGTATCCAGCGACAGCGATTACACACGCCTGGCAACCCGCATCCGTGAAAGCGGCATGCTTGTGGTGGGTATTGGTGAGAAGAAAACACCGCGCGCCTTTGTCAGTGCCTGCAATGTTTTTATCTACACTGAAAACATCAAGAGCCGCAGGGGCACCGCCAGCAGCAGCAAACCTCGTAAGACAAATCACATGAGCCCCCAGGAGAAAGAACTTGTCGAACTGGTCAGCCAGGCGATGGACATGGTCGGCCCAGATGATGACGGTTGGACCCGGCTTTCGGAGGTAGGCACTGCCTTACGCAGGATTGACCCGGGTTTCGACCCCCGCAGTTACGGCCATCGGCAATTATCCCAAATGATAAAAAACCACGGCCGCTGGATTGAAATGCGAAAAGCTGCTAATGGTGCTATCATTGAGATCCGTTTGCGAGATTAAAACAAAAGTAAATTTACAACAGGTGCAGCAAATAGCTGCATCTGTTTTATTAACAAAAGTTATTTACGATAAGGAACCCATAAAACCATGAATGAGGGACTGGATTTCCTCACAATTCTTGATGCCGTTGTATTTGCCGCTGAAAAACACCAGGGGCAGGTGCGGAAAAACAAACACCACTCACCCTACATCACCCATCCACTGCTTGTCGCAAGAGCCATTTACGAAATAGGCACCATTGATGAAACTTACATATTAACTGCAGCTATTCTCCATGACACCCTTGAAGATACGAGAACGACAGCGCAGGAAATTGCAGATCGCTTTGGCGACAGGGTTTTATCAATTGTTCTGGAAGTCACCGATGATAAATCAGAAGAGAAAATGGATCGCAAACGAAACCAGGTGATCCATGCACCCAATCTTTCCTATGAGGGAAGAATCATCAAGCTGGCTGATAAATTGATCAACTTTCGTGATATCCTCAATGACCCACCAGAAGATTGGCCGCTGGAAAGACGGCGGGATTACATCCAGTGGGGCGCGGATGTGGTCGAAAACATCAGGGGCACAAACAGCCTCCTTGAAGCAGCTTTTGACCAGGTCTTATCCGAAGCACAGGGAAGACTTAACTTTAAGATATTGCCCTTTGAAACCGTTGACGAACGTCCTTGGGGTCCAAATTCAAGTGGATTTTCTTAAGGTGCAGTAAACCGCCATTCAACTTTACTAGCACATAATCAAAAACCCGCATGGATCAACACACAACCATGCGAGTTTTATTGTTAATTCTGGGTTCGTTTAGTTAGTCGCCTCTTTCAATTCAAAACGCCCTTGTAAACGAATATCTCGGGAACTTGCACCTACCAGCACCTCAAATTCACCGACTTCTGCCACCCAGGCTTTTTGATAGGGGTCATAATAGGAAAGACCTCGAGGTGTCAGGCTGAATTCTACAACCTGTGTCTCACCCGGCTTAAGCTGCACCTTTTCAAACCCTTTCAGTTCCTTGTAAGGTCGAATCAGCGTCGATTGAACATCTCTGACATAGAGCTGAACCACTTCCTTGCCGGGCACCTGACCAGTGTTCTCAATCGTGACCGAAACCTTGAAATCCTCCCCCGTAAACACCTCACCTGGGAATGCTATTTCGCTGTATAAGAAGCCTGTGTAGCTCAATCCATGCCCAAAGGGAAATGCTGGTTCGACATCCTTTGTGTCATAATATCGGTAACCAACAAATAAGCCTTCGCCATATTGAACATCTTTCCATCCCGGGTAATGCAAATAGGCAGGGTTGTCTTCCAGGCGTTTGGGGTAGCTGACGGTCAGCTTTCCTGAGGGATTAACATCTCCAAACAAGATATCTGCCAATGCATGCCCGCCCTCCTGGCCAGGATAGTAGGACAGAAGGATGCCATCCACAAGGTCCACCCACGGCATCGCCACAGGCGCACCAACATTGACCACAACAACGGTATTCTTATTGACCTCAGCGACGGCTTTAACAAGCGCATCCTGACCGCCCGGCAGATCCATGTTGGGCCGATCATGTCCCTCACTTTCGTACATGTCGGCAAATCCCACCACAACAACAGCTGCATCACTTTGCTTGGCAAGGTCCACAGCCCGAGTAAGCAGGTCCCCTTCTACATTGAGCGACGGCAGATAGGCAAAATTGAAAAAGGCATGCATATTATTTTTGCCGCTCTCGTACTCGATTTGCAAATCATACTGACAATCTTTTTCCAGGTTGAAATTAACGCCTTTCTCAATCTCGTCCCAATTCAAATTCGATGATGCTGCTGGGCTAACTGCATTTTCCAATAAAAGTTCACCGTCAATCCAAAGCCTTGAGGTGCCTGTATTGCTGAGGAAGAAACGGGTGTCACCAGACACAGGGGAAGTGAACATACCCCGCCATCGAATGCTGAATGCTTCAGGGTCAATGACGCCTTGCTCTGGGCCGCCCCCGCTCCACCAGTGTTGAATTCTTGAATCAACGCGCACCAATGTCGGTTCGCCCGAAAGATCCATGTTGTTATATAAAGATGTTTCCAGGCCAGGGGTTTTCCCATCGAGATGTGTCAGGCATTCGTCTGGAACAATTGTTGGAGAAACACGGTTATCATAGCCAGGTGTGAATTCAACGGTCATTTCATCCCCAAGTTTATCCCGCAATCCCTGCAAGGGCGTTACCCAGTAGGGAGGATCAACGCGAGAACTGCCGCCGCCGCTGATCTCCTGGTCTGCGTTCAAACCGATCACCGCCAGCTTCTTGATGGATTTCCGGTCAAGCGGCAAGATTTGGTTTTCATTTTTCAATAAGACCATTGATTCTGCAGCGACTTCTCGTGCTAAAGCCCGGTGCTCTTTTGTATCACCACTGCCTTCAGGATAATCAGCCTCACCTATCACACCTGTCCAGAATAAAAGCCTTAAAATCCGTTGAGCAGCTTCATCCACAAATTTCTCGTCCAACTGCCAGTTATTGACGGCAGCCACCAGGTCTTCGCCAAAATAACGCGCCGGTCCGGGCATTTCCAGGTCTAAACCTGCTTTAATTGGCTTAAAGATGTCATGGACAGCGTTCCAATCCGAAACAACTACGCCTTCAAAACCCCATTCCTCCTTGAGGATCTTTCGCAATAAAATTTCATTTTCACTGGCATAATCGCCATTAACCCTGTTATAAGAACACATGACCGTCCAGGGATGGCCTTCTTTGACAATACTTTCAAAAGCAGGCAGGTAGATTTCCCTTAAAGTGCGTTCATCCACCACTGAATTCCCTCGAAACCTCTCATATTCCTGGTTGTTGGCGGCAAAGTGCTTAACAGAAGCGCCAACACCCTGGCTCTGCAAGCCCTTTACATATGCAATCCCAATCTGACCAGCAAGATATGGATCCTCTGAATAGGTTTCAAAATTGCGCCCGCCTAAGGGCGACCGAACGATGTTCACACAGGGACCCAGCAGGATGTGGCATTCGAGATGGCGAGTCTCTTCGCCCAGACCAATACCCACCCGCCTGATCAGTTCCCTGTTCCAGGTGGATGCCATTGAAATGCCAGTTGGATAAGCAGTCGCTTTGCTTACCAACCTGCCCGAACCCTGCCCACCCGTTCGAACGCCATGGGGGCCATCCGTCACAACGATCGATGAAAGGTTTAATCGCTCAATGGGCATTGTCGCCCAGTTGTTTTTTCCGGATAACAATGCCACTTTCTCCGGCAAAGTCATCTGCCCTAATAAATATTCAACTTCTTCTGAATGCAAGTTTTGTTTCACTGACCACGCTCCTTTCGCAAACCATACGTATATAAAACATTATAAACTGAATTAAGACAGGTAAAATAAGAACAGGCGTATTTTCACCATAAAATTATATCAAAAGGACCATTTTGGACAGCCAAAGCCTGAAGGATTTCGAATTCTTTTCTTCACTTAAACCTGTAACGCTAAATGCCTTAGCGGGACGTGCTTTTCAACGCGAAATTCATGCTGGTTATTACCTGGTCATCGAAGGTTTGGCAGCTGAAGCTTGCTATTTTGTCCTATCAGGTCAGTTAAGGGTGAGCCGGATGAATCGCGATGGACGCATCCAAATTCTCGCACGGCTGGATGCTGGAGAACCGGTGAATGTGATCTCCCTGCTGAAGGAAGACAAAATTAATCATGCCTCTGTTGAGAGCTTGACGGATTCAGCAGTACTCGTCCTTCTTGCCAATGATTTTGATGATTTTCTCTCACATTATCCTGATTTCTCTACCGCACTTTTACGGAATTTGGCAAAGCGGATGGCAAAAACAACCAGTCTTGCTGCCAATTTATCCTTATACAACGTACGTTCACGCCTGGCACAGTTCCTGGTTGATTTGGCAGAACGCCCCCAATCTGCGGGTGGATGGACCCAGGACGAAATTGCAGCGCATATTGGCACTGTTCGGGATGTGGTTGGCCGCCTGCTTCGGGAATTCGAAGCGCAAGGATTAATTGAAAGAGACCGCCAAAAAATTATCTTGCTTGATCACGATGCGTTAATAAGCGAAGCGAAAAATGATGATGCATAAACGATGGATCACTTAAAGACTTTTGTCGTATGCAGGCTTTTCCTGCTATGTTATGATCCATATTACATAAGTCTGGAACTCTAATGGCATTAAGAGCACAACCAATCATCAATTTGGACCGCTGCACCAAATGCGGTTTATGCGTCAGCGGATGTCCTGAAAACGCGCTCGTAATGACAGATCAAGGCCCCATCTTACGCCAACCTTCAATCTGCACCTATTGTACAGATTGTGAAGCACTCTGTCCCACAGGTGCGATCCGAACACCACTAACCGTAACATGGGGTTCTAATTTTTTATCCTAAGTGATTGCTAAGATATTTGGAGGTATCAATGAGTGAACACATTAATAATGTCAGCCGACGAAAAGAAGCACTGAAAGAGGTCATCAAACGGCTTCATGCAGGCGAAACTGTCGAGGACTTAAAAAGTGAATTTGGACATGCCATCCAGGGTGCGACAGCCGGGGATATCGCCGATGCTGAACGAGCATTAATCGGTGACGGTGTATCTGTGGGTGAGATCCAACGCTTATGCGACCTGCATGTTGCTGTCTTCCGTGATTCACTGGACGAAGAGCCTGCGCCCGAGTCTCTACCCGGACACCCCGTCTTCACATTCCGCATGGAAAACGAAGTAACGATGCGCTTGCTCGAAGCCATGGAGGATACTTTAATCGACTGGCAGGATGGTGAAGAGGATGCTTTAGAATCTTTAAGGAACCAGGCAGTCAACCTGGCAGCGATTGAGAAACATTATTCCCGCAAAGAGAATTTGCTTTTCCCGTTTTTGGAAAAGAAAAACTTTGAAGGACCATCACAGGTGATGTGGGGAGTGGACAATGAGATCCGTGCTCAAATTAAAGCGTTCATACAACATATTAACGAGGACGAACCTGAAGTCGAAGAAGCAACCTCACAATTTTTAGAGCTTTCCCAAAACATTCAGGAAATGATTTATAAAGAAGAAAAAATACTCTTCCCCGAAGCCCTCAACCGTCTCACAGAAGGAGAATGGGGTCAAATCCGAGCACAAGAAGAGGAAATCGGTTATTTTAATGTCACCCCGCGAGATTCATGGAAACCATCAGAAGAAGCAGCACCAGAAGCCGAAGAATTGCCCATGAAAACGGATGCTGACGGGCTGATCTTCTTATCCACAGGTGCTCTCACCCAGGAGCAAATCAACCTGATGCTGACCCACTTACCTGTTGATGTGACCTTTGTGGATGAGCATGACCGGGTTCGCTATTTCACACAGGGACGTGAGCGTATTTTTGACCGCTCACCCGCAATCATTGGACGCGAAGTCACAAAATGCCATCCCCCACAAAGCGTTCACAAAGTCCAGGTGATCCTGGATGATTTCCGTTCAGGTAAACGGGATGTGGCAGAGTTTTGGATCCAGATGGGCGGCCAATTTATCCACATTCGTTATTTTGCCCTTCACAATGAACAGGGTGAATACAAAGGCTGCATCGAGGTTTCACAAAATGTCACAGGGATCCGCGCATTGGAAGGTGAAAAGCGATTGCTGGATGATTAGCCAGACTATAACAAATAATTTACCTTTTCTAAAAATCTAAGATTAAACAAAAATGGTTGTGCAAAAAACACAACCATTTTTACTTTTTCCCTACCGCATCACCAATCTCAATGTCTTTATCTCAAAGGGTCGAAAAACCAGTTCGAGACCTTTTTCCGTCCAATGGCATTCCTCATTGATATTCTCCAGCATGTCTGTTTGGAAAACTCGCGTAATCGGCAGGCTGCTCGTCAACCGGGTTTGCGTTTTATTACCCATAGATTCATACAAACGCAAAATAATATCACCCGATGTGCTGTCCTCCACTGGCTTAACGGTTTCAAGTATGACATTTGGATGATTGAGTCTGAACAAACTTTGAGACTCTGCATACCCCTCAACCATACGCAATGGGATATTTAATTGGTAAGCTTGCTGAACCAGACCGCTCTTAAAAAATGGTCCGTTCCAGAAATAAAAGGCATAGGTGAAAGCTTGCATTCCGCGGTCTGCGGTCATATCCGGTGCCATGGGCGATTTTAATAATGTCAGGTTAATGCTGTTGTCAAGCACATCCACACCGTATTTGGAATCGTTCAAAATTGCAAAACCACGGTCCGGTTCTGCTATTGCCGTCCATTTATGGTTCGAGACTTCATACCGGTCCCGGTCAATCTCTCTTGAGCGGTGTGTTGGCCGTGTGATATGGCCAAATTGAATCTCGTGCAAAGCTTCTCGTGCACGGTAGTCCACCGGGAAATTGACTTTTAGGAGCTTGTGACGTTCCTGCCAGTCAATAATCGTTTGGAAGTCCATTCGACGTGAGTTTCGCCTCAAAGTGATTCTCTGCACCATGCTCGAGTTGTTTAGATTTCTTTTGATGAGCAGCCTTCCAAATAAGGGTCCGCTCGCCTCCACGCTAATCTCCGCCTCTTCCGGCAAATCAACCTGTCGGTATCGATACATGCTGTCGATATCCCAGGCGTCAAAAGCACTGGGGATGTCCTGGTACATCTTCAAGCTGTTGCATACGCCTGCAGTGAGCTTATCTTTTTTTTCTTTGTCATAAATACTGGTGATTTCACCAAATTCATTGAAGCTCACCCGAACCAGATCGTTTTCCAACAGGTGCTCATTTGCCCTGATCGTATTGTCACAGGGTCCAGGCTCTGCAGGCAAATATCCTTGCCACCCGCAAGCAGGGACCTTTACTTCGGCGTAATGTTTATCGCCAACAATTTGCACAGCTTGCTTTTGGTCACCAGAAGAACGAATCCCTTCAACACCTTCGGGAAGCGCTGCCAATTCACAGCGATCCCACGAAAGTGAATTGAAGAAGCTTATCCCCGTTTCCTCCTTTATCAAAGTTTTTTGAGCTGCTTTCGTCCAGTTTTCCGTAGATTCCAGTACCTCACCTAATTGTTCCTCAGCTCCCTCATAAACACGATGGATCGAAGAACCGGGCAGGATATCATGGAATTGATTCAACAAGAGCGTTTTCCAGGCTGCGTCCCATGCTTGATAAGGGAATTGGAATAAACCCATTGTTTTTGCTGTAACGCCCCAGATTTCCGCATCCCTAAGCGCATATTCGCAGCGCCTGTTCAGCGCCTTGGTTTTTGCCTGTGAGGTATAAGTCCCACGATGTGCCTGGAAATAGAGTTCACCAACATATTTTGCTTCCGTCCATCCGACTTCTTCTTGCTCAAGGAAAAAGATCAACGGATTATCTATACGAAACTTCGGTGCACCTTCTAAGTTTGTCAACCTGCGGGCAGATTCTAAATGCTCACGGGTTGCACCGCCGCCGCCATCACCCCAACCGAAGGGGAATAACCGGGCAGAAAAGCCGTCCTTTTGCACACGGTCTTTCCAGCGATTGATCAGCTCCGAAGGTTTGACCTCGCTGGAGTACTCATAATGGAAATGCGCCTTAACCTGTGAGCCGTCGATCCCCTCCCAGATAAAGGTGTTGTAAGGGAAGGGTTCCCCCCCGTGATAAGCCCAAAAGATCTTCTGGGTGGAAAAAAAGCGAACACCGCAGCCGAGCATGATCTGCGGCAGGGCACCTGAATAACCAAACACGTCTGGCAGCCACAGCAGCTGGCAGTCAACCCCAAACTCATCCTGGTAAAAACGCTTGCCGTGAATTAATTGACGGATCAGGCTTTCCCCACCGGTGATATTTGTATCTGGCTCAACCCAGGCTGCACCTTCCGGGATCCATTGACCGCGCGAGACGGCTTCCAAAACCTTTTCATACAAATCAGGGTAATGGTCTTTGACCATCTGGTATAAATGCGGCTGAGATTGTAAAAATTTATATTCCGGATAGCGTTTCATCAGCGCAAGCTGGCTGCTGAACGTCCGCACGCATTTACGTTCTGTCTCTGCAAGCGGCCACAACCAGGCAACATCAAGGTGGGCATGTCCGAAGGCAAGCATCTCGGGCGTCGTATCCCCATTTTTCTTTTCTAACAGTGGCTGTAGACGGTCACGAGCGGCCTGGAAACTCGCCATCATCTGTGCTTGCGGGGATTCAAAATCTGCGATTAATGAAAAGTCCTTCAGCCCTTCATCAATTTCCAAAACACGCAGTGAATCTTCATCCAGGTTGTCACGCAGGTCATAAAGGGTTTCAACATCCATGGCAAGCTGAAATGCCAGCTCATTCCACAGTCCAAAATGGTTCTCGCCAACTTTACACTGCATTTCTGCGGGTTCAGGTACGGTTTCACGGTCAGGTGGTGTCGGCCCACTGCGCCATTCACGCAGCCCATGACCCGCATAGGCTTCCATCACCACACTGAAGTGCTCGCCTGCTTTTGCAGCATCGGTAAGGAACAGCACTTTGTGCTGGTAATCCATTGCCCCTGCATAATCCCCATTGATATACACAGCTGCTTCAGCGACTTCTTCCTCAAGGACAGGGACCATTTCATCCTGCCGTAATTCCATTGCCACTTTGGTTTCTCTGCCAACATCCAGCATCAAGGCAATGCTTTGCGCTTCGGCAAAATCAGGGATGGTCAATTCACCTTTGAACCAGCCGTACTCCCACTTGCCGCCCCATGCTGTTCCGGGTGATACAGGAACAAAGTTGAGCGTGTCCAAAGCCTGTTCCAAAGAATATTGCGCCTTCGTAAAAGCTGCGTCAAGATTAATCACCCCGATGGGTTGGTAAAGGTGTTTTGAGAGTTCAAGACGCCAGGCCATGATGCGATGACGCCATTCTTTGGTCAGAGCCATTTCTTTTCCTTTTCTAATGTTTTTCGATTTTTGGCAATTTCTCGAAACCCAAATTTCAAATGAATAATTATCCGGAATTATACCCTGTGATATCCGCTCTTCACCCAGAAATTTTGACTGCTTAAGGAGTCAGCCTTATTGCATACCGGACGTAGATTATGCAATGTGGTTGAGACTCTACATTAAGGAAAATGATGCTTCAAGGTTTCAGAAATTACTTATAATTAATCCATAAAGATAACAGGATATGAAACCAATATGATTAAATTTGTACACGGGCTTGAGCTGAGCGAAGAATTTTTCTTAAGCGCAGTTCAGCCCATTATGAAAGAAAAATTCCTCCAAATAGCTTATGCAGCAGCACGACTGGATTATGGATCGGATGTATTGGGTTTTGATACGCCCATGTCAATGGACCACGGTTGGGGACCAAAATTAAGCCTGTATCTATCCCAGGAAAATTACGCTGCCTACCATGATCAGCTGGATGATTATTTTGCCAACCATTTACCCTTCGATGTTCTCGGATTTCCAACAAACTTTGCCGAGCCTTATGCCGATGGCGGCGTAATGTCCTATAAGGATACCTACCCCATCCATCACATGATCGAGATCACAACGCCTGATAAATGGTGTTCAAACTATCTTGGGGTTGACATCGATCATCCAATTTCCGTTAAAACGTGGTTAACCATCCCGCAGCAGCGATTGGCAACCCTGCAAGCAGGAGGCATCTATCACGATGATCTTGGAATCATCACTGAATATCGCCATAAGATGCGCTGGTATCCGCACGATATTTGGCTGTACTTACTTGCCAACCAATGGCAGAGAATTGACCAGGATGAACCTTTCATCGGGCGAACAGGTTCTGTAGGTGATGAGTTGGGATCTCAATTAATCTCAGCCAGGTTGGTTCTGGATTTAATGCGTTTGGGTTTCTTAATGCACAGGATATATACCCCTTATCGAAAATGGTTCGGGTCTGCATTTCAGCGTTTAGAAATAACCCCAAAGGTGGTCCCCATTTTTCAAAAGATCTTATCCTGTAAAAATTGGGAGGAAAGGGAGAAACACTTAAGCAAAGCCTATTTATTCTTTTCCCAAGAGCACAATAAGTTGGGACTTACACACTTTATTGAACCTGAAATAAGCAATTTCTACGATCGACCCTTCCTCGTTCCCCATGCAGCCCGATTTGCAAATGCCCTTTACGCCCAGATAAAAGATCCGGAGGTGATAGCACTACCGCGCAATTTGGGGAGCATCGATCAAATATGTGACAACACGGATATATTAGAAAATATTGAAGCATGTAAAAAACTGCGAATGCTCTATGAATGATCCATGAGGTCTGCCTTCAACGAGCTAAAATAGCCGCGACTTTCCAATTAACTTAATGACATTCCATCAGATACTAATCCCCAAAGAAAGTACCTACATGCCGTGCACCGATAATCCAGGGATGATCCAGGGGCACAGGTTTTTCTTTGCCTACCAAATCTTCAAGGGGAACACACACCGTATCACCGTGTTGATAAGCAACCATCACGCCAAATTTTTCCTCTGCAACCAGGTCAGCAGCGCGTGTGCCAAGGTGCGTTGCAAGCACACGGTCGCGCGCAGAAGGCGCCCCGCCTCGCAACAGATAGCCTAAAATCGTAATGCGGCTTTCAATGCCTGTGGTCTCTTCAAGCCGATTGGCGAGCATCAGTGTTTGACCTGTGTACTTTTTCTTCAATTCATCCATACGCTCCTGGCTGACCTCCTGCGCCTCGCCATTGTGGACCTTACGATTGATTTTCGCAGAACGTTCAAAAAATGCGACTAATTCAGAGGAATTTGCACCTTCAGCAACAGCGATGATGCTGAACATCTTTCCAGCCTGGTTGCGCTCAAGAATTGCTTCAGAGATTTTTTCGATATTGTATGGGATTTCAGGAATAAGGATCACATCCGCACCGGAAGCGAGCCCAGCGCCAAGCGTCAACCAGCCGACATCACGGCCCATGATCTCCACAATGATGATGCGATGATTGCTGTTCGCTGTGCTGTGCAGTCGATCAATCGCCTCTGTGGCAGTATCCATTGCAGTGTCAAATCCTATGGTGATATCTGTGAAAGGAACATCATTGTTGGCTGACTTAGGGATGGTCAGAAGGTTCAAGCCTTCTTGCGTCAGCCGGTTGGCGACTTCCTGGGTTTCACCGCTGCCAATGCAGACCAGGGCATCCAGTTTGTTTTTCTTGTAGACCGCCACTGCATCTTTGGTTTTATCAATTTTTTCGCCATCAACAACTATTTGGTGAGGCACATCGCGGCTGGTTCCCAACACTGTGCCGCCAGCAGTCAGGATATTAGATAAAGCGTCTCCGCCAAGATCAACTGTGCGATCTTCAATCAATCCCCGGAAACCATCTTTAAACCCAATTAATGTCATCCCATGGGTGCTGCGAGCTGCTTTACCAAAGGCTCGAATGGTCGCATTCAATCCCGGGCAATCGCTGCCTGCGGTTAAAATACCAACTTTTTTCACCATCATTCCCATCCTTCCTGATCAAGACCTGTGCATTTGTAATTATACACATAACTGGTGCTGACTAATAAAGTCGATCTCGACTTATTTGAAATTTTCTCTTACATCTGCTTTTTTTCCTGATTCTTTCGTGCTCAAAAACCGGGAAACGATCAAACCCCAAATCATTCTTTTTTTGAATAGATTTGCCTATTAAATTGGGGTCAGCCCCTAAGCCACCCCGTCAGCCAGCCTACCAGACCCCCAGTCAAGATAAGCCAGATAGAGTCAAGACCGAAACCAAACAGCATGATCAAAGAGAATAAGCTAATAACAACCGTGATTGGATCCACAAGGGCAGCTCCGATGATTTCCCAGGTGACCCCTGCCCACAAGCCAAGAGAAGCGTAAATGACACCGTCCAGGAATCCGCTGCCCACTTTTGATTCACGCAATTTAAATAAAAAGGGATGGGTGACTGCAACAAAAACAAAACCGGGTAAAAACATAGCAAAGGTCGCCAGCAACGCCCCCGGCAGTCCGCCGGTGATAAAACCAACAAAGGTTGCAGTCGTTGACAGCGGCCCTGGTGTGACCTGACCAACCGCAATCGCGTCCAGGAGCTGCCCCTGTGTAATCCAACCCAATTTTTCGACCAGGTCATCCTGGATAAAAGCCAGCAGCACATAACCGCTGCCGTACATCAAGGCACCTGCTTTTACGAAGACCCAAAACAAACGCAAAAAGCTGAATGGGACTGTAGATGCCATGCTCTCAGACAATAAGAAAGGCATGGGCATTAATCCCCCGAAATGAGACGGCAAATCCTCCTTATTTTTAATAAGGCTCAATGCACCCAATACTATCCCACCTCCCACCAGCAAAGGCAGTGGACCAATACCCGACAAATAGGCTGCTAATACAACGATAGAAATTCCCAAGCCTAAAGACAATCGCAGCCGGGGTTTCAGCATCCCCCATAAAGCATATATTAAGATGGCAATAACAACAGGCTTTATCCCATAAAGCACACCTTCCAATGAGGGTAAAGCACCAAATTCCTGATAAACCCAGGCAAATCCCAGGACGATGAACATCGCCGGTAAAATGTAACAAACACCAGCCATCACCAAGCCTGGCCAACCGGCGTGTTTATAACCTATATGCATGGCAAGTTCCGTCGCATTCGGTCCGGGAATTAAATTAGAGATGCCAATAAAATCGAGAAATTCCTCCTCGCTCAACCATTTGCGCTTGAGAACAAACTCCTGGCGCATCATGGCAATTGCTGCTGCAGGACCACCAAACGCGGTGAAACCCAATTTAATAAAGGAAACACCAACCTGATAAAGGCGATTATTCGTCAACTCAAGCCTGCTTTCATTCCCCCTCTAATTGCTTCAACTGGGATGCCTTATCAGCATGCATGCTTAAAATTGTTTCCTTCAACTTTACTAATCGCTCGCCCTTTAAGGGAAATAAAAGTAGAATCACGGCGCCTATCAGCATTGACAATCCAGGTATTAGCCCGACAATTGTGCGTATACCAACAAGGGCTGATCCCGCCTGGTTTAAGAATATTTCGCCGTTATTCATGGCACGGGTGATAAAGCCCGATTGTTCCAGTATGAAGGCAGTCAAAAATAAGGACAAAGATTGAGCTGGCTTTGTCAGCAGGGCATTTGCGCCGTAAAAGGCACCCTCACGCCTGGAACCGGTGCGTACCTCATCGTCATCAATCACCTGGGCAAGCAGGTTGTACGTGATGGTTTGCTGTCCTGAAAGCCCCAAGCCCGCCAGTATCAGTCCCATTGGGATCAATTTCACAGGTAAAAACGTCAGGGAAACCAGGCCAATTCCACCAATTAACAAATAAATTTGCTGTGCCCGTAGTATCCCAAAGCGTTTAACCATGGGTCTCGCGACCGGGATAGCCAGGCCTAGTGGCGCAAATAAAAAAATGAGCAAAACTATCGTGCTTGTTTTGGTGACATAGTCCCCCAGGTAAAAAATTGACCCTGTCGCTAATGCCTCCATGAATGTTAATAAAAAATTCATAGAAACGAATACCCAAAAGGGTTTGCTGGTTAGGGAGTATCTTAAGGATGCCCCTAGCTTGATCGGTTTATCAATAATGGCAAATTCACGCCGTTCTTTGATTTTATAGGTGGTCAGAAGGATCAAAAACATGGCTGTGATCCCAACAGCGACCATCGAAAGCTGCAATGTCAACAATGAGGTATCCTGGCTGCCTGATTGCGGTCGGAACAGGTCAGGTAAGAGAAAGCCAAAGACATACCCTATCAAACCGAAAATTGAGGATGAAATGGCAAGTTCATTTCGCTCTAGATCCGATTCGGAAAGTTCAGGCATTAATGCACCGTGAACCAGTCCTACAATGGTATAGCATGTGTCGTAAAGCAGCATAGTGATCAACATCCACCAGAACAAACGTACATCCCCAGCCCCTTGCGGCGCAAACCAAACAAGAATAAAGGTCAAACACAAAAATGGTGCCGTGAAACGCAAATATGGGATTCGTCGCCCAAGCTTGGAGTGGGTATTATCCGTAATATGGCCAAACAAGGGATCATTGATTGCGTTCCACACTGCATAAATCGCCGAAGCGATGCCAATCCAACGGGCGGATAAACCTAAATAATCCTGGTAAAAAATTGGCAGTAATGCTGCAAATACGCTGGAAACAAGCGAAGTTCCAAATGATGCAATACCATAATAAACCTTTGTATTTAAGCTCAAGCGATTTTCTACAACCCCGTTTTGTATCATTGATTTTCCTCGCAGTAGAGATCATAAGGTCAGGCTCACCTAATTTTACATGAAAATCATTGGAAAAATTGGGTTTGAGAAACATTTCCCCTCTGATGCAAGATGTCGGTTACAATACTTGGATGGAAAATAAACCTTGGAAAAAATCAAAACGAACAAAGCAGGGAACACACCATGCCTAAAAAGACCTTTTTTAATCTTCCAGATGGAAAAAGAGAAAAAATCCTCGACATTGCCATCACTGAATTTGCTGAAAATTCTTATACCGCAGCATCTGTGTCAGAAATTGTGCGGAAAGCCAAAATTGCTAAAGGTAGTTTTTACCAGTATTTTGAAAATAAAAAAGAGCTGTATCAATATTTGATTGAATATGGTACAGAAGAGCGATTCAACATCCTTAAAAAGCTGCCTGTCCCCCGTAAAGATGCGAGTTTGTTTGATTATCTGCGCTTGCATTTCTTGTCAGCAGTTTACTTTGAGGTCCACAAGCCCCGCCTTGCTAAAATTGCTTACCGGGCTTTTATTGAAGAAATACCTTTTCCAGAAATGAAAGAGGAATTACAGCGCCGAGGGACAACCCAGTTTTTCAAACAATTATTAACACAAGGGCTTGTCCATGGCGACGTTGCCGTGTGGATTGACACCGATATGGCTGCCTATGTTTTAGAAGTGATCTATTATCAACTCGGCAAATATTTTATTAATCGGCTGAAGCTGACTAAAAACAACTTCAATTATCAGGAAATTAATGAGGACGAAGAAATCCGGCAATTGCTGAGCAACTTAATGGACATCATCGAGGCTGGTTTGAAGCGCAATCCCGATCAAAGTGAAAAGTTCCTGGCAGCAAAATAGAACAGACAAATCTGCCAACCCAGAGATTGGTCTCTCCATAAAATCCAGAAATAAAAAAGAGGCTGCAATTTTAGGTGAATTGCAGCCTCTTTGATTTAGTTTTAATCAAAGTCTCACGGCATAAGCCATAGAAAAATTTTTCTATACTGATTTCTGTGCCTTGTGATTCCCATTGTGATTATTGAACTCCTGTAAATATCCAACAGCGATCAAATGATCAATGATCTCTCGAGCATTTTCTTTGGCAGTTTTTCCAACCGTTTCAACCCGGACCTCTGGCTCAATGGGTTCCTCATAAGGATCGTCAATGCCGGTAAAGTTCTTGAGTTCTCCAGAACGTGCCCGGGCATAAAGCCCTTTGATATCACGCTGTTCACAGACCTCTAAAGGCGTGTCAACAAAGACCTCAAGGAAATGACCCTCTGGCACCATCTTCCGCGCCTCACGTCGCGCCTGTCGGTAGGGGCTGATCGCTGCACAAATCACTGTCCCGGTGTGCCGTACAATCTCACCGGCAACAAAGCTGATCCGCAGGATGTTGGTATCACGGTCTTCTTTGCTAAAGCCCAAACCCTTAGAAAGATGGGTTCGTACAACATCCCCGTCCAACACCGTGGGATTGCGGCCGTATTCCTGCAGCATATTGGTCAGATGCTTGGCAATGGTCGATTTTCCAGCGCCGCTCAAACCTGTAAACCAGATGCAAAAGCCCTGTTTATATCTCGGCGGGTGTGCTTCGAGCAAAATCTGGGCGGATTCAGGTCGTGTGAACCAATCTGGAAGTGGTAGTCCCTTTGCCAGGTAATCATCCCGCACCTGTGTACCCGATATGGTAGATACCTTTGCGCCTTCCGGTACATTGGATGCCAGTACATAACGATCTTCATCTGGCAGGTAAACCATCATTTCAAATGGAACCATTTTGACGCCGACCTGGTCCTCAACCTTTATCAACAATTCCTGGGCATCATACGGCCCGTAAAATGGCTGACCCTTACTATCATTGCCCGGACCGGCATGATCCCGACCGACAATGAAATGGTTAGCGCCGTAATTGCGGCGGATGATGGCATGCCAAACAGCTTCACGCGGACCGCCCATGCGCATCGCCAACGGCAGCAAACTCAACATGGTATTGTTGTCATAGTAATTCTCAACCAGCGTTTTATAAATTCGAACCCGTGTGTAATGGTCAACATCCCCGGGTTTGGTCATACCGACAACAGGATGGATCAACAAACTGCCGCCAATTTGCTTGCTTGCCCGCTTGGTCAGCTCTTCGTGGACGCGATGCATCGGATTGCGCGTTTGAAAAGCAACGACATTTTTATTCCCTAATGCTTCCAATTTTACCCGGGTTTCTGCAGGGCTCAGGCGCAATTCGACAAAATCGTCGTATGCCGGCAAATTCAACACAAACAATTCACCGGATATGCACAGATCTCCCCAGCCTGCCATCTCTGAAACAATGGGGTGCTTCAGGTCATTGGTGCCGTAAACCTTTTGTGCTTCTTCCTTCCAATTAAAGCGGAACACCTCTTCAAGACGCATTACCGCCATGATCTGGTTGTGAACATCTCGCAGTGTCACCCAATCTGCCTGGTCAGGTAAATCTTCCTTATCAATTATCAATGTGATCGGTATCGGCCAAACCGTGCCGTCAGCTAAGGTCATAGTCTCCAATACTGATTGATAATCATCCTGTCCCATGAAGCGATCTAAAGGCGAAAAAGCCCCAACAGCCAAAAGCTCCATGTCATGGGTCTGACGCGGCGTCAACTGAACATTGGGATAGGTGCTGGCTTGCTTTAATAGCGCTTCCCTTTCTTCCCCTTTCATCAACAAATCGACTAATTTTCCACCATAGGGTGAGATTAAAATACTTTCCTCATTATGCATATTTCTATAAATTCCCTTCATATTTTGAACAACCGGATTATTGTAGCACATTCTCCCCCAAGTCGGCAATTTGATAATCATTACTGGTGCATCATATCAAAATGCCATCTCCCACATTTGGCAGTATTGTATGTTATATTAACAAATGAATACTAATCGATTTTGGAGTCTGGCATGAAAATACTTTATGTTCCTGGTTGAGCCGTTGGAAGATACACCAAATCTCATTGAAAAAATCATTACAAAGATCTATCGAATATTCTCAAAAAAACGGTGAATCAAATATTATCCATCTGCGTTGAAAAAGCACGGTGAAATTGTCAACCGGGCGATTACAAAGTATCAACCCGATGTCATTTTCTCAAAGTACTCGGCACCCATGGTGCATACGCATATTGAGCGCCCCTTTGTTTATATGTGTGACTCCAGCCTTAAATGGACTAAAGATATCTGGCCTGAATTTTCAAAACTCGGGTTTCGGGTCATGGAAAAGTGGGAAACCAGGGTCATAGGAGAATGCGACCGCCTGATCACCTTCAGCGAAGCAAGTGCTGAGGTAATCAAAACTCAATATAAAAAAGATCCTGACAAAGTGAGGGTTTTACCCATCCCGGCATATATTCCTGAACATATTTTGCCAGATAAAGAACAAATCACAAAAGATATCAGCAAACCCTTCCGCCTGCTCCTGGTCGGCAAACGCTTTCATTTGCGCGGCATGGACATTGCTATTGAAGCTGTAAATAGCATGAATGAGCAGGGTTATCCCACAGAATTAAGAATTGTCGGTTATTCCGGAGAAGATCAGGCTCACGTTAAATTTATGGGTGTCTACGATAAAGAAGACCCCGGGGAATTACAGGCATATTTCGACTTTTTCAAATGGGCTGATTTACTGATCCATCCCTCAAGGTTTCATTCTGCCGGCATCGTCATCAGTGAAGCTGCAGCATTTGGGCTGCCTACAATTACCAATGCGGCTGGCGGTTTAGCAACATCGGTTCAGGATGATATAACCGGTATCGTTCTCCCAAAACACAGCCCACCATCAGCTTATGTTGAGGCAATGATTGCATTGATAAAAGACAAAGACCGCTACTTAAGATACAGGATTGCAGCCAGGGACCGTTTTGACTCAAAACTCAATTGGGAAATCGCAGGTGACAGACTATTCGAAATCATTCGTGAAACGCTCTGATTTCAATCTTCTTGAATCATTTGTCTCAGGCAAAACTATCATAGAGCGAAAACACGGTCAGTGACCGCGCCATGTCATCAATTGACCATCCCTCCGGCATCGGGCATGTAATCCGTACCGTTTCACCGGGCAGAACATCGAAATAATTGTCGCTGAAGACCACATCGGCATCATCCAAAGAAAGTTCAACAAAGCGCGCCAGGTAATTGGATTCGACTTCTATTTCACATGAACCATCCTCAGCCTGTCGTAAATATGCCTGAAGCTGTGGATTGACTAGCTGCAGATGTTTGTTCGGCACAAAGGTAACCAGCTGTGTTGCCGCCACCTGACCATCCTGGAGCAGCTGGGCGACAAAGAAGGTCTCACGTTTTTCCTGAAGCCTTAAGTCATCAAAACCCTTTTCAAATATCATCGCAGAAGATAGGGGTTCAGCGTAGATGTCAAGCTCGCCCGAATCCAGAACCTCACCGTCGATCCGCATCAAGCGCCAGAGCACCTGTCCTTCCCAGACATTTTGCAAATCACTGGTGATATGCAGTTTCATTCTGCGCGTTTTTAGGTCATCTTCAATGGACAGCAGCAGCGGTGCATAAAAACGCCGGCTTGCATAATGCAGTGCTTTCCACCTGCCAAAATAATCCAGGCTTGACCAGGACGCCACCGGCCAGCAGTCATTCAGTTGCCAGTAGAGCGTCCCGCTGACCCGATGGCGATTGCGGCGCCAGTGTTCCACGCCATAGCGAATCCCCTCTGCCTGTAAGACCATCGTCAGATAAACCAGGGACGGAAAATCCACGGGCATCATGAAATGAAGTGCCATTTGCGCCATAAACATCGCGCTTGCATAAGGACTGCGTTGGTGATGCTCAATCAGGTAATCCGTCAGGTTCCAGTGGTTTTCATCAGCATAGGTCTGGACGGTTTTTAGTGGCGGCAGGGATTGGAAACCAAATTCACTCATAAAGCGCGGATATTGTTCTCGATAGGCACTGAACGGCTTACTGCCATGCCACACATCCCAGTAATGTGCATCGCCACCTTCATTGCTGTTGCTGTTTTCAAAGGGCGTGCCAGAAGATGGTGAGCTGTACCAGTAAGGTGTGTCCGGGTCAAGTGTTTTCAACCAGCCAGGTAAGGTCTCGTAAAAGAAGGTCTTATAAGGTTCCTGGTATTTCTGTAATTCTTCAGTTTCCCAGCTCCACTGCTCCCATCCCTGATCCATTTCATTATTGCCGCACCACAATGCCAGGCTGGCTCGATGCCGAATCCGGCGGACATTATCGATGACTTCCTGGTGAAGGTTTTCCAAAAACGCAGGACCATCCAGGGGATAAACGCTGCAGGCGAAGGGGAAGTCCTGCCATACCAGTATGCCGTACTGGTCACAAAGATCATAAAAGTCCTCGCTCTCATAAAATCCGCCGCCCCAAACCCGGATCATATTATGATTCGCCCGGGAAGCATCCCGGATTAGGCGCTCGAGGTCCTTTCGGGAGATTCTCGTTGGAAAGCTATCTGCAGGAATCCAGTTCGCCCCTTTTGCAAAAATCGGAACATCGTTGACAATAAACGTGAAACTTTCACCATATTCATCCGGTTCTTGCTTGAGTTCCAACTTACGCAATCCTATCTGAAAATTTCGCCTGTCAAGGAGTACTTCATCTTCAGTAGCCAGGGAAATCCGTACGTCATACAGCGCCTGTTCCCCATAACCATTAGGCCACCACAAAACAGGTTCTGGAATTTCAATCATCGCACGGGCGCTGCCACCTAAAAATTTACAGGTCGTCGCAAAAACATACCCCACAGGATCTTCCAGGGTCATACACATCTGAAGATGCTCGTCATTACAAAGTGTTATTTTAGCCTCAGCACTAAGCTCAACGCTGCCGTCAAATAAATGCTTTTGCTGAATATGGATGGATTCAAACTTCGCCACCTTACAACCCATAAAGTAAGCGTCCTTCCAAATCCCAATTGGCGGCAGTTTCGGTCCCCAATCCCATCCCCATTGGCAGGGGGCTTTCCTTAAATAGGGTCCACCCGCTATTGATTGGTCCGGGGATAAAAGCGGCGCTTTCTTTTGGCGTTCTTCCACATATTTAACAGGAGAATGGAACAGGATTCGAAGCTGGTTATGTTCACCGGTTATCAGGTCTTTTACCTCCCATTCATAAGAACGAAATGCGTTTTGGGTTTCACCCAATAAAGATCCATTCAACCAGATTTCAGCCAGCGTATCCAGCCCATCAAAATGGAGCCAGATTTTTTCCTGGTTTAACAACGCCTGTGGAAGACTGATGATGCCTTCAAACGCCCAATCCGTCTGCGCAACCCATTGGACTTCCAACTCATTCTCCCCCACAAATGGATCAGGGATTTTTCCAGCGTGCAATAAAGCCAGGTGAACCTCACCCGGTACTTCAACCGGGATCCAATCTTCCGTCCCTGCTGCTCGTAATCGCCATTGGCCTTGCCCCAGGTGAATTTTTTCCATAAGTGTCTCCTCTTGCCCGCATTATCAACTGCACAATACTATGTTTATTTTAGCAAAAGTTGAGCCTTAATTCACTGAATGAATTAACTTACCTGGAAATCTGATTCTAATTTGTTAGAAAATGTTATAAAATATGAAGTAGATCGAATTATCCCCTTTATGTTGGAGGAATCCATGAAAACTCAGCTCCCCTCAAAATTGATTGTGCTGTGCATTTTTTTAACCCTTCTTTTTTCAACCCTGGCTTGCGGCATTGATTTAGGAAGAAACGATGAAATTGAAGATCTTGCCCTACAACAAACAATGGTTGCCCTGCAAATGACGCAGGCTGCCCTGGAAAACCAGGAACCAATCATTAGTGAAGAAAGGACAACCGAAGTCCCGACACCCACACTTACAGTCGCAACAGAAACACCCGATGTGGACTTCGAAGGGATCCGTTTTTCTTTCGATCAAAAGATTGCGCGCACGGTCATTCCAGTCGTCATACAAGGACAAAATTTGGGTGAAGAATATATGCCAGGTGATACCTATCCAAATTACACCGAGTTTTCATTTGAAAGCTATGGCGTCAGCGACCACTTTCATGAACCCAAAATTCATGTTTACCCGGTTGAAGAATATCGGATCATCAATCCCAGCGCTGCCAATATAATTGATGAGCTGCAACAAACACTTATCAATAAACCGGGTGGCGGCGCTATGAGTAAGCTGCCATTTCTTCCCATGTGGAACGCTGCACAAATGTATTCAGCAAATGTTGAATACATTGACTTTCAAAATGGCTCTGGTCTTCGATATCTGACCATGTTTGGTCAGGCAATCTATCCCGTTGATAACATGAATCTTTTCTACACCTTTCAGGGCATCACCGATGATGGACAATATTACATTAGTGCGATATTGCCAGTCATTCACGGGGGTTTACCCAATGATGGCGCAAGTCTGCTCGAAGATTATGAAGGCTTTATTGAAAATTGGGATAACTATCTGGCTGAGAGTTTGACTTGGCTGGAAGAACAAACGCCACAAAGTTTCCTCCCCAACCTGGAAGATCTGGATGCAATGATGTCCTCCTTCGTCATTACTCGCTGACCGGTATACTTAAACAAAACCGTTTCAGTATACAGAAAGGAAAACGATGAAATCATATCGTAAAGAACTCTGGTTTAACGTTCCTGCGCGACGGGGCTTTATCAACATCACGCCCCAGGTACAGGAAGCGATCCGGGAAAGTGAGATCCAGGAGGGATTATGCCTGGTAAATGCCATGCATATCACAGCATCTGTGTTCATCAACGACGATGAATCTGGCTTGCACCAGGATTATGAGAAATGGCTGGAAGAACTGGCACCCCATGCGCCGGTTTCACAATATCAGCACAACCGCACCGGTGAAGACAACGCCGATGCCCATCTCAAACGCCAGGTGATGGGGCGGGAAGTGGTCGTCGCAGTAACAAAAGGTCGATTAGACTTCGGCCCCTGGGAGCAGATCTTTTACGGAGAGTTTGACGGCAGAAGAAGGAAGCGAGTGTTAGTGAAAATTATTGGTGAATAAGCACCATTAAAATAAATAACGCCCGCGCACGCAAAACTGCATACTCGGGCGTTTTTTTCGATATCCCGAAAACAACATTAGGCAATTTTATAAACGAAAATACTTTCCTATTCCTTTATTTCATGCTCAGCAGATTCATAGGCTTGAAACAAGGTATCCAGTTCTTCTTCGCTCGCCAGGGATTCCAAACGCGGGAAGTGTTCTTTCTCTTCTACTTTTAAGTGATGATTATTGACTTCCCGTAATACTTTTGCCTTAGCGATAAAGATCTCATCATCAACATCCAGAGCCATCAATTCGTCCAGAAGAATGCGGTCAATATGATGCTCCTGCATTGCTTCAAGCGCGCCAGCCTTTGCCTCACCACCTTTTTTCGCCAGGTAATCAAAAATGGAGGTATCCTCTCCCTCAATGTGCGGATAAAGCGCATCAAATAATTTTTGACGGAATTTCTCCTTATCCTCACGAGTCTCAACTTTGACTAATTTCTTTTCAAGCTTTCTCTGTTTTTAATGATATTTAAGCAAATGCTCAATATAGGGGTGTGTCATCGGGTTTCCTCTCTTTATTAAATGGTAGAAGACTATTCTAACATTAAGAGCGAATAAA
>JARGGB010000002.1 GCA_029210815.1 Candidatus Brevefilum sp.
TTGGAGGGTGCGTGGATCTTTCCCACGCACCATTATTGGCATGAGTTCAATATCACCCCTATCCGACCAAATTTATTCAGGATTGAATGCATAAATCGGCGGGATGAAATTCGCATCCCGCCCTACGAAACCACTTATTTCGAGAAGCATCACCAGCAGCAGTATAATAAATTCATCAGGACACCATACCAAAAAAAGGAGAAAAAAATGTCATTTGAATTAACATGGATGGGTCATTCAAGTTTAGGCTTAGAAACCGACGGCTACAAACTATTAATAGATCCATATCTGAAAAATAATCCTGCCGCCTCAATTGATCCTGACCGCGTGGAAGCCGATTTTATCCTCGTCACACACGGTCACGGCGATCATATTGGTGACACCATCGATATTGCTAAAAGAACAGGAGCTACCGTTATATCAAACGCAGAAATTTGCGGCTGGTTGAGGAAAAAGGACGTAAAAGTCCATGGTCAACATCTCGGCGGCGGTTTTCAGCATCCCTTTGGTTACTTGAAATTGACATTAGCCCTGCACGGCTCCGGCTTACCGGATGGTTCATACGGCGGCAATCCTGCTGGTTTGCTGCTGACTACCAATTCAAACGAGAAAATTTACATGGCAGGGGACACAGGTTTATTTGGCGACATGCGCCTGATTGGTGAGGAAGGCATCGCCTTAGCCGTTCTGCCCATCGGGGACAACTACACCATGGGTCCTGTTGATGCGCTGCGGGCTGTAAAAATGCTGTCACCCGAACACGTGATCCCCATCCATTACAACACCTTTGGCCTGATTAAACAAGATCCCGATGCCTGGGCAAGAAGCGTCCAATCTGAAACAGACACCAGGGTTCATGTCCTCAAGCCGGGTGAGCATTTTGTTTATCCCTGAGAACACCATGGAAAAAGATAATCGTTTACCCCCTGGTCAATATCACACAGAGCGGTTCCCAGTACTGCATCGCGGACCAATCCCAGAATTCAACCCCGCCACCTGGGAATTTCGTGTCTGGGGTGCTGTTGAGCAGCCGCTGACCCTGTCCTGGCACCAGCTTATGGCTCTGCCCCGGGTCAGGGTCAAATTGGACCTTCACTGCGTCACAAAATGGAGCAAGCTTGATACGAATTTGGAAGGCATTTCCGTTAAATGGCTTATTGAACAGGGATTGGTAAAGCCAAAACCTGGTGCAAATTTTGTGATGCAGCACGGCGCTAATGGCTATACAACAAATCTACCCCTGGCAGTGATTTTACAGGAAAATTTTTTACTCGCCACCCATTATGATGGGAGACCATTAAGCCCGGAACACGGTGCGCCCTTGAGGGGTGTGATTGGCGCAATTCCTGAATCCGAACCTATGAAAGACCTTTACTTGTGGAAAGGTGCAAAATGGCTGCGGAGCCTGGAATTTATGACCGAAGACCAATTGGGCTTTTGGGAAGCCAACGGCTATCACAATGAAGGGGATGTCTGGGTAGAGCAGCGAATTTCCAGTTGATCAGGATCCCTGGCGAGAACGGATGAAAAAGAAAGCCAATCCTGCGCCGCCTGCAAGCAAAAATAAGCCTATTGCCAGGAGGAGTGGTGATCGATTGGCTGACACATCTACTTCATCTTGAGTGTTGAATTGTGAACTGGGCTGCGCACCAAAATCAATCACAACGGTATCCCCGGGTGTAACTTCCAGGGCATAGTTTAAACTTGTCGTGGCAATATATCCGTCAGGAATACCCATGCTGAGGTTGTATTCCCCTTCCGGCACATCCTCAAAACAAAGCATCTCAACAACAGCCGGATCTCCACCCAGGGTTTCTCCCGTCTCAGAATAGGTGCCTGCACGGTTATTGACGCTGATCACACCCCCTGAAAGGTACAATTCACTCTCGGCGCGCATCTGGTTCCCGTCCAAATCCTCAAATAAAACCACACACACCTCACCTGTACCCTCAAAAGGCGTGGGCGTGGGCCCGCTTGGCGTCGATGTTTGGGCTGGCGCTTCAAGTGTAGCGGTCGCAGGGGCAACGGTTCCTAAAATTAGCGGTTGCCCAGCATAAATTTCACAATCTGCACCAAGATTATTCAAGGTACTGATTTCATCGATGGTCAACAATGTCTTCAGGGAGATAATAGTGCAGGTTTCACCTTCCTGAACAATGTAGATAATCTGCCCGTCAGCATTGGGCGTTGGGGTACTGTAAGTCGCCTGGGATAAGGTGCCTGCACTGGCAGGTTTTGCAAAAAGCAATACCACAAATGCAAGTAGAATTAAAACAAAGGATGTCAATGAAATTTTTTTATTCTTCATAAGCATATTCTCTTCCAGAAACTGGATTATAACACTTCTTAAAAATACCACCAGCCAGAAAGATTTGGTGGCGGTTAACTTTAATTATATAATTAGAGCCTAATAATGAGCAAATTAAATCTCAATTCGAAATTTTTCAAAATACTTCTCAGCCTCATCACACTGAGTTTTCAATTAGGGATGGCTTCCTGTGGTGCTGCAGCGCCCTCTACCACACCTACCTTGACTGCAACATCAACACAAACCGCAACCGTCACTCCAACGATCATATGGTTTCCTGCAACAGAAACCCCCACACCAATTGCCAATATCAGCCCAACCCCGCAGCCGACATTCGAATCCCAGCGAGAAGGTATTTCCTCCTTGCTTGTGGATGACGATTTCAGCAGCCAATCTTTGTGGCAAACCTCTCAAGGTACTTCTGGAAATGTCGCTTTTGGCATCAATGCCCTGACACTGGCAGTAGCACAGCAGAGTGCAACCCTGACAAGCATCAGTCAACATGCTTTACCTGAAGACTTCTACCTTGAAATTTCCATGCAAATCTCATTATGCCAGCCAGAAGATCAAATTGGCATCCTTTTCTGGTATGAAAACCCCGGGGACACCTATCGCCTGCTGATGACCTGCAGCGGAAAATACCGATTGGAGCTGATACAGGGTGGGCAAAGCATCGTCATTCAGGATTGGACCCTGGCAAGCCAAATGAACCTCGCCATGCCAGCCACCAATCGCATTGGGCTCTGGGTTTACCAGGGACGCTTCCAGTTGTACATTGATGATGCCTTTCAATTTGAGGGACGGATTGCCCAGGATCAAAACGGCGGTCTGGGACTGTTTGCAAGGACAATTGAAGGCAATGCCATGACTATCCGATTTTCTGACTTGCAGATTTACCAGGTCAAAATCCAGGAATAAAGCTTCTTTAACTTTTTCTATCCCCTACGATCCGTTAAATTCAAACGAGGCCAGGTCATCATCAGGTTTTCAACCAGCAGCCTGACGTTGGCATAGGCATCCAGCTGCTGAAAGGCTTTTTCATGCAAAACAACCAGTTCCCTGGCAGCCCCTGCATCGATATGAGAAGCCACCTGTTCAATTTGAGGGGTCAGATCAACATTCACAAGCGGCAAATCAGAATCGAATGAACTAAGAAAGACATCCCGCCAAAATGAGAGCCAAATTGGAAGGACTTCAGCGGTTTTTTCCCGCGCCTTATCATAAGGCTTCGAAAGTTCATTCGCTAATTTAAATCGCTCGTAAAGGGACGCAGGCAGTAAATCAAGGAAATCTCCCAGGTGTTTCTCTCGGCGAATGAGCTCATCCGGATCCTGCACCAATTTGATGGCTGCGCCGATACGCCCTCCAGAAAGATGGGCAAACAGCTCAGCCTTTTCATCAGGGAGATCAAAAACAGATTGAAGATATGCGCTGGTGTCCTTAAGCGATGCAGGGCGCAGCCGGATCAGTTCACAACGGGAAACCACTGTTGGCAATAAATTCTCAAGGGCATCTGCTGTTAGTAATAAAACGACTTTCTCCGCCGGTTCTTCCAGCGTTTTAAGCAGTGCGTTCATTGCTTCTGTAGTCGTGCGTTGAAAATCGGGCAGCAGGGCAATGCGATATGGTGCAGCATAAGGAGAGAGGGACAGACGATGCTGAAGTTCGCGCACCTGGTCAATTAAAATGTCCTTATGCCCTTCCTGTGGCTGCAGTAAATCCAAATCGGGGTGGGACATGGCTCCAATTTGCCGGCAGGTCTTGCACACACCGCAAAAATCCCCTTGTCGAGGTGGATTCTCACAATTGATTGCCTGGGCAAACCGCAATGCCAGCGTCCGTCTTCCAACGCCCTGCGGACCAACAATAAGATACGCATGCCGTAATTTATCTGTCCCAGCATGCGTGCGAAGCAAATTCACAGCCCAATCATGACCAAAGATGTTCCAGGAATTATTTTCCATAGGGTTATTGTATCTTAACAGTGAAGATACACAACGTTCGATTTTGTTCAAGAACTCATTGTTGTAGATTGATCTCTTTTTGGAGTGAGACCTTCAGATCGATATAAGCATTGTAACAACAAATTCTTCAGTCTGAAACCCTCACTCCGGACATCTCAGGTTTGAACTAAGAACAAAATAATTGATAGAAACTTATGACTTAATCGATGAGATTTTTCAGTTAATAAACCAAACTTCCAGGTTCATCGCTGTGTGTGGTGGGTTGGTCAAGGGAATTATTTGTATTTATAATGATTTTTTCATACAAAGCCGATAAATGAGAATGCAACTTTGCCCAACCCACCCTACAAAACCTATCACTCGTAAGGTGCGTAGAGGGTTTCTGCACACCAAATAATCAATATCACAAGAAAAAGTGGCACGCACAAATGCGGCGCGCACCCTACGAATCTCTGGGAAGGCAAGCGTATCCCACATAATAAAACCTTTGGAGTGAGACCTTCAGGTCGATATAAGCATTGTTACTACAGATTATGTCGGGCTGACCCTCACCAGGGCAGGGCTCTCACTCCAGACATCTCAGAACACCAATTAAAATTTAATAGAAAATTAGATTTGTTTTTTCTCTGTTAAGACTTAATTGATTAATGTTCGGCGGGATGAAAACCGCATCCCGCCCTACAAAACCATTCACCATTCACCCCGTAAAGTGGTAAACTACAGGGGCAAAGAGTAGCCTATGAAAACTTCAACTATTATGCGAGTTATTTATCCTTTTACTGCCATCGTTGGCCAAAAACGCATGCGTCGTGCGCTGATATTGAATGCCATCGACACACGCATCGGCGGCGTGTTAATTCGCGGCGAACGCGGCACAGCAAAATCTACCGCCGCCAGGGCGTTAGCGGCGCTGCTACCCCCTGTCCAGGTCGTCCAGGGCTGCCGTTTTGGGTGCGATCCCAAGAAACCCATTTCATGGTGCACCGAATGCCGGGAACGTTTTGAAGACAATCAAGATGTTCCTGTTGAAACCCGGCAGACACCTTTTATCAACCTGCCAATTTCAGCGACGGAAGACCGGGTTGTCGGCACGCTGGATATCGAAAGAGCAATTCAAAAAGGTGAACGTCATTTCGAACCCGGTGTTCTGGCATCCGCCAACCGGGGGCTCTTATACATCGACGAAGTAAATCTTTTAGATGATCACGTTGTGGACGTTCTGCTTGACTCCGCAGCCATGGGGATGAATATCGTTGAACGAGAGGGGATCTCCTTTGCACACCCAGCTCGTTTTATCCTGGTAGGTACCATGAACCCTGAAGAGGGCGACCTGCGTCCGCAGTTATTAGACCGTTTTGCGCTCTCTGTTGAAATTCACGGCATTTTAGACCCCCGCCAGCGCGTCCAGATCATGGAGCGCAACCTGGCTTTTGAATCCAACCCGGAAGCCTTCCGAAAAGAATGGCTTGCCATGGAACAGGAACTTTCAGAAAGAATTGCCCAAGCGCGGCACCTGGTTGACCGCGTACGGTATACCAGCCGCGACCTGCTGGTGATTGCAGACCTGACAGCCAAAATGCAGGTGGACGGCCACCGTGCCGACCTTGTAATTCTCAAAGCAGCGCGTGCACATGCGGCATTTGAAGGCCGGGAGAACATCAACCCGCGAGATATCGCCCTGGCTGCAGAGCTTGCACTGCCCCATCGCGTAAAACCCGGTCCTTTCAGGCACTCGGATATGGGCGTCACGCAGCTTGAAGAGCAAATTGAGCAGCTCAAAGGGGCCGCCTCGGAAGGTGCACCTGCACCTGAAAAGGACCAGGACACCACTGAAGAGGAGACGGCTCAAAAAAAAAGTCAGGCACCACCCATATCGAGATTAGCGACGAACCCGTTGGACCCGAGTCCGTAAACCCATCACGTCAGGATATCTTCCAGGACGCAACTGCGCATTGGTGGGACGGGGGGCAGAAGATCAAGCCCGGTGAAACTTTTGAACCGCGTCGGCTCGACACACCCCTTGACAATATGATGCGAAAACAAAGCGGCCGCCGGTCGCAGACGCAGACCGATCGCAAACGCGGGCGATATATCCAATCACGTCCGGCGAGCGGCAATCCGGAAGACCTGGCATTTGATGCAACAATCCGGGCTGCCGCACCCTTCCAGAAAGCTCGTGAACAAATTCGCGAAGAAGAAGATATTGCTTTCGCTGTCCGCAGGGAAGATTATCAACGCAAAGTCCGCGTCCGCAGGGCGTCCAACCTGATTCTTTTCCTGGTGGATGCCTCATGGTCAATGGCTGTAGCAGAACGCATGGCAGCCACAAAAGGGGCAATTCTTTCACTGCTGACCGATGCCTACCAGCGGCGCGATCGTGTAGGACTGGTTGTTTTCCAGAAGGATCGCGCAACCCTGGTACTACCTCCAACAAATTCCGTATTATTAGCACAACGCGCCCTTGCCGATATCCCTGTCGGCGGTAAAACACCCTTAAGTGCTGGCTTAACCATGGCTTACCAGGTTTTGAAACGAGAAAAAACGCTTCACCCCGATGTGCTGCCGCTGCTGATCATCCTAACAGATGGCGCCGGTAATGTAGCTCTGGAAGGAGGATCTCCACAGGCTGAAGCTCACAAAATGGCTGACCAGATCGCAAGCGAGGATATTCGCACCGTTGTCATCAATATGGAACATGAGGCTTTTGACCAGGGTCTGGCACAAGCCCTTGCTGAACATTTGGATGCACCTTGCTATACACTGGCGGACTTGCGCAGTGAGACCCTGTACCAGGCTGTACAAAATGAAATTTATGCCGGTCCGGGTACAGGTAAAGAGGTGCAGCCGAAGGGTGATGGTAAGAAATAGTGGAAACCCTCACCCTGCCCTCTCCCTTTGTCAAAGTTGTATAGACCGGACACATGGGTTACAAGTATTCAGGGGCTAACGCTAAGAAACTCACTATCAACAATTAAAATTTTAACCCCGGAGTGCATGAAATAATAAATCACATTTTCTAATCCTCATTACGAAAAAGACAAAAAAGCGGGTTAAAACCCGCGCTCCGAAAATAACGGTTCTTTTCTTAAACCAAGTTATTCAAATTTGAATATAAAAAGAGGCTACCCAAAATAACTGGATTAGCCTCTCTTATTATTTTGTTTCTGCGTGTGTAACTATTCTGCTCTTTCAACCTTAATATCCGGGAAAAATTGCCTCAAAGTTCCCGCGACCCAACCCTGCAGCGTCGCAAGCGAAAGCGGGCAATCCTCACAGGCACCGCCCATACTTACGTAGACGATATTCCCTTCCATATGATCAAACGCAACTGAGCCATCATGATATTGTTCAATATAAGCGCTCAACTGATCAATGAGGGTGATAATTCTTTCTTCAACTGACTGGTTTTGTTCAGACATTAAATGTTCTCCTGATAACACTTTTCAAAATGATATCACAAAGTTCTTGAGAATGACAACTTATCCATTGTGACCATCAGAGCTTCAAAATTCGTTAAATGGCATTTTTCCACACAAATCCAGTTTTTATCCACGGTTTTGCACGGTTTATCCACAGTTTCAGGTTGACATAATTTTATGCACCGTCTCAGCCATCAATTCAACGCTGATGCCATCATCAGAAAAGTCCCAGACAAGCTGTGCAAATCGATCAATAAAATAGCGATCATGGGCAATGGCTAAAATTGTGCCTTGAAAAGTACTTAAAGCGGATTCAAATGCTTCTTGAGATGCCAGATCCAGGTGGTTAAGGGGTTCATCCAGCAGCAAGAAATTGCAGCCCTGGGCAACCAGCAAAGCTAACATAAGCCGGGATCGCTGACCGTAGGACAGGGTAGCCACCGCCTGGAAAACCTCGTCTCCCTTGAACAGAAAACGGTGTAAATAGGAACGGGCTTCTGTATGATTTCCCATCCCTGGGATTTGCTGAATTGTCTCAAGCACCGTCAATTTAGGGTCAAGGCATTCCTGCTCCTGTGACAGGTAACCCGGGTATACGCCGCTGCCGTAGGTAAACGTCCCACCAACCGGGGGGACTTCCTTTAAAAGTGTTTTAAATAGCGTGGTCTTTCCAACCCCATTAGGCCCTACAAGGGCGATGCGCTGTCCCAAGATGACCGTCTGGTTTAAGGGGGGAAGCAGCGCGATGCCATCATGACCAATGCACAATTGATCCAATTGCAGGACGATTTTCCCAGATTGCGGCGTGTCTGAAAAATCCATTCGCATATCCCAGGCGTGGCTGGGTTTATCGAGGGCTCCTTCACCTTCTAAAAATGCCACTCGCTTTTCAAGCTGCTTGGCACGCCGTGTCGTTTCAAGAGAACGATCAGCAAAAAAGCCTGCAGAAAATCCGTCGGTGTTTTTTATATCTGCCTTGCCGCCTTTATGCGGTTTGGCCAAATCTCTTACGCTTCGAGCAGCTTTCTTCAAGCGCCTGATCTCATCCTGCTGGTCATTATAGGCTTGCAGGGCTTCCTCAAATTCCTTTTCACGGACTTCCAAATAATTGGAATAATTACCCGAGTATTCACGAATGCCCTCACCGGAAGGCGGAAAGGCAATCACCTTGTGAATAACCTCATCCAGGAAGGCACGATCATGGGAGACCAGCAGAATCCCGCCCTGGTAGGATAAGACCCATTCCCTGAGCCAATCCCGCATTTCGATATCAAGATGGTTGGTTGGCTCATCCAACAGCAGCACATGAGGTCCCTCCAAAAGGACGCCTGCCAATGCCAAACGAACTTTTTGTCCGCCGCTCAGTGATTCAATTAATGTATCCTGCGGTATATCTTCCAGCTGAAAGCCAGAAAGAATATCCAGGCGAGCGCCCTCCATTTGTTGGGCACGATCTAAATTTCGCAATGCACGGTCGTACTCATTGACCAACAACCCGTCATCAGGTGAGTCTGCCAGAGCTTCACAAACGGTTTCCAAGCGCTCAAGGCATTCTTTGAGGTTAAACACAAAGCGGTTAAGGTATGCACCGATGGTTTCACCCTGGTCAAAGGAAATCCCCTGACGCAGGTAACCTATTCTGAGATCTGATGGTGTAAAAGCCACGTGCCCTGAATCAGCTTTTTGCACACCAGCAATAATATCCATCAATGTGGATTTTCCGCAGCCATTGGGACCAACCAGGGCAGCACGTTCACCCTGATTTAAACTGAATGTAATTTTTTTTAGAACGGGATTCAGACCGTATGATTTTGTAAGATTTTGTACTGTAAACACATCAACCTGCCTTCTTAAAAGAAAAAACCCAGGGAAAGCCCTCGGTTAAATAAAATCTACCAGGAAAATCAGCTTTCCTAAACACTTAAGATTTTTAGCAATTGATGCGAATCACGCACAGCTCCTTACTCGTTGATATGTTCTGAATTATATCCTAATTTAAAATTTTTTTCATTAATTTCCAAAAGAATCGCTGAATAAGTAATTCTTATAGCAAAAATCAAATTTTTGACCCGTGTTTAGTTTATCGTATATTTTTCAAACAAATTCATTGAGCATGATCTTCGAAAGATGCGCTAATTAACCGCTAATGCTTTCTCTTTAATCCCAAATAATGCCAGGGTTGAGATCAAAAATAGGAAACCAAAGATGCTGAGTAAAACAGTGAAGCCCACACCATCGCCAATCGGACCGCCGATGTATGCACCGATCGCTCCTGCCCCAGCACCGGCAAGATTCTGGATGCCCAGGTAGCGTCCAGCTTCTTCCCTGGGTACAAGTGCCGTTCCCAATGCCCAGCTGGCTGAATAGAAAAAGCCAATCGCAATACCAACCAAAAGGCCGCCCACGTATAAAACCGTCATATTTGGAGAGGACACTACAATAATCGTACCGATCATCGCCAGAACACCGCTAAAAGCACAAACGGGTTTGCGTCCAAACTTGTCGGTCAGCCAGCCTGCCGGGATGCTGGAAATAAGGATTGCCACACCGACAAACATCACCAGCATCGCCGTTGGTCCAGCTGCGGCAGCACCTTGCAGGTTGCTAAATCGTTCCTGGATGAAATACAGGGCAAAGCTGGCAAGGTTGGTAGACCCCACCAAAAACGCCAGCCGGTTGACAACCCACCAGGTAAATGAGTTCCTGTCCACGTCGGCTTTTCCACCAAGGCTAATGCGAATACTGCCCCAGACCCCCACAACGACGGCTAGTACCATCCCAAGCACCCCCACAGCAGCGGTCATGATCTTCGCAGGTAAGTCTGAAAGGTTCGCGGAAAGGGAATTGATGTAATTTACCAATGCGCCAGACCCCAGAATAACCGCTGTAAACGCAATCGTCATACCAAGCAAACGTATGACAGGCTGCCAATCCCATTCATATGGGGGCTTTTTAATAGGTTTTTCAGGGGCAAACATTGCGATGGCAGTACAAATTAAAACAACAGAACTCAGCACCAGCAAAGCACCCCAAATGTTTTCGTTCTCAACAAATTTTGTAATGACAAAGGAAACAAAAATCAATGGTGCTGGTAATTCAAAGAAGGCTTTAAACCCGGAAAATATGCCGTGCTTGGACTCAGGGACGATATCCGGGATAAGCCCCTGAACGGCTGCATGTCCCGTATTTGCAGAAAGCATAGAGAGAATTGTGGCGGCAAATAATGCCCAATAACCCGCTTCCCCTTCCAAAGTAGCAGCGATCACACCGATCCCAATGAAAACCAGAACTTCGGTTACAGCGCCAATCAGGATAAACGGACGTCGGCGCCCAAAACGTGAGGTGCTGTGATCGGAGACCATCCCTATAAATCCCTGCATCAAAACGGCAATCATCAGCGACCACAAGCGGAGATTGCCGTAAGCAGCACCTTTACCTTCTTCTCCCATGAAAAATTGCACCAATAAGGGCAATATCAAAGGGGTTAAGGTTTGCGATCGCGCTGTCAGGGCAAAGTAGTAGATATTAATAGTGATATAGTCGTACCAGCGAAGTTGTCTATCCACGTAGGAGGCCCTCCCTTAGAGATCCCGCAATAGTGTTCCTTTTATGTCTCGATCTATTTCCCAGGGATAAATAATAAATGCGTCGGTAATTGCTGCAAAATAATCCGGCCTGTTGGTCCCAAACAAATTTCGATAGGGGTTGAAATGCAAAACGCAGGTGTAAGGAAATCCGCCGGCAGCTGAAACCCGGTTTTTGACCGATGTGATCGTCCTGCCTGACCCCCAAACATCATCAATGATCAAAATCCTCTCGCCGCTCAGCAATTCATCCTCCGGAAACATTAAAAAGTTCGGCCAAGCTAACAAACGCGGCCGTTCCATTTCCGCCAGCTCAGAGGGAAAATCAACGGATGCAATCAATAATTTTTGAATATCCATGACTTCAGCCAGCAATCCCCCCGGTACGATGCCGCCGCGTGATACCATGATCATACCGTCAAAGGTCAAATCAAATTGTGGGAGCAAATGATCAATCAACTTGTCTACATCATTCCATGTAAGAACTTCTTTTCTTTTCTGCATATTAACGTTCCTTCTATTTCTTTATGGTCGTTCCCATAGCCTTCCGTAAGATATCCGGGGGAACTGCCCTCTCAGGTTCGCCCGTTTTCCGAGCTTCTTCCACATTCCTGACCCATTTGTAAAGGGCGGTATGGTAGAAACTCCGGGAATAGGCACTGAAAAGATTGCCGGAAGTAATAAATAACCACACAATTAACATGCCTACGCCCAAGCCAAGGATCAGCAGCCAGGGATCAGGGGCAATGGGGTCGGTGATCAGAATTGCCACGGTAAGCCCAATCAAAATACCAATAAAACATAAAATCCACTGCACCAGGCTGCTAACCAGGTCAACTTTTACCAATCCTGGTTGGAATCGAAGCAGGTGATCATCGATGATCTGATCAATACGCAGCACAGCGTCCTTTAAGTCACGGTTTTCAATGCTGATCACCGGTACCAACAATGTATACGAGGGTATCCAGGCAGGTTTCACCTCTATCTCAGGCTTCAATAATTTTTGAAAATGATAAATCAACCGCTTCCATGGCAGACCCAGCGTCAGAATTAGGATGTCTGCCCAGTGCTTAAATAAGCTTTTCTCCTGGGGATCTTCCTCAACCTGAGCATTTTCTGCTAACACCGGTTTTTCATCCCCCTCATCTTCTTGCGCTGCTTGTAACGTTTCCTCATTTTGAAAAGTGCCCCGAACAACCCGGCTTTTCCCCTCTTGAAATAATGCCGCGACCCTTCGGCTGGCAGGTTCCCTGGTAATCTCGCTCCAGGCATAAAAACTGAACAGCATAAAAACACCAATCAGACCAATCAGCAGCATGCCAACTGGCCTCAATCCAATTAAACCCAGCACCAAACCAAGGGGTATAAACCAGAAAAATAATAAAACAAGATTACCAACCGCAATATACACCCACTGTTCTTGAAGCTGGATCGTTTTGAAGGCGATTGAAAAACTTTCTCTAATAAATCGGAATGCGTACCTGATGTTTTGCACTAATTTAATCCTGAATTTGAAGATATTTCATTCCTATTATAACTTGAGCTGGCTGATAATATAAACCATTTATGAGTGAATATTGAACAGCTTATAACAAACTGGAAGGATCAACCTCAACCATCCAATCTGGCAATTGCCGATCGCGCAAAAAGCTGGCGGGATCATCACCCCGCAGTACAATTTGCCAGCGGTAGCGTCCGTACAAGCGCTGGAAGAAACAGGGGGCGGGGCCAATAATGTCAACCGGATGGTTCTCCTGTGTGTTCCAGGCTTTGAGATGCTCTGCTAATTCAAAGGCTGCCTTTTCGGCTTTTTGCGAGTCATAATGGCGGTATTCCAATCGCACAAGACGTTTAAACGGCGGGTATCCCAGATCTCTGCGGTAAGCCATCTCCTTTGCGTAAAAGCCTGTAAAGTCATGATTGGCTGCTGCTTGAATTGCATAATTATCCGGTTCGTAAGTTTGGAGGATCACCTTTCCGCCAAGGGGACTGCGCCCTGCACGACCGGCAACCTGGGTTAATACCTGGAAGGTGCGCTCCGTGGCAAGGTAATCTGGCAAGTTCAAGCCCACCTCAGCCAGGATCACCCCGACCAATGTGACCAAAGGCAGGTCGAGTCCCTTCGTCAGCATCTGGGTGCCAACCAGGATATCTGCCTTGTGGTCGGAAAAAGCCTTCAAAATACGTTCATGGGCACCTTTCGCCCGCGTGGTTTCTGTGTCCCAGCGAAGTGTTGTGACCCCCGGGAAATTTTGATTAACCAATTGCTCAACCTTTTCAGTGCCGGTTCCCAATTGCTTGATTTGGTTCCCGCCGCAAACCGGGCATGCCTTCGGCATATTGCGTTGATAACCGCATGTATGACACACCAATCCTCCCCGAGAGCGATGATAAGTAAGCGGTTTATCATCACGGGGGCACTTGATCACATAACCGCAATCACGGCAAAAAACATAAGTCGCCGTGCCAAGCCGGTTGAGGAAAAGTATTGCCTGCTGACCTGTGTCCAACACCTTCTTAATGCCTGATTGCAAATCCTTACTGAAGATGCTGCGGTTACCTTTGCGCAGTTCCTGGCGCATGTCCACTATGGAAACTTCGGGTAATCCCAGGTCCGCAGTTGAACCCTCTCCCGGATGAAGGGGGATCTCGATGCCCAATCGCCTGGCATGTTGAGCGATTGCCTCGCGATGGGCTAAAATGCGTTTGGGCAGCTCAAGATAGGTCCAACTGCCGTTGATCGCCCGATAATACTGTGTGACCTGTGGCGTGGCTGAACCAAGAAGAACCATAGCCCCTGAAAGACGTGCGTAAGCCCTTGCAGTTTTAACGCCTCGATAAAAAGGAGGTCGATCCGACTGGTCATAAGATTCGTGATGGCATTCATCGACCACAATTAATCCCAGGTCTTCCATGGGCATAAACAAGGCACTGCGGGGACCAACGATTACCGAAAGTTCACCATTCCTTGCCCTGCGCCAGGTGTCATAACGCTCACCTTCGGATAGTTGTGAATGCATGACGCCAACCTGATCAGGAAAACGTGATAAAAACCTGTTGACCGTTTGGGGGGTTAATGATATTTCAGGCACCAGGACAATGGCTCTCTTGCCCATTGCCAGTGTTTCCTTAACAGCACGAAGGTATATTTCTGTTTTTCCAGAACCTGTCACACCGTGCAGCAAATAGGGCTTGCCTGGGGGCTCATCATGCCTGACACTTTCTAAACCCTCTTGAATCGTCTCCCAGACCCTTTGTTGATCCCCCGTCAGGTCAGGCGGCGCTGCCAGGATGTAACTGGCATCCTCAAGGGGATCGCGCCAAACCTGAACTTCAACAAACCTTAACAAATCCAATTCTTCTAAGGCTGTTAGATCGTAATTCTTTGCCCCAATCCGATCGTAAATTTGACGTGGCTCAACCAGGCCAGGTTCTTGCGCCAGCATCTTCAAAATGTTCGTGCGCCGTTCGTGGACATCATGTACCCTGCTCAATGAGATATCCAGGTCTTCCAATTTTGAAGGCTCGATTGCAAGACAAACCTTACGCACATGTTTTGCCCTAACACGCGGTTCTGGCAAAATTGAATGGGTATCCACAATACCCTGACGTGCCAGTTTGCGCAGTATACCGCGCCATTCGACATGCCGCAGTGATGCCTCCATCTGGCGCCCGCGCAGATCACCGCGTTTTTTCAATAAGTTAATGATCCGTTTTTCAAGGGGTGAAAAGTCAACAGCGGTGGTATCAATTTCATCATTAAGATGAACCAGGGTGTCTGTATACTGGCTTAACCCTGACGGGAGCATCAGGTTGATCATTTCTCCCAAAGAAGACAGGGTTTCGTGTGCCATCCACTCTGCCAGGGACATCAAGCTGGGTGTCAGCGCCGGTTTCTCGTCCACGACCTCTTCCACAGGACGGGTCTCAGCGACATCCGGCGTCTCAATAAAACTTAAAACCAAGCCCTGCACACGTTGTTTGCCGAAGGGTACGATCACCAGGGATCCAGGCTGGACTGCTCCCACCAATTCTGGCGGCAAGTGATAATGAAAACTATCAGAAATCTGAGGGAGATTGATCGCAACTTCTACATAAACATGCATAAGATGATTTTACCTTGATTAGAACAATCGGTTATGTCGAAGGGTGTGAAAAGTGAGGGCTATCCTCATATGCTTAATACGTTAAAGACAATGTTTATTAAAGGATCAATTCTGGTAAAATACTCTTGCATAGAAAATGTCGGCGGAAATTCTGCACAAAGAACAATTTGGCAAGAATATCCGTGCACATTGAAACCGGTCACACGCCGAAATTGAGGCCGTAAAGAAATCTTTCACGAAGACCCTGCATGGGTCAGAAAGTTGTCATTTGAGGTTTGATACAATGCCAGTCCCAATTAAGACTGGTACGGTTCTTCGCAGTCGGTATCAGGTCAGTAAGATCATCGGTCAGGGTGGTATGGGGTGCATCTACCTGGCTGAAGACCTGCGCCTTGAAGGTCGCCTTTGCGCTGTTAAAGAGGTGGAATATGATCGTGCACTCCCAGAGGAAATGCTCCTTGAGGCACGCAACCAGTTCCAGCGAGAGGCGACAATATTAGCGCGGCTGGACCATCCGAACCTGCCAAAAGTTTCAGATTTCTTCTCCGTGCGTGACCGCGATTACCTGATTATGGATTTTGTGCCTGGAAAAGATTTACGCCAGTTGATCATGGAAGCACGGCAGGAGAAAACCTTCATCCCTGAAGAAAAGGTGCTCGATTGGGCAAAACAAATTGCAAATGCCCTCAAATACCTCCATTCACAGGAAAATCCCATCCTCCATCGTGACATAAAACCTGGCAATCTCAAATTAACGCCCAACGGCCTGGTCAAACTGGTAGATTTTGGATTGGTAAAAATGCTGGCACCCGGCGAAGTGACCATCACCGTTTTGCAAGGCCAGGGGACAGCCTTATACACACCCCTGGAACAATACGGCGGTGACTCCGGTCACACTGACGCACGCAGTGACATCTATGCCTTTGGGGGGACGCTTTACCATTTACTGACGAACGATCCGCCTGTAAATGTTCGCGATCGATTTTTGAACCCGGGTAGTTTGCCCCGCATTCGAGAGATCAATCCAGACGTCAGCGGGCGAACAGAACGTGCCGTTCAGTGGGCTTTACAACTCCACCCCGAAGACCGCCCAAAGGATATTGACGCCTTGCTGAAAGCACTTTTTGTTGAAGATGCCCCCATCACCCAACCTTTTCGTTCAGACAGGCTTCAGCCAAAATTAATTCAAAAATCAGAGAAAATTCTGCTCTTCCTGGCAGGCGGGTTAATGGTGATCAGCTTCCTGTTCACGCTGCTCAGAAATTTTTAGATTCATAAGATTGCTTCCGACTTTTTCTTTCCCCCAGCAAATGGATTGGTCAGCATAAATTTATCCTCTTTTTTTGAGAGGGTAGCGCCCGGCAGTCCGCATCCACCAAATCAATGCACCTATCCATCCAAATAACAAGCCAACAACAATAACCTCGACGACAAAGACTGTTCCCGATTCCACCATCCAGTATTTTGTTCCACTTGTACCGAGATTGAGAAGGGTATATGCCATCAATCCCCCAATCAGGGCGCATAATGCAGAACGCAAGCCCCAACGAGCAGATCCCCACCAATAGAAACCAATCAAATATGTAAAGATGAAACCCAATCCCATCACGATGATCCCCATTGCCCATTCTCCCAGGGTTGGAAACTTATTATGCTTTGGTTCCGGGATAGGGGTAGGGCTTTGAGTCGCTGTTGGCTCAGGGGTTGTAGAAGCTGTCGGGGTAGGAGAAGCCAGGGGGGTTGGTGATATTGAGAGGATCGATGTAATCCCTTCAGGAGAAATATTAATCTGGAGGGTTTCAGATCGCATCGCCGGCTCGCTGGTTGCGCTTATTTCAAGTCCGCCTGCAGCTTGAATTCGGTAATTAAAATAAGCCACGCCGCCAGCGGTGGTGGTTTGAAATTGCTGTGTGATCCCGGGCTCACCGGAAATTTGGAAGTTGAACCGCACAACTGTGCCATCCGGCACAATATTTCGATTGTGATCATAAATACGCCCGGTGCGAATGGTCAGGGTATCCCCAACATTAAAGCTGGGCAGCGGCGTTGGCGCTGGCGTTTGGGTTGCGCCGGGGGTTTGTGTTTGAGCAGGGACTTCAGTAGGCGTCTCTTCGGGTAAGACCAATTCTAGGTCAATCACCTGCTCAGGATCTGGAGATGTAACCGTGATCAGGTCATAGCCCACGGCATTCAATGATATCGGCAGCGCCCCGGACGGCACCATTTCTTGCATCAAGACCCGTGCGGCAACATCCAAAAAAGCTGGCGATCTGCTGTAAAGCGCATAATAAGCTGTTAACTTTGTAATATTGGTCGAATCCAGGTAAATTGGCGGCCCCATTGAAAAAACAACCACCTTTTTCCCGGATAATAGATCTGGGCGATCGACTAAAAGCCGTTGAAGGGCGTTCGAACCGGGTTCATCGGGGTTAAGATCAATGGTATTGAAGATCACCCAGTCTGCTGCCTGGAGGTTCTCAAGTAAAAATTCAGGAGCATCCACTTCGGTATTGTCCAAGACATTGATCAGCTGCGAGAAAGTGTAGGAAAACAGGTTTTGTTCTAAAATCTGACCACCAGCCTGGGGGCCGTACAGATTCAGAAGGGCATTTGCCATGGATTTTGTCGCAACCGGGTTGTAAGGGGGGCAAGTGTCACATTGGGAAACTGTGCGAACGTCGGTAAAAATGACAATATCCTCATACCAGGCTGGCGGCGACGGCAAAATCGTGTCGAATTCCTGTGCTGGCGGGCTGATCATAGTGACCGCTTCCTGCGCGACATCGAAGGTAACATCTTCAGATGTGCCAATTTCGCTCAAATTATCCAGCAGCGGAAGCACATTCTGTACATCAAATTCGCCGTAGATTTTCTCTTTTGCTTTTAATACTCTCAGCACTGATGCATCGACACGCTGGGCAAAGGCGGAATCTTCACGATATTTTTGAACAAAAAAATCGATGATAGAAACCAGGGTTGTATACGGATCAGGGTCAGTCGAGGATCTCAAATTGTTCACATACAACACATCGTTCCCTGCGAGGAAAGCATTCCTGGCAACAGGAAGTGCATCAAAATTGGTCCCATTGGGATCGAAAAACCGTCTTAATGATTCGCTGCCCAAATTATCGCTAATGATAAGCCCACCTTCATCCCGCCATGCCTGAAATTCCGGCAGTGACATGATTTCCTGGAAAGCAGTGGAATCAAAGCTGATTGGGCGTGTTGTTTCTCGAATATTTCCCTGGAATCCCTGGTAGCGAATGTGTGAGACCATAAGCCCATCCACACGGCCGGGGTCGCCATAGGCAGGTGTCGTCACAGAAAAATAAGGGGGTAGTTCAATTTGTTTAAGCTGATCAAGCGACTTGCGAACAGTGGCAACTTCAAATTCAGGAGATCGATCAGAATTACCAGTGCCAGGGAAATTCTGTGCCACAACCATCAAACGATCATCACTGGCTGTGTGAATGCCGCTAATCAGTGATTTTCCCATTTCCCCAACCCAGAAGGGATCACCCCCAAATGTATTCACCCCGAGGGAATCTGCAGCCTCACTGCTGCCGGTTTCAACAACATCCAAGTTCGGACCAAGAAAGAGGTTGATGCCAAGGCTGCTCAATTCAGTCCCCAACACCTGCCCAACCTGATTCGCCAGGTCCAAATTCCAGCTCGCGCCAATGGACATATGGGAAGGCAAGGGTGTTAGACCTGTAAGGATCTGGTCTCCAGGGAATCCATTTCCAATTTGCTGCATCCCAATCCATAAAGGAATATAGTTTGGGGTGCCCTGGTCCCGAACACCCACAATATTCGACTTGCTGGAAGCGGTTTCCCACGCCAGGTTTTGGAGGGAAGCAACAAGTGTTAGCGTTTTTGCGATTGTATCTTCGGAAGCAAAATTATTATTATCAACTCTCAGGACCACGCCGCCAACATGATAATTGGTAATCAGATCATAGATTTGGGTTTCTTCATCAATTACCGTCCCGTCAAATGTCACCAGGAACAGCTGACCAACTTTTTCTTCCGGGCTCATCAACTCTAAAAGCGCTTGTGGATCGCCAGCGTCCGCAGCTTGTGTTGGTATGGCATTTAACAACAGCGCGAAGAGAAGAAAAATAGTGATGACGGATCGACCGATGGACTTAAAACCGAGCATCCTTATGCCTCCAGAATTGACCTGGTACGCATGGGGTCATTGGTGATGATGCTGTCAACGTTCAACGCTGCCAATCGCCTGATTTCTTCATCGTCATCGACTGTCCAGACATTGACTTTCCGATTTCTGTCATGCAAGGATGCCACCAGCACCTGGTCCACATCGCTAAAATAGGGATGCAAGGCATCAAAATGGAATAACCGCCAGATCCACTTCTTTGCCTGGTTGGCTTGGGTGAGCAACCCCAGGCGGACATCAGGCAGCTGCGCGTGAAACCGGGGGAGATTGAAAGGATTAAACGAAGAGATTAAAATCGAGTCCTCAATTTGATATTTCTTTACCAGCTTTGCCACTTCAATTGGTAACGCATCAAAAATAGACGCATAATTCTTCAGTTCGATGTTGATCAGAAAGCGTCCACCAAAGGCATCAAAGACTTCTTCCAGGCTTGGGATTTTCTGCCCATCGCCTGCGTCCAGTGCTTGAAGTTCTTTTAAAGTCATCTCCTTCACAGTTCCAAAACCATCCGTGGTTCGTTCCACAGAATCATCATGGATAACAATCAGTTGATGATCTTTTGAAAGCATGACATCCAGCTCAATACCATCTGCCCCATGATCCAGGGCAAGCTGGAAGGCTGCCATTGTGTTTTCAGGTGCGTGGGCACTGGCGCCACGATGCGCAATAATTTTCGGCATAATTTCTCTTCTCCGTCTTGTGTGTAATTATAGCATGCCGAAGGTGTCATGGGCACCCCTTGCTGTCGTCGCTGTTCCTTTACTGCAAACCGCATAAAGGGGGTGGATTATAATTAGGCACAAACCCGTTAAAGGACACGAGGAGGTTAAATGCTCAAAAGTAAACGCTATCCTGTTGAAGCACTGAAAGATTTCACCATCCGCTATTTTAAGGGGATGGGTGTTCCAGAAATCGATGCGAGAATTGCGGCAGATGTGTTGATATCTGCTGATTTGCGCGGGATTAATTCTCATGGCGTGATACGACTTCACAGTTATTACGGCGATCGGCTGCAAAAAGGACTGATTGATCCAGCCTCACCCATAAAAACGCTTTCGGAAAATCCTTCCACATTGGCTTTGGATGGGGGGAATGGTCTCGGGCAGGTCGTTGCTTATCGTGCAATGTCTCGCTGTATTGAAAAAGCAGATGAAACTGGCCTGGCTGTAACGACAGTCAGGAACAGCAACCATTTTGGCATTGCCGGTTATTATGCAATGATGGCTTTGCCAGAAGACATGATCGGCATCAGCCTTACCAATTCACAACCTCTTATTGCCCCGACTTATGGCATGAAACGGGTTTTAGGCACGAATCCAATTGCCGTTGCCGTCCCAGCTGGGGAAGAAAAGCCTTTTGTACTGGATATGGCAACAAGTATTGTGCCCCTTGGGCGAATTTCAGTGTATGAAAAAACCGGTCAGTCGATCCCGGAGGGTTGGGCAATCAATAAACACGGCGAGTTAACACAAAACCCCTCTGATATGATCAACGGCGGTGCTTTATTACCCCTTGGTGGTCCGGCAGTGATGCGGGGGTACAAAGGGTATGGGCTGTCACTGCTCGTTGATTTGCTTTCCGGGGTTCTGGCCGGAGCAGCTTTTGGTGAGGATGTTGGGCGCCCCTCAAAAGAAAGAAATGCCGATGTAGGGCATTTCTTTGCGGCCGTCAAAATTAAAAACTTCCGTCCGATTGACGAATTTAAATCGGATACGGATGACTATATTCGATGTCTGAAAGCTTCACCGAAGCTTCCCGGGCAGGATCGCATCTTCATTCACGGCGAAAAGGAAGAAGAGCTGTCTGTAAAACATTTGCGTGAAGGTATTCCACTGCTGAATGAGGTCGTTGAAGCATTGGTAAAGGCGGGTGAGATTGCCGGTGTGCCTTTTGACCTTAAGCCAGTGCTGTGAACAAGTGCCAAAGAGGGAGAAATCCCAGTACAACAATAGGAAAAACCATTCCAGTTAAAACGAAACAAATTGGTTTGATGTAAATAGCGTATGGTTTCACCCCCTCCGTGACAATTTTTCAGTCAGTTAGAGATTGCTAGGCTACAAATTTGCCCTGGAAAAAATTCGCCTTTCTTACTTGCTCCCTCATCAGTCAGCTTGCATCTGAAACGAAGTGGAACACCTTCAGGTGCAAGGAGAAGCCTTAAAAGCCTTCCCGTAGAGCGAAGCGGAACACCCTTATTGCTGGGGGAAAGCGGCACGCCAAAGGCGTGACGGATGAGGATCCTTAGCCCACGTAAGATGGTGGAATCTTTTTCAGGCCAGTGAGGGAAAGATTGTCACGTATGATTGCAAGGGCAACCATATGTGACCTACGATGGTCTCAAGTTGATTGCAGGAATAAAACCTTGTACTTTCAAAAATTAACTTTCCTTTTTGCACTTGTATTTTAGAACAAATATGCTATACTAATAATTACCAAATTAGAACGTATATTCTATTATCAAAACAGGTGCAGCATGAAAAGAACCATTGTAATTCCCGCCGTTTTTATTGGATGTTTGATCGTAATTTGGGTCGGAACCGTGGCCGCATCCCATATGCCCTCGCAGGCGCTCCTGGCGCCGACTCAAACAGCCATTGCCCGGGCTGCGCAATCCCCCTCCAACAAGGCCATCTCCCCTGAAGCATCTGACGAGGCTGCAAATCTCAAAACAGATTGTTCTCTTTCACAACGTTACCCGGCTGAAATCCAGCAATGGTGCCAGCTGATCGAAGCGGCATCAACCATGACAAACCTGCCTTCCGGTTTAATCGCAGCCGTCATGCTGCAAGAAAGCGGCGGTAACCCGCTGAGCTATTCAAGCAGCGGCGCTGTTGGTCTGATGCAGGTCATGCCCCGCGATGGTCTGGCGTCTGAATTTATATGCATCAACGGCCCCTGTTTTTCTTCCCGCCCTACCATCGAGGAACTTGAAGACCCGGAATTTAATATCAATTATGGCAGCCGTATGCTGGCAGATCTTTATCTCACCCACGGTTCATACCGGGAAGCGCTCTTTCGCTATGGGCCAATGAACATCGGCTACCATTATGCGGACCTGGTCTTGAAGATTTGGAAATCTTATGGATAAAAACGCTGAATTTTCCCGGGTTCTCATACAAAAGAAATTTATAATCAAATCTCCAAAATCCATATTTGCAATAATTTTTTGAATATATACGCAATATATTCGATTAATTTTTATTTTACGCCATATGACTGATCAGTCATACAGACTGATGCCTTCTTTTTGAAAAATTTAAGCGCCATTTTATGACCGGGCGGTCACATTCGGATTATTAAGTGATCTCGATTTGTACTCTTTTTTTATTGATTATTTATTACTTTTGATCCACCCTAAAATCATAAATGCCATCGCGGAAGTCCCATGTCCTGCCGCATTCGTTACAAACCTGATCCATCTCACCTCCAGGAAGCAGCGAATCGCAAACCGGACACTGGAACAAGTGATCCTCCTCAGCGGCGCCAGTATCACCCACAGCAAAACACTTCGAAAAAACACTTGGGCTGACCTGAATCAATGCGCCGGTTGGTTGTAAAAGCGCATCTAAACCTGTTAGGATTTTTAGAGGAATGCGGCGTTTCAAAAAACCCATTCTGAAGTGAGAAACGGTCAATTGTTTGGCAATCTCAAACCCTGCCTGATCCAGGTAGTGTCGGACAGCTTTTGGATGAAAATCAAAATTTAAGTCTGCAAATTCCACCGGTTCTTCAGCAAATGGGTTCCATGCCTGTCTGCCCAACAAATACCGACCAATTGCTTTCAAATTGCGTTTGTTTGCAAATTCCAGGATGAAAATACCCTCTGACACCAAGACCCTTCTAACCTGGGAAAGCGCCAATATGGGTTCCGCCATATGATGCAATGTGCGTATCATGGTCGCACCATCAAACCGTCCGTTTACAAAGGGCAATTTATAAATATCTGCTGCCACAAACACATAACGCTGGTTCAAGCCCAACCGGTCTCGTGCCTGTTCTAATTGTGTGCGAGAATAATCCACCAGGGCAACCCGTTTGAAGTTCTTATAACGCGGCGTATTGCGCCCGGCACCTGCTCCCAACTCAAGCATAAAATTGCCCCCACCAGGCAAAAGGCGCTTCAAAGCGATTTCTTCTGCGGCATCCTCATAAGCGCGTCCGCCTTCATCCCAGAAATCTTTCTGGTATTGCGAATTTTCATAATTGCAAACTGGGGGTGTGTTTGAGGTCATATTATTATCACTCAAGGAATTGATCTATCAAATAATTTTCAATGAATTCTTATAAAAAATGCCCGGGTAGGATTCCCGGCGGCACCCAGAGATACCTCCTTACCGCTGCTTCCTCTCGGACCTGACGGGGTTCGTAGGGCTCCGCCGCGCCGGTCCCACCCGGACGGCATTAAGAATACTTCACGCCCCAAGGACTGTCAAACAAATCAATAGTTAGATAAAATCGACCAAAAACATCCCGATATAACTGGAAAAAAAACGCCCTTCATTGTATACTTTAATACGATTATAAATACACCCTATGGACAGGAGAGGTCCCCCCCGATGAAAGTTAACGTTAAACAACAACAGCTTGCACACTGCGTCAGCATGGTTTCCAGGGCAGTATCACCACGGAGCACTTTGCCCGTTCTCTCAAATATCCTGGTCAAAACAGATAATGGACGTTTGCGCTTATCTGCGACCAACCTTGAACTGGGAATAACCTGCTGGATTGGTGCCCGCATTGAAGGCGAAGGTGCGATCACTGTGCCTGCTCGAACTTTCACAGATTTGGTCAGCAACCTGCCCAGTGATCAGGTGATATTTACGCTGGACAACAGCACCCAGACTCTGAATGTGCGCTGCGGCACCTCTGAGACCAACATCAAGGGCATTGATGCAGAAGAATTTCCGCCTATTCCCGAACCAAACCTGGAAGAAGGGGTTCCTCTCAACGTCGTCAACTTCAAGGAAATGGTGCAGCAGGTAGCTTTTGCAGCCTCAACGGATGAAGCCCGCCCAGTATTGACGGGCGTGCTGTTAAAAATTGATGGTGATCGTATCACAATGGCTGCTACCGACGGTTTCCGCATTTCAATTCGTGAAGACGAAATTCCCAACGCAGTATCCCGCCCAATTGAAGCCATCATACCCGCCAGGGCGCTGGTTGAACTCGCTCGCATTATCGGTGGGGGCGATGAGACATTGATCATGACCTTCCCCCCTGACAGGGGTCAGGTCATCTTCCACATGGATGATTTGGAACTGGCATCGCAATTGATTGACGGCAGCTTCCCGGATTTTCGCGCAATCATCCCGCAAAGCTTCAAAACACACACGCTCCTCTCCACCAGCGGCTTGTTAAAAGCTTGTAAACAGGCGGAAATCATCGCTCGCGATAGCACAAATGTCGCCCGTCTTAACATCATCCCTGAAACTGATGAAACCAAACCCGGTACACTTGAAATTTCTGCACAATCAGAGCAAACAGGAACTTCCGAGGTTCTGGTAGATGCCTCTGTGGACGGCGTCCCATTATTGGTGGCGTTTAACGTTCGTTTCTTGCGAGAAGTGCTTGAAGTGATCAAATCGGACAACGTCTGGCTTGAGACCAATGCAGCAAATACGCCTGGCTTAATCCATCCACAGGGAGATGAGCATTTTAAACACATCATTATGCCCATGCACATTGGCTAAGGCTAAAATTATCGTATAATATTCAATTTGGCGCTTGCCTTGCAGGCGCCTTTTTGTATACCTGCACCAAATGGGATATTATCAATATGAATAAATCCGTCCCTAATTTATGAGGTGATAAATCATGACTTTACCACCCAGTGCTACCGATCGATTATTAAGCGTTTATCTTGTCCTTTCGCAATACCCCATTCTTTCCTCACGCATTCGTGACTTAATGCGAAGGGAATTGTTCCAGCGTGGGTTTCTGGATCATAAGGAATTCGAACAGGAAGTCATTCGCAAAGCCATCCAATCCCAGGAACGGGAAGGCTTACAGCACCCCGAAATCGAAGAGCCGGCAGAAGTCTGGGAACGTCGTAAAGCGCTTGTCCGAGATCAATTAACGGATTTTCACTTCAGCAACCACCTCAGTTTTGAATTAATTGAGGACCTGATCGCTGAGGTGCTCAACGAACGTGGTGTTACCTCACTTGATACCCTCTATCAATTCAATCCTGAAGTCGCTCCCGAGGAATTATTGTTCAACCAGGGCATGATGATTGAAAAAATGCCCCGTGAAAAAAGAAAACACCTTGACCCACGGCTAAGAGAAATTAAAGTGGTCTTGATTCGCAACATGATCAGCGATCAACTGCGCTACATTAACATTGCGAGGGCTTGGTTCACAATTGCGGACCTGGCTGAAGTCCGGCGGCATAAAATTGGGCACGGCCGGATTGGCGGTAAGGCCGCCGGCATGCTCCTCGCTGCTCGCATCCTGAAAGGCAGCCCGAACATCGATCTGCGTCAAAATTTGCGCACACCGGAATCCTATTACATGGGATCTGACCTGCTGTATACCTTTATCTCTATCAACAACCTTCATCATTGGAATGATCAAAAATACAAATCTGAGGATGAAATGCGCCGTGATTATCCAAAGATTGTTGAGGACTTCGTTGCCAGTGATTTCACCCCCAATATCGTTCAACGGCTTGAGACATTGTTGACCTCGGTCGGAAAACAGCCTTTGATTGTTCGTTCCTCCAGCTTACTCGAAGACAATTTTGGCACCGCCTTTGCTGGAAAATACGAAAGCATCTTTCTGCCGAACCAGGGGTCTATCGACGAAAACATGACCGCCCTGACCCAGGCAATTGCCCGAATTTACGCCTCAACCCTCAACCCCACTGCGCTTTTATATCGCCGAAGCCGCGGCTTACAGGATTATGATGAGCGCATGGCTGTTCTGATCCAAACTGTTGAAGGAAACCGTTACGGTCAGTATTATCTGCCCGACCTCTCCGGCGTGGCATTCAGCCATAATCAGTACCGCTGGTCGCCCCAGATACGGGCAGAGGAAGGTTTTATCAGAATGGTATGGGGACTGGGCACACGCGCTGTTGACCGTGTTGGGAATGACTATCCCAGGTTGGTTGCGCTCAGCCACCCCACACTGAGACCCTCCAACACAACCAAATCTATTCGCCGCTATTCACAGCAATATGTTGACCTGATAGATTTGAAAGATAATGCTATGAAGACCCTCCCAATCCATGAGGTACTTGACGGAGATTACCCGCCTTTGCGCTATCTTGCCCAGGTTGACCAGGAAGGTTATTTCCGCTCAATCCGCTCACGATTGGTGGATGCAGATCCCTCACAATTGATATTGACCTTTGAGGAATTGCTGCGACGAACTCCCTTCGCAGAACGGATGCGGTATTTACTGAACTTCCTTGAAGATGAATACCAATCCCCTGTGGACGTTGAATTTATCGCTGATGTTTTTGATGACAACGGAAAACCCGAGATCAAATTATCCCTGATACAATGCCGACCATTGAGCTATATGAGAGAAGAAACCCAGACTGATTTACCTCAGAATCTCAACCCGGAGCAAGTCATCTTCTCTTCAAGCATCATGGTTGCAGGTGGCTGGCTGGAAGAGATCAATTATGTCTTATTCGTTCCGCCCGAAAGCTATTTCAGCCTGCCCTCGCAATCTGCTCGCAACAAACTGGAACGAGCCATTGGAAAGCTCAACGCTGCCCTGGGAAACGAAGACTTCATCTGTGTGGGTCCTGGAAGGTGGGGAACCTCCAACCCCGATTTAGGCGTTCATGTTGACTATGCGGATATCTTCAACAGCAAAGCCCTGGTCGAGCTCTCCGGTGAAGGTATTGGTCCTGCACCCGAACCATCACTGGGCACACATTTTTTTCAAGATCTGCTTGAGGGACAAATTTTCCCGCTTGCCGCTTACATCGGCGAAGATGATTTCAATCGCGATTTCTTTTATGAGACTCCCAACCGGCTGGCAGAATGGATTAACGTGGAGCCGTCATTATTTGAACGCTTAAGGCTGATCAAAGTCAGCGATTACATGCCAGATCATCATCTCGAATTAATTATGAACGGCATTGAAGGCCGTGCGGTGGCATTTCTATCCAAATCGCCGCGTGGAAGAGACGGCAGATTGCAATAAACAAAAAATTGCTATTATATTGTAACTTTCTATTCTGATGGCAAAATAGCGCAGTAGTGATTCAGGTGATACCAGGCTCGATCCAGCCCAAAGATGATCCCACCGCCTTTAAATGCAGCCCAGCGAGCAGCTTCATATGCTAAAAGTAGCCCCATGTTTGATAATTGATGCTGCATCAACTCAATTTCAACAAGGAAATTTGTCGCTTTCAGATGTGACTTAAGATCTTCTGATAGATCTCCGCTTATCAAGTCATTGTAAATGCAACTGCCCCTCTCAGACTTAAAATCCGACTCGGTAACAATTAATGGACAGCCGTTATCATCCCCGTATTCAATTAAGAAAAATGGCAATCTATGAGCTTTTGAAACCACGACGGCAAGATTTGTCCTTGCAGACTCTATTAAAGAAGGATCTAAGCCGTATTGACTACAAAGTGTATCAAAATGTACTTCCATCAAGAAAGATCTCAGGCAATTGGAATCAATAACGCCTAAAGACTGTTTGTTAAAAACCAGGATATTGAAGCTCAAATATGCCTCCATCGAGTAAACGCTTATCATACAAGCTGATAAACCATGAACCTTGTCCAATTGTTTCACGTGAAACAATAAACGGCTCTCCAATATTAATAGTATATCTGACAATGGCCTTTGTACATATACATTTTCGTCTTTATAGCCATTAAAAAAAATAATGCATCCAAAATGTTTCACGTGAAACATTCATGGTAAGATTCAATCAAACCCTGTTCAGGAAATATTTATGATTGAGATCGATGGTGCTTATGGTGAAGGCGGCGGTCAGGTCTTGCGGAGCAGTCTGACACTTTCTGCTCTGACGGGAAAGCCGGTGATCATCCGAAATATTCGAGCAAGTCGCAGTAAGCCGGGTTTGCGGCCGCAGCATTTGGCTGCAGTTAACGCGATTGCTAAAATTACACAGGCGCATGTTGAGGGTAACGAACTGAACAGCAGCATTGTTCAGCTTGCGCCAAACAAAGTTACTGCGAGTGATTATCGTTTTGATATCCCTACAGCCGGCGCTTTAAGCCTCGTACTTCAAACTATTTTTCTGCCATTAAGTATCGCCAAAAGTAAATCGCACATCACGCTTACAGGTGGGACGCATGTGCCATGGAGTCCCACCTGGGACTATTTACAGATATGCTGGCTGCCGATGATGACACGCTTAGGGTTTTGCGGAGAAATCCAATTGGAGAATGCGGGGTTTTATCCTCGCGGGGGCGGCAGAGCTCGGGCTGTTATATCCCCTATTGAGTCACTTAAACCCCTGGTTTGCCTTGAGCGCGGTGATTTACTGAGGGTCGAGGGCTGGTCTGGCGTTGCAAACCTTGATCTTTCCATTGCAAAGCGGCAAAAACATCAGGCGCTAAGACGACTTTATGATGTTTGTCGAACCTCAAAAATTAAAACGGTTCAAGTCCCCTCGATTGGTAAAGGAACATTTATTCTGTTAAAGGCCGTCTTTTCAAGCGGTACCTGTGCCTGTTATTCTGCGTTGGGCGCACCAGGGAAAAGGGCAGAAGTGGTTGCGGATGAGGCGGTGGATCAATTGATTTCGTTTTTAGTAACCGATGGGTGTATTGACCATTACATGGCGGACCAGATATTGCTTCCGCTGTCGTTCATTCCTGTTAAATCCGTTTTTTCGACCAACATTATATCTCAGCATTTGCTGACGAATGTCCATATCATTCAAGAATTCTTTCCTGTAAAAATCAATGTTACTGGCCAGCTTAATGCCCCGGGGACAGTTGAAGTTGAAGGCATGAGCCTCTAAAATCAGGAAAAATCTTCATTTTGCAGAATCGCCCCTGTTAGCAAAAATTCTTTAATTGTCAAAAATATTGAAAGAGAATTGAACAGAAGGGCTTTCAGCAAAGTTAGAAAATTCAAAAATATTCCGAGTTAAAATTAAAGACCAGATTATTTACACAAGCGGGTTTGATAACCAGACTCCCGCGATGGTCTCAGGGGAAAATTAGCATTAAAAATTTACAAACTGTTCACCCTGTCTTAAGCAGGTCATCAGTATCGTTGTTAAACTGATTTTATATTTAATTTGTAATATTTATATTATAAATTTATGATTATTTAACGAGAAGGGAAATTAAGCTTTTGGAATATTCACGGCGTTTTCAATTATTCTGGTTCATTTCTTCTGATACTGTTCCTTCATGATCAATTTCACTACACCTCAGGATTTCTTCGGACGTGCAATAAATTCCCTGGTTTCCTGGATCGATTTCCCATCAAGGATGTCGACCTGGTAGTTGTGGCTTTGCAAAAATTCAAGCGTCTTCTGATGTGCCTCCCGTTGATGGGTGTCTAGAAACAAAATTGGACGGGCACTTTCGATTAAATTTTCCGCCCCACACAAAACATCATGTTCTGCCCCCTCTACGTCGATTTTCAACACACCAGGGGTGTCCAAATCCCCATTTTCAATCATTTGGTCCAGTGACACCATTTGCACATGTAGACCACCCGTTTCTGACAGGTGTCCCATTGCTGTGCTGGCACCAAGATCAAATAAAGCCTGTCCCATGTGGTCTGACACAGCCGCTTCGATTACTCTGATGTTTGTTAGCTTATTCAGTGAGATGTGCTGTCTAAGAAAATTAATATTTCTTGGCAAGGGCTCAAAGGAAAAAACTTTCCCCTTTTCCTCGACCAGAACTGCCGCTAATAGGGTGAAATAACCTACATTTGCACCAATATCATAAACTACTGAACCTGGTTTGACTGTATTTTCAAAAGCTAGACGTTTGTTCATTTCATAGCTTCCCAGCCAGTAACCATGTTCACCAGAGCCAACAACCCACTTTTTGCCGCGTAAAGCCCCTTGGAGAATTGGCATGACCGTATTTTTTGGGATCAGTCGCAAAGGAAACCGCAGTAAGCGCCCGATAAAGCTTTGATAATGTATTTTCGAAAAATTCATAGCGACACCTGTTAATAATTGCAAAAGGAATTGTCTGGAAGGCTGAGCATCCTGATTATACTTGGCTTTTATACTGGCAAACCGAAACCATTTGCAAATTCTTAATGGTATTATCAGCGAGAATGCAGGTGTGCATTGTGAATTATAATAATTCCAGATGCAATCCAACTTAACGAAAAGCTTCTTATCAACTTATTTTGATCAAAAAAGCTTTGATCAATAAATAATTGGGTGCTTTTATGAACGATAATGATTACAGCATAAAATTCCCCCGAAGGGTATTCGTACGAAAAGGAATGACAGGCTTAGGGAAAATACTGCTGTCCCTCATGGCAGATGTGCAGATCAATGGGAAAGAACGTTTGCCCAGAAAAGGGCCTGTTATCCTGGCTGGAAACCATGTTGCTGTGATGGAAGCGGTCATGATGGCTGTATTCAACCCCGGATTGGTTGAATTTATCGGCAACGGGGATATCCCATTTGATCCCAATTATGCCTTCATTGCCCATGCGTATGGCCTGGTACCGGTAAATCGCGGCAATTTGGACCTCAAAGGATTGGGTATGGGATTGGATGTCCTTGCCCAGGATGGAATTTTGGGGATATTTCCTGAAGGCGGCACATGGAACCCGGCGCAAATGCAAGCACAGCTGGGCGTCGCCTGGTTGAGTTATAAAGCACATGCGCCTGTTATACCGGTTGGTTTTGGCGGTATCAGGAATGCACTCAGGGACATTCTCCGATTCAAACATCCCAAACTGATCATGAATGTTGGTGACATGCGCCAGCCAGTTCAATTAAACGATAACTCGTTTTCGATGAAAGAAAATTTGCAAATTGCAGCGAACCAGATCATGGAAGATATTAATGCCCTGGTTCCAGAAGTGGACTTAGCAAGCTTTCAAAAACGCATTTACGAGAATTACGACCTCGAAATTGATATCTTTCCGCCCACTGACATCCTTTCCTTACCCGAGGATCTCCAGGTAAAAAACCGGAGCGCCTACGCTCACTTTTTGTTCAACCCAACCATGATCGACGTTCTTTATCGCAACCTGAGCCTTCCGATCAAACCCATCAAACATCTCGATTATCATTCAGACCTTAATCCTCTTTTAAATGCCTGGCATGCCATTCTTGACTATTTGGAGGTCAATCCCGGGTTTTTTACTTACCGCTTTGGCATTGAAGAGGGTTTAGCTGTAAAGGAATCGCTTAAAGAATTATGTCGTCTTGGAGAATGGGCACAAGAATCCGGGTATAAAATTGCAATCAACCCGGTTTGCCAGTATAAAAATGCCAACACAGGTGCCAGGGTCGTCGAACGCGGGGGCTGTTTCCCGGATAGTATGTGATTCAATTCTTTTTTACGCTTCAAGTAAAAAGGAATGCCCCTGCTTACCCATTTGAATAATCCAAAATTCGACCCCAGCTTGGTGAAAGTTTTAAGTTCACGCGGTTATTTTCTATTGTAAAGACCTCATTGTTGTTAAGCACGTCCCTGAGTCTTCCCGTTTGCCATGGAAGATCAAGGCTTAAATCAATTTCTTCATTACTGCTGTTTAGTGCGACCAGGACTTCCCCGCCCTCCAAGTACCTTAAAAACACAAATTGTTCCATATCCACAAATATTTGGCGAAAATTCCCATGCATCAACATTGCGTGATCCTGTCTGATCCGTGATAATTTTGCAACGGTCCTGGCCAGGTCCGGATTCGGAGGTTGATGCTTCATCATTTCCAGGTCCATTTCCGGACGGAGCGGCGCATCGCTCCACTGCCCCTTGACTCCTTTAATTCCCCATTCGCTGCCGTAATAAACTGATGGGATACCGGGCATGGTAAAAAGCAGCAAGTATAAAGGAAAAAGATGTTCGGGATGCGTAAGTTTACTGGCAACACGATCAACATCATGATTGTCTACAAAATTATACAGAACCTTATCTTGGTAAACCCCATGGTCTCCAAACTGGCGATTGAGACCATACGCGATTTCAAAGTAGTTAGCATCATTAAGGCTGCTGTACAATCCTTTATACGCTTCATAATTCGTCACTGAATCCAGCGTCTCAGCGTTGACCCATTGACAATAATCCCCATGTACAACCTCTCCCATCAGCCAGAATTGTGGATTGAGGGATTTTGTAAAACGATTCAAGTCTCTGAGGAAATCCAGATCAATACAATCGGCCGCATCCAGTCTGAGGCCGTCAATGCGAAATTGATCCATCCACATCCTCACCGCATCAAAAAGGTGCGATCGTACATCAGGATGTGAGAGATTCAATTTGACCAGATCATAATGCCCTTGCCATCCTTCATAAGAGAAAGGATCTCCCTTAGGACTGTGCTGGTCAAACCGGAGCTTATGAAACCAATCTTTGTATGCCGAATTTTGGCCATTTTTTTGAAGGTCTTTGAAAGCCCAAAAATCTCTGCCGACGTGGTTGAAGACGGCATCGAGAACCAAAATCATCCCACGCTTGTGGACCAGATAAGAAAAGCGTGCCAGGCTTTCATTATCGCCCAAACGTCGGTCAACCTGGTAATAATCAACGGTGTCATATCCATGACTCGAAGATTGAAAAACAGGACCTAAATAAATCGCATTGGCACCCAGTCCCTTGATATGTTCCAACCAGGGGTTTAGTGTTTTGATTCGATGCTCAAGGGGCTCTCCCAATGCATTGCTCTCGGGCGCACCGCACAAGCCCAGGGGATAGATATGATAAAAAACAGCATCTTCGATCCTATGTGTTCCCATAAAATTACCTCAACGTATTATATGTACCGGTAGGTATATTTGATTCAAAAAAAAATATCACTTCGTTTTAGCTAAAAATGCCATGTAAGAATTGATGCACTGTCAGATAGACAACTTCTTCCGTCAAATCCAGTTCCCCTTCAAGGCTGAGACCGATCATGGCATTGATCGTACCCAGGAATCCCGATGCATACCGCTTATGCCGTCCTCGTAAATTGCCGTGATCCTGCGCTGCCTGGATAAAAACTTCTTCAATGATCTCGTACTGCTGATTGACAAAGGGCAGCATTGCCAGGTGAGAATCACTTTCTGGAGGGGAAAAAAGCATGGCAATTTGCATCCGATAAAAATCCGGATGTCTTATCGAGGCATCAAAAAGAGCTCGGGCAATATTTTCTAGCGTTAATACGATATCCCGTTTGTAAATTGCTGCCTGCAGCAAGCTGGACAATAAACGTCCTTCTTCTCGTTTTAACAGGGCATCCAGCAAGCCGCGTTTGCTGTCAAAATAATGGTAGAGGGTTGGCTTTGTCACACCAGCTTCTTCCACCACCTCGCGCACACTGACCGTATCGTAGCCGCGCTGGCTGAACAGCATTAAGGCAATGTCCAATAATCTTTCTTGATTATTCATAGTTTAATAATATACCGATCGGTATATATTGTCAAGGGGTTAATTAAATGCTATTCATACAATGGGTTTGCAAATTAGAACAGCAAGCCTTTGATTCATTACTACGGACAGTTGCCCCCTTTGCCGATTAATATTCTCGATGTCTAACCAGACTTGTAATTATTTAATCCAATTTTTCAATGATCGCTTCTGTTAATTCCTGCGTCTTCACAGAATCCCAGGCTGTTGTTTGGGGTTGTTCCCGACTTTCAACACAATCAAAAAAATGCGAAATCTGAGCCTCAAAACCTCTCCCTGCAAGGGTGGATTGCCACGCAGAAGAATAAGGCTCAACCCATTGTTTTTGCTCAGGACCCTGTGTAATGGAAAGCTTAGAAAAGGCTTCGATTTCTACCGTTGTCTGATGCCCGTAAAGCGAATAATATTCCCGCCAGGCGCCTGCCTGCAAATTGGTTTCAATGATCCCAATGCCGCCTGAATCCAATCTTATCGCTACAGCAGCAGACAGAAGTTTTCCACCCATTGACTCATGAACTAAGGATTCCACCTCGCCTTCGCCGCAGTAAAACCGAAGCAAGTCGATTTGGTGAATGGTGTCCTCATATAATTGTCGTCTGCGGTCTTTGAAGGATGGGTTCTGCCTGAATTTTCTAAAAACCCCCATGCTTACTGGGTTTTCGCCCCACAGCGTTTTTGCCCGGATGTGAAGCGGTGCATAGCGGCGGTTAAAACCAACCATCAATATTCGTTCATGTTCGTCTGCCAGTTCAGCCAATATTCTTGTCTCATTGATATCCATGGTGGCAGGTTTTTCGACGAAAACATCCACGCCATTTTGAAGCAGCAGCTTAACAATCTCAAAATGGCTGTGGGACGATGTTAGAACAAAGGCTGCCTGGGGTTGATCATCAATTAACTGGTCAAGATTGTTCGTTCCGTAATCAATGCGGTACTTTTGCTGCGTGTCAGCTAAAGGCTCGGGTGACCGGTTGTACAGCATCAGCTCGAAGTCTTTTTGTGTGCCTAAAATCGGCATGTAGGCTTTCTGACAAATACTTCCCAAGCCGATTACAGCGATTTTCTTTTTCATAGAAACTTGACCTTTCTCTCTCGTGATGATTTCTTCCCCTTTTTAATGATACTCAGATCATGGCAGGATCTGTTCTTGATTTCTTGCCATATTTTCTTCTTAACAAATTAAGACACGCTGTCAAATTCCTGACGATAGTAAACGACCCCTTCTACGGCTGTCATAATTTTGGGTTTGAGTATCTTAATCATAAAAGCCTCCTCTGGAACATCGTCATAGGCACATCGAATACCAAAAGTGTTGGCTGGTTTAAATCCAAACCGGGGATAATAAGCGGAATCTCCCAAGACAACCACAAAGGGGTATCCTGCCAATGCCGCCCGGGTCAAACCTTCAACGCATAAAGCAGTGCCAATCCCCTGTTTCTGGTATTCCGGCAAAACAGCCAGGGGCGCAAGCCCCAAGCCCTCGATTGACCAACCCTGATTTTGGATCAATCGAGCGGGTGTAAAAAGAACATGGCCAAGGACGTTATCGCCGATTTTAGCTACCAATGAAATAAAAACAGGACAATTTTCACGCAATCTATCGACGACATCTGCTTCACCATCACCATGAAATGCCAATCGATGAACCAAACGGATGCCTTGCACATCCTGTTCAGTTTCTTCCTGAATATTAAATTTCAATTGCTTATCAAGGTTCATGTAAGAAATTATAGCCTGATACAATAAATTATCGGCAACATCACACAAAAGACTTTATGCTTAATTCGCTGATACTAAAGCCTCAGTTGAAATTTCAAATTCTGGTGGGTTTTCAAGATGTTTTTTAACCGCACAAAGCTGTGCAGATCGAATTAAAGACTCTCTGTATCTTTCAGGGAATGTCTCCGGCACCTGGATGATAAGCTCAACCTTGTCCACCATGTGCGTGAAGGGAGAACTGTGAACCCGCTGAATAATTTGAATATTATTCGTAGGCAATCCTCTCTGTTTGCAGAAACCTAAAACATAGATCCCGGCACAGGTACCCATCGATGCCAGGAATAAAGAAAATGGCGTTGGCGCTTCTCCCCTGCCGCCGCCAGCGGGAGGTTGATCTGTTTTTATTGTATAGGGTCCGAAATGAGCGTCAACTCGTGCGCCACCGGGAAAATCAATCAGCATTTCCATAAATAAAATCCTCTTTCCAATTTTGAATGTCTATTTATTGATGCAAAAAGAACCATTCAGGTTACAGTTTATTGGAAAGAGAGAGTCTTAATTAATTTATTCACATAGTTTATTTAAAGAATCTTTAATTAGTCGTAGTCGTAGGGTGTGTGGAAAAGTGGATAAAGGGAAAATAACTCGGGTGCTGAACATTTTTTACAGGGATATACTGGGAAGCATTGGTCAGCTTTGGAAAATTTTGGTTTACACCAGACGGTTTTTTATCAACAAATGCTTGTTGATATCCTGATAAATAAGGACCACTTTTTTGAACAAGTTTTATGAAGGGGAAAAAGTACTTCTTTTTATCCAGAAATTCTCCAGAATTCGGTGGAAATTTCACACAAAAATAGGGCAAGTTATCCACATTTCGTATAAGTTATCCACAGTTTTTGATGTTTTATCCACAGTTTTGTTGATAAATGAGGTGTTTTTGAAGAAACAGACTGGTTGTGAAAAAAACAGAAATTAGATCCCGTAAGCGTTTTCCCAGGATTCGATCGCAATTTCGAGGCTGTCTAAATAGGCATCTAAAGCCGTGCATTTTTCAGCGGCGCGATCCTGTGTCAGTTCAAGGGATGCAAGACAATTTTCCCATGTCTCTCTGTTAGGCGTGTCCCCATCCAAAGCGAGCTGAATGTCCAGCCATGTTCGAAGCAGCGGCCAAAGCGCTTGACCGGGTGAATCGCTGTTCAGCAATGCCTGAATCCCAGAGACGTAATAGCTGTGTCTGCTGGGTTTTAGGTGAACAGGCGCATCCACCTTTTTTGAGATATAGCTCAGATCTTCTTCGAATGCTTTTGCCCAATCCTTTAGATACTCATTTTGTTCTTCGTTATAACCTAATAAGCCGTAAATCCCGGCCAGCACCTTTGGAACGCCGAGGGTTTCTACACGATCTTTCAGGGACATCAAGAATCGTCGTGTGGTTAGCGGAGGTCCGATCAAGCCTGCAACGCTGTTTGCCCCCAAGGATAAAATATTAAGGCAATGATCCAGCCATGATTCGTGCGATTCGGGAGGGGCTTGCAATAAAGAAAACCAGTTTTCACGTGCGGCAGAGGAGAATTTCCTGACTCTTGCCAGCACATTGTCCGAACGGTGAAATTCAGCGTTGACACTGGATTGGATAAATTCGAGCCAATGTTCATTATCATGCAGGATGATGTTGTAATGGGTAAGCGGATAGCCCATTAATGGATCCTTGCGGAAGGCTCGGTGGTCGGTATATGCTTCACGGACCTTATGATAAATATCCAGTGAGATATCTGGCGTTACGACAGCGCATTCTCGTGTTGTTGGTGCCTGGTATTTGTGAACCAGAACCAAATCGATATCCGTCGTTCCTCCCAGCAGCGGATCTTCTTCAACCAATGACCCGACCAGGTAAGCAGCGTATATATCAGGCTCGCTTCGCAGACGGGCAGTGACGGTCTGCTGGGCAAACTTATGGAGTAAGTCTCGTGTGATTCGCATGATCTTTCCCTTTATCTATAGATCAATTGGCAAGCTTTCCTGGAATGGTGACAATTTCAGTGTTTGTCGGATCCGTTGTTCAATTTGTTCCAGGTGTTCGGAATAGCGTACGTAGTCCAGGTTGTTGGTATTGATCGTCAAAACAGTTTGCCCCGGATAGCTTTTAAACCGTGTCTCATAGGTTTGATTAAGGGCAGCAATATAATTGACGTCCATCTTGCGCTCATAGGGGCGATCGCGGTGGGCAATTCTTTGCATCAGGACGTCAGTATCCGCCTGTAAGTAAACGATCAGGTTTGGTTTGATGATTTTCTCAGCTAGAGCCTCATGTACCTGGATATAGGTTTCTAATTCATCACCGGAAAGGTTTGCTTCAGCGAAAAGGCGGTCTTTTTCAAATGTGTAATCAGAAATTAACCAGGGGTTGTTCTTGAGGGATTCCGGTACGCCTCTGCGTTGTTGATGATATCGACTGAGCAAGAAAAAGATCTGAGTTTGAAAGGCAAAACGCTCACGATCTCCATAAAAATCACTGAGAAATGGATTTTCTTCAAAAATTTCCAATAGCAGTTCAGCGTTGAAGGATGTTTGTAAGAGACGAGCCAGGGTGGTTTTCCCCACACCAATAACGCCCTCAATGGCAATGTACATGGGTGCTCCTGTATATTTTTAGAATGGTTAAAATATACCATAGGTAAGACCTGCAGTGGAATCCAAATCAGCAATTTAGCTGACTCAGCGAGTGCTTTGTAAAAAACTTAATCTTAATTGGGATAAAAATTGTCTTTATTGTAGCTAAAGAAGGGTCAATCCGTTATAATGATACAATCGACTGAAAAAACATTTAAAGGTATTTGATATGACGGATGAGAAGAAAAAAGGAATGAGCTCAAACCAGCTCAAATTCATCATCAGCGGGGGTTTATTTCTGATTGCAGTGGTCATTCTGATCATCAGTGCAACGCGGGGAACAGCAGAATTTTTTATGACCGTTGAGGAATTGCAGCAGTCTGAAAATGAACTGCAGGGTCAAAATTTGCGTGTGTCCGGCGCTGTATTAGGCGAGAGCATCTATTTTGACACTCAAACTGGGCTTCTCCATTTTACAATAGCCCATATCCCGGCGGATGAAGACCTGGCTAAAGAAGAAGGCGAGTTGAGCAAGGTCTTACACCAGGCTGTTAACGACCCGGATAATTCCCGGTTAGACGTGATTTATGAAGGGGCTAAACCGGACATGCTCAGGCATGAAAGTCAGGCGATTCTGACCGGCCAATTAAATTCGGAAGGTGTTTTTGTCGCTGAGGAATTATTGCTGAAATGCCCTTCAAAATATGAAGAAGCCTTACCAGAACAGGCGGAGTAGAACATCGTGATATCTTCATTTGGTTACATGACCCTTGCCCTGGCATTTTTATTGTCATTCTATGGTTTGGTCATCCTAATTTTTGGTCTTATCCAAGAATCACCGGCTTTTTTTGAGTCTGCTCGTCGGGCATTGGTATTGATTTTCCCATTGTCAACAGCTGGCATCCTTGTGCTGGTGTTTTTGTTATTAACGGACCGCTTTGATGTCGCTTATGTCTACAGCGTCAGCAGCAGGGAAATGCCGGCTTATTTGAAATTAACAGCCCTTTGGGGAGGGCAGGAAGGCTCGCTTCTCTTTTGGAGCTGGTTATTGAGCGGGTTTTCTTTGGGATTTTCCAGCCGAAAAATCCGGAAGGAAAGCGACCTGTTCCCCTGGGCGATGCTGGTGGCTTTTATTTTATTAATTTTCTTCCTTGGCTTGAACGTGTTCTTAGCCACGCCCTTTGAACGTTTCTGGCATTTTACCGACGGCGGCAGGGTCTTATCTGTTTTCCAACCTCGAAACGCCTGGACGTTGACCCCAGGAGATGGACAGGGCTTGAACCCGCTCTTACGCCATCCTGGCATGATCTGGCATCCCCCTGCGCTCTACCTGGGCTTTGTGGGTTTCCTTATTCCATTTGGCCTGGCAGCAGCGACCCTGATCACAAAGCGTCGGGATGGACGATGGATTGAACTTTCACGCACATGGATCCTAATTGCCTGGGTATTTCTATCCCTGGGTCTGGTGCTAGGTATGCGTTGGGCTTATGACGTTCTGGGCTGGGGCGGCTATTGGGGCTGGGATCCTGTTGAAATTGCAGCCTTAATGCCCTGGCTGAGCGCAACAGCTTTGATTCACACCGCGTTACTCCAGAAAAAAGCAAATGGTTTTCAGCGTTGGAATTTAAGCCTGATCATCCTCACTTTCGGTCTGGTCATATTTGGCACTTTTATCACCCGATCAGGGGTCTTATCCTCTGTGCATACCTTCGCTGGCAGTAATATTGGTCCGGCAATGTTTGTTATTATGGGGATTACAAGCATCGGCGGCTTAGGCTTGCTGATCTATCGCTGGCGTGACTTTGGACCTTCCCAGGAAATTGAGTTTGGCTTTTCGCGAGAAGTTTTAACCCTGTTTTCAAACCTGGTTTTATTGAGCATCTTGATGGTCTGTTTTCTTGGTGTCGTTTACCCGATTTTTTCGGATCTGCTCACCGGTACCCAGGTCACTGTTGGCCCTGCCTGGTATGAACGTATTACCGGTCCCTTATTCACCTTATTGTTGTCGCTGATGGGGCTTTGTCCGCTTGCCGCATGGGGTTTGACTCGACTTAACAAAATTCGCCAGGGACTTACAATTTTGTTGCCCCTGTCCCTTTTAGTCCCACTATTAATCTGGCTTTTGGGTGGTGTTAACAATTTTTATGCACTGGCTGCCTTATGGTTGGCGGGATTGGCGGCTATTGTCATTTCCTGGGAATATATCAATGCTGCCCGAAAGGGTTTAGCAAGGCCAGATGGGAGACTCCCCGGGGCTTTGTGGGTGCCTTTCCGGCGAAATCATCGGCGCTACGGCGGAATGCTGGTTCATCTGGGGATCGTCCTGATGAGCCTGGGGATTATAGGCTTGGAAGGCTTACAGCAAGAAACACAGCTCAGGCTTGAGCGAGGCGAATCAGCATCCATCGGCGCTTACCAGTACACCTTTGAGGGCATTGAACGCTTCACAGAAGCAGAAACTACCACAACCCAGGCTGTTTTGACGATTCTATACCAGGGGCAGCCAGAGGGAGCGCTGTATCCCAGCCGTGAGGTTTATTCCAATTTGGGCATGGCAGTTACCATACCCGGCGTGAAAAGCAACCTTTCTTTGGATCATTATGCGATCCTGGTGGACTGGCAGCCAGAATTGCCAGACGAGGCAACCTTCAGGATTTTTGTTAATCCCCTGGTGAACTGGTTGTGGATAGGCTCTGGCGTGTTGACCTTAGGGACCATCATCGCGGTTTTACCAAAGTCAAGGAATGGTAGGCTTTAATTCGTCGGAATTATTCGATTGTATTACAGTCGGCCTAACCCTCACGTCGTGCCTCCTGAGGGCAGGGGCTTCACTCCTTTTTGTAAGAAATTCAAATGAAGAAAATTTTTGTTATCTCTATAAACTGCAGGCTTAATCAAGCTGACATGTTTTTCCAGGGATAGATATGTCAATTGTTTCTGTCAATTTTTGTGGGAGCGGTTGGGCTAAATGTGCGACTGTTGCGATCCCTGCTTGTAAAATTGAAAAACCGGTATCGCTGTTGATGTAGCTTATGGTATCCGAAGTTCGATGATAGTTGTAATTTCGATCTGATTTTCCGCAAGTTTCATCCGGATGGTAGAAGGAATTCTCCATCATTAAAACCCCTGGCACACCTTTTCTCCAAAATGGATCGTGATCCGAGAAAGGGTAAGCATTTTCGTCATCGAGAAAATCATAGGTCAGCCTTAAATCGTAAGCCTCGATCACCGATCCGATCAGATTGCCAATTTCCTGTGATTCTGGCAAAGTCCCGGCGTGCACCTCAAAACAGCCATCGCTATCTCCATCGAAGGCAAACATATCCATGTTCACCACACCAACTATGTTTGGCAGCCAATCGGCATAATCCTCAACAAAGGATGTGCTGCCGATGCGCGATTTTTCCTCACCGCTAAACCATATTAAGTCGATTGTTCGTCCAAATCGATAATACTGAAGAATTGATGCTGCTTCTAATAATCCTGCTGTGCCGCTGGCATTGTCATCGGCACCCGGTGCAATTAAATACTCGTTGCCAGATGTGCTGTCCATGTGGGCGACAAACAAAACGTGTTCATTTTTCAGCTTGGAGTCATCCCCCTGAAAGCTTAATATGATATTCTTCCAATTTCTTTTGGGATAGCGGTCACCAAACGGGAAGTTGTAATTGTGAATTTGGAAATCCTGCCCTTCAACGAAGCCCAATCGAAGGAGTTCATCAATAAGATAATCAAAAGCACTTGGCTTTGCATCCGGTTCAAACATCACCAGGCTGCTGCGGGTTATTATCTTTTCCATACCGTCCGCAGTTTGAATGGGGTCCGCCCCAGACAATGCCCTGATCCACCCCATCCAACGGTGCGGATTGGCTTCCGAGAGCATTTCAGCAACCTGGGGATTATAAACACTGCTGTTGGCAAATGGGGGTAAAAATATTTGAAAAAGGATCAGGCTGATTGCCATGAAGGAGTTCAGGTAATTCATTGATTTTACGATAAATAAAAAGGGTTTTCAGAAATCATGTTAATTTGATTATACTCCTGCGAAATGATCACCTGGTTTTCTTGAAATCAGCTTGCTTATGGTATGCTTATTTTGGATATTTTTACCTTGGTGATAAAGGTGATCTTTTATGAAACAGCACAAACTAATCCAAATATTTGTATTAAGTTTATTTGTTTGCCTATCCTTGTTCTTGCCCGTGGAGGCAGTCCGGGGACAAACAGATATCCCTACGGATGATGATGTCAACCGGATAGCAAAGCAGTTGTATTGCCCGGTGTGTGAAAATGTCCCACTGGATGAGTGTACAACTGAAGCCTGTCAACAGTGGCGGAATCTGATCCGCCAGCAGTTGTCTGATGGATGGACGGAAGATGAAATTTTAGCCTATTTTGTTGCCCAATTTGGCGATAAAGTCCTGGGGGAACCGCCCAGGCGCGGGCTGAATTGGGTTTTATATCTAATTCCTCCCCTTGTGATACTGACCGGTATCATCTTGTTGATTAATCGGCTCAGGCGTCCAAAGGTGGATTCTACAAATGTTGAAGAAAGTGACCCCTATCTTTTACAGATTGAGCAAGATTTGAATGAGCGTGAGTGAATATGCGTAAAGAAATGCCGGAGAAAACCTCCGAGAACCCAAGAACCAAAAAATTTTGGATCATTGTAAGTATTCTTAGCCTGGTTATTCTATTAGTTGTCTTTGGTCTGCGCCTTTTTTCTGACGGTAAGTCAATGCTTGAAATGGGTAAAGCGCCTGAAGATTTCAGCTTAATGACATTCTCAGGTGAAAGAATCCAAATGGGTGATTTAAGAGGAAAAATTGTCCTGGTCAATTTTTGGGCATCCTGGTGTGTGACATGTGACGAGGAAGCAGTCGTGCTTGAGCAAGCCTGGCAGGAACTCCAGGAGAAGGCACCTGGTGAAACCTTTTTCCTGGGCATCGCTTATATGGATACCGAACCGGCAGCACGCTCCTTTCTGGAGGAATACAGCGTGAGCTATCCCAATGGCCCGGACCTGCGCGGTGAGATTTCAGATTTATACCAGGTTCAGGGGGTGCCGGAAACGTTTATTTTAGACCAGGAGGGGATTTTGCGCAGTATTAAATATGGTCCCTTTCTTTCAGTTGAAGAGATATTGAGCTTGATCAACCCTTTGCTCACAGGGCAGGGAGGGGAATAGGCTGATGATTGTTGATGGAGGCGAATTTGGATAGGGATGAAATAAAGTCCCCCGTTTTATTGAAGGCTGAAGGTTTGGGATACCAGGTGGATGGACAGGTTCTGCTTTCAGATATCAATTTTGAGATCTCAACTGGGGAACGAGTTGCGATTTTTGGCCCTTCCGGTGCCGGGAAAAGCACATTGATCCGTTTGCTGAATCGTTTGGATGAACCTGGCTCCGGGACAGTTTATTTGGATGGGCAGGATTACAAGGAGATCCCACCACGGGTGCTCAGGCGGCGATTGGGCATGGTGATGCAGCAGCCAAACCTCTTCCCCGGCAGCGTGGCTGATAACCTCCGTTTTGGACCGACAGCTCAGGGCGAAAGCCTGGATGAAGCAAGGATCAAAGCCTTGTTGTCCGGGGTGGATCTTAAAGGCTTTGCTGATCGGGACGTGGCGAAGTTGTCTGGCGGGGAAGCGCAGCGAGTAAACCTGGCACGAACATTAGCCAATAAGCCCGAAGTGCTGCTTTTGGATGAGCCAACCTCTTCACTGGATCAGGCAGCCAGGCGAGAAGTGGAAGAAACAATCCTGTCTGTGCTGGACTCCGGAGAGGTTACCTGTATTTTAGTCAGCCATGACAGGGCGCAGGTGCAGCGCGTAGCAGACCGCGTGCTTGTGCTTGAGGGCGGCAAACTGATCGCAGACAGCCCGGTGGAGGAGGTTTTGGATGCTCAGTCAATGGATTGATAATCAAATCTTGCTGGGGGCAGCACAGGCAGGGATAACATTGGTTGCAGCTTTGTTGGTGGTGGCTGTAACAATGCGATTAAAACTGGGGTTAAAGAAGGATATCCTGGTTGGCTTGGGACGAGGGCTGGTGCAGATTGTGGCGGTGGGCTTTCTGCTAACTTTGATCTTCAGTGCAGACCTGTGGATATCAATACCGATTATCCTGGTGATGATCGTCACTGCGGGCTTTATAACGGTGCAGCGTATCAAATCCATCCCCAATGCCCTGTGGATATCCCTGGCAGGGATCAGCGCTGGTGCCGGGTCTGTGATCCTCGTTATGACAATCCTGGGAGTCATTAAGCAGGACCTCACTTCAATTATCCCCATCGGCAGCATGATGGTGTATGGTGCAATGAACGCCAATGCATTATTGCTTGAACGTTTTCATTCGGAACTGGCGTCCCATGCAGGGCAGGTTGAGGCTGGGTTGGCTTTGGGTGCGCCCCCAGAGCAGGTGGTCGCCCCTTACGCCCGCCGGGCGGTCACAGCAGCCATGATCCCACGCATCAATGGCTTGCAGTCTTTAGGGATTGTTTGGATTCCAGGGGCAATGTCTGGGATGCTTCTGTCCGGAGAAAACCCAGCCTATGCAGGGTTCTATCAATTTGTTGTTTCCGGGTCGATCTTTGTGACCGTCGGTATTACCGTTCTTATATCGATTGTCCTGGTTCGAAAGCAGGTTTTCTCAAAAGCAGAACAATTATTGATCCGGGCAGAGGAGAACTGATTAATTTTTGAAGTGCAAAAAGAAATTAGAGGGGCCACAACCAGGGAACCATGAAGATGGCGATCAGGAATATCAGCACCGTCAAAATGGAGCCAACCTTGATGAAATCGAAGAAGCGATAATTTCCAGCGCCGTAGACGATCAATGCCGCGGGTTCCAGCGGGGTGATGAAGGAACAGCTGGCACCGACAGCGATCATAACGGCGAATGTACGGGGGTTTAATCCCAGTTGAGAGGCTGTTTGGAGCGCAATTGGGATGATCACGACTGCTGCTGCCTGGTTGGACATGGGTTGGGTTAATGCCAGGGATAAGAAAAAGAATGCTGATAGGAGCCACATTGGGTGAGCTGCCCCGACAAGCTTGACAATTTGATCTGCCAATAATGCTGCCAGACCTGAAATTTCCATCGCCTGCCCCAGGGCTAACATACTGGCGATCAGAAACCACACATTCCAGTTGACCTGTTGATACGCGCCAACGGGTGAGATACAGCGGGTGAGAAAGGCTATCAGGACACCCAGCATGACAGCAACTGGCAGCGAAAGCACATTAAAAGATACCAGCAAAACAACACCTAAAAATATCGCCAGGGCTATCGGCGCTCTTTTTGTTTCAGGCATGATATCAAGTTTAGCAGAGACGACTCTGAAATTATTGTTGTTGCTTAATCCCTGGATTGTCGCGGGATCGCCCTGAATTAATAATTGGTCGCCAACTTTTAGCCGTGTTCGGCTGATACGTTGGTGAATCGTTTCGCCTTTTCGATTGATCCCCAATACTTGCAAGCCTAAACGCTGTCGAAAGCTCAGCCCCCATAAAGTGCGCCCGATCAAGGGCGATCCTGGCAAAACGATGACCTCTGCCAGCGATAATTCTTGTGAGACATCCTTTTTGTCTTTGAATTCACCGGTGAATTTGATGGTGTCTTGTTCTTGCATGGCAACCAGGTCGTCCCGATCGCCTTCGACTAATACTTTGTCGCCCTTTTGCAGCACTGTATTTCCTCTTGGAGATACATGATAACCAGGTTCCTTTAAAATTCGCAGGACAGTCAAATCATATTCATGACCAAGACCGATTTCGCTCAGGGTCTTGCCTTTCCAGGCGGAATCCTCTGTGATTTTAAATTCAGAACAATAAGGGAGGATTTTTTCTGTTAGACCGACTTCTTCCTCGTCCCTGGCTGGGACAAGGTGACGCCCAATAAAAAACATATACAAAAGCCCAACAATGACGATTGGGATCCCAATTGGTGTTAGTTCAAACATACCCAGCGGTTTCATGCCATAATCAGTCAGTAAACCGCTGACAACCACGTTGGTTGAGGTGCCAACCAGGGTTAACGAACTGGCTAAAATGGTCGCAAAAGCCAGGGACATCAATAATTTTGAAGGGTGGATTTTGTAGCGTCGTGCCAGGCCGATGGTCATAGGTGTGAAGAAAGCAGATGTAGCGGTATTAGAGATAAAACCGCTTAACAAGGCTGCAGTCCCCATGATGACCCAATAGAGCTGATTTTTGTTATTGCCGACACGCCGCAATATTTGCCGAGAAATAATTTGGACAACACCCGTACGCACCAGGGCGCCAGTCAGGATCAATAATCCCAAAATCATGATGGCTGTATCGCTGCCAAACCCTGAAAAGGCAATGTCAGCCGGGACAATGCCCGTCAGGATCAAAGCCATCATAACGCCTAATGCGACAACATCTGCCTGGATGATGTCAATTGAAAACATGATAAGGGCAGCCAGGATTAAAATCAGCAGGATTATCATATGCAGGGTCATTAGGCGCCTTTGTTTGGATGGTTTTTAACAATATAAATTATACGATATAAATTATCTGGCACTTCCCTCTTGCATTAACAATTTTAAGATTGGTATATTGATATGGATAAACGAGTTCAGTTTCTGCATTTAAGAATTTTTAATCTCCTTGAAGTATAATCGGGTCACGATGACTGAAGAAGTGAATACTGAAACAAAAAAGAATATTCCCCTCCAATTAATCTTAGCCCTGCCATTGAGCCTGCTCATTTTTCTGATATTGTTATTTGCAGCGCTTGCAGGTTTTGAGCTTAACTATGCAGATCGAATTTTTCCTGGTGTTTATGTGCACCAGCAGGATTTATCTGGAATGACCCTTGACGAAGCCAGCGAGCACCTGGCAGCTGCGTTCCCCTATACTTACCAGGGTGAATTGCGCTTATCTTACGAAGACCAGGTTTGGGAAGCCCAGCCGATTGATCTTGGCTATTTGATTGACCCCAAGGCCAGTGCGCAGCAAGCTTATGATGTTGGAAGAGGGAAATGGTTGACTCAAGACTGGATTGACCGCGGTAAGGCCTGGTTTACGGGCGTACACCTTTCGCCTATCGCCTTTTTTGACCAGAGAGCGGCGTTATCTTACTTGCAAAATATTGCCGAAGCCATTGATCTGTCCGTTCGTGAAGCATCCCTGGACTTACAAAACTCAGAGGTGATTGTTGAGCCAGGGCAGGTCGGCTTGACGCTGGATATTTTGAACACCCTTGCTGCCATCACGCCTAAGCTAACAAACATGGAAAGCGGTGAGACTTCACTCATCGTTGATTCCTTTGAACCTGAAATATTGGACGTTGGTCCCCAGGCTGAATTGGCAAGAGAAATGCTCAGCGAGAGCCTGGTGCTGGTGGCGCCAATGAATGCAGAACGGGAGGAAACCTGGGAGATCACACCAGATGCACTGGCTGATATGCTGATCATCAACCGTGTAAAAGATGGTGAGGACGGCGATGTCGAATTTCAGATTGCCCTCAATGAAAACCTGTTCCGAATTTATCTCGACAGTTTGAAGCCCGGGTTGCACATTAACCCTGTTAATGCCCGTTTTATCTTTAATGACGAGACACGGGCTTTAGAAGTGATTGAACCTGCCATTATTGGACGTGATCTTGATGTGGACGCGAGCATTGCCAGTATTGGCGAGACCTTAAAATCAGGAGAACACAAAGTCGCTTTGCAATTTGAGGCATTAGACCCCGAAGTAACGGATGAGACACCGGGTGAAGACCTGGGAATTATCGAGCTGGTTGAAGAACGTACGACTTATTTTTATGGGTCAGATGCTGCCAGGATACAAAACATCAAAACTGCCTCTGCAGAATTCCATGGGCTGCTGGTAGCGCCTGGTGCAACATTTTCAATGGCGAATGCCCTCGGCAATATCAGCCTGGAGAATGGCTATGCAGAAGCGCTGATCATATACGGCGGGCAAACAATCCAGGGTGTGGGCGGCGGCGTGTGCCAGGTAAGCACAACCCTTTTCAGGGCGGCGTTTTTTGCAGGCTTTCCAATTGTTGAGCGCCATCCCCATGCCTATCGGGTTGGATATTACGAGATGGAATACGGTGGTCGCAGGGATTCTAACTGGGCAGGTTTTGACGCCACTGTTTATGTCCCCATTGTGGACTTTAAGTTTACCAACGACACCGGTCACTGGCTGTTGATGGAAACTTATGTGACAGGTAATAATGCATTGACCTGGAAGTTTTATTCGACGGATGATGGGCGTAGTGTGGATTGGCGCACGACGGGTCCGACGAGTATTGTTGAGGCACCTGAGCCGCTTTATCGCGAAAACCCCGATCTCGAAAAGGGTGAAATCAAGCAGGTGGACTACGAAGCGGATGGCGCGGACATCAACATCACCCGGACTGTGTATAAAGATGATAAAGTACATTTTGCCGACTCTTTTTTCACTCGTTTTCGCCCCTGGCAGGCGATTTATGAATATGGACCGGGGACAGAAGGCATTCCAGAGCAGGAAAATGATTAAACTTGTCGTTTTATGTACGACGCGCTAAAATCCTAAAATACTTAAAACTGTAAAGTTTGAAATAAAGGTTCGTTTACTACTAAAAATACTTTTGCAAGAATAATTGGAGGATCGATGGTGGATAGAGAATTACTGGATATGCTTCGTTGCCCGAACTGCGTTCAGGAAAAAGAAGGCTTATTAGAAGAATACAAAGACACCTGGCTGATTTGCCAGGATTGCAATCGAAAATATCCGATAGTTGAGGATATTCCGGTGATGTTGATTGATGAAGGCGATAAGTGGATTGACACCGCTAAAGAAGATCTACCGGTACCACCGCCCCCTTTAACCTGATTTTCTATTCATTACTAAATGCCCAGCTGCAGTTCTGTATTTAATCAATTGCAGGGCTTTTTCAATTTTTTTTGGGTTTTACGTACAAATCAAAGGTTAGCCTTTGCTTAAATCAATTCAAAATTACTTGATCCCAGGTTTTGCCGTCTTCACCTGGGGTTTTGTTGTTTAAATTGCTGTCATCAAAACAAATTCCATTGAGGCTTGTCAAAATCAAATGCTTGATCTTTTCATATTGACTTTGAATCTGAAATTCGGGGATCGCTACCCTGCTGTGGTTTGGCGGAAAAATAACCTTTACCGGTACGATCACTATCGATCTAATTATAGCTTTCTGAAATTATCTCTTTATGACCATGTTACCTAATGCTGACCAGATATTGGTGATCAATGAGGGGGAATTGATTGAGCGTGGTAAACACGAGGCATTGCTGGAGGAAAAAGGATTTTATTACAAGCTTTACACAAGCCAATTTAAAGGCCTTTCAATTGAAGTATAAAGGGGGGGAAAAATTAAATTGACCAAACAAAAAACCCGGGATTCCCGGGCTTTCTTAATGTAAACAATTGTTTTCAGGGCAATTTGGGCATCTGATCAAGTGGCGCAAATACGACTCCGACCAGTCCCTGCCCGGTGTGGGCACCTAAAACAGGCGAGATTGAGCACTCTTGCAGCCATTTACAGGAGAAAAGTTTATCCATTTCCTGGCGAAGCTGTATTGCCCCTTCAGGGTTATTTGCATGGGCAATTTGTGCTCGTAAAGTTGTACCATGCGGAATTCGATTTGCAATATAAGTTGGAATAGCCTGAACCGCCCGCTTGAAAGTCCTTGCTTTGCCGCGATCATAATATTTGCCGTCAGCCTTATCCACCCCGATTAAGGGTTTGATCCCTAAAAGCGATGCGAGCAAGCCTTTGAGGTGGCTGATGCGGCCGCCATGGATCAGGTAGGACAAATTGGGCAAGGTAAAAACGACTTCGGAGGCTTCCCTGACTTTTGTGAGAAGTTCAAGAATCTTATCAACAGGCCAGCCTGCTTGAACAGCTTTGATGGCTGCTTCCAGCTGCCATCCCATTTCAACAGACAGGGAGCGGGTATCTACCAGAGTAATATTTGCACCTTTGAATTGTTCTACTGCTGTTCTGGCTGAATTATAGGTGCCGCTCAAACCTGAAGAGATGTGAATGGAGAGGATGTCAGGATCTTTTTCTGCAACTTTCTCGTAAATTTCGAGAAATTCACCTGGTGATGGTGTTGAAGTAATCGGCATATCACCGGTTTTCTTGAGCAGTGTGTAAAATTCTTCTGACTGGATGTCAATGCTGCTGCGGTAACTGACGCCGCTCAATGTAATTTTCAAGGGGAGGGCATGAAACTTAAAATCACCTTTTTGTTGCGGAGAAAGGTCAAAACCGCTGTCTGTCACAATTTGCATTTGAAACACTCCTTATCCGAAAAAATAATGACATCCTTCTGACAAAGGAATAAAAAAATTATACTTGAGAAGGATACAAAGTATACCCAATTGGGGGTAATTTGTGTCAAGCTTGATTAATTAAATATAAAAACCCGCTGGGGACTGACGCACCAACGGGTTTTTGGTTGAGTATTCAGTTATTTGTTTGTCAATCAATATCATAGGTGAAGTTTGCTGTCACCTGTATGGTTAAAGTGCCGCTTGAAACGGGCACCTCACCAGCACCCATAGCCGCTTCTTCGACGGCAAAATCATAACGGGGCATCATGCCGCCATTCTGATTGATGCCAATGCTGCGGATTTTTCCTAATTTGACGCCTGCGGCATCAGCAATGGCTTCTGCCTGTGATTTTGCATCCTCAATTGCCAGTTTTCGGGCTTCCTCTACCGCTGCTTCTCGATCTTCAACGTCGAAGCTGATCCCGTGAATGGTGTTTGCCCCCTCAGCGACCATGGTCGAGAGCACTTCACCCAGGGAGTCCAGGTCTCTCACGACGACTGCGACTGTGTTTTCAACAACATAGCTCGTTGTCGGTTCTTCCTCTCCCTCAAAAGGTCGAGGTTCTTGCTGCTGGTAAATGTTAAAGTTTCGGGTCTGGATATCCTTTTGCTCAACGCCCATCCCAATCAACTTTTGGATGATATTCTCAGCAATTTCAGAATTCTCATGAAATGCTTCGATGATTTCGGGGGATTGAGAGCGAACGCCTATGTTGACGTGGGCGATATCCGGTTTTATTTTGACCTTTCCAGTACCCGTAGCGTTGATAGTTCGAAGTGTATCATTACTTGCATTAGTGACGGTACCTGCACAACCGGTAATGAAAGCGGCAATTGTAACAAAAAGTAAAAGGGTTAAGAGTGTTTTCTTCATAAATATCCTCCTTACAAATATTTATTAATCGTTGGTTTTTGCGAGAGGCTGAGTGATCAGCCTCTCGCGTTGTCAGGAGTGGGGGATAATTTTCTACTTGATCGAGTAGGTCAGGCTGGCTTCCATGGTAATGGACAGGGTGCCAGCAGCGATCGGGACAGCAGCTTCTGAATATGCGCCGCCTTTAGCATCGTAATAGATGGTGGGCGTACTGCCGCTGTAAACGCTGATGCTGATTATTTCACCAAGCTCAACGCCTGATTCTTCAGCGATATCCTGTGCCTTTGCCTTGGCATCTTCAATCGCCAGCTTGCGAGCTTCCGCAACAGCAGCTTCACGATCTTCAACATCGAAGTTGATACCGTAAATATTGTTTGCACCTGCTTCGACCACGGCTGTGAGCACTGCACCCAGGCTGGTCAGATCGCGAACGGTTACATTGACGGTGTTTTCTACCACAAAATAACGTCCTTCAACCTGCCCCGTCATGGGGTCATAGCGATCTGAGGGATAAACATTGAAGTTCGATGTTTGGATATCGTCTTCTTCAATGCCCAATTCTTGCAAAGCCCGTGAAATCCTGCTAGCCTGGGCTGTATTTGTGTCCAGTGCATCCGTCACGTTTTCTGCTTCTGATCGCACACCGATATTGATGGCAGCGATGTCCGGTACAACAGTCACCCTGCCGGTGCCGCTGACGCCCATCGTTCGTTCTTTTTCCGGGGCAGTGGGGCTGCAAGCAGCCAGCAGTCCGATGACAATCATGCTGATCATGATAAGGCTAAATTTTTTATTCATCTTTGTGATCCTCCAATAATAAGGTTTTTAATATTTTTTATGCTTTCACTCAATAGACGCATAGTGCGGCTAAAAAGTTCCAAAAACTCGATTTTTTTGAGACACTTATTGAAATTCGGTTATTCAGGCATGAGATGACATAAAAGTATAGAATAGAGTGTCAGCATGTGATGAATGTCACACGAGAAGGCATCAACATTCTATTGACGAGTTTCAGATTCTCAATTATTGTTAAGCTATCAAGACAATTGTGGAGCGGGCATGTTCTTCATTCAGGGACAACTGAGCGAGAACAGATGCGGGGATTGGACCGAGATGCCCGCTTATTTTTATTTAATCCTGCAATCCACAGAATTGGGTATAACTTGAAAATGTTTTATTAACCTCACCAAACCATATTAATAGGAGAGACTATGTCAGAAACAACAAATGCATTTGCAATGGCTCAACAGCAATTCGATCATGTTGCGGATCTGTTGGGCCTTGATCAACAGGTGCGCGAGATGCTGCGGTGGCCGATGCGAGAATTCCATCTGCGAATCCCAGTCCGTATGGATGACGGCAGCATCCGTGTTTTCCAGGGTTTTCGTGTACAGCATAACGATGCGCGTGGACCGAATAAGGGCGGATTGCGTTTTCACCCGGCGGAAACCATTGATACAGTACGCGCCCTGGCGATGTGGATGACCTGGAAGTGCGCTGTCGCGGATATCCCCCTGGGCGGTGGTAAGGGCGGTGTCGTCCTTGACCCGGCAACACTGTCTGTAGACGAAAAAGAACGCTTATGCCGAGCCTTTGTTCGCAATCTCTGGCGTGAAGTTGGCCCGCGGCAGGATGTCCCTGCACCTGATGTAGGCACGACCCCCCAGATGATGGGATGGATGATGGACGAATATTCCCGCATTACAGGGCAATATACCCCTGGTGTGATCACAGGCAAACCTGTTGGCGGCGGTGGTTCCCTTGGGCGAACGGAAGCAACTGGCTTTGGCGTCATTTACACCATCAGGGAAGCCATGAAGCGTTTGAATATTGACTCGAGCAAGGCAACAGCAGCCATTCAAGGATTTGGCAATGTGGCACAGTACGCAGCCAAAGGTTTCATTGCGCACCTGGGCGGTAAAGTGATTTGCGTCAGTTACTGGGATCGCGATGATCGCAAGGCTTATACCGTTAGCAAGGCTGATGGGATCGACCCGGACCTCTTAATGAGCATCACGGATCAGTACGGTTCAATCAATAAGGATGCAGCCGTAAAAGCCGGCTATGCAATTGAATCTGGTGATGCCTGGATAAGCAAAGAAGTGGATGTGTTGATCCCGGCTGCCCTTGAGGGACAGATCAATGGCGAAAGCGTTCATCTTATCAACAAGCGTGTAAAGATTTTGGCAGAAGGTGCCAACGGCCCAACCACACCTGAAGCAGATGAAGTTCTTAAGGAACGTGGCATCTTTGTGATCCCTGACTTCTTGTGCAATGCTGGTGGTGTGACGACCTCTTACTTTGAAGGCGTTCAAAATGATATGAACTTCTATTGGACCAAGAAAGAGGTCCTTGAGAAGCTGGATGACAAAATGACGCAGGCTTTTGACGGCGTTTATGAAATGGCACAATCTCAGAATGTGTTCATGCGCGATGCTGCCTATATGGTGGCAATTGATCGTGTTGTAAAGGCAATGGAATTGCGCGGCTGGCTCTAAAAGCTCGTTTTTCGGAAGGAAAACCCCCGGCAATCGTCGGGGGTTTTTGTTTAATTAATTTTTGACAAAATTTTAAAAACATATGCTATAATTGTTATGGAGACAGCGTCAGCAGGATGCCCCCCTCATCCTTGGCGCTGTTTCCATTTAAACTAAAGTGTCAAGCAAATAAGTCCTATTAAGTTTCTTGATACTTTATGTATAAAGTCGGCCTGAAGGCTTCGCTCCGAATATTAAGAATGAGAAAGCACTTGAAATGCATTGAGTTTTTAGTTTGATAATTTCAATTTCTACTCTTCGTTTGTGATGATGATCAGCGTGTTGCTGCTGAAGGCATAATAATTTTCCGGAATTTTGTCGTTGTACATCAGGTGATCTCTCAGTGCGTAAGCAAAGGGGCTCTGGTCCACCAGGCGATCAAAATCATCCAGTTCAAAGAAGGGCTGGTACCGTGCAGCAAGGTAAGCTGCTCTGCCCATATCCAATTTAATTTGCGGCCAATCATCTTTGGGGAACAGGATCGGGTGGTCCGCCAGAAGGATTAAGTCATCAGGAAGATCCGGTAATAATGCCTGCAAATCTTTCAAGAACAGCATTGGGTAATCCGATTCTCGTAATTCATATTCCCGGTTTGCATCACGATGTGTAATGTAGGGGTCAAAGGGCTGTGAAGATTCTCGCACCTGCATTTGTATGTAGGCTGTGCCGCCTGCGGGGATATCCTCAATCGGGATGTTTTCCCCGGGGGTACCCCCCAGGACCAGCTGCATTGGATAAGGCACCCCATTGAATTCATGGGTGACATTTAGATAATAAACGGTAATGGTTTGGTCCAAAAAGTCAAAATTGCGCAGGTGGATCGCCCTGTCAAGGAGTTGAAATCCCATAAAAGCCCACAGGTCATTGATCTCGTTCAGGCGGTTGAAGCCAATGCGAGTGATATGGGCGTAGGACCAATCAACAGTTTTTCCATTCACGTCTTTATAAGGGAATAAGACCGACGGACGTGCCTCTACCGAAGTGGGCGTTGGGGTGAAGGTCAGGCTTGGGTAAGGGGTGAGGGTTATGGTTGGTGTATTGGATGGGCGCGGGGTGATTGTGTTTGCCGGCGTTTTTGTGTGGGTCGGTGTGGGTGTTGGGGTGATGGTTGGCGTGCGTGTCTCGGTTGGGCTGGGGGACAGCGTTAATGTGCTCGTTGGTGTTGGTGAGGCATTTGCACCGCATCCCAGTAAAATTAACAACGTTAACAGGCTTGTGATCAATAAGATGGCTTTTTTTGCAGTCTGAGCAGGCATCGTTTTTTTGGTTGATCTGCCTTTAGATTGGACGGGTTATTGCTGCGGCACCATAACCAACCACTGATGAGCGATCACCGGTTGTAGTTGCCGAAGTGTCATAGCTTAGCAGCGTGACTTTATCTGCCCCAAGCGCCCGGGAAGCCCATAAGACCGTTGCAATCGGCGCCAGACCGCAAGCCTGCCCGAGGCCTTTGTCTTTGAGGTCAAATAAAGCATCGGGGGAGAAATCCGTCACTGCCATTAGCACCAGATGGTCAAGTTTGTTGGCAGTGGTTTCGGCATGGAAATGAGAGAGATCACTGCTGGCGACCATCAAGCAGGATTTGTCTTTTATTGTTTCTGCGATCAGTTCCCCGAGGATTTTTGAAAAAGAACGCGATTGGTCTCGCAGCATCAGGGGGATCAGGTCAAACTCGCTATCGATTGCCCTTTGCAAGAAGGGCAGTTCGATCTCAAGCGCGTGCTCCTGGTCGTAGCGAATTTGGGCTAACCCAACGCCGGTCTTTTCTTTAATATTTGCATGGATGCGGTCGAGAACATCCCTGGCAATTGGGATGTTGCCCAGGGGTGTTTGGTAAGCGGTATGGGCGCTGGTCAATATCGGTTGGGAGTGGTATTGGTGCAAAGGAGAAATCACCAAAACAGTATCGTATGCCCGTCCCTTAATGGCATTAAATGCATGCCCGGCGACTTGCCCTGAATAGCGGTAGCCGGCGTGCGGTGCAATCACAGCCACAACTTCACCGGGCAGGTCAGGGTTCGATGCGTTTTCAATGTACCTGTCCACAGTTTTCCTTAATTGACCCGGATCATTGCTGTACCAGGTACCTGCAATTGGGGAGGGTCGAATATCGGTCTGTTTATCCATGGTGTTAAAATTTTAGCATATCCCTGATTTGATTACCATATTGACCTTGTGAGAGATGATATTGCTGGGAAGGCAGGATTTGTGTTGATAAATATACAGACATCATTTATTATTGGATTGCGAATGTTCTCATATCTAATATTTCAACAATTTTAATATGAAAAAATCAGGTTTTCTGGTTGATGGAGGGTGTGATGCAATTTGGATATTTTGATGATTCTAATCGTGAGTACGTGATCAGCCAGCCTGATACGCCGCTGCCGTGGATCAATTACCTGGGTGCTGAGGATTATTTTGGTTTGATCTCAAATACAGGGGGCGGTTACTCCTTTTACCAGGATGCTCGATTACGCCGGCTTACTAGGTATCGCTATAACAACGTCCCGACGGATATGGGAGGACGCTATCTTTATTTACGCGATAATGCAGAAGGTCAGTTCTGGTCACCAACCTGGATGCCCACGCAAAACCAATTAGAAGATTATTCCTGCCGGCATGGTATGGGATATACCAAAATCGGGTCGACCTACAATGGCATCCGGGCTGACCTGCGGTATTTTGTTCCTCCTGGTGAGACCCTGGAAATCTGGGATGTGACGATTAAGAATCTGACCGATGAGGTCAGGCAGCTTTCGGCGTTTTCAAGTGTTGAATTCTGCCTGTGGGATGCCAATGACGATGCCACGAACTTCCAGCGCAATTTGAACATCGGTGAACTTGAGGTACAGGGTTCGGTCATTTATCATAAAACCGAATACCGGGAGAGGCGGAATCATTTTGCGTATTTTGCTTGTTCAGAGCCTTTGGCTGGTTTTGAAACACAGCGGGAAGCCTTTTTGGGACCCTATCGGGGATACCAGAATCCACAGGCGGTTGAAAGGGACATGTCCAATAACTCACTCACGGTGGGCTGGGCGCCAGTTGGTGTTCATCACTTACGCTTTTCCCTGGCACCTGGCGAAACCAGGCGAGTGATTTTCCTTTTAGGCTATTTTGAAAACCCGATTGACCAAAAATTCTCACCCCCCGGATCGCGAAACATCAATAAAGCAGGGGTTGAACCGATCATTGAGAAGTATCTAAATCCACAAGCAGTTGACCAGGCTTTTGAGGATTTGAAGCAATACTGGCAGGCAAACTTAAATGTGCTGCAGGTAGCGACGCCTGATCAACGTGTCAATCGGATGGTCAATATCTGGAATGCCTATCAATGTATGGTGACCTTTAACCTGTCTCGATCTGCATCGTATTTTGAATCCGGCATTGGGCGCGGCATGGGATTCAGGGATTCCAACCAGGATTTGCTTGGATTTGTGCTGATGGTGCCTGAAAGGGCACGACAGCGAATTTTGGACCTGGCGGGGACACAGCTAGAAAGCGGCGGTGCTTATCATCAATATCAACCCCTCACCAAGCGCGGCAATGACGCGGTCGGGGGGAACTTCAATGATGATCCAGCCTGGTTGGTTTTGGGAACGGCAGCCTACCTGAAAGAAACTGCGGATTGTGGTATTTTAGATGAGGCGGTGCCTTTTGACAACAAACCCGGGTCGGAAGCCAGTTTGTTTGAGCATCTTGAGCGTAGCATTCAATACACCCTGGATAATATCGGTCCGCACGGTTTGCCCTTGATCGGTCGAGCTGATTGGAATGATTGTTTGAATTTGAACACTTTCTCCGAGAAGCCGGGAGAATCCTTCCAGACCACGACCTCTCGTGATGGAAAGGTGGCAGAATCGGTTGTGGTTGCAGCCCTGTTTATCATAGCTGCCAATGAAATGCGGGCGATCAGCGACCATTTTGGATTTGGGGATAAAGCTGCTTTCTATAAAAACGCTGCCGAAAAAATGGCTGGGGTGACTCGAAAATTTGGTTGGGATGGGGATTGGTTCCTGCGAGCCTACGACCATTTTGGTGATGTGATTGGCTCTAAGCAATGTGAAGATGGCAAAATCTTTATTGAACCCCAGGGGCTGTGTGCCATGGCAGGGATCGGGCTTGAGGAAGGTATGGTGAAAAAGGCGCTTGAAGCCGTACAAACCCATCTGGCAACCGTGCACGGCATCGTTCTTTTAGATCCGCCCTATCACGAGTATCATCTTCAATTGGGTGAGATTTCTTCCTATCCCCCAGGCTATAAGGAAAATGGCAGTGTGTTTTGTCACACCAACCCCTGGATCATGATTGCAGAATCAATCATGGGGAATGGTGATCGCGCGATGGATTATTACCTGCGGATCAATCCTTCCAATCGTGAGGCAATCAGCGAAGTCCATCGCTCCGAGCCCTATGTGTATGCCCAAACCATTGCAGGTAAAGCCGCTGATCGTTTTGGCGAAGCGAAAAACTCATGGCTGACAGGGACGGCAGCCTGGAATTATGTTGCTATCACCCAATGGATTTTGGGTATTCGACCGGATTATGATGGTTTGAGGATTGAACCGGTTGTACCTAAAGATTGGAATGGGTTCAAAGTCAGGCGGCAATTCCGCGGTACCCTTTATGACATCGATGTCGTTCGTGAGGGAACCGGAAATAAACTCAGCTTGTTCGTCAACGGGAAAAAGATTGAAGGAACCCTTGTGGAGGCATTGGAAGCGACCCAGGTTTCGGTTAAAGCTGTGATTGTTTAACGAATAAGAAAATCTGCCTTGATGGCTTTGACAGCTATTATGATTAAACCGGGTGATTGCCTGTATAAAATGCCCGGTTTTTAATTTAATCTAAAAGCTGCCTCTTTTACCTTCCATTTCAAACCCCGGGATACGTGCTTTACGTTCCAACCATTTTAACAGGGCATTTACTGCGAAAACCATAACCAGGTAGACAACAGCGACTGCCAGGTAACTGCCAATTGGATTGTAGGTGGTGGTGGCGGCACGTTTCGCCTTTGCCATCAGATCCTGCACGGCGATCAGGAATACGACAGCAGTGGATTTTAATAGTAAGATCGGTTCGTTAGACCAGGATGGGATTGCCAGCCGCAGTGCCTGGGGCAGAATGATGTGCAGGATGGTTTGCCAGCGCGAGAGTCCAATTGCCCTGCCGGCGGTCATCTGTGTGTTTCCAATGGCAAGGATAGCCCCGCGCAGGTATTCAGCCTGGTAAGCGGCACTGTTTAATCCCAATGCCAGGTAGGCAGACAGGGTTTGTGAAAGGGTAATCCCCAGGGATGGGAGACCGTAGTAAATAAGAAAAAGCTGAACAAGCAGGGGCGTGCCGCGGAACAACTCGATGTAAGCCGTGGCAAACCAGCACAGAGGTTTGGCGCCGTATACCTTGGCGAGAGCCAATCCCAGCCCTAATAAGAAGCCCATGACTAAACCGATGGCTGTTAGCTCTAAGGTAACCCCAGCACCAACCAGGAAATCATCAAAAAACCGGATTAAAAGATTGAGCCAATCGCTCATTTATTGTTCCTATTCCTTCTTCCCATAAAGCTCGGTGATTTTCCAAAGAAATTCCCGGGTACGCTGGAACTTCGGGCGGTTAAAGAGGTCTTCAGGTGAGCCTTCTTCAACAATACTGCCCTTTTCCATGAACACAATTCGATCTGCGACTTCACGAGCAAAGCCCATCTCGTGGGTAACCACAAGCATGGTCATGCCTGCTAAGGAAAGCTTGCGCATCACCTCAAGCACCTCGCCGATTAATTCCGGGTCCAATGCAGAGGTAGGTTCGTCAAAGAGCATGATCCGGGGGTCCATTGCCAGGGCTCTTGCGATGGCAACGCGCTGCTGCTGACCGCCGGAAAGTTGACCGGGGAAGTGGTGTGCCCTGTCAACCAGCCCGACCCTTTCCAATTCTTGAAAGGTTTTTGCTTCAGCAGCAGTTTTATCCATTTTCTTTACTTTTACCAGACCAAGCTTGACATTTTCCAGGGCAGTCAGGTGGTTGAAAAGAAGAAAATTTTGAAAAACCATCCCAATGTGCTGCCTGACATTATCTTCATTGACTTCCTTTGAGGTTATCTCCTCATCGTCCAGCCAGATTTGCCCACCGTTTGGTTTTGTAAGCAGGTTGATGCATCGCAGTAAGGTGCTTTTGCCAGTTCCGCTGGGACCAATAATAACAACGGTGTCACCTTCGTTGATGGAAAGGTCGATATTCTGAAAAACGATATTATTCCCGTAAGTTTTTGTGAGGTTTTTTATCGTTAGGATCTTGTTTGCCATTAATTACTCCACGATTTATGGATTAGCTGGGATGCGCAGGCGGTTTTCAAGGCGCCTGAGCAGGGTATTGGTAAATAGGACCAGCCCGAAATAGATAAGTGCAGCTGTGGTATATGCCAGGAAGGGCTGCTGCGTACTGGCGCTGATCAATTGGGCTCGACGCAGTATTTCAGGCACACCCAGGGCATACACCAATGATGAATCTTTGATTACTATTGCAGCTTCATTCGACCATGGTGGAATTGCCAGGCGTAAAGTTTGAGGAAGAACAATATAGCGGATCGCCTGCAGTCGGCTCATGCCAATTGCAAGGGCAGCGATCATTTGTCCGCCGCTGACAGATAGAATTGCCCCACGGATGATCTCCATCTGGTAAGCGCTGCTAATAACCCCAAGGGAGATCGACCCAGCCCAAAAAGGTGACAGGTTGATCGTCCCCGACATGATGAAGTACAGGATGAACAGGAGGACAATGGGAGGAATGCCGCGCATGACCGTGCTGTAAACACTCAATATCCTGGCAGCGATTTTCCCACCGTAAACGTAGATAATTGCTAAAATAAGTCCGAGAATGAGACCGGATGGGAGCGCAACGAATGTGACCCCCAAAGTATAGGCTGTGCCCGATGCGATGTATTGGATAAACCTGATAATATCCAAGCCTGATCCCTTCCAATTTGTGAGAGGGCGTTATTCAATCGATAATGTGGATTCGATGATGAGCGATCCGAATTTTCCCGGATCGCTCATCATTATTAAGCGCTTGTTTTAATCGCTGAAGTATTTGACAGCGAGGTCATCAATGAAGCCTTCGCTTTGAAGCTCAGCGATGATGCTGTTGACTCTCTCCTGGAGCTCAGAATCGCCTTCTGGCAGAACGATGTTGATTGGTCCGGTATAGAGCATGTCCTCAAAGACAATTTTGAAACCACCAAATTGTCCCATCAGTGCCTGGGCTGGGACTGAGTCTGCCACGATTACTTCGATACGGCCTGCCTGCAAGTCCATCGCAGCCTGGTCTACACGTTCATAACGTGAAAGATTGGCTTCTTCCATTAAGCCAGCATCAATCAGCTCGGTTGTAACCCATTCGTCCTGCACAGTACCGGATTGCACGCCAATTTTGAAGTTTGCAACGTCCTCAGCATTGGTGATCGTCCCGGCGAAATCCTCGGCAACGAGGAAAGCATCTTCGGATGTATAGTAGGCATCTGAGAAGTCGACTTTTTCATCGCGCTCTTCACTGTAGTTAAAACAGGAAATGGACATATCAATTTTGTCCTCCTGAACTGCAGCGATTAAGCTGTCAAAAGGCATATCCGTCCATTCCAGTTCGACATCCATACGTTTGGCAATCTCTGTCATCAGCTCAATATCAAAGCCGGCGAAATTGCCCGATTCATCCACGTATTCATAAGGGGGGTAGTCTGCAGAAGTGCCTACAACCACAGTGCCAGCCTCTTGTATTTTATCAAGGACTGAATCTGCTTCCGGGCTGGCACATGCAACCAACGCGCTTGCCAGCAAGAACATCACCATCAATACAACACTTACCTTCTTCATAAAAAATCTCCTTTTCAATATTTTAAATAGAATTTTTTCCTACGTTCATTATATATTAAAACATTAAAATTAATGATTGTCTTCAGAAAGATTGTTTTGTGTGAAGTTCACGAGGGATGGTTAATGGCGGTGATGAAGCAAGTCTTTTTCTGAACAAATTTTTTCAGGCAGGATTTATAATTAGATACGGCAAGGGACCAAAAAGATAGTGTGTTCTCGTTGTCTGATGTGTCCATACTGGTAGGCAGTAAAGACATAAGAAAAAACCTAATCTAAAATGCGGTTATCCTGCCGTATTGAAATACCATTTTGAAGAATATCTGAGAAAGAGGATTCTATGACATCCTACGGCTATTTTGACGATGCGCATCGTGAATATGTGATCACAAATCCAAAGACCCCTGTCAAATGGATCAATTATATTGGCACATTGGCATTTGGCGGTTTTGTCGATCAGACCGGCGGCATGTTGATTTGTAAGCAGGACCCGGCGTTGAATCGGATTACGAAGTATCTCACGCAGGGCACCCCGTCTGAATTCAGGGGGACGACGCTTTATGTGCGAACATCCGGGGATCATGGCGGGTATGATATTTTCTCGCCCTTTCCTGTGCCAACAGGGACATCCCCTGGCAGGTATGAATGCCGTGTAGGTCTGGGGTACTCAGATTTTGTTTCAGAAGCGAAAAATTTACGCATGCATGTGCGTGTATTTGTCCCCATTAATCAAAGTTTGGTGATCTGGGAAATCACAATTACCAACAACGGCAAAGCGGAACAATCGGTAGACTTGATTCCTGTTGTTGAATATACACATCCCGATGCCCTTAAGCAGCTGACCAACGCCGATTGGGTACCCCAGACCATGCAATCCTATTTGCACCAGGGCGATGACGGCTTGGTAGTGCTCAGCCAGTGTCCCTTTATGAATAAAGAACACCAGCGGAATTATTTGACAGCCAATCAGCCAGTTTCTTCCTTTGAAACGGATCGCAGCCGCTTTTTGGGTGAAAATGGCTACGGAAGCTGGGCTTCCCCGGGGAGTTTACAGCAAGATGAGCTCAGCAATACCCTTGCATTGCGTGGGGATAATATTGCCGCTTTGATGCTCCACCTTAGTCCGATTCCGGCTGGTGAGAGCCAGAAGGCAATTGTCCTGTTAGGTCAGACGTCCGATATTGAAAAAGCCATGCCATCTATCCAGCATTTTAGAGATCCAGTCCATGTAGAAGAAGCGTTTGAGTCCCTGAATACATTTTGGGAGTCCGCCCTGGACATTACTCAGGTGCAAACGCCGGATGCAAATCTCGACCGTATGCTGAACATCCATAACCCTCGCCAGTGCATCATAACCATGAACTGGTCTCGCTACCTGTCCCTGTACCAGCTTGGGTTTGGCGCTCGGGGGATGGGTTTTCGTGACAGTTCGCAGGATGTGATGGGGGCGGTATCCCTGTTGACTGAACCTGCTAAATCATTGCTGGTCAAACTGCTTCACGTCCAAAAGATGGATGGGTCCGCCATGCACCAGTTCAATCCGCTCAGCATGGTTGCAAATATGGGCGACTCGGCAGCGGAGGAAGACCGACCGAAATTTTACAGTGACGATCATTTATGGGGTGTGCTGGCTGTTGCAGAATATCTTAAAGAAACCGGTGATTTCACCTTCCTGCAACAGGAAATACCATTTTATGAAAAAGATCGTCATGAGAATCCCCTTGAGGGTGGGACGGTCTGGGAGCATTTGACCAGGGCGATCCAATTCACACATGATCACACAGGCCTACATGGATTGCCGCTGCTCGGTTTTGCCGATTGGAATGACACCGTGAATTTAACGGCGGGGGCGGAATCTTTGTTCACAGCGCACCTTTATGGATGGGCGCTGCGAGAGATGCTTGCTTTGGGAGAGATGCTTGGGGAAGATGACCATGTTGAGACATTCAAAGCATATTATCAAGAGATGTCTGATGTGGTTAATACTGCAGCCTGGGATGGGGACTGGTATGTGCGTTATTTTGACCATCATGGTCAGCCGTTGGGATCGCGGTCTAATGAACAAGGTCAGATCTACACCAATGCGCAATCCTGGGCTGTCCTTTCAGGCTTTGCACCCCCAGAACGTGCTCTTGCTGCGCTGGATGCTGTTTATGAGCGCCTTAACACCAGCAGGGGGATTAAGCTCAGCAACCCCGGTTATAACGGTTTTGACCCTGAGAAAGGCGGCGTCACCACCTATCCCCCCGGGGCAAAGGAGAACGGCGGCATTTTCTTGCATGCTAACCCCTGGGTGATGATTGCCGAGACGAAATTGGGTCGCGGTGACCGGGCGTACCAGTATTATCGCCAGATCAACCCGGCAGGAATGAATGACCGGATTGATGAATTTGAATGTGAGCCCTATGTTTACCCGCAAAATATTCTGGGTGATGAACATCCGCAGTTCGGATTGGCGCGTAATTCCTGGCTGACGGGTACAGCGTCGTGGACATACCAGGCAGGGCTGAAATATATCCTGGGGATTCGCCCTGAATATGATGGTCTGCGGGTTGATCCTTGCATTCCATCGAGCTGGGATGGGTTTGCAGTCTCACGGAAATTTAGGGGGGCAACCTATCACATTCGGGTCAGCAATCCTGATGGGGTATGCAAGGGGGTGCGGTCAGTCCTTGTGGATGGTCAGCCCTTCACAGGGACTTTGTTGCCCGTTTTTGAGGATGGCGATGTCCATATGGTCGAGGTTACCCTGGGCAAGGAATAAATTCGATCAGCTTGTAGGGCGGGATGCGGTTTCCTGCCCTGAGGAGGAACGACGTGAGGGTCATCCCGCCGATTTTGTGCATCCCATTTTAAATAGATTCGGTTAGACAGGGTTGATATTTGAGACATGCCTGTCTGTTGGTTCAGGTCGGGAGACCTGAACCATCTTCGCGATGACAAAAAGCGGGATGAAAAACTCATCCCGCCGATTTTATTGTTTTCTTTGGAGAACCGCTGATTAATTCAAGAAATTCCAGGGATTAACCCGGCCGAATTCATCGCTGCGCATTTCGAGGTGCAGGTGGGGGCCGGTTGATTTCCCGGTGCTGCCCATCAGTCCAATTGTGTCCCCCTTCATCACTTCCTGTCCGCAGCTGACATTGATCTGGCTCAAGTGCGCATACAGGGTCTGCCAGCCTGAGCCGTGGTCGATCACGATCATCTCGCCGTAGCCGTAATCATTCCAGCCTGCGTATACCACCACACCGTGATCGGCAGCGAAAATGGGATTGCCTTGCTGCCCGGCAATGTCAACAGCAAAATGGTTTGTCTCAGGGCTGTAATCAAATCCCGAAAGATAGCGCTCTGTGCTTGGCCACATGAAGACGAGACTGCCGGTGATGCCGTCATAACTGGTAGTGCAGGCACCCGGACCAAGATGCTGGGCTGTGGCAGGTTCTTCACGGCTGATGCGCGGCGTACGCCAATCGGTGTATGTTCCCTGTCCGCCGGGGATCACGAGCATGGTGTCCGGTGGAATTTTGGGGTTGGCGTAATCACCAATCTCGTCCGGGTTCAAATTATTCCCCGGCCAATTGACGATGTCTTCAGGTGAAACACCATAAAAAGACGCGACACCGTTCAAGCCTTCACCAGCGCTCCACATATGATAAACGCCGTCCACGGGCAAAATATTCAAGGTTTGCCCGGGGAGAATGAAGTGGGGGTCGTCGCCAAGTGTATAGCGGTTTCCCCAGAGAATGGTTTCAGGATTGAGATTAAATTTATCGGCAATGGAGAAAATCGAATCCCCTGATTCAACGGTGTATTCAACGACCTCATAACGTGCATTCCGAACCGGTAATACCGTATACAGGTCAGCTTTGCGTGAAACCCCGACTGCATCACTGCCGCCAACTTTAAATAGGGGAACTTGAGGGGGCGTTGTTGGATTCGGCAGGTTTGCAGCATTGACAGCGCTGAAGGATTCATTTTCAAGCTGTGAAATATCCAGGTAAAACGCGTCCATCACCCAAACAACCAGGAGGATCAACAAGACGGTTGTAACCAAAGTCGCAAAGCGTAATGTAGAATCACCCAGGCCAATACGCCGTAAAGCCTCCCATGTGCGTTTGATCATAGGCTCGGTCGTTTGTTCTGGTTCAATTGTTTGGGAAACGGTTTCTTCAGGGCTTATTTGTTCCTGACGAAACCAGGGATTATTCTTTTCCTGCATAAATTCACTCCGCTAATGAGTCTAACACCTTTGATATTGAAAAGCGAGTCTTTTTCTTCTTCCAAAGCTCAAAATGCTATAATGTTGAAATAATTACGATGTCAATAAATGAAATTTGCCCTTAGCGGGTGATCATGGGATTAATTTGCCGGATGTGCTCATGGCGTTAAGCACATCCGGCAGGAGCGAAATTTATGTAATTGTGATTATTAATCGTCTTTTTGGTTCTGATTTTCTGAATCAAATTGCGTTAATTGTTCTGAAAGGCTGGTGATGCGTTTTTCAAGTTCTTGCTGTCGATAGCTGATGGTCACATCTGCCTGGGTGCGTTCGATAATGCTGCGAGCAATATCTGTCCGCCGCCGCAAACCGTATGTCAGGGCATCCGGGAAGTCCATGGTGACCAATTGTGCATAGATATCATCCATCACATCCAGCAGGCGTTCCACTTCCTGTGAATGACCTTCCCGCATGATGTCCATAATGCGGCGGCGAAGTTCGCCAACCACCTCTGACATGCCGTTGAGGTAGGTAGCAAATTCCACCTTCAGGTCCTCTGGTGAAGGCCAATCCTTGTTCAGGATCGTTGCAACCGTGAGGTGCGCTTCGCAGTATTCTTTCAGTGCATCCTGCGCGTAACCGGAAAAATAGAGATCCGGATCTTCAGATAAGCCTTCGCGTAAAGCCGTTGCAAGGGCATCCGCCTGCTTGAGGTTTTCATATGCCAGGTCTGCATCGTCCCGATGGATAGCGCGTATGGCGCGGGCGGCATGCCGGATCAGGTTTCGACTCTGTGCTAATGCCTCATCCCTGATTTGGTTTTGTCTTTCAAAGGATTCCCTGATGCGGTCCGAAAGGGCTTCAAGGTCGATTGGCATCACTCCTCCTCAGGTGTGGTGTTTGGTCGGAACAGGTCATCTGCAAGGGATTGTTTCATTGGCAAGCTGATTTCTCCGAATTTGCTTTCGTAGCGTTTGATATTTTCAGACATAGCATGCAAAAAGAGCTTCATCGCTGTGGGGGACATCACAAGGCGGGATTCAACCTCAGGTTTTACAACCCCCGGCAAAAGCAGGGAAAAATCCATCACGAATTCCGAGGCAGTATGAGAGATCCTGACGAAATTGACATACTGCGATACCAGGTCTTCCGGCAGGTTCAGGTCAGGTATGGGTGGTTTTTGCATAAACGCTCCAGTCTAGAAGGGTATTTCGTCGTCCTCGGGGCCTCCGGCGTCGTCACCCATGTCTTCCTGGTACCCGCCCGATTCGCCGCGTCCGCCGGGCAAGAACCGAACATTTTGTGCGTTGATCTCAAATGAAGCACCAGGTGTACCGTCGTTGCGCGTATAAATGCGTGGGTTACCCGATTGTGGATCAGGGCGCAGACGACCCACGACCAGCACAGGGCTGCCCTTCTTAAGATACTGGTTGCAGGATTCTGCCTGAGCGCCCCAGACCGAAATGCGGAACCAGGTGGTTTCGTCCACTTTTTGTCCGGCATTGGTGGTGTAGGAGCGAGAGGTCGCAACCGAAAAACTGGTGACAGCCTGGCCGCTGGGGGTGAACCGCATTTCAGGATCTCGACCCAGGTAACCGACAATTGTAATTTGTTGATACATTTTTACTCCCTTTTCTTTGATGGTTTGGACAATTTCTATTGTACATCAATATGACGAAATTTTCTTACCAATCTCCGGCATACCATCGAAGATATTGCGACAAATGGGCTGACCAGTAAGATTCTGAGTGGCCGCCATTGAACAGGTACCATTCGTGAGGGATAGCGTTTTGATCCAGTTGATTTGCAAATGTCAGTGCCGTTTGCCAATCCGGATCGTTACGGCCGATATCAAGATAAACCAAGGGCAAATCCTCCTTGGGGATTTTGGTAAGCCAGGTCTGAACCCGGTTTACATCGGATTTGAACAAGGGCAGACTGTGCCCGCCGACTTTGCTGAAGCGGTCATAATGCTCAAAGCCAAGCCTGACAGCCCAGGCGGCACCCCGTGAGAGTCCGCCGATCGCCCGGTACGCCTTCTCATCCAGGGTACGGAAATTTGAATCGACATGGGTGAGGAGTTCCTGCATGACTGCATCACCAAAAAGGGATGACTCCGGCGGGGCGAAGCGCGCTTCCAGGGGCAGGACGACAATAAAGGGAGAAACCTCGCCAGATTGGATCAATGCGTCCATCTCACTTTTCAAGCCCAGACGAAGCCACTGCTGATTGTCATACGACAGCCCGTGCAGAAGGTACAGGACCGGGTAATGTTGACCCGGGTTTGAGTCGTAACAGGGCGGCAGGTAGATTTTATAGGAGAAATCAGCCGTCAGGATCTCGCTGGAAAAAGCCATATCTTCGACGGTACCGCCGTCCAGCAGGCAGTCTGGCGTGGGTGTAAGTTCCTGTTCATTGGGTTGGGCGGTGTTCACAAGGGGTATGGTAGGCGAAACTGTAATGCTTAGTCCAGGGGCATCTTCCGTTGTTTGCCTTGGGGTTTGGGTAATCGTCCGGGTGCCGCATCCAATCAGGAACAGGAGACAAACAAGCGCTGCTGCAAGTAAACGGGAAAAGGGCGCCAAAGTTGGTAGGAAGGCTTGACGTTTGGACATACTTCGGATTATACTCTTATCTGCCGGGGTGTAGCGCAGTCGGCCAGCGCGCCGCGTTTGGGACGCGGAGGTCGGCGGTTCAAGTCCGCCCACCCCGACCTTAAAAAATGGGAAGACGAACGGAGGGCTTAACCAACGTTCTCCTTCCCATTTTTTATCTTATTGGGTTATTGAAAAAGGCTCAAGTCTTGGAAAAACCATTTCTTTCGATCGTTATCCCGGCGCATAATGAAGCCCAACGGCTCCCACCGTCTTTGGAGAAGATCGATTCATTTTTGCAGCAGCAAGCTTATTCTGCTGAGGTGATTGTTGTTGAGAACGGCTCCAGTGACGGCACCCTTGCCATTGCGCAGGATATTGCCCGGGAGATGCCAAACCTGCGTGTGTTTCACGAAGAAGCGCGCGGCAAAGGTTTGGCGATCAAACGTGGAATGATGGAAGCCCTGGGGAACTATCGCTTTTTATGCGACGCGGATTTATCCATGCCGGTTGAACAGATTAATCGCTTTTTACCGCCCTCCCTCGAAGTCGTCGATGTCGCGATTGGGTCCCGTGAGGTCCCGGGGGCAGAGCGATTTAACGAACCCCCATACCGTCACTTCATTGGTCGCATTTTCAACACCATGGTTCGGTGGTTGGTACTGCCTGGCTTGCAGGATACGCAATGCGGTTTCAAGTGCTTCAGGGAGGAGGTCGCTCAGGCCGTCTTCCCGCTGCAGACACTGGACGGCATGTCCTTTGATGCTGAGGTGTTGTTCATTGCCCGTAAAAAGAGCTATAAGGTTGTGGAAGTCCCCATTGATTGGTATCACGACCCTGACAGCCGGGTGCGCCTGGTGCAGGATTCGCTGCGCATGGGGCTGGATTTATTAAAAATACGCTGGCGTGACTTCAAGGGGGGATATGACTCCCAGGCATAAGTTTGACCTTTCGAGTTTGCCTGACCATCCGGATTTATCCTTTGAAAACAAATTATGGGGTGAGGGGCTGCGCTTTGTCGCTGGTGTGGATGAGGCCGGTCGCGGCGCGCTGGCAGGGCCGGTTGCGGCAGGGGCTGTTGTGCTTCCTTGCGACTTGCCCGATCTGGCCAATCTGCTTGAGGGAGTGAATGATTCTAAGGTGATGACACCCGCAGAGCGAGAAGCGAAGGCTGAAATTATCCGGGCTGTTGCATTTAGATGGGGCGTGGGCTTTGCCACTTCGGCTGAAATTGACCGGATTGGTATTCTGCCGGCAACCTGCCTGGCAGTCAGCAGGGCAATATTAGAATTGAAGTTGGAATTAGAGCATGTTTTGGTGGATTACCTGCGTTTGCCTGATTTGGATGTCCCACAGACCCCGCTTGTCAAAGGCGATGCCCGCTGCCTGTCGATTGCGGCAGCGTCGATCCTGGCGAAAACGGCGAGGGATGCTGTCCTGGTAGAAATGGATGGCACCTATCCCGGGTATTATTTTGCCAGCAACAAAGGTTATGGCACCCAGGCACACAGGCAGGCGATCGCGCAGTTAGGCCCCTGTGACCAGCATCGTAAAACCTTTTCACCGGTGAAGGATTATTATTCCCTGTTCCCGCCGGAATAATCTATGTAGGGTGGGATGCGGTCCTGCACTGAGGAGGGACGACGTGAGTGTCATCCCGCCGATTTTGTGTATTCCATTCCAAATATATTCGGTCAGACAGGGTTGATAATGGAGACATGCCTGTGATGGTGCGTGGAAAGGCACCACGCACCCTACGAGGATGTTTGTAGTATTAATGCATTCCATAACAAATGAATTCGGTCAGACAAGGTTGATATTGGAGACATGCCTGTGATGGTGCGGTGAAGAACGCACCGCACCCTACGGATATGTTTGTAGGGCGGGATGCGGTCCTGCACTGAGGAGGGACGACGTGAGTGTCATCCCGCCGATTTTGTACATTCAATTCCAAACAAATTTGGTAAGACAAGGATGATATTGGAGACATGTCTGTGATGGTGCGGTGAAGAACGCACCGCACCCTACAAAAATACAAAGATTTTATGCATTCCATTCCAAATATATTCGGTCAGACAAGGTTGATATTGGAGACATGCCTGTGATGGTGCGTGGAAAGGTACCACGCACCCTACAACTACGGCTTATGTTCCCCAATCGCGCGGGTATAAAAAGTCGTAGCCAATCGTGCGCTGGGAGAGCTTAGCAATCGGCGGCATGACCCGCTTGAAGTGATTCCTTCGCATCATCCCCATCACCCGCTCAACAAAGGCTTTATCAAATCCCTCTTCCACACAGGCTTCCGGTCGGTAGCGCTGATCAACCAGCAAATACAGCAGCTTGTCTACCTCCGCGTATGTGAATCCCAGCTCGCCCTCGTCGGTTTGCCCGGCCCATAAATCCGCAGAGGGTGCTTTCTGGATCACCTTATCCGGCACGCCCAGAGCCTTAGCAAGCTGGCGCACCTGGGTTTTATAAAGATCGCCGATCGGCTGAAGTGCAGCGGCTGAATCCCCAAAGATGGTGGAATAGCCTAAAAGCATCTCGGTCTTATTGCTGGTTCCCATCACCAGCCCTTTGAAGGGTACCGATTGGTCATACAACACGATCATGCGCATGCGCGCCATGATGTTGCCAGCCCGCAGTTTTGTCATGTCTTCATAGTGATCGATCAAGGGGTCAACCATCTCGGTGATCTCAACCGTCATGGACTGCACGCCCAGGTCGTCGATCATGGTTTGGGCGTCTTCCAATGTGTCTTGTGGAGAGGTTTTGCTCGAAGAGTGCTTCGCATAGGGCATGCGCACCGCCAGCACGTTTTCAGGACCAAATGCCCTGGCAGACAGGTACAAACTGACGGCGGAGTCGATCCCGCCAGATAAGCCCATTAATGTCTTGTTGAATCCAACGCGGTTGAGTTCTGTTTTGATGAACCCGGTCAGGATTTTTATAGTCAGGTCTGTGTTGATGCTCAGATCGATCATTTTACACCCAGTATTCTTTCCAGTTCACGCAGGACCACGTTTGTGCGTTCATCCCGAAGCAGCGGGAGTCTGGCGCGTGAACGATGCAGTTGGTTTAAATCAATTTCAGCCACAGCAAGTGTGCTTTCAAAATCTGGTGCCCGGATCACCAGCTCACCATATGGATCAAAAATCGTGGATCCGCCCCAAAAATTCAAGCCGTCTTCATAGCCCACTTTATTGGCATGGACCACAAAATTTGTAAATAAACCCGCATAAGCGCGGTTGGTGTGTTCAACCCAAAGGGAACTGCTCAGTCGGGGACTCTCAGTCAGCCCGCGCCCCGGTGACGCTGAAGAAAAGAGGAGAAAGTCTGCCCCGTCCAGCCATAAAAGATACGGCAGCGAGGCGTGCCAGAAGTCCTCACAGATCAGCATCCCCACCCTGCCGAATTTGGTGTCAAATGCCCTCACCGAATCCCCTTCGGCGAAAAAGCGGCCTTCATCGAACATGCCATAGGTTGGCAGGTAAACCTTGTTGTGGATGTGGCGGGTCTTTCCTTCAGAAAGGTAAGCCGCAGCGATGTAGAACCGGTGCCGGCGGTCTTCGTGGACAAAACCTACCACCAGGTCGATATCTTTGCTGGCTTTAAACAGCTTGTTAAAGACAGGGTCTTCCTGGTGGGGACGCAGGGCGACATTATAAGCCAGGTCCTGTAAGACATAGCCGGTTAACGAGAGCTCGGGAAAGATGACCAGGTCGGCATTTTGCTTGTGAGCTTCCTCAATTAATTCAAGGTGCTTTTCAAGGTTGGCTTTTACATCACCGAGTTTGCTGTTGAATTGTGCCAGTGCGATTTTTATCTTCATCATTAAACCAATCATTCATAAATTTGGTGTTTACACTTCTATTTTACTTGTTTTTATTTGCAGAACGGTGTGAATTGTGGGCTGGTCACGTTTGCTAGTTCTTATTCGAAAAATCTTATATTGGTTTGAAGATTAACAACTTAACAAAAAAAGCAACTTTTCCCTTCCCTTCAGGGAGGGGGACAGGAGGCAGGTCATTAATCACATCATTTAACCAGTACCCTAAAGAGTCTCAAACCCGGTTACGAGTATAATGCTTAAGCATTTTGGATTCATAAAGACATCGCATTCAGGACGATTATGACAATTTCCGACAGCAATCAAGCCTCGAAACCTGCGAGCTGGTCTATCCAGGCAGCAGAATGGCGAGATTATTCACAGCTAAAGCACCTTGAAAGAATGTGCTTCAAGGCGGAGGATATCTGGCCTTTTTGGGATTTGATCGGCATCCTGACTTTGCCGGGTATGGTACGCTTGAAGGCGATCCTGGATGACCGTATGGTAGGTTTTATCGGTGGCGAAATTCGGGCGTCACGAGAGCAGGGATGGGTGACCACCCTGGCGGTGATGCCCGCCTATCGCCGACGAGGTATTGCAAAAGCATTGCTGAAGGAATGTGAAATTGCCCTTGGCACGCAGACCATTCGGCTGTCCGTTCGGGCTTCCAACCATACGGCGATCCGTCTTTATGAGAACACAGGTTATCAAGTCGTTGATCGCTGGGAGCGATACTACACAGGGGGAGAAGATGCGCTGGTTTTGGAGAAACGTCGTTGACTTTGTGCGTGACTCCGTTTATACTGAGATTAAATAAATTGTTTGGAAAAAGGTGTTCATGCAAAGAGTGAGACCAAAATATATTGGATTCAAGCACGCCGGCAAAGGCCGCGCGTGCTCTTTTTTATATCCCCTTCTATAGAAAGGAAAAGTGCGTTATGGACTACGGATTGATCGGCAAGATCGAAAAAGCCAAAAGATATGCAGAGGAACGTGAACGGATTACATTCAAGTCATTTACGGTGACATTTGAAGGTGAGAATAATGACCATACAGTAACTTATGATGAAGGACAATGGCATTGCACCTGTGATTTTTTCCAAACCCGAGGCCGCTGCAGTCACACCATGGCGCTTGAGACAATTCTTGAGGAAATGGTTGACCTTGCTCAAGTTGGCTGATGTGAGATCCTCCCGATCAGAATAAGTTCGTATTCAGGCCGTGTTCAGTCACGGCCTTTTTTATTTAGGTGGGAATATTCAAACCTGAAAAGGTTTACAATCCCTGTTCCAGGCATTGAATTGTGCATCGGATAGCTTCAGCAGGCTTTACCAATCCGGTGCCCAGGGTCCGTCAACCAGGCGCACCGATGGGCCAAGATTGTTCAGTGTGTGTACATCCTGATCGTCCAGTTTGAAGAAAATATCCGCATTTTCCAGGATCCGTCCCTCATGGGTCGATTTTGGAATGACGACAAGATCGTGATTGATCCCCCAGGCTAACATCACCTGTGCAGATGTTTTACCATGCTTTTCTGCTATGCGTTGAATTTCTTTATTATCGAAAAATTTTGCCCTTGCAATGGGGCTGTAAGCCTCGATCTGGATGTCTTTATCCCGGCAGTATTCGAGCAATTCCTTTTGATAGAGGAAGGTATGGAATTCAACCTGGTTAACTGCAGGGACAACATCGGTTTCTTCCAGCAGTTTTTCTATCAAGGGGATTGTAAAATTACTCACGCCGATGCTGCGGGTCAGTCCGCTTTCTTGCAATTCGACCAGGGCTTGCCAGGTCTCAATTGTCAGGGAGAAATTGCGTTTCTTTGGCCAGTGAATCAAAAGCAGGTCTACATAATCCGTTTCTAATTTTTCTAAACTTTCCTCAAGAGAACGCTTACTTTTCTGATAACCCTGGTTTGAACTGCTGATCTTGGTTGTGATGAATATCTCCTCTCGGGAGCGACCGCTTGCCTTCCAGCCTTTGCCCACCTGACCTTCGTTGTTGTATCCCTGGGCAGTGTCGATCATCGAATACCCGTGAGTCAGGGCGAATTCTACAGCGTGCTCGCATTTCTTCCCTCGAGATTCCCAGGTGCCGAGTCCTAAAAGGGGGATTTCAACGCCGTTGTTTAAAAGCTTTGTGGACTTAATTGATTTTTCCATTTGTCTCCTTTTGCTTGCTTAGCTGTTAATCTAATCATACCCAGCCACGGTTTGGTTATCAAAATATCAAATGGGATTCTGATTTAGATATGTCATATTATTTTCCGAGAAAACCTCAAAACAATAAAGGTATTTTAATATTAGTTATGGAGTGCAGAATTTCAGCTGAGAAATTTGACTAATTTTTACCTACCCCCTGACCCCCTCCCTGAAGGGAAGGGGAAAAAGCAGGTACTCTTCAGACAAAGGATTCAACCCAGATAAGATGATCTTTGTTTTACAGCCAATTGTGTATGTGAAACACAATTTTTTTGATCAGATGTTGAGAAAAATCTAACTTTTACCTACCCCCTGACCCCCTCCCTGAAGGGAAGGGGAAAGAATCACCTTTGTACGGGAGTTACAGCAGGTATACTTAAAAACACAAGATTAGAATCGTTATGAAAAAACATCTCAGATTATTCATCTTTTTAATACTGCTATCCCTTCTCAGCGGTTGTGCTCAGTGGTCAGTCACACCCTGTATGGAATTAACCAGGCTAACGCCTGAAGTTGACCCGATGACAGACGAGGCGCAGGCGGCGCTGCTTGCCAGCCTTAACCCGGCTGTGCAGGCGGTTTTAGGGCTTTATCCTTTATTTGAAGGAAACACCTGGGTTTATGAATATTTGGGCTTTAACGAAAGAATGGAAGTGCAATGGCATGTGACGGAGAAGGTTGTGGATGCCAGGATTGTTGATGGTCATTACCTGGTAGAAATCGAACGCACAGCTTCATGCCATACAGAGGATCCCCCTGATGATTTCCTAAACGCCCCTGAGACGGGCACTTTTTGGTACCTGGTGGATGGTTATCATCTTTACCGATTCGAGGATGAGGATACAGACCTCTCAGATGCCTGGTTGGAATTGGTATTTCCTTTGAGTGAGGATCAAGGCTGGTACCCCGACCCGGAATTGCGTGGAGAGGAAGTGCCAGAGCTGTTTGGGTACCGCCAGGCTTCAGAACCCTATCAGGAAGTTCTGCCAATAGGCGGAACCTATACGTGCTATAACATCTCGACGGACCGGGATGATGCAAAAAACAGGCAAACCTTTTGTGAAACCATTGGCATCCTTTATAAGGAATTCATTCATTTTGACGAAAATTCCGGGTATCGGGTTGAACTGGTCGGTGTCACGATACAATAAGGACTATGCTTGAGAAATTACTTCGCTGGATTCGGTTTAACGGGCTGTACCTTGGGCGTCCACCTTGGGACTCGGGTGTTTCACCGCCAGAATTGACGGCGTTTCTGGACACATCTGAGCCAGGAAGCGCCCTGGATGTGGGCTGTGGTACAGGTACCAACCTGCTCTTCATGGCAAGGAAGGGGTGGGATGTGGTTGGCATGGACATCGCCTGGCTTTCTGTCTTTCGAGCCCGTGTTAAACTACGAAAAGCAAAGCTTCCGGCGCGTGTGATTTATGGGGATGTCACCGGAGAAATAAATTTTTCCGCCCCTTTCGATTTTATTCTGGATATCGGCTGCTACCACAGCTTATTCACAGGTGGAAGGCTTGCCTATCGTGCCAATATTCGAAAATGGCTTAAGCCAGGAGGAACTTTTATGATCTATGCGCATCAACAAAGCTCACAAAGTCGTGAGCATGGGGTTACAGAACAAGATTTGCAAGCCTTTCAAGAATTTTTGGTTTTGAAATGGCGTGAGGATTCGCCAGAAAAACGCCCTGATGGGAGCGGTGGGCGCACATCAACCTGGGCGAGATTTCTTCGGGAGGATGGATGATTAATGAAGAATGTTGTAAGTGTCTGCTTTTCGTCACCTATCTTTTCTTCAGTCTGCTGCTTGTGAGCTGCAGCGATTCGGATGTTCCCTTAGAATCGCTGCCTGAAGAAGCTCTTCAAACCACAAGTACAGGCGATGTGGAAGATTTATGGGTCAGGATCAACGGGGTCCAGGTAAGCGAAAAAGAAGCGATTGTTTTCTTTGGGCAAACCAATTTACCTGAACAGAATTGCCTTTATACAAGTTTATATGCTGATGATGAAATCTTATCCTGGTGGCCTGCCGGGAAGTGTTTCCCAATATCGGGAGAATCGTGGCGCTTCCAGGTGCCATTGGGTGTGGAAGGTGCCCCAGAAGAATTGAAGCCTGGGGTACAATATCGTTTGAGCGTTTACTGGCCGGGCGCACCGGGCAGTGTCATGGCTGAGTTTCCATTTGACCTGTTTCCGCCGCCCTCACCGTGACAATTCTCTTTGTTTATCTATTTGCTGTTATAACTGATTCGTATATAAGATCAGAATTGCAGGAAAGTTAACTTCAAGGTCATGATGAAAAAAGAACGATTTCTAAATCGGGAAGAACAGCCAACGGAAGAAATGATCCAGATGAGGATTGGCAAGGAGGTTTTTCCGGTTTGGGAAGATGTCAGGGAATATCTTGCAGAAGCATTTCCGGATTTTCAGCCCGAGATGGTCTTTTATAATGATCAAGAGGGCTGGTCTATTCGTTATCGCAAAGACCTGCAGCATTTATGCACACTTTTCCCTGAGAAGGGCGCTTTCACAGCCTTGATCCCGCTTGACCCCCAGGAAGATCAACAAGCTTTAGAAAAAATCCATTATTTTAATGCTCGTTTGAGAGAACTGCTCAGCCGTCAATCTGCATTGCCGCAAGGGCGCTGGCTCTGGTTTCGGCTTGAAGACCATACAGACTTTGTGGGGTTTAAATTGTTGTTGGCAATAAAAAAACCGTAGACCTTGATTATTCTCGGATTCTTGCGATAAAATTCCCAAATAATTTAAAAAAATCATATTTTACGCCGTAAGGGGGATGTCCGGTATGGTTAAGATAAAGTTCCCATTTTGAGAGGAAATCAATAATGAAAAAATTTTTCTATTTGCAATTCTTGGATTGTTACTTATTTTATCCGCTTGTTCTCAAAAGACGCCCGAACCAGGTGTAGAAACGTCGGCATTTAAGTTTGAGCCAAAACTAACCATGTATGAACCAGGGAAGGTCGTTTTTAAATTGGGGATTACAAATACTTCAAACTCCGACCAAACCAAGGGTGAAGATGCAGATATTTGTGGGGTGGTGACCGATGAAGATGGGGAAATTCGCAACCAGATGACGATTGTAGAGCGACCTAAAATTTCTTCTGGCGAGACAGTATTCCCTTTGACATATGAAGCGATCTACGATCCGGGTTCATATACAATGTCAATCTCCGGGGAGGGTGTGCCCCCTTTATCTGTATCTTTTGAGATTCGTGATATTGAAGGCCTGCTGAAATTAGCAGTACATCCAGGATATATTGATCCCCATACGGGGTTCACGATTGATGTCCCGGATCTGTAACCCCGTCAAAAGGGTAAAAACCCCAGGGAAGATCAAAAAAAGATTAAGCTGCAACCACCTTTGTTTCCAAAGTTACAAAAATGCCCTACAATTAAGACTGTGAACGTGTTAGAATTATTAGTTCAACTTAAATTGTTGGATGATTTCTACCAGCTCCCAGAAATTCTCTTAGTTTCTATGATAAGTCACTCACCGGCTTATTTATCCAGGTCTGTGCTGGTAGCTTAATATCAAGGCTTGATTTATCGCTTGTCAAGTTGTTCAATTAATTTCTGAATTTTCAAAAGCGCACAAGAGCCGGCTTTGATACACAGGAGAGATGACCTATGATTTCCGAAACTCAAATTATTTTGCGAATCCTTGTAGGGGCTGCATTAGGTGCGGTGGTTGGATTTGAACGCGAGCGTCATGATCAGCCTGCCGGTCTGCGTACCCACATGATATTGGTGATCGGTGCAACCCTGGCAATGGTACTGTCGGTTAATCTTGGCTACCTGTTTGCCAGGCCAGGCACACCCGCAGACCCGGCTCGTTTAGCAGCCCAGGTTATATCTGGTATCGGTTTCCTGGGTGCTGGCGCGATCTTGCGCTATGGTTTTTCAGTTAAAGGTTTGACAACAGCGACCTCATTATGGACCATGGCAATCGTCGGAATGGCAGTAGGCGCCGGGTATTACCTGATTGGCTTCGTGACAACAGTCCTGATGATTGTGGTTTTGGTTTTATTAAACATCATTGAGAATCGCTTTGTCCGCACCTCGATTTCAAGGTTTATAACCATTGAAGCCAGTTATAAAAAGGGTGTGGTTAAAGATGTCCGGCACATTGTGGAGGAATTTGCTGAATCGGTTGGGAGTTTCAATATCCAGAAGAGTGTCAAAGACAAACGTATTCGAATCCAGGTTTTAGCAAGAATTCAGCGCGATCAGAAACTGGAAGATTTAATCGACACGCTTTCTGACATCCATGGTGTGAGAACATTACGGGTTGAATAATTTTAATGCCTTAAAAGATGAACCCGCGGCTTGAAGCGCGGGTTTTTGTTTTTAAGAAAATCGATTTTTAAATCGGATTCTATTTTCATAAGGTGTAATGAAGCGCTGTCGGTCTTCCTCAGGGATAACTTTACCAAATCTTTCCTGGAGATCATCGAAATCGACCAGGCGACCCTGAAGTTTCTCACAGACGAATTCCTCACATTGGCCGCAATGATCAATCCTGCGTTCAATGGCACACGGCCGCACTGGACAGCTTTTGTCTATCAGCTTGCCATCTACTGATAAACACCCGTCGCAGTAGATATCTTCAGCCTGAATACGAAAGCCAAAATACTTGTACCATCCATCGCTCAAGATTTGACGATTTTCCGGGTGCGCTTCAATATTAGGTTTATAAGCAAGGCACAAATCACAACGATAGCCGCATCTTGTAATAATCGCTTCCATCTTTTGCTCCTAATTTACCATTTACCGGCATATTCAAGCATGTAAGGCATGCTGTTGGTTAAAGTCAGGTGATGGCGCAATTCAACCAGCTGGCGTAAATGGAGTAAATCGTGTGCCAGCCAGGATGCCATCATATCCCCTGCTGATAATTTCCCCCAGGGCATTTGGATGCTTGCATCCCAGTTGAGGGCTTCGAGTTCTGTCAACCAGCGGATTGATTTTCCTCGTTCGGATTCAAAGTTTTCCAATGTTGTATCAAGATTGCGTAGATTGTATTTTTTCGCAATCACCCAGGCTTGCGGGTCAATATTTGGCCAGGCTTCGTCAGACGTGAAGAGGATGTGATGCAAGTGGCGCCTGAAATCCAGGATTTCTTCGTCAACCAGGTGGTTGAGCACTTCCAGGATTGACCAATCCTCAGGACTGGGTTTCCATCGGGCTTGTGCTATTGAAACGTCTTTGCCAAGGGAAACAATGGCACTTCCCTGGTGTTCTAATTGGGATATTGCATCATTAAGGTTCATCTGACCTCCTGATCGTCTTTTGTAGGTGATGGAAAATTGCAACCATTGCATAAGTGTCCAGCTCACAATATGCTTTCATTGCTGCCTTTGTTTCTTTAAGAGAATCTGCGTCAAGATCCCCTGTTTGCAGCCAGTACCAGGTCATCATGGCTTCTTCGCCGTTGGTAATTTGCAGGTTTTCATAGCGTAATTCTGGGCACAGAACGGGAAGCACAGCCTTAAGCGATGCACTGCCATGGAAATCGGGGTGAATATAATCGCCATCCTTGAAGATTTTCATCAAGTCAAATAAACGATCGTTAATGCTTTCCAATTGTGCACTGAAGGACGGGCAGTGACCTGCCAGGTCTTGATTGCGATGTGCTTCAAAACTCTGGTTCCAGACAATAACGGAACCTTCATCACCGAGATGATCCAATAAATCCCTCGCGATCACCGAGGCTGGGTCGGATTTATCGGTGATCAGGCATTCAAAATGTTCCGGTTCCGAACCCGGCTTGCGGATGACATGCAGGGAATACTGGAAGACGATATGCTCATAGGGACGATATCCAGGAAACAAGGGGACGGCAGGGTTGAAGGTTTCGTAATCAAGAAAATACAGCGGGTATTCCAAAATTGCTAGGGCTTTCCGGATCGAACCTTTGTCAATCAAGGGCTTTGCTTCTTTTACAGACTGGACATGTCTTTGCTGCTTGTCGTTGAGAGGAAAATTAACAGGGATAGCGCTTATCTCTGTGATCCCCATTTCCCTCAAAGTTCGGGCTTTTTTGCCAATATATGGAATGTTGTATATCGGGTTTTCAGGCAAATTGGGGTGGCACAGGTTCGGGCAGGGGCAGGATTGCGGTTTGGTGCAGGCAAAGGAGGGCTTGGGCAGCGGCACCAGGGAGACTTGCATTGCAGCCTGGCGAAGCGCCAGGACATCCTCACGTCTTTTTTCGACTTTATCTGAAACTTCTTCTACTGAAAAAAACTGTTCCAGGTCAATTTTGCCGCTATATTCATAATCCTTATTGATATGCACAATAAAGGCATGGCGTATTTTCAGAATGGTTTCGAGTAAGAGGCGCTGAAAGGTCAGGTCGTATTCGTGATCTGGTCGAACGCCTGTTGAGGATTTGATTTCATATAGATCGTAACAATCAGAAGTCTTCTCCCAGATGAGTGCATCAGCACGGATTTCAAACTGGTTGTCATGATAAGTGGGCTGCCAGAAAAGCTGGGCATCTGAATAATTGGGCAGCAAGTTGGTTTCGATGTATTTTCTTGCCAGTGCTTCAACCTCCTGACCTTGCAGCATCAGGTGCTGTTCGTAGAGCGAAAGGGGTTTTTGCTGCAGCTGGTTGTGAGTCTTTGCCCACAGGTGCATGGGTGCTTCAAGGAACATCAGGAAATCGGTTTTTGAGAGCATGACTGGCAATGGCTTTCCACTATTGATATATGTTAAGGGTTTGGGCTTCGTTGAAGTGAAGAAAAATTTTCAGCAGGAGCGGGCTTTCTTTTTTATTATGACTCACTGCTCTAAAACATGAGGTCTTATTTGATTCTTGGTAAAAGATCGGTAAGCTGCCCGATATGTTCAATTTCGAAAAAATTCTTCTGAGTTGAGTCAAAATCATCCATCAACTCATGCGCCCAGGTGGTATCCGCAGGGACATGGATGGCTGTCCCACCCAGGGATAAAACTGGCTGGATGTCCGACGGCAGTGAATTGCCAACCATCACAAAAGTCTCGGGGTTAAGATCATACTTTTTCATGAGCTGGTGATAAGTTTGCTGGGATTTCGTGCTGACAACCTCGATGACTGAAAAATAGGCTGTTAATCCAGATCGGTTAACTTTTGTTGTTTGTTCTAAAAGATCACCTTTGGTTATAACCATCATGGGATATTTGCCTGACAGCGTCTCCAAAGTTTCTTTTACGCCGGGGAGCAGGGGAAATTCCGATTCGAGCATTACCTGCCCAATTTTTAAAATTTTGTTGATTTCATTCGCTGTGATTTTGCCATCAGAGAGCGTCACAGCTGCCTCAATCATCGACAGGGTGTAAGATTTGACGCCAAAACCATACAGTGCGATATTACCGGTTTCAATTTCGAACAAAGTTTTGTGAATTATTTCTGGGTTACGCCATGCTGAAAGGATTTTGCAAAATTTTTCCTGCGCTCCTTTGAAAATGACCTCTGCGTGCCAGAGGGTGTCATCTGCGTCGAAAGCAATCATGTCAATTGTCATATCAATACCTTGTTCATTTTTTGGATGAATGAATTATACTGGTTATTGAGAGTGATTTATCTCTTCTGAGCTTAGTTTATAAAATTTATTAAGACATTTTCTAATGTTAATGATCTCAGGTTCTTGAAAGGGAGTGTGCTTATGGAGGATAAAAGGAAACCAACCCGCAATATTGCCCTGGAACTGGTTCGTGTGACAGAAGCAGGTGCACTGGCTGCCGGGCGTCACTTTGGCCGCGGAGACAAGATTAAAGCGGACGGTGCTGCTGTCGATGCCATGCGACTATTAATGAACGAAATTGATATGGATGGCAAGATCGTGATCGGTGAGGGAGAAAAAGACCAGGCACCGATGCTTTATAACGGGGAAATGGTCGGCAATGGCGAGCCGCCCGAGCTGGATATTGCCGTGGACCCTGTTGAAGGGACGACCCTGGTAGCCAAGGGGATGCCAAACGCAATAGCCACGGTCGCCGCCTCACCTCGCGGGACGATGTTTGACCCGGGTCCAATGTTTTATATGGACAAAATTGCGGTTAGCCATGAAGCTCGAGACGTAATCGATATTGATGCTCCCGTGAAAGATAACCTGCGTAAGATCAGCAAGGCAAAGGGGATGGACATTGATGAGTTGACCGTTGTAATTCTGGATCGACCGCGCCATAAGGATTTGATCCAGCAGGTTCGTGAAGCAGGGGCGCGCATCCGGATGATCCCGGCCGGCGATGTCGCAGGTGCCTTAATGGCAGCCTGGCCCGGTACCGGTATTGATGTTTTATTGGGGATTGGCGGCACGCCGGAGGCAGTCCTGGCAGCTTGCGGTTTGCGAGCCATGCGGGGCGGATTCCAGGGGAAATTATGGCCTCGTGACGAGGATGACCGCCGGCGGGCATTGGATGCCGGATGTATTTTGGATCAGGTCCTGACAATGGAAGATCTTGTCGCCTCCGATGACACCTTCTTTGTTGCAACCGGTATCTCTGAAGGACCGCTTCTGGACGGGGTCAGCTATTCGGAAGGTTTTGCTCACACCCACAGCCTGGTTGCGCGCGGTTTGACAGCAACAGTGCGAGAAATCATCGCCCATCACCACCTGGGAACGCTTTCAAAAATCAGTGAAATTGTTTATTAGGTAGTGGTTGATTAGGTAGTAGTTGATTAGGTATTAGGGGATCAGGCATTAGGCAATTTTAAGCTGTCATGAAGTGTGTCTGTTGGATGGTGATTGGTGAGAAGTGAGTGGTGCATGGTTTGTCGCAGCCATCCAAATTTGTGATTGCATGATTGAGTAGATTACTAGGATTTATTTTCCCCTGCTTGCGGGAGCCACGGGGGGACAGGGATATTAATACCATTCTGAGATTCATTCCTTATCATAAAAGTAGACTTCAAAATAGTTGGCAAAGGAGGCTATTATGTCCCTGGCTACGAAATCAGTTAAATTCCTTGATTATCTCGAAGCTTGGTTAGAATCACGACCTGCAGCAGCATTTGATGAGCTTATTCCGGAGCCGGAAAAAACAGCCATCATCTCAATAGATGTCATTAACGGTTTTCTCTATGATGGACCGCTTTCCAGTCCCAGGGTCGCACATATCGGTGCGCAGATCGCGAATCTGATGCAATCAGCCTGGAATCGCGGTTTGCAAGACATTTTACTGGTACAGGATGCTCATACAGAAGACTCCCTGGAATTTGAGGCTTTTGGCGAACACGTCATCAAAGGCACGCACCAGGCAGAAACAGTTGAAGAGATAAAGACTCTTCCGTTTTATAAAGAAATAACCACGATTTACAAGGATTCCGTTCATCCGGCTTTAAATAATGGGTTTGACGAATGGGTTGATCAAAGAAAACATATCAACACCTTTATTGCGGTTGGGGATGTGACAGATATTTGCGCCTACCAGCTTGCGACCTACTTAAAGCTGCGTGCCAATGCCTATCACCAAAAACATCGTGTGATTGTGCCGGCCAATTGCGTCCAAACCTGGCACCTTTCTGTGGAAGATGCAAAAAGCACACCCGCAATGCCCCACCATGGTGACATGCTTCATGCGACTTTCCTGTACCATATGGCATTAAACGGGATCGATGTTGTAAAGGAAATTAAATCTTAACTTGGGCTGTTAATGGGGTAAAAATACAGCAGTTATGACAACCTGTTATAACTGCTTATTTCTTTAACAATGCGTTCAGAGAAGATTAAAATGACCGTAGCAGACGCCTTTGTGGTATGATTATTGACTGTCACGATGAAAGATAAACAGAAAGCAAGCTTATTTTTACGATATTTAGATGCCCTGCGGAAATAGCTCGTATTTATTTCAGCAGGCATTACTTTTAAAAGAGAGGTAGTGAAATAATGAAGGATATTGTCAGGGAAAAACCCATTAAATTTAACATCCCACGCAGAATCAAAGGGTTGAGTGATCTGGCTTACAACTTATGGTGGGTTTGGCATCCGGAAGCCCAGCGGTTGTTTAAGGACATCGATGATTTGTTGTGGGAAGACAGCTATCATAACCCCATCGTATTTTTACGGGATGTTGATCGTGCTCGATTGAATGCAGCAACTAATGATCGCTATTTTTTGGATCAATATGATCGTGTAATGCGAGAATTTGATCGTTATATGAAGGAAAAGGACACCTGGTTCTCCAAAACCTATCCAGATTTAACAGATGAATTAATGGCTTATTTCTCATTTGAATTCGGCCTGCATGAGTCCTTAATGGTTTACGCTGGCGGTCTGGGTATTTTATCGGGAGATCACTTGAAGGAAGCCAGCGACCTTGGCATTCCTCTGGTCGCCGTCGGCTTTGTTTATACTTATGGCTATTTCTCACAGCGTATCAGTGAAGATGGCTGGCAGCATGCAGACAACGTACCGATTGACTTCAACGCTTTGCCCCTGATACGGATCATGGATGAAGATGGGGAACCCGTTAAAATCTCGATTGATCTGCCGGGTCGAAAGGCATATGCCCGCATTTACGAATTAAATATCGGGCGGGTGAAGTTGTACTTGCTGCATACAAACATCCCGGAGAACGATCCTAAAGACCGACAGTTGACAGATCGTTTGTATATCAGCGACCTGGAATTGCGGATTTCACAGGAAATTCTCCTGGGAATGGGCGGGGTCCGCGCTTTGCGTGCCCTCGGGTATGAACCTACTGCCTGGCATATGAATGAGGGGCATTCTGCCTTCTTAACCCTTGAACGTGCCCTGGAATACGTTAAAAATGGCAAGAGCTTTGATCAAGCCAGCAAAATCATTAAACACAGCAACATCTTCACCACCCATACCCCTGTCCCTGCAGGGAACGACGAATTTCCTTTATGGCTGATTGATAAATATTTTGTCCAGGTGTGGTCTGATCTTGGGCTGACACGAGATGAATTTATCAGCATTGCAAAGATCAAACAATCCTGGGGCGGCGACGCTTTCAGTATGCCAATATTAGCGCTTAAACTTTCAGAATTCCGCAACGGTGTTTCTGAATTGCACGGCAAGGTCGCCCAGGAAATGTGGCGTTTCCTGTGGCCTGAAAAAGATGTTGACGAGGTGCCGATCGGTTACATCACCAACGGTATTCACACTGAAACCTGGCTGGCTCGCCAGATGGGGATACTTTTCTCACGTTATTTAGGCTCGGATTGGTCAGTTCATCTTGATGACCCTGACCTTTGGGCACAGATAGAAAACATCCCTGATGAAGAATTATGGAAGGTGCGCCGGCACCTTAAACGTAAACTTGTAGCTTATATCATTAGCCGCGGGCGAGAGCAGTGGAAGACCACCCGGGTCCACCCGGTGCAAACCATTGCAAGCGGTGTTTTGCTCGATCCTTATGCCCTGACCATTGGTTTTGCTCGACGTTTTGCGACTTATAAACGCGCGAACCTGATCTTCAGGGATTATGATCGGCTGTTGAATATCGTAACAAATGCCCGTATGCCCGTGCAATTTATTTTTGCGGGTAAGGCACATCCGGCTGATGAACCTGGCAAGCAGATGATCCAGGAAGTTTACCGAGCGGTTAAGGATGCTCGATTTGGCGGCCGGCTGGCATTTTTGGAAGATTATGATATGAACATTGCCCGTTACATGGTGCAGGGTGTTGACGTGTGGTTGAACACACCCCGCCGACCGAGAGAAGCCTCCGGTACATCGGGTATGAAAGCGGCCTTAAATGGCGTGCTGAATTTCTCGGTTTTGGATGGTTGGTGGCGCGAGGGTTACAACGGACATAATGGTTGGGCGATTGGGGATGACATCACGAGGGATGATGACCTGGAAAAGCAGGATGAGATGGATGCTTTAAGTCTTTACGATACCCTTGAAAATGAAATTGTTCCCATGTATTACGAACAGCGTTCGGCAGACAATTTGCCGGGTGAATGGATAGCCCACATGAAAGAAAATATCCGCACCCTGGCGGGACAGTTCAGCATGCGCCGTATGGTTAAAGAATATGTAAACCAGTATTATCATCCAGCATTGCTGAAGGGCATTGAAGAGCGCAACGGTAAGGAGAAATAATGGACATATTTCTTTCACCGGCAGCCTGGTTGATCGCCCTTGGTATTTTTGCTGCCCGAACAATCAATATCGCTTTAGATACTTTGCGATTCATGTTTTCACTGCGTGGGAAACGTGCGATGTCCTGGGTGTTGGGGTTTGTTGAATCGGTCTTGTTCGTGGTGATCATCGGGCAGGTTTTGAACAACTTGAGCAATCCGCTCAATATCATTGGCTATGCTGCAGGCTTTGCAACAGGAACTGTTCTGGGAATGGCGATTGAAAAGAGGCTCGCAATCGGCTATACGCATTTCAGCATTATCAGCCGAAGTCACAGCACTGAAATTGCAGATGCTTTAAGAGCTGAAGGTTACGGTGTAACCGAAATTCCAGCGCGCGGGCGTGAAAGCAATTTTATTCTGGTAGATTGCCATGTTCGACGTAAACAGGCGGATGATGTTGAGGCCCTGGCATTAAAGATTGATCCTGATGCCTTCATCACCGCGGAGGAGGTCACACCAAGGCGGAGCGGTATTTGGCGACCATAGGCATTGAACGATCAGATGATACGGGAGGCTGAATTTTCAGCCTCCTTTTTTGGTCCATTCTTCAAAATAAATACACGGTCTTATCACCTTGTTGTATACTAATAGAGACAAACAAGTACAGGAGGTATTATGGCAGGTGATTTTTTCTTAGGGAAAATTTATGATCTTGATGCGGGGGAAATGGGTGAGGATCTGGTTCATTACGATCCAGATGATCTAACAACTCATGGCGTCATCACCGGGATGACAGGCTCTGGTAAGACGGGTCTTGGTGTAATCCTGCTGGAGGAAGCTGCCCTGCAAGGGATACCTGCAATTATCGTGGATCCCAAAGGCGATTTGACCAACATCTTGCTGCACTTCCCTGATTTATTACCTGAGGATTTCAAACCCTGGGTTGATCGGGACGCTGCCCGTCGAGATGGGATCAGTGTGGAAGAAGCGGCAGAAAAAGCTGCAAAACTCTGGAAGAATGGTTTGGCATCCTTTGGCATTGAAAAACTCCAGCTTGAAGCTTTACGGGATGCTGCGGAGTTTGCGGTTTACACACCGGGTTCAGATTCGGGCTTGCCAGTCAGTATTTTGGCGTCCTTTTCAGCACCGGTGATTCCCTGGGAGGGCAATAAAGAAGTTCTGCGGGATAAGATATCGAGTACAGTTACAGCCGTTCTAGGCTTGATTGGCATTAAAGATATTGACCCGGTCAGAACTAAAGAGCATATTCTGCTTTCAAATATTTTTGAACATGCCTGGCGGGAAAGTAGAGACCTGGACATGGAGACCCTTATCACCCATGTTCAATCACCGCCTTTTGATAAATTGGGTGTCTTCTCTTTGGACCAGTTTTACCCTGAAGGCGATCGTTTTAAACTGGCAATGCTTCTTAATAATTTCCTGGCTGCTCCGGCATTCCATACCTGGCTTGAAGGTTCGCCGCTTAATATCGGTGCGCTATTATTCACACCGGATGGTAAGCCGCGGCACAGCGTGTTTTACCTGGCGCACTTAAGTGACCAGGAGCGGATGTTCTTTGTGACATTGCTGTACACAGCTGTTGAAACCTGGATGCGATCCCAAAAAGGATCGGGCAGCCTGCGAGTCATGGTTTATTTTGATGAGATTGCAGGTTATTTGCCGCCTGTCGCAAACCCGCCCAGCAAGAGCATTATTTTACGGATGTTAAAACAAGCACGCGCCTTTGGGGTTGGGCTGGTGCTTGCCACCCAAAACCCGGTAGACCTCGATTATAAAGCCCTGTCCAATGCCGGCACCTGGATGGTCGGAAAATTGCAGACGGACCAGGATAAAGCACGTTTGCTTGACGGCTTAGAAGGCGCAGCGCCCGGTATTAATCGCGGCGATTTTGACCGAATGATCTCAAAGATCGATAAGCGTGTGTTCCTGCTGCATAATGTTCATGAAGATGCGCCCCAGGTGTTTCACACCCGTTGGGCAATGAACTATTTGCCAGGACCCCTCACACGAACCCAGCTTCCTGAACTAAACGCCCTTGTAAACGCAAAATCCCATGGTGTTGATCGGCGGGATCAGTCTGTATCCGGAAAGGCTAAGGAAGATACTATATCCGCATTGGGACAGACAGTTGTTCCGGTTATTCCCGGATCGGTCAGGGTGCAGTATTACCCTGTTAATCTTGGTCCTGAATCCGCATTGAAGGCAGCAAACACCCGCCTTGCAGGTAGTATGCCCCAGCCCCAATACTTGTATCGTCCGGTATTAGCTGGCCAGGCGCGAGTGGCTTATTTAGATCGAAAATATAATATCAGTTATGAAGCGCTTTATACCATAATGATGGATGAGTATCGGAAAAAGGGACTTGTCCGCTGGGAAAATTTCCTAACAGGTCCCTTTAATCTGAATAAACTATCTCAATCACCACAACCGGGTTCCTTTTTTGAATCCCTGGATACGCTTGGCATTGAAGCTGGCAATGTTATTGGCGATTTAGAAAAAGATTTCACAGAGTGGATTTATCGCACCCAAACCATGACATTGCGCATCAATGAGACATTGGGTGTTGTCGCTAGCCCTGAGGTTTCAGATGAGGTATTTCGAAAAATGTGTGAGGATGCCGTTGAGGAAAAAAAGGACCAGGCGATAGAAGCAATCAAAGCCAAATATGAGGCAAAATTAGACAAACTGGAAGATATGCTTCAGGATGAAATGCAGGAGCTTGAAGAAGATAAGCAGGAATTCAACCTTCGCCGGATGGAAGAAGGCGGAAAATTGGTTGAAAATGTTATTGGTTTGCTTGGCGGCAGACGCCGCAGCCTCAGCACTTCTCTGACGAAACGCCGCATGACCAGTAAGGCTAAAGCCGATGTGGAAGAGAGCGAGCTGGAGATTGCCAGAATTGAAGAGGATTTGAAAGAGATGGAGGCAGAACTGGCTGAAGAATTTAAAAATGTGGAAACACAATTTGAATCGGTGATCGACCAGGTGATTGAAGAACCGGTTTCTCCCTATAAGAAAAATATCTTTACTGAGATGTTTGGCTTGCTGTGGTTGCCTTATTACGCCTTTGAACAAAACGGTGCCTGGGTTACTGTGCCAGCTTTTGAGTGGGAAAAAGCTGATAGGTGATCCCATTCACTTCGTTTCTGCCCCCTGAAGGGGGTTCTGCTTCGCTCCAGGACTTTGTAGCTGATAGGTGACACCTAATAGCTGAAAGCAAATGATTGCTAATGGAACTCTTATATTTAGCAAGTAAAGTGATTAAAGATGGATGACTGATAAATAAAATAATTACAAAGGAGCAATAAAATGATTAAAAGGACAGCTAAAGCCGTTTGGAAAGGTGATCTCAAGGCGGGGAAGGGCAAACTGAAACTTGGAAGCGGCGCTTTTAAAGGCAAGTATTCATTTACATCTCGTTTCGAAGATGGCGTGGGAACCAATCCTGAAGAGTTGATTGGCGCTGCACATGCAGGCTGTTTTTCTATGGCACTTTCAGGTGATCTGACCAAAGCGGGTTATGTGGTTGATAAGATCAGCACAGAAGCGATTGTTTCAATGGACAAAGGCGAATCAGGTTTTTCAATCACAAATATCAAATTGGTGACCAAAGCAAAGGTCCAGGATATTGAGATGGAAGAGTTTGCCAAAATCGCCTCTGGTGCGAAAGAAAATTGCCCGGTCTCGAAAGCATTGAAGGCAGTGGAAGTGCATTTAGAAGCTCACTTGCTAAAATAGAATTAAAAATATCTGTATTGAGATTAAAAGGCTGTCTGAAAAGATGGCCTTTGTTATTTAATACAAAGTCTGGTTTGATTTTGTCGAAGTGACCCAATCCCTTGAAATTGACTCGGCATTTTCACTTCAAAATCATTGAGGACAATCTTATTTATTTTTCTAACAATTTTCGGAGTGAGGCCCCTGCCCTGTGGAGGCACGACGTGAGGGTTAGGCCAACATTTTTCCCAATTCAATCGGGCTAAAGCCCCTCACTCCAGAGCGTTAATTTGATTAATGTATCTTTGATTCTGAAGTGAGGTTGCCTAAGAAGTAAACCATCCCGTCAAAATTTTCTGAAGGTTTTCTACGGGGCATTGATCCGGTAGACCATACCCGAATTTCCGCTGGGGCCGACGTTCGACGAAGTCAGCACATAAACCTTGCCCTGCTGATCCTGCCCTAAAGCCAGCAGGAATGCGGCTAAATCGTCATTTTCATTATTGACGATCTGCACTTCCTCGAAATCCCACAAACCCTGGTCTGAGCGGGTTGAGACGGATAAGCCGCCCTGGCGAATTGGTGAGCTAATGCTCCACTGCCCAAAGATGTAGCGCCCATCCCATGCAGGAAGGGCTGAACCGCGGTACACCACACCGCCGATGATCGTTGAACCCAGACCACCGTCAGGATGCTTTAAGTTGGGAAATTCAATGATCGGGTCAATCAGTGGGTTGCCCAGCGGGTCTTCTGTGGGACAGTCGGTAATTGCATCAGGCGTGCCGGGGTTGGCTGTGCTGAAACAATGTGTTCCCTCTTTGACATTCCAGCCATAGTTTCCGCCAGCAGTGACAATCGAGACCTCTTCCCACAGCTCCTGGCCTGCATCCCCTAAGAAAAGCTCATGGTCGCCCCCCATGTCGAAAGCCATCCGGTAGGGATTCCGAAAGCCGTAAGCCCAAATTTCCGGGAAGTTTTTGCTGATCTTTGGGTTGTCTTCAGGTACCGCATAGGGATCACCATTATCGATATCAATCCGCAATATGCTGCCGTGCATGTTGTCTTCCACATCCTGACCGTTACCGCCAGCATTAACCTCATACCAATCTTCGGGGTGACCTGGACCAACATCGGAACCAGAGCCGCCGTCACCAAGGGGGATGTAAAGGTAGCCGTCCGGTCCAAAAGTGATGGCGCCGGCATTGTGGTTTCCCTGCGGCTGGTCAATTTGCAGGATGATCTTCTCAGTATCAGGATCAGCCAGGTTAGAGTTCGCTTCAGAGACGAGAAATTCCGAGAGAACGCTGGTGTGGTTATAACCCGCCTGTCCGCCAGCGCGTAAAGGTGCGCTGTAGTACACAAAAAAGCGGCCGTTATTCACATAATCAGGATGGAAAGCCATACCAAGCAAGCCCCGTTCATCATAATTTGAATTCAGGTTAACCAGTTGATTGCGGATAACCAGGAATGGCGTTTCCAGTAAGTTGTCCTCACTATCCACAATATAGATCAAACCAACCTGGTCAACAATAAAGATTCGGCCGCTGCCATCATCAGGCGCTGCTAATGCAACAGGCGCAGTCAAACCAGAGGCGATTGGTTCCAAAGTGATCCACGGCTCAAAAACAGGCGTTTGTGTGCGCGTGTCAGGCAGAGATGTTTGGGAGGGATCTTCAACCGGCGGTTCTGTGGGTTCCAGGGTATCTTCTGTCCCAGGTTCGGATATGATAGTTTCTGTCACTTCTTGTGTGGGTACTGGTTGACAGGCCGATATCAACGTAAGGACTAAGACAAGTATTGGCAGCACTTTCTTGAATTTTTTTCTTTATCTTTCTTGTTTCTTTTATTCATTTTTGCACGCTTCTTTCATTTTGAGTCTGCACATTAAAAACAAGGCACAATGAATTCTGGGAGAAGAGGGCGGCTATGATCTTAAAATTATTTTTATGTAAAAATCCATTAAACGGATAATTTTTACAATTTTAGTAATATTTGATTAAATTATACCCACCAGCAATTTTTCGTCAAAATTGGACAGTTCTTGTAAGAGAAATTTAAAATACTAATATTGATCGAAGGTGTTATTCAAGGTTTGCTTTTAGAATTCTGCTAACCATTTCGGTATGCTCTTGCATATGCTCAGTCAGCATGACCATCATTTCTTTCACACTGCTGGTCGCAAGCTCTTTGCCCTCTTCGTCGAAAAATCTTACGTTGTTATCCCAGCGATCAGGAAAGTGTGAAACAAGCTCAGCTAAAAACTTCCGATGGGCATGCATTAATTCAATGGCAGGTTCAACTGGACGCTCACCAAACCCTAATCTCTCTGCCCAGATATCATTTCCGGGGAAATCTCCAAAAACAACTTTTGAGCCGGGAATTGCAAGTGCACGCTCAATGATAAATGCATACACATTGCAGTCTTCTGCTACGTGATGAATCACATGGCGAACAGTCCACTTACCTTCTTTTTCAGACCAGTTAATGCCTTCCACAGGTACTTTCTCAAGGACTGCGTTAAAAGCTAAAAGGCTGTCATTAAAATTCTTAATGATTTTTTCTTGTTCCTGGCTCATGTTTGACCTCATTCCATAGTGTTTGATAGCACTATTTAAACAAAAATCGATGAGTTAATCCCGTTTTCTAATAAAGTCGATGCTAAAATTAAGAAAATGTTGAGGAGGAAGGTCGATGCTTGTTTACGAATTAGAAAAATTAACGCTGGAGGTTCTTGAAGCATTTCAGAGGCTCATCCCGCAGCTCACAAAATACAGTCTGCCGCCAACGCCAGAAGCCTTAATGCGTATGGTCGACTCACCAAACACCATGATTTTCATTGCCAGGTACCCTGATAATGACGGGGAAATTGTCGGAACGGCAGCATTAGCCACATTTGAAACGCCAACCGGTGTCCATGGTTGGATTGAAGATGTGGTTGTTGACCGTAATATGCGCCATATGGGTATTGGAAAAGCACTCACGGAGGCATGCATTAAGAAAGCGCGAGAGATAGGTTTGCATGAAATCAACCTGAGTTCTAATCCCGGTCGTGAAGCCGCGAATCGTTTATATCAATCGATGGGATTTGTCCGGCGAATCACAAATGTTTACCGCTATCCACTTAATGAAGGGGATTAATAATCATCTTTAGTTTGAAATAGTTATTGATTGGGTGCGAATTTTCACTCGGATGTTTCAGCAGGGATCACAGCCTGTATTTCGGAAGCCAATAATGCCAGCGCCCGGGCTTCTTTTTCTTGCCCATCCGCCAGGGCGCGCTGTGCCTGGGCACCAAGCGCATAAATAATATCCTCATCTTCTAAGAGCGCAAGACGGCCGGCTGCCCGTTCAAGGTTTCCCGTTGCGGCATAGACCTGGGCGATCGTGCTGCGGTAAATTTCTTTATAAGCTGGCGACAGGCTGGCAGGCGATGTATCTTGATAGACAACAGGGAACAGCAGCCATGTGATGATCAAGCCGGCTGCTATCCCGATAATTATCCCTGTCAAAAGATACCAGTGATGACTTTTTTCTTCTGGTTGGGGGGTAATTCTTAATTCCTGGGTCTGATCGTTCAACAAGGCACCATTTTCTGTCTTAATTTCCGGTTCTTAACGCGTTATCAATATCTGAAGCCAGGTACCACATTAAATCGATATCTTCATGCGTGTAATCGTGCTGCTCTGCATAATCGATGCATGTGGTGACAAAGGCTAAAGGTGACCTTGCTTCGAAATACGCGATGCGAGTTAAAGCGGAAGCAAGGTCTCCTTCTGATTGATAAAGCTCTGCAACCATCAACACGTAGTCGGTTTTGTAATCCAGCCGCAGGGTGTCCATCCCCGTGTTTCTATAAACCACAGGGTTGATCACCCAACCGTAAATTATCCCGAGGGCAAGTCCCGCCAGGATTGCAGCAAAAAAGAAAATATATCGGCGTTTTCGCCGGGACAAATTAGTTCTCCTTCAACATTGGCATATGAATACCGTGTTTCTTTACGGTCTCAATGGCTTTTTCATAGCCGGCATCCGCGTGGCGGACGACGCCAATACCAGGATCGACCGTCAGGACTCGTTCGAGCCGTTTTGCGGCTGCTTCTGTACCATCTGCGACGATCACCTGCCCGGCATGCTGGCTGAAACCAATGCCGACACCGCCGCCGTGATGGAAGGAAACCCATGTGGCGCCGTTAACAGCATTCAGCAGTGCGTTCAGTATAGGCCAGTCGCTGACCGCATCGGTGCCGTCTTTCATGCTTTCGGTCTCGCGATTAGGTGAGGCGACTGAACCGGAATCAAGGTGATCCCGACCAATCACGATCGGTGCCGAAACAATACCTTCAGCGACCAGATTGTTGAAGGCAAGTCCTGCCTGGGCACGTTCGCCGTAGCCCAACCAGCAAATCCGGGAGGGCAAACCCTGGAAGGGGACTTTTTCCCGAGCCATGTCCAGCCAGCGGTGCAGGTGCGCATCTTCAGGGAAAAGTTCTTTAATCGCTTCATCGGTTGCGTAGATATCTTCCGGGTCACCCGATAGTGCTACCCAGCGGAAGGGACCTTTGCCCTCGCAGAAAAGGGGACGGATGTATGCCGGTACAAACCCCGGGAAGTTGAAAGCGTCTTTGACGCCGTGATCAAACGCACGCTGGCGAAGGTTGTTGCCGTAATCAAAAACCTCGGCGCCCTCCTTCTGGAAGGTGAGCATGGCTTCCACATGTTTGGCGATGGACTCCTGCGCCATCTCGGCATAGGCATGCGGGTCATTCTTACGCAGGTCATCTGCTTCTGCCAGGGACAGACCAGAAGGTACGTAATTGAGCAAATTATGGGCTGGGGTCTGGTCGGTTACCACATCAGGGACAACGCCTCTGATCACGAGTTCAGGGTAGATATTAGCAGCATTGCCAATTAATCCGATGGATTTGGGCTCTTCTTTTTCTAGAGCCTCTTCTACCACGGTCATTGCTTCTTCAAGCTCGTCGACCACCATATCGACATAACCCACATCCAGGCGTCGTTTTGCGCGTTCGGGGTCGACCTCAACAATCAAGCCCACACCTTCATTCATGGTGATAGCAAGGGGTTGGGCGCCGCCCATCCCGCCAAGACCGGCAGTTAGGACGAATTTACCTTTGAGTGAGGGCCAGCCTTTCAGGTGTGCCAGGGCGCCGAGGGTTTCATAAGTGCCCTGCAGGATGCCCTGTGTGCCGATATAGATCCAGGATCCCGCAGTCATTTGCCCATACATCATCAGGCCTTTGGCAGCCAGCTCGTCAAAATGTTCCTGTGTCGCCCAATGGGGGACCAGGTTAGAGTTGGCAATCAAGACTCGGGGTGCATCGGGATGGGTTTGGAATACGCCCACAGGCTTTCCGGATTGTACTAGCAGGGTTTCATCATTCTCCAGGTTTTTGAGCGTTTCAATGATGGCATCGAAGGCTTCCCAACTGCGTGCTGCCTGACCAGTGCCGCCGTACACAACCAGGTCATCCGGTCTTTCAGCGACTTCCGGGTCGAGGTTGTTTTGGATCATGCGAAAGGGGGCTTCCGTTAGCCATGATTTGCAGGTGAGTTTTCTTCCTCGTGGCGCTCGAACCGGGCGCGGTTTAGACATATGTTCCTCCTCGTCGTTTATTTATCCTGATATTCAAATTATAGTCGCATCGCGAAATCTTTTCAAAAAGGAAAGTAGGATTTTAGCTGATAGCTGATAGCGTGACGTTTGTAGGAGGTAGCTCAAAGTTGGAAGGTTTTGTAGGATGGGTTGGGCAAAGTAGCGTTCTCGATTATTAGCTTTGGCAGCGAAACTCCTTTAAAGATGTAAGCAATCCCCATGACCAACCCACCGTTATTCACAGCGATCTTGCTAACCGTTTGGTCTGGGCATCAACAAATAAAATAACCGATGGATATTCATAATTGTTTTGCTAAATTATTTATGGTGGGTTGTCATCAAATGGCTTTGAGGATTAAGTATTATTGGTGTATTAGGCTTTTTGTGTGTGAATCGTCTCTCCCCAACCCACCCTACGAAAAATTCTAGGGGTGGATCCTCATTTTTTCCAGTATAATTGTTTTACCGAAGGAAACTCACTTTAGAGGTAATGGGCTTTTCCAGGATTGCACGGCTTAATTCCCTGGAATAAGCGCTTAATGAATGGCATAGAGCAAAGCAGTCTGTAATTCAGGTTTTACAGGCGGTCTTTTGTTAATATCAGTATGCCCTGATAACTCAATAAATCATCATAAATACGAAAGGATGTGCAATGACGCCTCCAAAATCGATTGGTTTTCCACGCATGGAACATGAAAAAGGTGAAAAACGCGTGTTTTTACCTGATTTTATCCAGTATGTTTCAAAATTATGTGACCAGGTGGTCATAGAAGAAGGTTACGGGTCGCGTACAGGATTTACCCAGGCGGATTACCGTCAGGGTAATGCAAAGATATCCTTTGGTTCCCGCCAGGATGCCTTCGAGCAGGATATGGTCTTAATTTTACGGTCACCGGATAAGGATTTTGAACGAATGAAACCTGGCATAATCCTCATGTCGATGCTGCATTATCACACCCGCCCTACACGCATACAGCTATTTCATGAAATGGGATTAAAAACGATATCACTGGACAGCATCGTCAATGACAACGATGTGCGACTCGTTGAGAACATGAAGGCTGTGGCTTGGAATGGTTTGGAGGTCGCCTTTGGATTGTTGGAGGATCACTGGCCTGATTTGAACAGACCGGATGGTAAACCGATCAATGTTCTGTTATTAGGGACAGGCATGGTTGGAAAACACGCCGTTGACGCTGCGGTTCACCTGGGGAATATCGAGCGAAACAATCAACATCTTGAGTCGAATGGACCCGGGGCGGTTTGTTGTGCTGTGGGGCGAAACTTGACCTACCATCTTGATGAAATGATCCCATTACTGAACGGGTTGGATATTCTCATCGATGCCACCCAGCGACGAAATCCTTCAAAACCTGTTATGCCAAATGAATTAATCCAATATCTGCCATCACATGCGATTCTTGTGGATCTTTCAGTCGATCCTTATATCCCTGAAGCTCACCCGCCAGTTGTCCGAGGGATAGAAGGGATCCCCAGGGGAAGTTTGGATAAGTACGTCTTTATGCCAGATGATCCGGATTGGGAAGATACCATTGCGCCGGGTGTTCCCACCGAACATCGCCGGACAGCAGTCACCTGCTATTCCTGGCCGGGCTTTCATCCAGAAGCTTGCATGACCCATTATGCCCAGCAGTTACATCCGTTGATGCCGGTGATTTTTGAGGAGGGTTACGAGGGTTTATCACAGGAAGGCGGCTATTTCGAGCGCGCCCTATATCGTGCGACGCTCAGATCATTTAAGGATATACTGTGATTGAAAATCAATTGAACTCCCTGTAAAAAGGATGATCAAAGGAGCAAAATTATGTTCCGATCGCGTCGTTACCGCGTGGATAATGAGCAGGTTGTTCTTGTCATAACAATCTTGCTGGTTTTAGCTGTGATTGTGTTGAGTTCAGCGGTCACATTTTGTGCCAGCGGAATCTTTATAATCCTGATGTTTGTTCTCAGCGCCTGGACGACACGAGCACACCACCAGTCATTGCTGCGTTATGCCCATGCCCTTAACCCAGTCCAAATGCCCAAACTGGCAGCTGAGGTTGAGGCGTGCGCGCTGAAGCTGCAACCGGGTCCGGTGGAGGTGTTTATCGCCAGGGAAAAACAGCTAAATGCCTATACCTTTGGGATAAGCGACCCTAAAGTGCTTGTGTTGTATTCACCCATGCTGCAGGTGATGAACCCTGACGAATTAAGATTCATTATCGGACATGAGATGGGGCATGTTGCCCTTGGGCATACCTGGCTCAACACTATCCTGGGCGGTATGGCTGGGATACCCGCGCCTTTCGGGGCAGCGATGCTGTTATATGCTGCTTTTCGTTGGTGGAACCGCATGTGTGAATTTTCGTCTGATCGGGCGGGGTTACTGGCTTGCGGGGATTTGAATACGGCGATTTCAGCAATAGTCAAGTTGGTGGCACCAGAAGTGCGTAACCAGGTTGAATTTGATAAAGCTTTTGCCATGATCGATGCGCAGGATGATACGATGTCGAATCGGGTGGCAGAAGTTTTTCAAACCCATCCCATGTTGATCCGCCGGATTAATAAATTACGTGAGTATGTCAGGACGCAAGAATACCAGTATATGCAGGCAGGAGTAAATCGAAATGTTGGGCAGCCCAAACCAGCGAAGGTTATTCATAAACCAGCTCCCATGGCACCAGAAAGGGTAGCGGATAAGCCTGAAAAACCTCAGAAACCCCCGGAAGAGCGTTGGCCGTGGTTAAAGCCTAAAGAATGATTTGTGCACCCTCACCTCAATCCTCTCCCTCGGGGAGGGCGAGGAGGAAAGCGTGTGACATTTTGCTGATGTTGGAAAAGCTAAATTTTTGGAATTATGTTAAGAACCCTCTCCCTCGGGGTGGGCGAGGAGGTTGTGCTCATGACAGCTTTGACGATATGCAAAGTTGAATGAGTTGGATTTCTGGAATTATATTAAGAACCATCTCTCGATTAAGAAAAATGACAGCAGTCGGTTTTTATAGGAATTTAATCATTTTACAGTTTTTAGAATTTGTAAATTGCAAAGATTTGCACCCTCACCTCAATCCTCTCCCTCGGGGAGGTGTATAGACCGGGGAGATAGGTAACACATGTTCGGAGACATAGGTAACAGTTTTCTGTAGAATAAGGGCAAAAATG
>JARGGB010000030.1 GCA_029210815.1 Candidatus Brevefilum sp.
CGAGAAAGTGTCTTGGGTTTATTCAACCTATGGTAATCTTAAAAAATCACTGTTGCACTTGATACTTGAATCCAAGTTGGGAAAACAGTCTCATCAATGATCAAAAAGAAAATTTATTCCTGTTCCAATCCATCCAGTAATTCAACCAGGCTGATCCAATCTTCCAGAGCAAGGGTCTCTGGACGGGAACGCGGGTCAATCCCAGCTTGTTCCAGCAGCGCAGCGGCAGCCCCTTTGTCATGTCCCAATAATTGGCTTAAAGAACCGCGCAGCATTTTCCTTTTTTGGTTGAAAGCGGCATGCGCAAACTTGAACAACTCCTGGATACCCGCAGGTGACAATTTCGGCTCTCGGTAAACATCGATCAATAAAACGGCTGAATCAACGTTCGGCTCAGGATAAAAACAACTTGCCGGGATATGACTGCCAATTCGGGCTTCGCCGTAAACCTGTACAGACAACGAGAGCAGGCTCATTTTTTCATCTTTATTAACAATTCGTTCTGCAACTTCACGCTGCATGGTTAATACAATCCGCGCTGGCCTGACTTCTGCCTCGAGCAGGTGCCTTATAACCGCTGAGGTGATGTAATATGGGATATTTGCCACAACCAGGTACCCATCATCATTAAAGAGCGACTCCAGTGATAATGCCAAAATATCACCCTGAACCAGGTTAATATTTTCAAAAGCCCGGGTGACTTCCTCAAGGATAGGGAATAAATTCTGGTCAATTTCAACAGCAGTTACCTGCTTGGCTTGTACAGCTAATAAGCGGGTCAGATTCCCAACACCAGCCCCGATCTCCAAAACCCTGTCATCCTGACTCACACCAGCATCCTGAACAACCTTCAATAACGCATTATGATCAGCCAAAAAGTTCTGCCCTAAAGATTTTTGTGGGCGGAGGCCGTAACGCCTTAACAACTCGGGGATACGCAGCGGATTGAGGGTCATGGCAGGATGAACGCAGGATACCAGGCAGGGGCGGGTGTTAGAAAGTACATGGTTGTCCATCGGCTCCAGGACACGTATTCCTCATCGGAATAGGCAAGGTCTATCCAGGGCGTTCCTGGGATGCCACCCCCGGAATCAGCAATGACCGCACGCCCATAACCCGGAATATACACCGATTGTCCCCACATACCGTAACCATTGGGTACCGAAAGCCATCGTGGACTGACGGCGACCACACCTTTTTGAACCGGTAAAATGCCCGTTGCTGTGCCATAGGAACACCCGTCAATACCACTCCGGCAGGGAGAATAGGAGGTCGCATAGACCGTAATTTTACGCCAGTATTCAATCTCCTGGCCATCAACGACCTCAGTGCGAACCTCAACCCTCGTACCGTAACCCAACATACCATCCTGAGCCTGGCTTGCTTGCCAGCTTTCAGTAGGGCTGCGCGACACTTCTTCACCATCTTCATAACGGATGCGTTCCCTTGTCGCATAGATACCCTTCTGTCCGGGTTCAATCACGGAAATCGTGTCCAGAATTGCATTGGGGTCTTCCACCCATTCGTTCTCGTAGGAAGTTTCGTCCGTCATCAACATCAAATCTTCATTAACCCGGACAATTTCAATCTGTCCATCCTCCGGTACAGTCGAATCCGTTGGCGGGATGCTGTAATCCAAATTTTGCAAGGGCTGTCCAATATCCTTGAGGGCATCCCCAACAGTTTCGGCTGATGTAAGCCCGGAGACACGCACATCATCAACCTGGACCTCGACAAGTTTGGCACGGCGGATACTTATGTCCTCAAGAGCGTCAACCGGTGTTGCTAAGGGTTCGGAAATCCAATCCTCTGGCGCAAGCCCGATCGCAGCTTCTTCTAAAGCGGCGCCTAATGTGACCTCATTTGTGTAGATGACTTGTTCCTTGCCATCAATAATTATCCTCAATGATTCCGCTGGGCGGTACTGAATCATCAGGGCGCCACGCTCCTCAATTGGGGTATATGGGTCAACAATCGCACCATTGACCAGAACCTGGTCTTCAGGGTACAAATCGATCCCAATAGATTGGAGAAAATTTGCCGGGATTGTTTCGATTGTCTCAATGCTGAATTCATCATTGGGCGTTTTAATCAAGACATCTCGTGCACGCTCAACAAGAATGGTATCGACTCTTAAAATTGAAGCTTCTGGATCCGTCAGCACAAGGTCTTCTTCGCCTGTCCTTATTCCAGCCGAGCTTAAGATACCTGGGATGGATAAAGACGATGTTCGAACCACAGTCTCTTCACCATCCAAAATTATGGTCACCTGCCGATTTAAACCAGACCAAGCAAGGAACATACCCGCAAGGATCAGCAGGAAGGCGCTGGGGAATAACCAGGTTTGATGTTTCTTTAAAAAAGCTTTCATCGTTTGTTTTTGAGCATCAAAATGCATTTCTTACAACTTATGAACATTTTTAGTCTGTATTGTGCAGTATAACACAAGGGAATAAATGCGCAAGCGCCTTTACTTGTTGTGCAACTCACGTATTTTCATTAATGTTTCAACCAATATTTCCTGCCAGGGCTCATTTTGTGGGTCTGTAAAATAGATTCGGTAGCCATTTTTACCAGCTCTGACCGGGCTGCCAATTTCAGGTAAATCACGTGATTTTATTCCTTCCGGAAGCGAAGGATAACGCAGCACAATTTGTCTGCCCTCAAACCCAACCGAGGTTAAGCCACCCAGTGCTGCCAGCAATTTTACTTTTATTTGATAAATTAAATTGCGCACCTGTTCAGGCAAGGGCCCAAAACGATCTTCAAATTCCATCTCGAGTGACGCCAATGCTGCTTCATCTTTGATGTCCGCCAGTCGGCGGTAAAGTTTAAGACGTAAGGATTGATCGGCGATGTAATCGGTTGGAATGCCAATCGACAAAGGCAGGTTTACGGATGCGGGAATTATTAGGGATGCATCCAAAATTGTGCTGTCCTCTTCAGGTCCGCTCACGCCCGTTGCAAGCCTGAATTGTTTTACAGCCTGTGCAAGCAGCCGAGTGTAGAGATGAAAACCGACAGAGGCAATGTAGCCCGATTGGCGTGTGCCAAGCATCTCACCAGCACCGCGCATCTCCAGGTCGCGCATGGCAATTGCATAGCCAGAACCCAATTCGGTATTTTCAGCCAGGACTTCCATGCGTTCCTGCCCTTCAGGTGTGGGTGGTTTAACCCGGTGCCTGAAGAGATAAGCATAGGCACGCTGGGCGCCACGACCAACCCGCCCGCGCAGCTGGTAGAGCTGTGCTAAACCAAAGGTGTCCGCCCGGTCAACAATCAGGGTGTTGGCATTGGGGATATCCAAACCCGATTCGATGATCGAGGTGCACAGCAAGATATCAATTTCGCCTTTAGTAAACTGGTGCATCATATCTGCCAGTCGCGTCTCATCCATCTGCCCGTGGGCAATGCCGATCCGTGCTTCCGGGACCAGTTTCTCGAGGTGGCTTCGCATGGCGTTGATCGTCTGTACCCGGTTGTGCACAAAGAAAATCTGTCCGCCGCGCTCTAACTCCCGGATAACAGCCTGCCTGATAAGCTTGGTATCGTATGGACCAATGTGGGTCACAATCGGGAGGCGTTCTTCTGGCGGAGAATTGATGGTGGAAATATCCCTTACGCCTGTCAGCGCCATATATAGGGTTCTCGGGATGGGGGTTGCAGTCAGTGTGAGCACATCCACCGAGGTGCGCAATTTCTTAAGGTGCTCCTTATGGGCAACGCCAAATCGCTGTTCTTCATCGATCACTACCAGCCCAAGGTCCTTAAATGTAACATCCTGGGAAAGCAAGCGGTGCGTTCCGATGATGATATCCACCTTGCCTTTTTGCAGATCTTTGACAATCCGGTCTTGCTGACGCTGGGTGCGGAAGCGTGAAAGCATTTCCACTTCTACCGGGAAGGTTGAAAGCCGATCACGGAAGGTCTCGTAATGCTGCTGCGCCAAAACAGTGGTGGGCACCAGAACTGCCACCTGCTTGCCATCCATTACTGCCTTAAACGCTGCCCGCAGGGTTACCTCTGTTTTGCCGTAACCAACATCACCGCATAAAAGACGATCCATGGGCTGCACTTCTTCCATATCCTCTTTGATTTCAGATAAGGCTTGCAGTTGATCTTCGGTCTCAATATACGGAAAACTTGCTTCCAGCTCACGCTGCCATGGGGTATCTGGACTGAAGGCAAAACCCTCAGCCACCTGGCGCTTTGCGTATAATTCCAGCATATCGCCAGCAATCTCCTGCACAGCTTCACGGACCTTTTGTTTTGTGGTTTGCCAGTTCCCGCCGCCCAATCGTGAAATGGAAGGGGCATGCCCGTCTGCACCCACATAACGTGTCAATCGGTCTGCATGATGAATCGGCACAAACAATTGATCCTGATCAGCGTACTCCACACACAGATATTCCTGCTGTACCTCATCCTGGGTTCGTTGAACCAGTCCGGCAAATTTTCCGATGCCGTGGTCGACATGAACAACCAGGTCGCCAGGCTGCAGATCTGCATATATCGATTCGGGCGCTTCAGCCGTCGGTCGATACCGTCTGCGGGGCTGCGGGCGGGACCAGCCAAAAATTTCCCCGTCTGTCAGAAGATGCGTACGCTTCCCATCCGGCGTATCCAATATCCAACCGCCTGCCAGGGAGCCTTCAATAAATTTTGATGTGGTCAGGGCTTCAGAAGGCGGTTTGTAAAGGTACTTTTGTTCCTGCCATAAATCACGCAGCCGGGAGGATTGCCGTGAAACGATCACCCAATCCTCATCAGCCTTATCAAGGTCTTTCAAGTAATTGATAAAATCTCGCAATTTTCCAGCAAAATGCGGACCCGGGCTGAAAGCAGAAGCGAGCGGAGGTTGATCTGGTGCATGGGTATACCCCAATTCAACCATACCACGTTGACCAAATCGGTCTTCGATTTCTATCCAGGTCAGGAAAGGTACCGGGAAATCTTCTGGAAGCTCACCTTCCTGGACTGCTTCATCCCGCCGAGATAGACTTTCTTCCTCTACATCCATCACAGCTGCAGAGAGGAATTCACGCCCATCCAGCACAATGATCGCATCATCAGGGAGAAAATCCAATACACTCCCTGAAAATGGGTGCGCCAAGGGGATATGGAACTCATTGAGATCCTTATAAGCAATGCCTGCTTTTTCTCCTGCAGCGGGCAACACCTCACGCGCAGGGGTGATCGTAACTGTATTGAGTTTTTCAATGGTGCGCTGGCTTGCGGGATCGAAAGCACGCATTGTATCCACTTCATCACCAAAAAATTCAATCCGAACCGGCTGCTTTTCACCAGGAGGCCAAACATCCAGAATGCCGCCCCTGCGAGAGAACTGTCCGGATTGCACCACGATGTTGGCATATTCATAACCAATCTCAACCCAGTGACGGCTCAATTCATCCGGTGTCAACCGGTCATTTAAGTGAAGGGTACGGGTATTTTTCAAGAAATCGCGCCTGGGGATTGTGCGTGTCATTATTGCACGCACCGGCGCAACAATAATGGGTGGGGTTTCAGGCGCAGGGTCACCCGGCAGCAGGCTAAGGGCGAGCTGGGTTAGCACAGCCAGGCGATCATGGCGTGTGCCTTTGCCCCAGGCGGATCTTTCATAAAAGAGCGGGTTCGGTTCCGGGAAATAATGCGCCTGGGTTTCTCCGGTCCAAAATTGTAATTCTTCAAACAAAGCCAGGGCTCTGTCAGCGCGGTTTGAGATCACTAAAATCGGGCGGTTGAGGTCTTGATGCAGTCGTGCCACCAGCGGCAAGCGTGCAGCGCGCGGCAAACCCAAGCCCTGAACCGTTTCATTTGTGTCCAGTCCTTCATGCAAACGCGCCAAAAGGCTGCGATATGCTGGGAGCGAATTAATTTTATCCAGAAGCACGGTCAATCCTCATCTATCACAAGACCATTAAATTCATTCATTGCCCGTTCAATGCCATCCTGTAAAAACATCCTGATTGCATCCACAGCGCTTGATAAAAGTTCTGGCAGCATTTCCTCTTCTGGCGAGTCAAAATCGTGCAAAACATAATCACTCGGGTCCATTCGTCCAGGGGGCCTGCCAATGCCAACACGCAAACGAGCGAAATCTTGCGTATTCAACTTTGCCATGATCGAACCCATACCGCGCTGCCCACCCGCCCCGCCGCGCGGACGGAGTCTCAGTGTGCCAAAGGGCAGATCCAGGTCATCGTGAACAACCAGCAAATGATCAACGGGTATTTTATAAAAACGCACCAATGCACCAACCGCTTGACCGGAGTTGTTCATAAAAGTCTGAGGTTTCGCCAGGATCAATCGCTCATCCGAGAACTCACCTTTACCAACCAGCGCGCGAAATTCCACCCGTCGAATGGGAATATTCGCCGCATCTGCCAGAGCATCCACGACCATAAAACCCACATTATGGCGGTTGTGATGATACCGGGGACCAGGGTTACCCAATCCAACAATTAAATACGGTGCATTTTCATTCATAAGCTAACTTCTTTATCAACTAAGGTTTAGATTCTATGCCCTGTACGTATAAATGACGTTAACAATACGCGTAAAAATGCCTGCTCAGGCAAATCCAGGGCAGAATCATAATATTATCCGACCTTTAAGTTTAGCACGAAGCGGGGTGAAATGGGAGTATAAAGAAGGAAAAAGCGAACCAGGAATTCTATCTTAATGCAAGCCTTGTCTTGTTTAACTCGATAGAGATAGTTTAAGAACCGAAAAATACCTAAAACCTAAAACTTAATTTTGGGGATATCCTCGTTCTTATTCCTTGAATTGACAATAATCACAAGAAAAATCGAAAGAATGCCCAGACTGAGAAAACCAATCACCACAAAAGGGAAAAACACTTCCCAGGGGATAAAAACGCCTTCATAAGGTTCAAGCTTATATGCTGCCTGCAGGAAAATCGCCTCATCACCCCTTAAGAAATCCTCCAGGGGAATCTCCCACTCGCTGACATCCACCGAAGGCTGTACGCCGTTGGTGTTGGTAATTTGCGGGGCACTTAAACGAACGCTATAAGCTGCCCCTGTAAAGTTCACCAGGTTGATCCCCGGGATTTGGATATTTGCCCCTTCCATATCCATGGTTTGGTAAAAGAAATATTCATCCTCATCCTGATCCATTGACATGATCAAGGGTCCAATCCGACGATCTTCCATGAAAAGTTGGGAAAAATTGGAAACCTCAAGTTGAATGGATTCCCAGACTTTTCCATCTGACTCATACTGGTCTTGCTGAACGTTGGTGATGGATTCATCCTGTATTAGCGTCGCGAGGAAATTCTCAAGCTGATATCCCTCAGGTATCCTTTCCACAAATTGCGGGTAGGACGCTGAGTCCACGCCAATGGCGAAAAGCAATGTGCCCGAGCCATCATCAGCAACAGCAATTTCCTGCACCAGGCTGACACAGCCGCTCAAGAAAAAAAGTATGCCAAATGTTAAAATTAATAAAAATCGATTTCTTGGTTTCATAATACCAACCCAGGGAATTTTACCTCATTATCATTTGTGTAAAGATGAGAAAGCAAACTGTTGACCGGATACCCTCTTTTCCGCTTGATTTTAGGCTGCTTTGTAAGCATAATTATGATGAGTTATTATGCGAATTGCACAATTCAGACACTTTATTCATTAAACACTCATCGGAAAGGATAATCCCTGAATGGCTAAAAAACCTGATACCCCAATCACCCCAACGAAATTAAAAAGAAGATCGCCCGTTCCATCAGATATCATCATTGCGCAAGAGGCAGAATTAAAACCAATTACTGAAATTGCAGAAGAATTGGGTCTGCTCCCTGATGAATTTGACCTCTATGGCAAATATATTGCCAAGGTCAGCCCCAAGGTCCTGGAACGATTGGCTGATGTTCCGGATGGGAAGTACGTTGATGTCACCGCCATCACGCCCACCCCGCTGGGTGAGGGCAAAACAACCACCACGGTCGGCTTGAGCCAGGCGCTAGGCGCCCATCTCGGCAAGCGAGTGATCACAGCCATTCGACAACCCAGCCAGGGTCCGACCTTCGGCATCAAAGGCGGTGCTGCGGGCGGTGGTTACAGCCAGGTTATCCCAATGGAAGAATTTAACCTCCACCTGACCGGGGATATCCATGCCATCTCTGCAGCAAATAATCTGATCGCAGCCGCGGTTGAAACCCGCATGTATCACGAAACTTACCAGCATGATGAAGCGCTCTTTGACCGACTCTGCCCGCCCGATGAGGATGGGAACCGTGAATTTGGGATTGGGATGTTAGGGCGTTTGAAAAACCTCGGGATTGACAAGACAGATCCCAACGAATTAACCGAGGATGAACGGCGGCGATTTGCACGCTTAAACATCAATCGAGAAACGCTCACCTGGCGCCGTGCGACGGACACCAACGACCGCCTCCTGCGTGAAATTACTGTTGGGCAGAGTCCCACTGAAAAGGGTTTCGACCTCAAGACCAGTTTTTACATCACTGTTGCCAGTGAATTAATGGCTGTGTTAGCGCTTTCCACCAACCTGGATGATATGCGCGCACGAATCGGCCGCATGGTTCTGGCATTGGACATGGATGGTAACCCGGTTACCGTTGAGGATGTTGGCGTTGCCGGGGCTGCCACAGTATTGATGAAGGACACCATCAAGCCAACCCTGATGCAGACCCTGGAAGGTACCCCGGTATTTGTGCACGCCGGCCCTTTTGCCAATATCGCGCACGGTAACAGCTCCATCATGGCGGATATGATCGGGCTCAAATTAGCAGACTTCGTCATCACAGAATCCGGCTTTGGTTCTGACATGGGCATGGAGAAGTTCTTTGATATCAAATGCCGTTATTCAGGAAACATCCCCGATGTTGTCGTTCTCGTTGCAACTATCCGGGCACTCAAGATGCACGGCGGCGGTCCAAAGGTCTCAGCCGGCTCGCCCCTAGCACCAGAATACGAAACTGAAAACCTGGACCTGGTGCGCAAAGGTTTGGAAAATTTGCAAGCCCATTGTGAAAATGCGCACCGCTTCGGCGTCCCGGTTGTACTGGCAATCAATCGCTTCCACACAGATACCGATGCAGAGCTTGAACTGGTTCAGGAAATTTGCCGGGGAAGCGGAAAAATCGTTGATGCTGTAATCACCAATCACTGGGAAGAAGGCGGCGAAGGCGCCGTTGATCTCGGAAAGGCAGTTATCAAGGCAGCTGAACAGAAATCGGACTTTAAATTCCTTTATCCCCTGGACATCCCGATCAAAGACAAGATTGAAACCATCGCCAGGGATATTTACGGCGCTGATGGTGTCGATTACTCGCCAGAAGCGGAGAGGCAAATTGAGGATTACACCCGACTGGGTTACAATACTTTGCCCATCTGCATGGCAAAAACCCACCTCAGCCTGAGCCATGACCCTGCCTTAAAGGGACGCCCCAAAGGCTTCAGAATCCCAATCCGATCAGTGAATGCGTCAATTGGTGCCGGTTTCTTATACCCGGTTGCCGGTCCCATCAGGTTAATGCCCGGTTTGCCCACACGCCCTGCCTACTATGACATCGACATTGAATTAGATACCGGCAGAATCCTCGGGCTTTCATAAACACATTAAAAAGCATAACCTCCCCAATCTTCAATAACGGGGAGGTTATTTTATTTAAATGCTGAAAAATTATCCCCAAATTCAAATTAAGATTACGAAAGGCCAGAATCAAGGGTAAAATTAAGATGCATGGGAAAGCGAATGGATCATTTTCAGGATGATCCTCAAAACAAAATCGAACACCGTTTAACAGGTGCAAACTATGAACAACCTATCAATGAATGAAAAATACCTCGTAGATAAAGAAGGCCACCGTGTCGGCGTTGTTCTGTCCATGCAGGAATACCGTTCTTTGATGAACCGCCTGGAGGAATTAGAATCCTTCAAGGCAGCCCGAGAGGAGATCAACATTGTAGACCAACTCCTCGCTGAAGCGGAAAAGGAAGGGTCAAACGAACAACTGCCAAGCTTCAGACGCAGGCAGGGTCCGGGCGGTATGATCGTCATCTAACCCCATCCCAAGGAGAAAACAATGGAAAAACGTCGCTTTGGCCGGACGAACCACATGAGCACACTGGCAATTTTTGGCGCAGTGGCGCTTGGTAAGCTCGATCAAGATCAGGCGGACCAGGTCATACAAAATGTGATCGATGCGGGTATCAACCACATCGATATCGCACCCAGCTATGGGGATGCCGAACTTCGTTTAGGACCCTGGATGCCAGAGATCCGAAAGGATTTCTTCCTTGGCTGCAAAACAATGCATAGGGACAAAAAAAGCGCAATTGAAGAATTCCATCAATCCCTGGAGCGCTTACAGGTGGATCATTTTGACCTGTATCAACTCCATGCTGTTACGAGTATGGAAGACCTGGATGCCTGCACATCACCCGGCGGCGCGCTTGATGGCGTTCGAAAAATGCGGGATGAAGGATTGACAAAGCACATTGGCATCACCGGGCATGGGTTGAACGCACCCAAAGTATTTGCGGAAGCGCTCAATCGGTTTGATTTCGATTCTGTTCTCTTTCCGATTAATCCTGCCTTATTTGCCAATCAGACTTATCGAGAAGAAGCACTGCATTTGCTGGATTTATGCGAGGAGAAGGATGTTGGGGTAATGATCATCAAATCTGTGGCGAAAGAACCCTGGGGGGATGATGAGCATCGGTATCATACGTGGTATGCACCCTTTGATGATGCGGAGACCATCCAGAAAAATATTCGTTTCGCGCTTTCACAAAAGCTGGCACATATCTGCACGCCAGGGGATTACCGGCTTTTAGATAAGGTCTTCAAGGCATGTGAGGCGTTTGAACCCATAACCCCAGAGGAACAAAAAGTATTAATCAATGCGCAATCGGACTTGGATTTGATTTTCTAAGTATTTGTTGAGCAAGATTTTATTGTTAAATCTACACGAATGAATGCGGGCTGACCCTCACCAGGGCAGGGTGAGCACTCCGGTAGGGTTTAATATTTATGTTGTCGCATGGTCTCCTGACCGTGCGACAAGAAAAATGTTGTGTTTCAGGGTAAAGAAACCCTAAACAAACAACAAATGCCCTTTTTCCCCTTTTAATTACATCACATTGATGATTTGCGACTCAACATCGGGGAGTATCTCCTTGATGCGGAGAACATCAAATTCACTGACGCCTTCTGTCTCGGCAGAAGCCGCACCCGTCGCAACCGCCCAGCGAGCAATCTCAACGGGTTCCCATCCTCTTGCTTGTCCATATATCAGCGCGGCTAACAAAGAATCACCAGCACCAGATTCGTTCTTCACTTTGATCTTCGGCGGTTTGGCATGGATCATCTCCTTCTGGGTCGCATACAACAAACCCATTGACCCCATGGTCAGCGCCAGGTAATCAATACCCATACGCAAAAAAGGCAGTGCAGCTCTTTTTGCGTCTTCCTGGTCTGCAACTTCAAAGCCAACAATCGAGCCGGCTTCAGCGGCATTGGGTTTCACCAAATACGGCTCAGCCTGGCAGCCATATCGAAGCGGGGCACCGCTTGTATCCAGGTAAACCCTTGCACCCCGCGATTTGAACAGGTGGATCAAATCTGCATAAAATTCTGAAGGAACATCGGGCGGCAAACTGCCTGAAAGCACCCAGATATCATCTTTCTTGGCATAGCCTTCAACCTTCTGATACAACTGCTCAATATCACCCCGGGTGATCGCCGGACCAGGTTCATTGACCTTGATATACCAGTCCCCTTCTGCCTCATCAATGCGGGTATTGGTGCGAGTATCATTATCCACCCAAACAAAATCCGTCTGAATCCCCAAACTTTGAAGGCCATCTGCAAGCATCTTCCCCGACCCGCCGCCAACCCAGGCAATCGCCATCGAATCCACGCCAAATTGTTGGAGCGATCTTGAAACATTGAAACCTTTACCGCCCCAATCTAAGCGCATTTTCTGGCTGCGCAAAACGCTGTTAAACCGAATTTGCGGAATCGTCAATGATCGATCAATGCTTGGATTGGGTGTTAGCGTAAATATCATCCAAAAACTGCCTTATTCAGAAATAGGAGCGATTGTCCCCAAACCGGTCTTGGATTCTTCAAGAACGGGTGCACCTTTGTACTTTATGCTTCCAGCACCCGTTAAACTTGCAACAAGGTTTGTTTCAACCCAAACTTTTACCATGCCAGCGCCGTTGACCACAACCTCTGCCTCCTGGCTTTTCAAAAGCGCTGCTTTGTAAGCGCCGGCACCGCCGATGTGCACAGATTGTTTCTGAACTTCACCCTCAACTTCGATTTCTCCCAGACCGCCTAAATCGACGTCCAAATTCTCGTATGCAAGATTCGTAAGGACGACCTTTCCAAGTCCATCGTGTTGAATTTTCAAGCTTTCACCGGTCAAAGCATCCGAATGAATGCTGCCAGCCCCATCCAACTTGAGGGCTTCCAATGATTTCACCTTGATGTCATAACGAAGGCGGCTCTCCTCACCGACCTCATTTAAACCTCTCCAAACATTTTCATCCGTTTTGAAGGTAATTGTCAGCATACCATCAGAAATTTCAGTTTTAACCTTCTCAACCAGCTCCTGGTCTCCCTGAATATCCAATGCACAGGAGTCACCGTGCAAAATATTAACTTCACCTGCCCCTTTGAAATCAATTTTCGAAAATTCCTGTTCAAACTCTGCAGTCAAAACGGGTTCCACAGGGATTTCAGGCGCTTCCGCCGATTCTTCAGTTTGTGCTTGATCAACGGGTGCTTCTTCCACAACCTTTTCCGCAGGTTCAGGAACTTTTTCTTCCATCACAGGTTTTTTGCGCCTATCCGCAAAAATAAATCGGCTGAACACCACAAACAATCCCAGTAGAACCAGCCCACCCCCCAGAAAAATGCCGCTGTTGATATTCGCACCTGCAAGGTCCAGGATGACCTCGAAAAAGATCCCGAATATTACAAACAGGATCAGACCAATGCCAATCACCCATCCCGCTGCCTTGCGAAGCCCATCGCGTTTGAGATAGATATTCATGATCAGCATCCCGATACCAACAGCACTGATCATCAGCCCCCAGGCATAGGTCCATGTGATCCACAAGTCATAGGTGTTATGAACATAGAAGATCAAGCCAGCAATGGTAAAGAATGCACCCGGGATTGCATAACCTGCGCCCCTTTTCCCTGCCAGTATCATCCAGATGAAGAAGGTCAGTCCCAGGAACACAACCAGGAACGGCCAATAATTTCGCATCAGCTCAAGATCAAGGAACTGATCTACCAAATACAAGCCGCCTGTGACAACAAGGATAAAACCCATCAAAAGCTGCCAATTAAATATTGATTTTCGACCAGCCATTTTTTCTCCTTTACCTCTGAATATTTCAACGATTTAATTTTATCACGCAAAGAGAGGCATTTTCCATTTTTGGGTGTGTATTGGCAAAAGCAGGCTGAAAAGCCCCCCCCTGGACTTTGGATCATGAATTTCACAATCTCATAAATAGAATGTTGTATAATGAAATACTGACGATTGTATTTCAAAAAAATTATCATAATTGAGGAAGATCATTGTTATCGGATAAAAGAAGCATCAAAGAAACTGAGGGAACGACAGGTTCACCGAAATGGAATTGGCCGACCAAATTGGTCGTCGGCCTGACGCTGGTTGCAATCTCAATTTGGCTGCTTGTCCAATTTCAAAACTTTTTAGGTCCCTTAATTTCTGCGTTGATCCTCTCTTATTTCTTATATCCTGTTGCGACTTTTCTTCGTAACAAAATCAAGCTTCCCTGGCGGCTTGCTGTTACGATCATCTATCTTTTACTGGTGTTAATTCTGTTGGGGCTGCTCACATGGGGTGGGCTGGCGCTTGTTGAACAAATCCAGAACCTGATCCGGTTTATTGAAAATAACATCAATCGCTTACCTGAGCTGGTTGATGAAATCACAACCCAGACCTATCAAATTGGTCCGTTCACAATTTCACCAATTGGTCTTGATTGGGAACAAATCGCCAATCAGGTGGTATCGGCAATCCAACCCCTGCTCGGTCGACTCGGCTCGATTGTTGGGTCTGTTGCTGCTGGTGCCGCAAGCATTTTTTCCTGGCTGGCATTAATCATCCTGATTTCGTATTTCCTTTTAGCAGAGTCAGAAGGCATCCCAGGGCAACTTCTAAACATTCGCATACAGGGATACGAAGCAGACATCGATCGTATGGGTAAAGAACTGAGCCGTGTCTGGAAGGGATTTATTCGCGGAGAAATTTTTGTCGTCATTATTTCGCTGTTTATTTATTCAGCTTCTTTAGGCATTCTTGGCATTCAGTTTTTCTTTGGTTTAGCGGTGATTGCCGCCTTCGGGCAGTTGATCCCCTACGTTGGTGCCTGGGTAACATGGATATCCATCGGTTTGGTTGCACTGCTGCAGTCAAACACCCCCTTTGATTTACCATCAGGCATCTATATGCTGATTGTTTTGGGCGTCGGCATCATCATAAACACAATCATCGACAACATCCTCAGAACAAAGGTCATGGCTGAGAATTTGCGTGTGCACCCCGCACTTATCCTGATGGGTGCATTGATTGGCGTGCAGATATTTGGTTTTATTGGCATCATCATCGCTGCACCAATCATGGCCAGCCTTAAATTATTCCTGCACTACGTCATCAGGAAACTGAGCGATCGGGATCCATGGAAAGACCTCGATTTGCGCGAAGCCCCAGAAACACCAAAGTGGATAAAGTTTCTTGCGTCAAAATGGCAAGCATTTCGGAAATGGCTTTCAAACTTAATCAAAAAATTTAAGGGCTGGATAGAGACCCAGAAAATCAAATATAAAAAGGGAAATTAAAGCTAAAAATCAAATTTCAGATCGTTAATTATCAATATAATTACATAAAAACCTATAATCACCGGGCTAAATGTGATATAACTAAGTAGAAAATAATACATCATCAATAAGGAGAAAAAATGGACGACTCATCAGAACCCAAAACCACAACTATTGCTGAAACAGAAACCTACCTGGCATGGAAGGCAGAGGAACCGGACGGCGAAACGACCTTTCATCTTGAATTAAACAACGTGACCCTGCACTTCTTCAAAGAGGAATGGCAAGAATTCCTTGACCTGGTGGACCTGGTCCTGGACGATGAACTCTAAACCAAACTATTATTCAAATTTCTGTAAAAACCCTCAACCTGCCCTCTCTCTTTGGCAAGGGAGAGGGTTTTTTTGGTGAGCAGAATGCAAGCAATAAACCTCTTACAAAATTACCAGGGAAATAGTAAGCTTTTCATCGCGGCCATTTAATACTTTTCGGACAAATTCCTTTTTGTTATAGGTTTTGTTTCATCCAAATCAGGGAGCGAAAGTTTACGAACCCGAGTGCCTTAAATTCGGTCTCAAATCGCCCCTTCGGGTAATCAATTGAAACCGGGTGTCGTCCCGAAAGCCGCTTCATCAACTTATTCAATGCGTAAGGCAAAATCAGCGATTCCCGATCTTCAGGAAACGCCAGCCATAAATTGTTCGCATAATTTTTTGTTTTTTGCCAGGTGATACTCCCTGAAAATTCACCCCCATAATCCACGCCCCAGTGTCTGAGATAAACACCATCCAGAAAATTCGAAAATGTATGTAGAAAGCCGGGTTCGAACCGATTGAAATTAACTGGCAGATTCCATCGGATCGTTGATGGATATGAAAGCCTCAGCCACTGTTTTTGTTCCTGCCAATCTTCACCCTCCCTCCGCCTGAGGTGGATCCTCTTTTCATTCGTTATTGCATAAGGGATTAGTTTATTCGGTCGAATGCGCCAGGTCGTCCTGACAGTGTGCGCTTCAAAGCCTGTTGAGCGGTAAAGCTGGCAAGCAGCAGGGTTATCATTGCGAACCTGCAGCCAAACCTGTGAAACGTGGATCCGCCGAAGAAAAGCCAATGCAAAATTGGTCAACTCTCGGGCAATACCCATCCGGCGGTAATCTGAGTCAACAGCCACATTAGCAATCAAACAAATTTCTTTGCCCTGGTCCTTAAAAGGGATCATGCTGAGATTGGCAATGATCCGCCCCTCTTCCTCCCAGATAAACCCGGGCGCTTTATTGCTGCTCAGGTCAGACAGGTTTGAGAGCCAGCCTAATAAGCGCATATCACGGGCTGTTTTGCGCATTTCCTTAATATAGGTTTGTCCGTCATAATCAAGGTGAATGGGGAAACAACGTTCAATCAGGTCAGCGACCTGGCCCAGGTCCCGGCTAATATCCAATTTTCGGATTCGGCTGTGCGTGAGATTTTGTTGGGATGTTGATGCAAGCATAAAAGCATTTTACCCCAGCTTCCAAAGTTATAAAAAAAATCCTGCCGAAGCAGGATTTGGTTGCTAAAAATAAGTAAATCGTTCGTGACTCAGGATTCTCTAGGATGAGCCGATTGTCGGCGATAACGATAGACAATACGACCGCGTGTAAGGTCATATGGAGAAATTTCTAATCGAACACGATCTCCCAACAAAATACGGATATAGTGACGTCGCATTTTCCCGGAGAGATATGCTAATATCTCCGATCCGTTTTCTAATTCGACCTTAAACTGCGTACCGGGTAAGGCTTCTACTATTGTGCCTTCTACGGTAATTTTATCGTCATCTTTTGCCATAAAACCTCCTGATAACTTCTTTGCTATCCTGTTCAATCATTTCGCATATTTCGTCGGATAGCTTTCTTCTTTTCAATGCGCCTGAGTTCACTCTTCGAGATGAACCAGCGTTTACGACGTAAGGTACTTAATGTACCGTCCTTGACAACTGACTTCCTAAAACGTCGGAGCAGTTGTTCCTGCGATTCATTTGGTCGCAAAACCACACGTGCCAAGACCCTCACCTCCCTTCAAAAGGGAATTATTGAACGGACATAAATTTTATCAAAAAATGATAGCTTTGCCTATCACGTTCCAGGTTAGATGAGCGCGTTTCACTCCAGCAGACGCACCGGTATGTATTATACTTGAAAATTAGTTTAATTGCAGGGAAGATTGAAAAAATACCGGCACTCAAAAAACGTGATCATCCTTTAAATATAAAAAGTCCTTTGGCAATGACTTACTCTCCCAGGGGGTCGCCCCCCAAGTACCATCAGCGCTGGCGAGCTTAACGGCCGGGTTCGGGATGTTACCGGGTGTATCCTCACCGCTCAAATCACCAAAGGACATTTTCACAATGTTAAAATACCTTTGAATAATAATGACATCAAACTGAGGCTTTCGAAAAAGCAGCGAGTTCTCCACATCACGTGGTGAAGCCCTCGATCATTAGTACAGTTTAGCTTCACGTATTGCTACGCTTACACATACTGCCTATTAAGCAGGTGGTCTACCTGCGATCTTACTCCATTTACTGGATGAGGGATCTAATCTTGGAGCGAGTTTCCCGCTTAGATGCTTTCAGCGGTTATCTCTGCCAGACGTAGCTACCCAGCGATGCCGTTGGAACGACAACTGGCACACTAGAGGTCTGTCCACTCCGGTCCTCTCGTACTAGGAGCAGCTCTCCTCAAATCCCTTCCGCCCACAGTGGATAGAGACCGACCTGTCTCACGACGGTCTGAACCCAGCTCGCGTACCGCTTTAACGGGCGAACAGCCCGACCCTTGGGACCTTATCCAGCCCCAGGATGCGATGAGCCGACATCGAGGTGCCGAGCCAGGTCGTCGATATGGACTCTTGGACCTGACTAGCCTGTTATCCCCGGGGTAGCTTTTATCCGGTGAGCCACGCCCTTTCCACTCAGAAGCGTGGGATCACTAAGCCCGACTTTCGTCTCTGCTCGACGCGTTGGTCTTGCAGTCAAGCTCCCTTGTGCCTTTACACTCAACGGCTGGTTTCCATTCAGCCTGAGGGAACCTTTGGGCGCCTCCGTTACTCTTTAGGAGGCGACCGCCCCAGTCAAACTGCCCACCTGACACTGTCCCCTCTCCGGATAACGGATGAAGGTTAGGGTCTAAACATTACCAGGGTGGTATTTCACTGATGGCTCCACCAAGGCTGGCGCCCTGGCTTCATAGCCTCCCACCTATTCTCCACAAGTAATGTCCAAACTCAATGTCAAGCTACAGTAAAGCTCCACGGGGTCTTTTTGTCCTACTGCGGGTAGGCCGCATCTTCACAGCCATTTCAATTTCGCCGGGTCCTTCGTCGAGACACTGCTCAAGTTGTTACACCATTCGTGCGGGTCGGAACTTACCCGACAAGGAATTTCGCTACCTTAGGACCGTTATAGTTACGGCCGCCGTTCACCGGGGCTTCAGTTCAAAGCTTCGCTTTCGCTAACCTCTCCCTTTAACCTTCCGGCACTGGGCAGGTGTCAGCCCCTATACGTCACCTTACGGTTTTGCAGAGACCTGTGGTTTTGTTAACCAGTCCCTTGAGCCATTTCACTGCGACCCTCCAACGCTCAAATAAATTTTCACGTCAAAGGGCACCTCTTATCCCGAAGTTACGAGGCTAAATTGCCTAGTTCCTTAACGAAGGTTCTCCCGTTCACCTTGGTATATTCTACCCGTCTACCTGTGTCGGATTGCGGTACGGGTACTCTAACGTCAACGCTTAGAAGCTTTTCTTGGCACTAAGGGTCATCTCACTTACGTCTTATAGACTCGCAACCATGTCTCAACTCGGCCCACGGATTTTCCTATGGGCTTCAACGTCTGACACAAGGTTCACCTGAACTTCCAATCTCAGGCTGGATTACCTCCATGCGTCCCTCCATCGCTCAATTAAAGTAGTACCGGAATGTTGACCGGTTATCCATCGCCTACGCCTCTCGGCCTCGGCTAAGGCCCCGACTAACCCGACGCGGAACGACCTGGCGTCGGAAACCTTAGACATACGGTGAACACGGTTCTCACGTGTTTTACGCTACTCATGCCTGCATTCTCACTTCTGTCCGCTCCAGCTGTCCTTACGGTCAACCTTCACTGCTGACAGAACGCTCCCCTACCGCTCTAGATAAATCTAGAACCCATGGCTTCGGTATCAAGCTTAGCCCCGTTGAATTTTCCGCGCAAGATCACTCGACCAGTGAGCTATTACGCACTCTTTAAAGGATAGCTGCTTCTAAGCTAACCTCCTGGTTGTTTCAGTAACCTCACATCGTTTCCCACTTAGCTCGAATTTGGGGACCTTAGCCGATGGTCTGGGCTCTTTCCCTTTCGACCCCGAAACTCATCTCCCGGAGTCCGACTGCCAAGCTGTAGAATAACGGCATTCGGAGTTTGATTGGGTTTGGTAAGCAGTGAGCCCCCTAGCCCATTCAGTGCTCTACCTCCGTTATTTAATACTTGACGCTAGCCCTAAAGCTATTTCGGGGAGAACAAGCTATCTCCAAGTTCGTTTGGCATATCACCTCTAACCACAGCTCATCCCCTAATTTTGCAACATTAGTGGGTTCGGTCCTCCACGGGCGTTTAGACCCGCTTCAACCTGGCCATGGTTAGCTCACTTGGTTTCGTGTCTAATCCCTGCGACTATCGCCCTATTCAGACTCGCTTTCGCTCCGGCTCCGGGTGTAACTCCCTTAACCTCGCCACAGAAATTAACTCGCAGGCTCATTCTCCAAAAGGCACGCCGTCAGGCATAATAGTGCGCACAGGCTTTCGCCATAGCACCAACCTATCATAGCCCTTCGACTGCTTGTAAGCTTACGGTTTCAGGTTCTTTTCACTCCCCTAACAGGGGTACTTTTCACCTTTCCCTCACGGTACTTGTTCACTATCGGTCGATAAGTGTATTTAGCCTTAGAAAGTGGACTTCCTAGCTTCCTACCGAATTAGCGTGCTCGGTAGTACTCAGGTATCCAGCGAGAGTTGATCAGCTTTTGTTTACAGGACTTTCACCTTCTCTGGTTGGCTATTCCATACCATTCTACTAGCCTCTCAATTTATCACTCTCATATGCCAGACCCTACAACCCCGACACAGTAAACTATGTCGGTTTGGGCTAATCCCCGTTCGCTCGCCACTACTAGGGGAATTGTTTCTTTTCCTCTGGGTACTTAGATGTTTCAGTTCCCCAGGTTCCCTTCACATGACTATGTATTCATCATGTGATGCCGTTGGTTCGCAACGGCTGGTTTCCCAATTCGGAAATCCCCGGATTATCGCTTGTTCACAGCTCCCCGAGGCTTATCGCAGTGTCCCACGTCCTTCATCGGCACTTATCGCCAAGGCATCCACCGTAAGCTCTTAGTAGCTTCTCACGTGATGCGGAGAAATCGATGCTCTTTCATATATGCATCATTTTTCTTACATACACTTGCTAATAATTTTTGAAATCTATTAAAAGATTTCGGCCTACAATTTGATGTCAATTAATTATTCAATTGGTAATGTACTGGTTGGCTTTTTAGCCAACACGCCGGTTGACCGGCGATGGTTGCTGTCAATACAAATTGCGATTAGCAGCAATCATTACTTGTCAACCGACCACGATCCTGCTCTGGGTTTCGAAGCCCAGCATATGGAGATGATGGGACTCGAACCCACGACCTCCGCCTTGCAAAGGCGGCGCTCTCCCAACTAAGCTACATCCCCAGTAGGATGCACCCTGCTATGGGCACAGTGGGCCATTCTGGACTCGAACCAGAGACCTCGCCCTTATCAGAGGCGCGCTCTAACCAACTGAGCTAATAGCCCGAGAGACTTCTCAGCCTCAACCGCTGAAGAGTGACAGGAAGGTTTCCACCTTCGTTCAATGCATGCCTTCCACCGCTGGAAAGGCACCTTTGTTTTGGAGTGACGTCCAGGCCCGTAGGCCTTTCCGTATGTTCTCCATAGAAAGGAGGTGATCCAGGCGCACCTTCCGGTACACCTACCTTGTTACGACTTCGTCCCAGTCACCGACCCCGCCTTAGACAGCTCCTTCCCGTGAGGGTTAGGATACCGGCTTCAGGCGTTGCCAGCTTCCATGACGTGACGGGCGGTGTGTACAAGACCCGGGAACGTATTCACCGCAGTATTGCTGACCTGCGGTTACTAGCAACTCCGGCTTCATGCAGTCGAGTTGCAGACTGCAATCTGAACTGAGGCCTGCTTTAAGGATTGGCTCCGCCTCGCGGCTTGGCAACCAATTGTACAGACCATTGTAGCGTGTGTGTAGCCCTGGATATAAAGGTCATGCTGACTTGACATCATCCCCACCTTCCTCCGGCTTTTTACCGGCAGTCCCGTATGACACATATAACATACGGCGAGGGTTGCGCTCGTTAGCGGACTTAACCGAACATCTCACGACACGAGCTGACGACAGCCATGCAACACCTGTATAGGCTCCCCGAAGGGTCGGTCCCTTTTCAGTTCCCTACAACCTATATGTCAAACCCAGGTAAGGTTCTTCGTGTAGCAACGAATTAAACCACACGCTCCGCTGCTTGTGCGGGTCCCCGTCAATTCCTTTGAGTTTTAACCTTGCGGCCGTAGTCCTCAGGCGGTGAACTTATCGCGTTAGCTTCGACACCGATGGATTTAATCCCACCGACGCCAAGTTCACATCGTTTACAGCTAGGACTACCGGGGTCTCTAATCCCGTTTGCTACCCTAGCTTTCGCGTCTGAGCGTCAGGAATGGTCCAGGAGGCCGCTTTCGCCACTGGTGTTCCTCCGGATATCTGCGCATTTCACCACTACACCCGGAATTCCACCTCCCTCTACCATCCTCAAGTCCGCCAGTATTGAACGACCTCTCCCAGTTGAGCCGGGAGCTTTCACGTCCAACTTAACGAACCGCCTGCACGCGCTTTACGCCCAGTAAATCCGGATAACGTTAGCCTCCTACGTATTACCGCGGCTGCTGGCACGTAGTTAGCCGAGACTTATTCCGGGAGTACAGTCCTTCCTCTTCCTCCCGAAAAGCGCTTTACAACCCGAAGGCCTTCTTCGCGCACGCGGCGTTGCTGGTTCCCGCTTTCGCAGATTACCAATATTCCCTACTGCTGCCACCCGTAGGTGTATGGACCGTGTTTCAGTTCCATTGTGGGGGGCCACCCTCTCAGGTCCCCTACCCGTCATAGCCTTGGTAGGCCATTACCCTACCAACTAGCTGATGGGACGCAGGCCCCTCCCAAAGTGGAGCAAGCTCCTTTAATCATAAGGCATCTAAGCCAAATGATAACATTAGGTATTAGCAGCCCTTTCGAGCTGTTATCCCTATCTTTGGGGTAGGTCACCAACGCGTTACTCACCCGTTCGCCACTAAGAGTTATCAAAGTATTGCTACTTTAAGCTCTTCGTTCGACTTGCATGTATTAGGCACGCCGCCAACGTTCATCCTGAGCCAGGATCAAACTCTCCGCAAAAAATATCACCTAAAAAGGTGTTTCGTTCTTTTTTGTAGCGGATATAGTTAGATCTGATTCGATCTTTCTTTCATTGACGAGGTTTGTCATCTTCCTATCACTCTTCAGTTGTTAAGGTGCAATCTCTCATTGCGAGAGCATGATTCTACTCATACTTCAAGACTTTGTCAAGATTTTGACGAATTTTCATTTTGTCAATTTCCAGACAAAAGCGCCGATGCTATCTCGCCAACACCGGCCGCCTCATATTGCTGTGTAACTGCAACGTGCTGAAGTATGTGCTCACGCTTTGCGTCTTAGATTTTCAAGGATCTGCCTGCTTCCAGGCAAGATCAACACCCCATTTGAGGGGATGATTATGTTACTACACTCACTGCCGGGAGTCAAGTATTTTTATCAAAGTCGTTTATCAATTTTCCACGAACTTTGAAATCTGTCCTTGAAAGACGCTGGTCGATATTTTCTTTTTAAGGATCTGTTGTTTTTCAAACGAGATCTGTGCGTTAAGCACGAAGTCGGATTATACCGAAATCTATTTTCTTGTCAAGCGATTCTGGAAAACTCAACCTTAAAAAATCGTTTTTCCTTAATTCGCCTGGATTTCACCCTCAAATCCACGGTTTTCAAGCCATTTTTTTAATGCCTGGTTGGTCAGGTCCAGCTGAATAGGCGTGATCGAAACAAAGCCTGCAGCCAGGGACCCGTAATCTGTGCCGGGTTCTTCCACACCAATGGGCGCTTCACCGCCGATCCAATAATATGGTTTGCCGCGTGGGTCCAATCGGCGTATGAGCTCATCACGATATATGCGCAAACCCTGCCGGGTAATCTTGAAGCCTTTCATTTCTGAAAGCGGTCTGTATGGCACATTGATATTTAATATGGCGTCATTGGGGAAATCTTGATGCGCTGCAAGCCATGCAATGACCCTTCTGGCAGCCTCTGCTGCCGGTTCATAATCCAGTGGACCTGTATGTCCCTCTGGGGGATCCAGTGAAACTGCCACACCGGGGATGCCCCAGATCGCGGCTTCCATGGCTGCTGTCACCGTACCGGAATAGGTAACGTCATGACCAATATTTGCATTGGGGTTGATCCCAGAGACAACCAGGTCAACCTTCTCAGGGATAAAGCCCAACTGCGCCAGGGCAACACAATCTGAAGGCGCCCCATCGCTTGCCCAGGCAGAACTGCCATCATCCAAAACGACCTCTTTGACACGCAAAGGGCGGTGAAGGGTTTTAACATGCCCCGACGCTGACCAATTATGATCCGGTGCAAGGATTGTCACTTTGTCTGCGATTTTTCGTACAGCTTTAGCCAATGCCAGCAATCCGGGTGCGTATACACCGTCATCATTTGTCACAAGAATATGCATTTTTCCTCTTCCAATCCGTCTTCTGAAAATTAATGTCGTTTTCTGCTTTTCTTTTTCTTCTTTTTAGAAGGTGGTGCCCCAGCTTGTGATGCGGGTTTTCCAGAAGAGTCCTGCCGCTTATTACGATCCTCTTCAGTTCCCAAACGAGCCCGGAACATCTGGTCAATGACACCTGCACGAATATCCGAGAGCAGCTCGGTGAACATGCTGCTGGCTTCGCTCCTGTAAACAACAAGGGGATCCTTCTGCCCATAAGCTTCCATCTTGACCGAAACACGCAGGGCTTCCACTTGCGTCAGGTACTCCACCCATAATTCTGAAATTTTCGACAGCAGCAAATGACGATACAGACGGTTCTGTGCAAAACCCCCTAATGCCTTTGCCAAATTCTCTCGATCCTCATCCTTCAATGAATCAATCGACTGGTCTTTTACACGATTAAAGTCATCCCCCCCAATTTCTGCAGTCAAACGATCCTGCCAAACCTGGGTTAATTGACCGAGGGTGTGCCCGGCATTGTGCAAACGGCTTAATTCTCCCCGTCCCCACACCAGTGCTAATTTATCCTGAGCCTTTTCAAGATGGTTCAGGATATCCTGCTGAATTGCCTCCAGGGGCTTGCCTTCTAAATCACGGCCTGCCAAAAAGACGTAAGTCAGGCGTCGAGTGGCTTTCATCACCCGGCGGTGCGTACGGTCATCAAAGGTGATCACACGACCCTGGGTAACAATCAGCAATAATCGCATCAATGCAGATGGGTCATCAAGCGCTTCTTCCATCACGCTTTGATTGGACTTCAGGTCCTTAGCAATTTCACCCGACTCACCCAGAACATAATCCTCACGCCGGCTGAGGGTGTCTTCAACCTTTGATAACAGCGTCTGGCTGACCTGCTCCCAGGAGAGACTTGCCAGCTCTGATGCCCCCATGTTCCAGTTGTCGTTCAAGCGCCGTTCCAAAGTCAATATCAGACGCCGCACATAAATCTGCATCAATGTACTGCGAATCTGACCCCGCACCTCGTCAATGGATTCGCGTACACCTTCACTCAAACCATTTATCATCTGGTCAGATAAACGTAAGGGCACGTGGACAATATTGGATAATTCATTCGCCAGGTTATTACCAGCATTGCTTTCTTCATAACGCAGGCCTTCAACAAAAGTATCGAGAAGTTCTGCCCTCTCTGCAAACTGCGATTCATAACCCATTTCCGATTGGGCAATCAAAGAACCTGCCCAATTCCTTAGATGGTCATGCCACGCGCCTAATGCTTCTGAGGCAATTTGCAAGAGTTTGGACTGCAAATCCTCAACCGTTTCTGGACTTCCTATGCGATCCATCATCAATTTCAAGGAATAGGATGGATGCGTCACGCCAGAAAGATCAATAGGCGGCTGAGTATCTTCAAGATATGCGATCAGTTTCCAGGGTCCTTCATCATCCTGCATCCCCTGCTCTACACGCCGGCTGACCTCAGTGCGCAGCATTTCCGTAACATCTTCTCTCAGGTCTTCTTTATCGAAGATCCTTTCACGCTGCTCGTAGATCCGTTCTCGTTGAGAATTTAAAACGTCATCGTATTCCAGCAGGTGTTTCCGTACGTCAAAGTTGGCACCTTCCACCCTTGTCTGTGAAGATTCAACCAGCCTTCCAACAATGCCGCTTTCAATCGGAACCCCTTCATCAATATTCAAACGGGACATCAGTGCTTCCACCTGCCCCCCACCGAAGAGACGCATCAGGTCATCTTCAAGAGAGAGGAAAAAGCGAGAGGACCCGGGGTCGCCCTGCCGTGCTGCACGTCCGCGGAGCTGGTTGTCGATGCGGCGTGCCTCATGACGTTCTGAACCAATCACGTGCAGACCGCCCAGTTCACGTACACGCTTCATTTCATCCATGTAATCAAAATACCGATTGATATCCTCGGCATACTCGCCGTAATTCTTTTGAGAATAGGCTTTCAAAGCCTGCAAACGATCCTGCATACCCATGTTATACGGATCTTCCATCCCGGATTCTGCCAGGAAGCGGTTAACATTGGTCAGGCTTTCTTCCGAAAGTTCGCCGCCCAGTTTTATATCCACACCACGACCAGCCATGTTGGTTGCCAGTGTTACCGCACCAAAGGCACCAGCACCTGCAATGATCTTGGATTCCTCTGTATGCTTCCGGGCATTCAAAACCTGGTGCTGTACCCCGGCTTTGATCACTGCTTCCAACCGATCCCAATCATCAGGTGAGAGGTTGAAGATCTCAAACAGCGCCTGCTTGTTTTCCTCATCCAGGGGACTGAGGGATTGAAGTCCGTATTCCCGCCCAAGGCGGCGCAATTCGAGGCTGCGCAGTGAATCCAGGGGTTGGTAAAGCTGGTCCAGTTCCGGGGTGGAAAGCACATCGCCTTCTCTCAGATTGTGATGTGCCATGTAGGCATGGCGAATCAGGAATACCTCCATCAATCGCCGCACATTGGAGGCATTCAATCGTTCAGAAAGATGTTCAGAGTTTTCAACGGAGGTTGTGCCGACGAGTTGGGGGCGGCCAATCACATGGTAATAAATGATCTCTTTGACAATCGACCGTAATTTTGCTTCCACACTTCGATAAACAATATCCGGGTAATCCTTGCGTTTCCAAAAAATCGGCCGACTACCGTCGTCATCCGGCAGATAATAATAGGTGTACCTGTACCCGTACTGATCCTTATCCTCCGCCTCGATCAGGTCAGGGTCTACTCCCATTGCCCGGTATTCAAGGTGTGTGGGTATCGGTAATACATCCAATCCGTAAATCTTATAAAATTCTTCCGCTTCTGTCAGGGCGGTTCCTGTCATTCCTGCCAATTTCTCATACATCCTGAAATAGTTCTGGATCGTAATGGTGGCATAGGTGACGTTTTCCGCCTGAACTTTAACACCTTCTTTGGCTTCAACAGCCTGGTGCAGTCCGTCTGACCAGCGGCGTCCAGGCATCAAGCGGCCGGTGAATTCATCCACGATGACCACTTCGTCACTTTGCACAATGTATTCTTTGTTGCGGTGGAAAAGAAATTCAGCCCTTAAAGCCTGTTCAAGAAAGCCTAATAAGCGCGCTTGTTCTGGGGTGATATCCTCAGGTCGCTCCGGATCTCGCAAGGGCATATCGAGTAATTCTTCCACGTGCGCCAGCCCGATCTCCGACAGGGTCACCGTGCGATCCTTCTCGCTGACCTCATAATCTTCGGGGATCAATTGTTTAACGATTTGCGCCATGCGGATGTACCACTCTGAATCCTCATGTGAAGGTCCGGAAATGATCAAAGGCGTTCGCGCCTCATCAATCAGGATATTATCGACCTCATCAATGATGGCATAGTAATGACCGCGCTGTACCCTGACTTCTTTGGAGGTTGCCAGGTTATCGCGCAGATAATCAAAGCCGAATTCGTTATTTGTGCCGTATGTAATATCTGCCCGGTAAGCAATTCCGCGATCCACCATCAGAAGCTGATCCTGCTCTTCGATTGGTGAGCGCTGGGACGGCTCATAAATGAAGGCTTTTCGCCCATGCTCAGTACGGGCAGCCATCTGCAAAATGCCCACAGATAGCCCCAAAGAACGATAGATGGCACCCATCCAGCGGCCGTCACGTCGAGCCAAATAATCATTGACCGTCACCAGATGTGCGCCGCGCCCAGCCAGGGCATTGAGATAAAGCGGCAGTGTTGCCGCTAAAGTTTTTCCCTCACCGGTCTTCATCTCAGCGATTTCACCCCTGTGGAGCGTGATTCCCGTGATCAACTGCACATCATAATGCCGCTGTCCAAGAACACGCTTACTGGCTTCACGCACGGTTGCAAAGGCTTCTACAAGTAAATCGTCCAGGGTTTCACCCTGGGTCAATCGTTTTTTAAATGCCTCCGTTTTTGCCTTCAGAGCCTCATTACTGAGCTCCTCGTAGGAATCCTCCAATGCATTTATTTGATCAACAATTTCTTTTAATGATTCAACTTTCTTTTGATGGGGATCCCCACCGAATATCTGGGCAATTTTCTTAAACATAAATTTATTCACCTTGATTAGCGCCAAGCGCCTTCGTTTTCATATTTTGTGATTATAGCACAGGCAGCGCACAAAAATGGTCGCCTGCTGTCTATAATACTTGAACTATCTTACTTGGTTTACGTAGGATTTATATTAATCCCTTGAATTTTCACACGCTGCTGTTGCATGAGAGTGATGCGTATCAAAGCACAAAAAATCAAGCACCTTCCTTTAAATAAAAAATCCCGGAAACTTCATTCCGGGATTATCTACGTATATTGACGTTATGGCACCGGGCAGCCTTCAAGCATATCAAAGGTGATTGCACACCACCATGAAGCTGGCATGAAATACAAAGTCACCGCAATCACACAGGCCAGGACAACAACGGCGATAATTAAAATGATCAGCCAGGTCGGGAATCCATCCCTTTTCGCCTTCGGTTTGCGGACTTTTTCAACCCTTGGTTCAGGTAGTTCCTCTTCATACTTCGGTTCTACTACTTGCTCATATTCAACTGGCGGCGCTTCTTGCGGCAGTTCATATGCCTGTGGGCCTTGCTCAGCAACAATCGTCACATCAGGATCGTAACTGCTCTTCTCAAAAACCATGACAATGTTTTCACCAAAAGTGATCACATCACCAGCTCGAAGCTGCTTCGGGCTTGAGATACGCTCGCCGTTAAGGAAGGTCCCATTGGTTGACCCAAGATCTTCAATAAAGAAATCGTCTTCCTGCCTGAAAAAGCGGGCGTGTCTTCTTGACACCTCAGGATCTCCGATGGCAATATCGTTGGCAAGATCTCGCCCGAATAAAATTTCAGCCTGCTCTAAAGGGAAAACCTTCCCAGGATTAGGACCTGAACGCGTTGATAATTGGAAATATTGGGCGGTCATTGAACCTCCTTCATGATAGATCAATCAAACGTGGTTGATTCTTATTAATAATTATTATAGTATTAGTTTAATGATTTTTTCAATTCATGTCAAACATTTTTATAAAAAGCCAGTAATTGCTTCTTCCGCCTTGATGTTGAAAATGATCGTGCTGTATAAATTAAATGGGATACCAAGCCACCTGCTTCATCTGAAAATATTGTTATTATTTTTCTGATAGGTCTTTAACATTTCTCAAACATCCATTCAATAAAATTCATAGTGATAAAAAGCGAAAATTTATTCAACTTTATTACAAACATCAAGCAAGCAGTTATCAAAACACCAAAATTTAGGAGAGAAGAATTTATGGATTTAAACAAATTTACACAAAAAGCACAGCAAGCGCTGATTCAATCACAGCAGCTTGCTTCGGAACTTAACCATCAGACCATTGAACCTGCCCATTTACTCCTGGCATTGTTAAACCAGGATCAGGGGGTTGTTCCTGCCATCGTCACCAAAGTCTCTGGCAGCCCAATCGCCCTGCGTGAAGAGGTTCAAAATGAACTTGACAATAAACCCAAAGTCTTCGGTGGGAATACCGGCCAAGCCGGGATGTCAAAAGCAACTGTGGATATCACCAATGCTGCTGAGCGTTTCGCCAAAGGGATGTCCGATGAATACATTTCTACAGAACATCTTTTGCTTGGATTGACCGAAAGCTCAGAAGGGAAACGGCTTTCGAATTACGGTCTGACCAGAGATGCCATTCTCAAAGCACTGAAAGAAGTGCGGGGGTCGCAGCGCGTCACCAGCCAGAACCCTGAATCAACTTATGAGGCATTGACCAAATATGGGCGCGATCTGACGGCGTTGGCACGCATAGGAAAATTGGACCCGGTTATCGGTCGCGATGAAGAAATTCGCAGGATTGTGCAAATCCTTTCACGACGGACGAAGAACAACCCGGCATTGATCGGCGAACCCGGGGTTGGTAAGACTGCCATTGTTGAGGGATTAGCACAGCGGATTGTCAACGGTGATGTGCCGGAGGGATTGAAAAACAAAAAAATTATTGCCCTCGACATCGGTTCATTGATTGCTGGTGCAAAGTATCGCGGTGAATTTGAAGAACGGTTGAAGGCTGTGTTAAAGGAAATTACGGATTCGGCAGGTGAAATTCTGCTGTTCGTGGACGAAATGCATACCGTCGTTGGTGCTGGCGCTGCCGAAGGCGCAGTAGATGCAGGCAATATGCTCAAGCCCATGCTGGCGCGCGGTGAACTGCACATGATCGGTGCAACCACCCTTAATGAATATCGCAAATATGTTGAAAAAGACGCTGCGCTTGAACGGCGCTTCCAACCCGTATTTGTCACGGAACCCTCCGTTGAAGATACCATCAGCATCCTGCGCGGCTTGAAGCAGCGATACGAAGTGCATCACGGTGTACGCATCACAGATCCGGCGGTCATCGCGGCAGCCACATTATCACACCGTTATATCACTGACCGACATCTACCCGACAAAGCCATTGACCTGATTGACGAAGCCGCGGCACGCCTGCGAACGGAAATTGATTCCAAGCCGCAGGCATTGGACGAGGTCGACCGTGCCATCATGCAGCTTGAAATAGAACGCCAGGCACTGCAAAAAGAAAAGGACAAAGCATCTAAGGAACGGTTGGCAAACATCGAAAAGGACCTGGCAAACCTCCAGGAAAACGCCAGCGAACTGCACACTCGCTGGCAGGTAGAAAAAGAAGCCATCCAGGAAATTCGGGATTTCAAAGAAGAAATCGACCAAACAGAAACCCAAATTGAACAGGCTGAGCGGCAAGCTAATCTTGAAAAAGCTGCCCGATTACGTTATGGCACATTAAATGAGCTGCGGGCACGGCTTGAGAATGCTGAAAAGCACCTGAAAGAATTGCAGGAAAATTCACCTTTGCTAAAAGAAGAGGTGGATGCAGAAGAGATTGCCGAAGTCGTTGGCAGCTGGACAGGCATCCCGGTTTCTCGACTGCTGGAAGGCGAGATGCAGAAATTGATGCGCATGGAAGAACGACTGCACCGCCGGATTGTCGGACAGGAAGAAGCTGTCGATGTCGTTTCGAATGCTGTCCGTCGTGCCCGGGCTGGATTGCAGGATCCCAACCGACCGATTGGCTCTTTCATTTTCCTGGGCCCGACCGGCGTGGGTAAAACAGAGCTGGCGCGTGCACTGGCAGAATTCCTCTTCAATGACGAGGATGCCATGGTGCGAATCGATATGAGTGAGTACCAGGAGAAACACACCGTCAGCCGGCTGTTTGGTGCCCCGCCAGGATATGTCGGTTTTGAAGAAGGCGGGCAGTTAACAGAAGCCGTTCGCCGCCGCCCCTACAGTGTGGTATTGTTCGACGAAATTGAAAAAGCCCATGCAGAAGTGTTCAATGCCCTGCTGCAGCTGCTCGATGACGGCCGCCTGACCGACGGGCAGGGTCGTACCGTTGATTTTCGCAATACTTTGGTTATAATGACCAGCAACCTCGGCAGCGAGCTGTGGATGAGTTCTGTTGAAGACGAAAGCCAGATCAAAGAGGTCTCACGCGATCAAATCAACCGGTTACTTCAAGCACACTTCCGCCCAGAGTTCTTGAATCGTGTGGATGAAATTGTGGTGTTTACACCCCTGACGAAAGAAGACCTGGTAAAGATCGTTGATATCCAATTGAACCGTGTGGCTAACTTGATGCGAGACCGCAACCTGACACTAAAGGTAGACCAGGCTGCTCGGGATTACCTGGCAGAGCTAGGTTATGACCCCAATTTTGGTGCCCGTCCGCTCAAACGCACCATTCTGCGAGAGGTTCAGGACCCGCTGGCTTTGAAAGTGGTGGCAGGTGAAGTTAAAGAAGGGGATACCATCCAGGTCACCAGAGAGCCAGCCGGATTGCAATTTGAAGTAATCAGAGCTGAGGAAGAACAAGAATAACAACCAGCCTGAATCAAAAAGATTAAATAACGCAAAGCCCATAGACCGGAATGCTATGGGCTTTTTTGTGCATAGTCTTGGATGATTTGGTATGTCTTTTTGGAGCGAAGCCTTCAGGCCGATATGATGAATTTTATAGTTTTTCTATATTCAAGGTTAACCAGTATTTTTGTTCTGAACAAAAGTTATAAAATTCCAGTGCTTCTCGGGCTAACCCTCACGCCCTTCGGTCTCAGGGCAGTGAGCCCCTCGCTCCAAGATTTGAGTGAATAATATTTGTTAGCACCCGGAGTGAGGCCTTCAGGCCGATAATTGGTAATTGATTTAGAATTACTTCACTATTTTCAAGAATAATCAATATTATTTGTTCTTAACAAAAGTTATAAAATTCCAGTGCTTCTCGGGCTAACCCTCACGCCCTTCGGTCTCGGGGCAGTGAGCCCCTCACTCCAAGAATTTCGAAATTAAAATGGGCTTCTTCTTGCACTTTTCACTTCAGTTTTACCCACCTTGACCTCCTAATAACTAATACCCAATACCTAATACCCAATACCTAATACCCAATGCCCAATACCCAATACCCGACTTTCCCCACTCACCATTCACCATCAATCAAACAAATCCCGCTTAACTTTTTTACCCGACTTCGGTTCCGGATAAGCCTGCATAAAGGTCTCGTGGTGCCCGCCGAGCAGCCGGGTGATAAAACCTCGAAAACCCTTATTCATCTCACCGCCCCCTTGGCTGGCATGGCATTCCGCTGCTTTCTCGCGAATGTCCTTGACCGGTCGATAATCAATCTTTGCATGGGTGGGAAAATCTACATCGGCAATTGAGACCAGGTCGATGTCCTTATTTCTTCCGAAGGCATGCGGATCCTGACCAAGTAAGCGCAGCACCCAAACCGTGGCTTTTAAAAACCCGCGATTCATGGTGTGAAAATAAAGCTTTCCAGGCTGAAAAGGTGCCAACCCATCCGGGTCATCATAATCAGGGTTCGAAACCAGGTCAAAAGCCCGAACGGTCGCCCTTTGAATGGCAATATGGTCCGGATGCCGGTACCCGCCAATTGGGTCAAAGGTGATGACCACATCTGGCTGAATCTGGCGCATCAAAAGCGCCACATCTTCTGCTACCTTTTCAATCGGCTGGGCAGCTAAAGCCTGTGGATGATGGTTTGCATCAGCTCCGGGCATCCCTGAATCCCGATATTTCAGGAAATGTAATTGATCAATCCCAAGGACATCTGCTGCACATCGCAATTCCTGTGTTCGCAAACAGGACGCACTCTTGATCGTTTCCTTATATTCGGGATCAATCTCCCCTAATTCGCCCCGTGTTGCACAGATTAAATGAACTTTTACGCCCCGTTGTGCATATAAAGCCAATGTGCCGCCCATACCAAAGGTCTCATCATCTGGATGTGCAAGCACAGCCAGAAGTGTTTTCCCAGGATATTGTGTCTGTTTTTTCATCAATTTTCACCTTTAATAAATAATTATTACCAAAAGCCATTATCAGCCCAAATGGTCCAATGATCAAACGTAAAACTTATACATTGAAGAATCAGTCAATAAACCTCGATATTGGTCCATTTGGATCAAGTATCCCAACAAGGTCTTCCCAGGATATTACAACATATTGTGGGCCGGCAGCATAAGGGGCAACCTCATACACGTCAAAATTGATTCGCAACGCCTCAGGCAGCAAATTCCAGTTTTCCCTTGTTTGCATCACATCTACCGCAGTTCCCAACTGGTAGCCAAATCCCCTGGCCTCAAGTATAGGTTCGACAAGACTGCCAATTTCGTTAATATAATCCGTCTCAGGCAAGAAAAGGTCTTCCAGGCTCAAAAATACCCCTTTCTGAGCATCATAATTTAGAGACTTTGAGAAGGGAAAAGGATGGGCTGACATTGCTATATACTGATCAAAAGCCAGGTAAATACTGAACAATTGCTGGTCAGCGTATGTCAGGTCATAATCAAAGGTGAGGTAGCTCAAAGGCGGCTCCCCTTCTCCTTCCATTTCACTAGGCGAATCCGCCACAGCCAATAAGAAATCTTCCAAAACGGCATCAACGAATCGATCAATCTCGGTATTAAATACAGCGATGAGCGGTTCAGGACCCTCCAAATTTGGCCATACACCGTCAATTTCATACCTGGGTTCTTCCATTTCCTCAAATATGCTTCGATCAATAAGTCGTATCTCAGGTTCTTGCGTTATGGGTTCAATTTCGGTGTCAGGGGTTTCGCGTGGAAAAACTTCCACCGTGTGCGTTGGTGAAATGGCTGGCGGCTCCGAAGTCTCTTCTGACTGACTTGTTAAAAACAAAGGTAGGCTGCAGGAAATCGTTACGAGTCCTGTTAGGATTAAGAAACTTGCTAACTTGATTTTTTTGTTCATAATAGATCCTCCTGTAATCCCATAATCTGGATAATATCACAATGTGATAATCTTTAACACAATTGCCTGGCATGAGGGGACATACCAGGCAACCTTCAGGGAGGAAACCACCCGATCATCTGAAAAATGATCATCTCACTTCAGCGTGATTGGTGGAAGACACACCAAATACCAATAAATGTTTTGTGTCTTTAATAGTAGTTTACTTGGTTTGAAATTAGATATCATTAAAATGAAATTAAAGTTTACTATTTAGACCTTATTTATTATATTTATTTTTCCCCGGAACGTGGGTGTCCATGTTTGAAAAGGGCTTCCCAATCTGCCAGTTCTTCTTCTGATAATAGGCGATTTCTGGGATCAAGGCTTGGCTGCTCTGATATCAAAGCCTCCCACTCAGCCGCAAAGGCTTGTGATGAAATCACGCTTGCGTGCACTGCACGTGCAGCCTGCTGCACCTGGCGGTCAGAACTGACAACGGTCACATTGCGTGCACGTTTCCCCAGCTTCTTGAGCTTCTCCATAATAGCATCATCCGCAGTGCGTCCCCTTTGAACAAAATGCGCCTGGACACTGCCGTATTGCCCGGTGCCGGACATCCCAGCCGGTGCCTGGTCAAAATACACCGATACTTTTTTTCGACGCAGTCGGCAATATTCCTGCAATATTTTTATCAATTTAGTTTCATCATCCGGGTCAGAAAGGTTTAGCCCCTGAATGTGTGGAATTAAATTATGCCCATCGATTAATAAAGTCATAATAGTATTCTAACGCAAAGGGGAAACTTGCCAAACCTGAGAAAATCTTTTGGTATTGAAATACCAATCTATTACAATAGTGGTATGCATTGAATTTGATTTCTTTGTGTTAAACTCTTTATACACAATAAAAGGACAGCCGTTTATGACAGAACATCCCAATCATAAGACCCAAATCGCCATAGAAGATTTTGAGCAAGTAGATTCACTTGTCAGCGGCATCACTGTCTATGCGCCTAAATCCAAACCGCAAGAACAAGAAAAATCCAGGGTTTATGACTGCCCAAATTGCGGCGCATCCACAGCCTATGATGTCGCAGGGGGAGGGATCGCGTGTGAATACTGCGGCTATATCTCCCCGGTAAAATCAAAAACCCTGGGGATAATCGCAGATGAATTTGAATTCACTCTTGAAACCATCTCTCAAGCTGAGCGCGGCTGGGGCATCAAGCGGCAGGGTCTGCACTGCAACGCCTGCGGAGCTGAATTATCTTTGCCGCAAGGCGTAATCAGCACAAGCTGCCCTTATTGTGCATCCAACCAGGTAAACCTGACAACAAGTTTGGAAGAATTCATTCAACCGCGTTTCTTAATTCCCTTCAAAATTACCATAGAACAAACCCATCAGCTGGCAAAAACCTGGCTCGGGAAGGGATGGTTCCACCCGGATGAACTTTCTGCCAGCAGCGTTATCCGCCGCTTCTCAGGTATTTATCTGCCATTCTGGACATTTGATGCCAATGTTACCGCTCACTGGAAGGCGCAGGTTGGATATCAGAAAACTGTCCGGCATTATAATGCTTCACAAAAAAGGTGGGAGACTCGCACAAAAATCGAGTGGCGCTGGGAAATTGGCACAGTTCCTATCAACATCGATGACCACCTTGTTACAGGCAGTTCATCTCAACATATCAGCCACAAGATCCTTGAACGGATTTATCCCTACCAAATGAAAGACCTCACTGCCTATCACCCGGATTATTTGGCTGGATGGCAAGCCCAGGCGTACGAAACAACGCTGACCGATGCCTGGGAAACGGGCAAACAAGCCATTCGGGAAGCAGCCAAGGAAGCCTGTTACCAGGACATTCCCACTTCACACGTCCGCAACTTTTCGATGACGGCAGATTTTGCCGACGAATCATGGCGCTACATCCTTTTGCCTGTTTACTTAGCGGCATATAAGTTCCAGGATAAAACCTACCAGATCATGGTCAATGGACAAACAGGACTTGTTGCCGGTCAAAAACCTGTGGCATGGTGGAAAATATGGCTGGCAATCGGGGCTTTGCTCTTGCCAGGCTTGATCCCGGGATTGATCGGTTTGCCGCTGCTGCTGGTAGGTGGTGCCGGTATCCTGCCGATCGGGGCCGGGATCATCCTTTTCGGTATTGGCAGCGTCCTGAGCATCATGCTTTACAACAAAGCCCGCCAATCGGAGGCAAAATAATGATGGTTCAACAAGTCACGCCCTTGAAAATTATTGAAGAAGGTCAAAGTCTATGGGATTCAGATCGGCAGCCTGCCGGGTGTACGCGCTGCCATCGCACCTTTTTAGCACTTGACTCACACATCGATTCATCCTGTCCGCTGTGCCGCATCGGTCACCTTGAACTCCAGGCATTACGGATAAATCCCTCAGAACC
>JARGGB010000031.1 GCA_029210815.1 Candidatus Brevefilum sp.
CTCGTTGCTTGGAGAAATTTTACATCATATTGTTCGACGGGCTTTTACCTTTTTGGTTCTGGCTTGTCCAGGTTAGGTTTATAAAGATAATATCGCCCTGAAGGGCTCACTCCAATGTGACCCGGCTCTGAAATTTTGTTATAGTCAGCTTAATTTCAATAATGATAAAATATCTAAAATAAAAACAGTATTTTACAAGAAAGCGATTAACCCCATGGATAATCCCAAAAACCCCATGACCCGTGTTGCCCAAATGCTGCAGCCCTGGCAGGCATCCCTTGAAGATCCTGTTAAGGCACAGGAAACCGTCCTTCAACGCTTTCTCAGCATCTACGCCCAAACAGAATACGGGGCGGCGCATGGTGCCGAAGATATTGGCTCTGCAGAGGATTACCGCGCAAAATTCCCTGTTGCCTCCTATGATGACTATAAACCCCTCATCAACCGCGTCATGGCAGGTGAAAATGATCTCTTATTAAACGAGCCGGTTCTGGGCTGGGCGATCACGCGAGGGACGACTAAGGGAGAGAACAAATTCATCCCCATGACCGCCACGGACATTGAGATGCGGGTCTCAGCCGGGCGAGCGGTGATGATGTATGCAATGCAGTCCAAATCCCCCCAGGTGTTTGCCGGGGTCAATCTGAACTTGAATTTCCCTTCGGTCGTCGGTAAAGTTGTGGTGGGGGATAAGGAAATTGAGTACGGTTACAGCTCCGGGATATATACAAAATTTGTTTCGCATAAAACGCCGGTTCGCTCCGTCCCATCACAGGAAGACATTGATGCTCTGGGCGGCAGTAAAGCCTGGGATGTATGGAAGCAGCGTTTTGGCCTGGCTTACGAACAGTGCAAGGACCTGAATGTAACCCTGGTTGGGGGTGTAGCGCCAACAGCCATCGAGTTTGGGCGGTATTTGTATAAAAAACACCGCTGTTATCCGAAAGATACCTGGCAGGTGATGGTGATGACTCTGGGCAGCACGCCCGGCATCAACACCTATCGAGCTGGAACTTTACGAGCCTTGTATGGGCGGGATGTTGCCATCAGGGAAATTTACGGCACAACGGAGGGGATGTTCGGGCAGCAAATGGATGAGAAGCGTGCCTGGGTCCCCAATTATGATATGTTCTTTTTCGAGATTGAAACGCCAAAGGGCATCAAAATGCTTCACGAGATGCGCCCGGGTGAAACAGGCAGCCTGATCGTGTCCACACCGATACTCCCCAGGTATAAAATTGGCGACCTGATCCGTGCGTACAGGCCGCCTTATTTTCGCTGCATCGGTCGTGAGCGCTGGCACACGCCATTAGTGCATACCTGGCGGATGCTCAAAAACCTGGATTTTGGGGGACTATAAAGTCTTCTAGCGCCTTTGAATAAGTGCGCTGGCTAATGCCGACAGTCCCATAGCAATCAGGATGAAGGGCCATACCAGGGTCCAGCCAAAGATGCTGCCCAAGCCAATCCCAAGGAAGATGGCAGCCAAAAAGAAATTGCCGCCAGTGGACGAACGGTATGCCGGGACGAAGGTGCGGATGATCGCTTCAAAAAAGACGATCACGCCGGCACCAATCATGATCACCGCCCAGGTGCTGATCCCAGTCAGGGTGATGCCTTCAATTTCCACCACCTGGAATTGGATCTGATCCAACCATCCTAAATTCTGGGCAAGAAAAACCAGTCCCGCCCAAATCAATATTAATGCCCACGCAATGGCGCTTAAGGGATCGCGGTTAGTTTTTTCTTCCCGTTTTTCGTCCTCTTTTTCGAATTTTTCTTCCGTCTTTTCATCGTAATAAGGCTGGCGCTGTGGTTCTTTTTGAGGTTGATTTTCTGAATTAGTCATGGTTACTTCCTTTGAATGTAATGATTAATTTCTTCTATATATACGATAATAGCAGGCTTTTGTTGCATTTCAAGTAGATTATCTGTGGTTTTGAGAATTGTATAGAATTGATAAAAATTTCATTGGTGCACCATTAGAAGGTCAAAAGATGGGCAGTGAGTTTCTCTTTCAGGGTCAGGAGACCCTGAAAGAACGGTTACCTTTTGGTCTGACTGGTGTCCTCTCCAGTGAGAGTGAGATGTTGAGCATTTGTTCGAAGGATAATTGATCAGACGAGGTTGATATTAGAGATGTGCTTGTCTTGGTGCGGTGAAAGATGCACCGCACCCTACACAACAGAAAGGTGGTTTACGCCTGCCACTCACCGATGTCCTGCCAGCAATAATCGAGATGCTCAGCCATGACGTTTTTCATTTTGTTTTTGACGTGAGATCGCGCTGCTTGCATCAATTCCAACCCCCCAATCTCGTTGAGGCGCTGCCCGATCTTTCTCGCATGCACATTGTGACAGCGCGCGTTGAAAGGTCCGCCCGGTTGTGTGGATAGAAAATCGTCCATTTTGCCTATCTTGACCAGTTCTGCCAGAAGCTTGTTGACTTCCTTTTTATGTTGCGGTGGGAGCTGCCGTATTACGGGATAACCGAATATTCTTTCCAAAATGCTCATAAGTGTTGATCCTTTTCCTTGTTTCTTTCTTTTATTATAGACGATACCCGATCACTTTACCTGGGAAAAGTCAATTTTATTCAATTCAAAGATCCGTTCTAATACTTTTCTTATCGATTTTGATTATATTTATAAGAACAGATCAGTATAAATTGGAGGAAAACGATGACAGACAAAGAAAACAATATTGAAAGCCAGCCAATTCCATTCAAGGCTGAAACACAGCAATTATTAGATATTCTGATTCATTCGCTGTACACGGAACAGGAGATCTTCTTGCGAGAGTTGATTTCTAATGCGTCTGATGCCCTTTCACGCTTGGATTTCATCATGTTAACCAATCGCGACGTTCTTGACCCGGACGTCCCGCCGGAGATACGCATCCGAACGGATAAGGATCAAACCCTGTTGATCATTGAGGATACCGGCGACGGCATGACCCGCGATGAACTGCGTGATAACCTGGGTACCATTGCGCGTTCAGGAGCTAAGGCTTTTGTTGAGGCAGCCAAAGAATCTGAAGGTAATTTAGCCGATATCATCGGGCAGTTTGGCGTTGGTTTTTATTCTGCTTTCATGGTGGCGGATGAGATTAAGGTCATTTCCCGCTCCTACCAGCCTGGGGCTGAAGCTGCTGCCTGGATTGCCAGCGGCGAGGATACCTACAGGTTAGAAAATGCAGATCGAGACCGCAGGGGTACGGAGGTGCGCATCACACTCAAGGAGGATGCTATGGAATTCCTGGATGAGTCCCGTTTGCGGCAGGTGGTAAAGCGCCATTCTGATTTCATCCAGTATCCAATCTATATAGGTGATGCGGAAGAGCCGGTCAACCGGCAGACTGCCCTGTGGCGGCAAAATCCTCGTGAGGTTGAGAAAGAAGCCTACCAGGAATTTTACAAGCAACTGACCCTCGACTTCACCGATCCCCTGGCGCACACCCACATGGTGGTTGATGCGCCCGCACAGATGTATGCCCTGTTGTTTGTACCAAAGGACCCCAGGAACCTGGTATTTTCTCCCCGAAAGGAGCCCGGTTTGAAACTCTTTGCCCGAAAAGTCCTGATCCAGGAGTTTTCCACAGAGCTCCTTCCCCAATATTTGAGCTTCATCGACGGCGTGGTTGATTCTGAAGACCTGCCTTTGAACGTCTCCCGCGAAAGTGTTCAGTCCAACCGGGTGATGACCTTATTAGCCCGCCTGGTGACCGGCAAAGCCCTGGATATGCTCAAGGAATTGGGCACTGATTCACCGGAGGATTATGCTGCTTTTTGGGAAATTTATGGGCAGTATTTGAAGGAGGGTGTGGCTGTTGAGCAGGATCATCCGGAAAAGATTTTCCCGCTGCTGCGCTTCCACACCAGCAAGGACCTGACAGGTTGGACTTCGTTGGATGAATATATCGAACGGGGCGGATCGGATCAAAAGGAAATCTATTATTTCCTGGGTGAGGATCCCAAGGCTGTTAAGTACAGCCCTCACATGGACGGCTTCCGAAAGGCGGATATTGAAGTATTGGTGCTGACGGACCCCGTTGACCCCTTTATGCTGATGCAGTTGAATGCCTACCAGGATCATCCATTGGTAAATATCGCTGCAGCTGATTTGCCCGATTCTGAGCAAGAGGAAGAGAAGAAGGAACAATCCGATAAACCCGAATTGGATCCGGAGGAGATTGCCGATATGGTCCTCAGGTTCAAGAATGTGTTGGGGGATCGAGTTGAAAGTGTACGCACCACACATCGATTGTCGGATTCGCCTGCGCGCCTGATTGACCCGGAGGGGGCACCCGAGCAATCGGTACAGCGTGTTTACAGGATGATGGATAAGAATTTTGAGATCCCTAAAAAGGTGCTTGAATTGAATCCAAACCACAAGATCATTCTTGGGCTGACAAAACTGCCGGAGGGAGATCCGAGATTCAACCTGGTTGCAGAACAAATCTACGAGAATACCTTGTTGATCGAAGGCTTACACCCTGACCCGGTCAGCATGGTGGGGCGCATACAGGATTTGCTTGCCAAAACCCTTGGCGAGGATTGATTTTCGGTCAGTCCATCCATTCGACGATGGTGGTTTCACCCTGTCCAACGCCAACGCATAAAGATGCCATACCGTAAAAGGGGCGAGGTGCGGTCTCAGCGCGACGGCGCATCTCGTGCACCAATGTGGTCATGATCCTTGCACCGGAACATCCCAGGGGATGACCAAGCGCGACCGCCCCACCGTTGACATTGGTGATCTCGTGCGACAGACCTAAAGCATCCATGACAGCCAGCGTTTGCACAGCAAATGCTTCGTTAACTTCAACCAGTTGAATATCTTCAATCGAAAGCCCTGCACGCGCCAGGGCTTTTTCTGTTGCGGGGATTGGGCCCAAGCCCATCACACGCGGCGGGACGCCAGCGGATGCCATGCTCACAATGCGCACAAGGGGTTTTAAGCCCAGTGCTTTCGCCTTGTCTTCGCTCATTACCAATAGAGCGGCAGCCCCATCATTCAAGCCGGAGCTGTTCCCGGCTGTGACCGACCCGTCACTTTTGAAGGCTGGGCGAAGTCGCTGGAGGGCTTCAAATGAAGTATCCCGCCGTGGGCGTTCGTCCGTGTCGAAGACCAGGGGGTCACCTTTCCGCTGTGGAATTGGTACGGGCAGGATCTCATCAGCGAATTTCCCTGAATCAATGGCAGCGATTGCTCGCTGGTGACTGGCTAAGGCAAAGCGGTCCTGGGCTTCACGGCTGGTGCCGGTCATCTCGGCAATATTTTCTGCTGTTACGCCCAGGGGTTCGGTGCTGTATTTTTCTGTCATGCGTGGGTTGACAAAACGCCAGCCCAGGGTGGTGTCGTAGGCGGTTAGATTTCCAACAGGGCTGGTCGGTTTGGGCATGGCATAGGGCGCCCGGCTCATGCTTTCGACGCCCCCAGCGATGAAGACCTCACCGTCGCCTGCTCTGATGGAACGGGCGGCAGCGTTAATGGCGGTTAGTCCAGATGCGCACAGGCGGTTGAAGGTCACCGCCGGGATGGATACCGGCAAGCCTGCCAGCAGAACCGCCATTCGGGCGACATCGCGGTTATCCTCGCCAGCCTGGTTAGCGCATCCCAAATAGACCTCTTCAATCAGGTCGGGGTCAAGAGCATTCCGATCGACAATCGCGCTAAGGACCAATGCTGCCAGGTCATCCGGGCGAATGGAGGCAAGTGCACCGCCCAGGTTTCCTATAGGTGTGCGCAGGGCATCGACAATTACAGCTTCGGGCATGGGGTCATCTCCTGTGTTATTATGAATGCTTAGATTTTACCATTGGCAGCGAATCAATAAGATTATTTCATTGATTTTTTGGGTGATGATCACAAATAGTATAATTGTCGACAATCATTGTAAAGGATATTAATTTGGCAGCTAAGAACAAGACAAAAACTGTGTCTCCCAGGTATTTCACCATTGGTAACATCACCCTGGATGATATCGTCCTTCGAGATGGCACGGTGCGTTTGGGTGCTTTTGGCGGTGGTGCAATCTATTCAGCTGCGGCGGCAAAAATTTGGTCGTCCGACCCCGGATCTGTTGGCGTGGTCTCAAGAATTGGGCCGGATTACCCCCAGGAAAACATTCTCAAGCTTGAAGGGGCAGGGCTGGATATTGAAGGGATCAGGAGGGTGGACCTGCCTAACATCAGAGTCTGGCTCTTATATGAGGAAAATAAGAAACGCCAAATTGTGTTTCATATTGATTCAGGGCGCAGTCCAGAATTAGATCCGAAGTCGAGTGAGATCATAACAAAATATTTAGGCGTCTCATTTGTCCATGTCGCACCCATGGCGGTTTCATCCCAACTTGATATTATGCATTACCTCCACGAAAAAGGGATCCCTTTCTCTCTTGATTTAGCGATTGTTGGCGAAGAAGTCAATCCAAAGGAAATCCTTGCAGATGATGGTTTAAAATATTGCCGAGTATTTTTACCCAGTCTGCAAGAGGTTCAGGCAATCTGGGGAGATCAATCAGTTGAACGCGCTTTGAAGGAAATCGCAAAATGCGGACCGAGGGCTATTGCCATAAAGATGGGTGACCAGGGCAGCTTTGTCTTCGATGCTTTCAGTCAGAAAGGCTTTCATGTGCCGGCAGCGAATGTTGATGTGGTGGATACAACAGGCGCTGGGGATGCGTTTTGCGGTGGGTTTATGGTTGGGTATCATCTCACCGGCGATGCACTTGAGGCTGGTTTGTATGGCACAATATCGGCATCCTATGCCATCCAGGGTTACAGTGCCTGGGATATGCTGCAAGCGGATTATTCTGATGTTCATCAGCGATTGAGACAGCTCAGAAATAAGGTCAATCAAATTCTCTAAAGAGAACCTAGTAAGAATAATATGGAAACCGGAAAATTTGCTGGATCATTCAATTCACTGATTGAGTTACACAGCAAAGTCGCGCATCTCAATACTGCGATCAAACGGCTTTATCCGATCGCTGTTGTGGTAGACGATCAAATTTTTATTTATGATATTGATCAGGGCGCTTACCAAATTAGAAAAAGCGCGCCCCTACCCATGCCAATACCCGTTGGTGTCCGTGCTGCTTTCCAGCTCGAGAATTATGGTGGGCGAATTGCCTGCGTGGTCACACCAGAAGTCTTCGATTCACAAGATGGTTATGTGACTATATTGCATGAATTTGTCCACTGCTTTCAGTATGAAACTTGCGAACAAACATTGAAGATGCAGCTTGATGTTGCGCGCCATGCACAGGAGCAGGGGAATTTCATGTGGGAAATTGAACATCCGTTTCCGTATACCGCCGATAACTTCATTGAACCTTATCAGGCTTTCCTGGATGCGTTGAAATCTGAGGATCACAAAACGGTGCTTTCGAGTCGGAAGACGCTCAAAGCATATTTAGGCCTTCACGACTTTGAATATATGGTTTGGCAGGAGTGGAAGGAGGGATTTGCTCGTTGGGTTGAGAACCTGGTTAAACGCCAGTTAGGGATGCCAGAAAATAAGGGCGGCATCAATCCTCCTTTCAGTCGTGTCTCTTTCTACGCCGGGGGAGAAGCCTATATCCACTACCTGTCAAAACGCGAGAAATCTCTGGTGAATGACCTTCCTTCATTGTTTAATAAACTGCAATTGGTTTAAAAGGTGTCTCACGAAATTTAGCGGGTGACTCAATTAGTGTTTTAAAGGCATAGAATTAAATGATAGAAATCACGCCGAAATTGTGACACACGCAGCGCTTCAGAAAATTAGGGGTGTTATTTTGGAGTATACTTTAAACACGTGTCCTGTAATGCTCACCAATTCATCGCACAGGACTCATCGCACACAGTTAACATAACAAGGAGGATCGTTTATGCCCGCGAAGGGATATATCGAAGTCAACGAGTTGTATTGCAAGGCTTGCGAATTATGCGTGACGGATTGTCCCCATAATGTTTTAGCCCTGGATATGGATCGGCTGACGCCCAAGGGGTACCACCCGGCTTACATGGTAAATCCTGAAGCCTGTACTGGCTGTGGCATTTGTGCTGTTGTCTGCCCGGATGCCGCCATTACCGTTTACCGTTATGAGAGAAGCAAGGCGGAGGCTTAGGATGGCAAAAGAATTAATCAAAGGGAACACGGCTGTTGCTGAAGCCGCATTACGCGCTGGTCTTGAGGCCTATTTCGGCTACCCAATCACCCCCCAAACAGAATTGCTGGAGCATCTCTCAGCCCGAATGCCCGAAATTGGACGTCCCTTTGTCCAGGCTGAAAGCGAATTGGGCGCCATCAATATGGTTTACGGGGCAGCCTGTACAGGGAAGCGGGTGATGACCTCATCATCCAGCCCTGGTGTAAGCTTAATGATGGAAGGCTTATCCTATATTGCAGGGACAGAAGTCCCCGCAGTACTGGTGGATGTGGTCCGGGGCGGACCTGGTCTTGGGAATATTGCCCCGGCTCAGGGAGATTATAACCAGATCGTCCACGGCGGCGGTCATGGTGATTATCACATGCTGGTACTGGCGCCTGCCAGTGTACAGGAAGCCGTTGATTTGACGGTATTGGCTTTTGATTTAGCCGAAAAGTACCGTCATCTTGTGGCAGTTTTAATGGACGGAAGTATCGGTCAGATGATGGAACCGGCGGAGCTACCCCCAATGCAGCCTATGAAAACGGATATTCCAGACTGGGCAGTGCGGGGAACCGATGGCGGTGAAAAGCGTGTGCTCACCTCGATCAACCTTGACCCGCCAGCACAAGAGGTGATGAACCTTCGCTTGATGAAACGCTGGCAGGAAATTGAGAAGAACGAAGTTCGTTATAAGGGCTATTACCTTGACGATGCTGAGTACGTGGTGGTTGGTTTTGGTACGGCTGGAAGAATTTCTCTTTCAGCAGTTCGCGCCGCACGTGAAAAGGGTATAAAGGTTGGACTTTTACGCCCGATCACCCTGGCACCTTTCCCCAATGACATTCTTGATGAACTCTCGGAGAAGGCAAAAGCCTTTTTGGTTGTGGAAATGAACTCTGGACAAATGCTGGAAGATGTCCGCCTGGTCGTTCGAGGACGTAAACCGGTGGAGTTTTTTGGGCGAATGGGAGGGGTTGTGCCTTACCCGGATGAAGTCCTGACAGAAATCAAGCGGCTAGTGGATGGTCCTCTTACAACGGAAGGACACCCAAGAGATCGGTGGCTGGCGAGATTATCAGAGACGATAGGTTAAGGAGAGAATAATGGTAATGGCAGATGTACCTGCAAAGATTGTTTATGAACGACCTGAGGCTTTGGATCCTCGTGTAACCCACTATTGCCCGGGCTGTACCCACGGCGTAGCGCATCGTCTGGTTGCAGAGGTTTTGGATGAAATGGGTGAAACGGGCAATACCATTGGGGTAGCATCGGTGGGTTGTTCTGTTTTTGCATACAATTATTTCAATATCGATTTTGTTGAAGCGGCTCATGGGCGTGCGCCTGCGATGGCAACCGGTATCAAGCGGGTTTATCCAGATCGTACGGTCTTCACCTACCAGGGTGATGGCGACCTGGCATCCATTGGCATGGGCGAAATCGTTGGTGCGGCTTCTCGCGGCGAGGGTATCACTGTTATCTTCATCAATAATGCAAACTACGGTATGACGGGCGGACAAATGGCACCAACCACGCTGCCCGGACAAAAGACGAGTTCATCACCGACAGGTCGAGATACGAAGCGCCAGGGATACCCGATTCAAACTGCAGAGATGCTTTCTACATTAGAAGGGTCTTCTTATATCGTGCGACGCAGCTTGCACTCATCCCGTGAGATCAGGCGCGCAAAGCAAGCCATCCGAACGGCTTTTGAAGTGCAAAAGCACGGTTTGGGTTTCTCGCTGGTTGAGCTGCTGTCGACCTGCCCGACCAACTGGGGAATGTCTGCAGCGCAGTCTCGAGATTGGTTGGAGGAGCGCATGCTGCCGTACTACCCCCTTGGCGATTACAAAGTCTCACCCGCCGTTGCGGAACTAAAGAAATAGGGAGGTCGAAAGATGCAACAAGAAGTGATTATTGCTGGCTTTGGCGGACAGGGTGTTTTGTTTGCCGGGCAATTGTTATCCTATACAGCTTTGGATGAAGGTAAGGAAGTCACCTGGATCCCCTCTTATGGGCCGGAGATGCGGGGCGGCACAGCAAACTGCACAGTGGTGATTTCAGATGAGGAGATTGGTTCACCCTTTGTGAAAAATCCCACAGCGGTGATTGCGATGAATTTGCCTTCCCTTGAGAAATTTGAAGATATGGTTGAGGAAGGCGGCGTGCTGGTTGTCAATGCGTCCATGGTCAACCGTGGAGTGGAACGTGACGATATCAAAGTTGTCAGCATACCCGCCAATGAAATTGCCCAGGAAATTGGCAGCGAAAGAGCGGTCAATATGGTCATGTTGGGAGCGCTTTTGGGCAACCTGGATTTGCTTTCACTGGATGCCCTGGACAAAGCCCTGGACACTCATCTGCCTGAAAGGCATAAAAAATTCCTGCCGATGAATAAGGAAGCCCTGCGAAGAGGCGCTGAATATAAAGCCGAAGCTGTTGAACCTGCGTAATTCAACATCGTTTCTCTAAGCATTCAAGCCCCAGGTCTTTCAAGCACCTGGGGCTTTTTTGTGGGCATTGCTGGTAATAACCGTTATAATTGGGTTGCTGTTGAAGGGAATTTCCCTGAAAATAATTGCCTTGATCTTAAAAGGCTTGAAAATTGTGAGGACTTATGAAAATTCGCATGTCATCTCCTGATCTGAGCGAAGCCGACCGACAGGCGGTGGAGGCGGTCGTCAACACGCCCAATTTGAGTATGGGCCCCAAAATTGACGCTTTTGAAAAAGCTTTTTGTGAACTCACCGGTGCAAAGCATGCCATTGGTGTAAATTCAGGCACAGCCGGGCTGCATTTATGCATTCGGGCAGCCGAAATTAACCCGGGTGATATTGTCATTACCACCCCCTTTTCATTTGTGGCTTCCAGCAATGTAATTTTATTTGAAAAAGCGATCCCGGTTTTTGTCGATGTTGATCCGGTTACTGGGAACATCGATACGGATCAATTAGCCCGGGCTGTTGAAGACCTGTCCCTCGGTGGAGAGCGTGCTGACCGATGGATGCCGAGGAAGCTGCCGAAGGTTAATCAGGGGAGGGTTAAGCAGCTCAAGGCGATCTTGCCGGTGGATGTTTTTGGGCAGCCAGCGGATTATGACCTGATCAATGCCCTCGCTGAACAATACGGGTTGAAGGTGATTGAGGATTCATGCGAAGCCCTGGGCGGTGAATATAAAGGGCGTTATACAGGAACCCTGGGCGATTACGGCGTGTTTGCTTTTTATCCAAACAAGCAGATTACCACTGGTGAGGGCGGCATGATCATCACGGATGATGATGAAACTGCTGACTTCATGCGAGCGCTTCGCAACCAAGGACGCGCCCCGGGAGATACCTGGCTGCAGCATACCTTTTTGGGATATAACTACCGCCTGGATGAAATGAGCGCAGCACTTGGGCTTTCGCAATTGAGACGTTTGGAGTCCTTGCTTGAAAAACGTGCCCGGGTGGCGGATTGGTATACAGAACACCTGGAAAACATTGAAGAAGTCACCCCGCCGCAGCTGGTTGAGAACACAACTAAAGTCAGCTGGTTTGTGTATGTGATAAAGGTGGATGAGAAAATTGACCGGGATCGCCTGGCAGTGATCCTTGAAGAAATGGGCGTGCCAGTCAGGCCTTATTTCGCACCCATTCATACACAGCCTTACATGGTTAAAATGTTTGGTTACCAGCAAGGTGATTTCCCTGTGACTGAGGATTTGGGGAATCGAAGCCTGGCTTTGCCATTTTCTGGCAGGATGTCCGAAGAAGAGGTCCTGACCGTCTGCCAGCGTTTAGCTGAAGCGCTTATTTCTGTTAAAAAATAATTTTGATATCATCAACTTATGGAAAAAATTTTTTACCCCCCACGCCGTAACGGATCCCTCATTCTTGGCGCGTCCATCCTGATCCTTGCAGGTGCAGGGGCATATTTCTTTTATATGGCAGCCCAGGATGCTTCAGGGCTGGATTTTTTGTTCCACATGCTGTTAGCCCTTGTATTCCTAGCCCCAATCCCCTTGTTAGCCTATCGCCTGTATGCTTTAATGAATGCTTTATATGGCTTGCGGCGCGATGGTTTAATGATTCGCTGGGGATTACGCCGTGAGGATATCCCTTTGAATGCCATTGAGTGGATACGTCCTGCCTCTGACCTTGGATTCAGACTGCCTTTGCCCTGGCTGCGTATACCCGGAGCAATTCTTGGCGTGCGCAAAGTGCAGGAATTGGGACAGGTTGAATTTGCTGCGTCGGATACTTCGCACATGATTTTGGTGGCAACTTCTGAGAAAGTGTTTGCAATTTCCCCTGAACAAGCCAATCAATTTATGGCCTTTTTTCGCCGGGTCAATGAATTAGGCAGCCTGACGCCCATTGAGGCACAGTCTGTTTATCCTAAGGTGTTGATTGGGCGTGTCTGGGAGGATCGCCTGGCGCGCAGCCTGATCATTTCAGGTTTTGCCATTGGGCTGATTCTTCTAATCGTCAATGCCATTGCGATACCTGGACTGGACACTTTAACCTGGACGGGCGGTGAAGGGGATGCGCCGGCTGAGCGGCTGCTCTTGCTGTCAATTTTGGATGGCATGATCTGGTTGTTTAATCTGTTTGCCGGAATTTTTCTCTATCGCCACGGCGGGGACCTGGCGCTGGGTGCCTACATCGTGTGGGGAACCGCAGGCGTTACCGGCATTTTACTGCTCATTGGCAGCCTGGCATTAATTTTTTAAAGGTTCATTCAACTATTTCGACTTGATTGATTTGATTTAGACTTACCAGGACTTCTAAGTGGCAAAACTTTTAACGGGTTTATTGGTGGCATTGGTCATTGCTTATTTAGCATTCCGCGCCAAAGCACTTAACAAAAGCGGGGGAGTAGCGGCTGCCCTTTTAGGTACGATCGTCTTTGGGCTGGGTGGACTTGATTGGGCGTTGATCCTGCTGATTTTCTTTATCTCTTCAAGTGCGCTATCAAAATTTTTTGAAAAGAAAAAGGGGATTTCCGGGGAGAATTTTTTAAAGGGATCTCGCCGTGATGCCTGGCAGGTGGCGGCAAATGGGGGGATGGCAGGTCTCTTGGCATTGTCCTATTTTATTCTCTCAAGATTCTCACCTGGAAGTGAGGTGCTGCCCCCATTGTGGATTGGCTTTGGGGCGAGTTTAGCCGCTGCTAATGCTGACACCTGGGGGACAGAGCTGGGCTTGCTTAACCCCAGCAATCCGGTTTTACTGAGCACCTTCAAGCGGGTTCCAAAGGGCACCTCGGGGGGCGTCAGCATGGTGGGGACGCTGGCATCCCTGGGTGGGTCCGCCCTGGTTGGCGGTGCCGTGGGCTTGCTAGCCTCAGCTGGCTGGGGGCATGGGGGAGATATGCGTCCGTTTTTGCAATTTTTAGTTATTACCGGGAGCGGGTTGTTTGGTGCGTTTGTGGATTCCCTCCTGGGGGCAAGCCTGCAGGCGATTTACTACTGCCCGGTGTGCAAAAAGGAAACAGAACAGCATCCCCTGCATCGCTGCGGGAATCTTACCGAGCATTTACGAGGTTTGATGTGGCTAAATAACGATTGGGTGAATGCAGCCTGCACCATCAGCGCGGGAATAATGGGTTTGTTGCTGGCAATCCTCTTAAATTAACAGCCATATAGTTTTTTGACAACGGCTTATCTTTTTGGGATCAGTGCTGCAATGGCAACCAGGGTTTCAACGGTTTTCTCCATGGCAAAGGTAGGAATAAACTCGTACTTCCCGTGGAAATAATGCCCGCCGGTGAAGATATTGGGCGTTGGCAGTCCCATGTATGAAAGGCGGCTGCCGTCGGTACCGCCGCGCACAGGGATGATGAGGGGTGTCACGCACACAGACTTGACTGCCTCGACCGCAATTTCCATGATTTCGGGATGGGGTTCTACCATCTCCCGCATATTGTAATATTGGTCTTCCAGTGTAAGTTCAATAACCCGATCACCGTATTTTTCATTGATGAAATTCGCTGCTTTTTGGATCAGACGTTTTTTCTCTTCAAATTTGTCACGGTCGTGATCCCGAATGATGTACGCCATGGCGGCTTCCTCAACCGTGCCGTTGATTTCGTAAAGGTGATAAAAGCCCTCATAATTTTCGGTGAATTCTGGTCGTTCAAACACCGGCAGCAATTCATTGAATTCCATCCCAATTAAAAGTGCGTTGCGCATTTTCATCTTGGCTTTGCCGGGATGTACATTACGACCGTGGATGGTCACTTCAACACCGGCTGCGTTGAAGTTCTCATACTGCACTTCACCAACTTCACCGCCGTCAATGGTGTAGGCAAAATCGGCACCAAATTTTTCAACATCGAAATGGTCCACACCGTGACCGACTTCTTCATCCGGGGTGAAACCGATCTTGATCGTTCCGTGTTTGATTTCGGGATGCGCCAAAAGGTATTCTACAGCGGTCATGATCTCAGCGATCCCCGCCTTATTGTCTGCCCCCAGGAGCGTGGTGCCGTCTGTGGTGATCAGGGTCTTGCCGATGTATTTCTTGAGCGCAGGGAATTCATCCGGCGACATGGTGATATTTTTCTCAGTATTCAACACGACCGTTCCACCGTCATAATCCTCAATGAATTGTGGATTGACGTTCTCACCGGAAAGGTCAGGGCTGGTGTCCATGTGCGCCAGGAAACCAATGATGGGCATATCTTTTTGGTCTGTATTTGCAGGTAAAGTTGCGGTCACATAGCCAAATTCATCAATGGCGGCATCCATCAAGCCAAGTTCTTTGAGCTCTTGTTCAAGCAGTTTTGCCAGCTTGAGCTGTTTTTGGGTGCTTGGGAAGGTGTCTGATTTACGTGCGGATTGGGTGTCGATTTTGATGTATCGGATAAAGCGTGAAATGACTGGGTTCATGCGGACCTCATTGGTAGTGAGTAATTGTCGGTATCGGTTATCAGGTATTCGGTATTAGGTACCAGTTGTTATCGAGATGAATTGTAACATATACAGAATATTTATTCGAAGGGTGGGTTGGTCTTCAAATTGCTTGGTTAAAGTTGATGAGAATTGCATCATTATTGCTTATGGTTGTGAATTATTCTTCCCCAACCCACCCTACGCATCTTTGATATAATCGATTAAATCTTCAATTTAATATTTCCTGTCTCTGCTGAAATAGGTAGTAAAAATGCGTATTCATCATGAAAATCGGAAAGGCATCTGGAAAAAGGGCTGGATTTTACTTCTGCTCTCTATTCTGATCGCTGGTGCAGTTTTGTTGATTGTCTTCCTCGACAAAAAAAATTTCCCAAACGCCATTCCAGAATCCTTTACACCTACAGCAGTATTCACACCTACTTCAGCATTTACTCCGTCTCCGGCAGCGACATCCACTGAAGCATTCACACCCGTAATGACCTATGAAGTCCTGAATGTCTTCCCACATGATCCGTTAGCTTTTACCCAGGGGCTGATTTATCTGGATGGCTACCTTTATGAAAGCACAGGTATCAATAATCGATCATCTTTACGCAAGGTGGACCTTGAAACTGGAGAGGTTTTGCAGCAAGTTGATTTATCTTGGGAATATTTTGGCGAAGGCTTGACCGATTGGGAAGATATGTTGGTGCAGTTGACCTGGCAAGAAAACGCCGGTTTTGTTTACGATCGAGAAGATTTCACCCTGGTGGACCAGTTCACTTACTCAACCGAAGGTTGGGGGTTGACGAATGATGGTCACCAGCTCATTATGAGCGATGGTACGTCATCGCTTTATTTCTTGAACCCTGGCACATGGGAAGTAACAGGGCGTGTGACGGTGACATACCAGGGCAAAAACATTGCGCGCCTGAACGAACTTGAATATATCAAAGGTGAAATTTTCGCCAATATATATAGAACGGATGACATTATCCGCATCGATCCCGGCAGCGGTGAGGTGTTGGGTTGGATCGACCTGGGCGGCATCCTGCCCCAGGACTTGCGCGGGGGTACCGATGTTCTGAATGGGATTGCCTATGACCAGGATGGGGACCGGCTGTTTGTCACCGGGAAATTCTGGCCGCAGCTGTATGAAATTCAGCTGATCCCGGTGCCAGCTGAATAACCAGGATCGCTACCTATGAATCAAAAAAGGCGGTTGAAACTTCAACCGCCTTTTGCGCTATTTTGTGTTTGTGATTATTTATTCTTTGATTTGCCTTCAATGACGTCTTGCTTTTTTCCGCCTTTGATTTCAATGCGGCGCGGTTTGACTTCTTCTTTCTTTGGCAGGTGAATCATCAGGATGCCGTTTTCGGTTTCAGCCTGGATGTTTTCCACGTCAACTGAACCGGGCATCGAGATGGTGCGCTGGAAGGTCCCGAATCGGCGTTCGCGGATATGGTATCGACCTTCCTCACCCTCTTCATATTCATTTTTGATTTCACCCTTCAGAGAAAGGTTGTTGTCTGTATAGGTGATGTCCAAATTATCAGGATCCATCCCAGCCACATTGGCTTTGACGACAAACTCGTCATCATTTTCGATGACATCAAGGGGGAGTCGCAAGTTCAATGGTTCACCAAAACCGAGTTCACCATCATCATAGAGAGAATTGATCATACGCTCCATTGAACGGTTCCAAGAAAGCAAATCACGAATAGGATCACGTCGAATTAAATTGGCCATCTTTTCCTCCATTCATCATTAGTATTGAACGATTACACATTTAATTTAAGAAACGTGTATTAAAAATCCGTCAAAAATATGTTTAAAAAATATTAGAATGGGTGATCCTGGCTTCTGAGCTTGTTTTGGTTTAATTTTCCAGGATTTTTTCCACGACCCAAAAATGTGATAAACCAAAAACCTGCAAAGGCGTTTTTTCCAGCCTTTGTAAAAGGCTGCGGAGAAATTTTCCTATTTTGGGCTTGCGGGCGATGATGTTGTCGTATGCACCAAATACGGTCCTGCGTTCGATGAACTTAACCGGTAAGCCATCAAATAATTTTGTAAGATCTTGCCGTGTATAGACATTCACATGGGGGGCAAGTTTGTCTCGCAAGGATCTGGGCAAATAGTTGATCAAGGGCGTATTCCCAAAATGGTACTGACCCCGCCAGTAATGGCCGTGTGTTTCAAAGGGGTAACCCCGGTTAGGGCAAAATAAAACCAGCCTGCCGCCCGGAGATAAGGTTCGGACAATCTCATCTATTGCAACCTGATCATCCTGAACATGTTCCAGGACCTCATGGCTCAGGATCAGGTCGAACCTGTTTGAGGGGAATGGCAGTGCTTCTCCCACGCCGTTCACCACCCAGGGGGCTCTTGTTTTTGCCTCTTGAAGCCGTTCGAATTCAATATCGAGGCCGACAATATCATCGGTGAACTGCGCCAGGTGGTGCAAGTACATGCCGAGGCCGCAGCCGTCAACCAGCACTTTGCCATTCAGACGTTCACCTGCTGCATCGATGATCATTTGAAATCGGCGCTGCTGCCCGTCACGCCACACATAGGAGGGTTCTCCTCGTAGTGCTGCTTTTTCCATGTTATGCGGCGCACGCATGATTCAGTCGAGCCCCTTCTTTTGATTTTCTGCTGTGTATGGCATCCATGCCATAATGGTGGTGCCCTCTCCAGGTTCCGTTGTAATCTCGAGATCGCCGCCCACATTGCGTGCACGGGTTTGCATATTTGAAATACCGTGACCCAGGGTGACGCGCACCTGTCCCGGGTCAAATCCGCGTCCATCATCATGAACTTCCATTAATACGCGGTCTGTTGTCGTCCAAACCAGGACCTCCACTTTGCTTGCCTGGGCATGCTTGGCGATGTTGGCTAAGGCTTCCTGGCAGATGTGGAATAAGGCAATGGCATGGGCATCGGGTAAATTTTCTAAGCCGTCTGACGGCCCATTGAGCGTGGTTTCAACCAGTGAATTTGCCTGGAATTCGTTGACAAGGCGTTGTAAGCCCTCCATCAAATTCTCTTCATACAATTGTCGGGGGCGCATATCCATGATAAACGCCCGTAAATCCCGAATTGTGCTGTTAAGGTCTTCAATGGATTGGTTAATGCGTTTCCTCGTTTGTTCCGGTTCTTCTCCTAAGAGCAGGCGGGCGTGTTCAAGGGTCAACCCAACTGCATAAATCGACTGGATAACCCCGTCATGCAGGTCCATACCGATCCGCTCACGTTCTTCAAGAACCGCAAGGCGTCGTCCCTGAATGTTCAACCGGACGTTTTCGAGCGTTGTGCCAACCCAAGAGGCAATGGAAGAGAGTAATTGCTGATCCATATCATCCAGTTCTTGTTCCTGGTGGGTGGCAATGCTGATAACCCCCAGAACTTCACTGCGGCTGGTGAGCGGGAAACAGGCAATTTGTTTGATCTTATTTTCAACCAGGCTTTGATTATTGAGATATTGATCTTCTTCAAAAGGCAGGTTTACCAAAATCGGCTGTCCGTTTTGCGCTGTTTTACCAATCAGCGATTCACCCAGCGTAAACCGATCCATGGACCAGATTCGCTTGATGCTCTCGCCCCGGTGAATAACATTCTGAAGGCTGTTTTGATCTTCCTCCTTCAGGTAGATCTCCCCCGTATTGAGATTGAAGTAATTCATCACGCGATCCAGGGCTGTTATCAAAAGCTCATCCTGTTCGGTGATCGAAGCGAGTGCAGAAGCAAGGTTGTTAAGCAGGGCAAGGTCCTGGTTGCGGCGTGTCAGTGCGCGGTCCCTCTCCCGGAGTGCATTGTAAGAGCGTGCGTTTGAAATCGCAACCGCGGCATAGGATGCCAGTGTCTCGATCACCTGTTCATCGTCCGGGGTGAAGGCTTTTTCTGCTGCTTTATCCGTCAGATAGATTTGCCCTAATCGGCGCTCTCCTAATCGTATAGGCACGCCCAATAAGGCGGTCATCTGAGGTTCTTCAGTAAAAAGTCCAGCCTGCTTGTTGTCTTTTTGGATATACTCCACCCGGATAGGACCATCTGATTCTGCGATGACGTCCAGCATGCTCAAACCACGTGGTTCGTTTGGGAGATTTTCAATCCTGTCGCCGGCCATCCCCACGGTGATGAAACGTTCTTTTCCACCGTTATCACCCCGCACGCCGATCGCAGCGAATTTTGCGCCGGCTTGTTCAATAGCAATCCGCGCAATCTTTTGTAACAGGGAATCAATGGATATATCCTGAACAAGTTCAAGACTGGCTTGATGCAATGCGGCAAGTCTTTCCTCTAATTGTTCGCAAGATAATGTGTCAGCGGCATTCATAGCGCGCTAATTTTACCCCGAAATGATCTCCAATGTCGCAGCGCGCTGTGTTATCGGTGAAATTAAGCCTCAGGGGCTCAGTTAATGTTATAACCGGGAATTTGATAGCTTTTGGGAGGGTGAATCCGGTATATATTAACAGGTCTGTTTCTTTAGCTTGTTCGATTTCGGGATTTGAGATTAAAATAGACCAAAAGGATTGTGTTTTTATGTCAACAACACCAAAAAATAAAGAAAAATTTTATCAGATGACCCGGGAAGAACGTTTGGATCGTTTGATTGATGAAACTGGTATTTCGGTATACGATGCGAAAATCCTGAGCGGAGAAGCGGGACTGTCTGCGCAGGATGCTAATCACATGATCGAGAATGTCGTTGGGATCTTCAGCCTGCCCCTGGGGATTGCGCGGCATTTTAAGGTTAACGGGCGAGATGTGTCCGTACCAATGGCTGTGGAAGAACCTTCGATCGTTGCTGGTGCCTCTTTTATGGCTAAACTCACTGCCAGGACTGGTGGATTTTTTGCCCACACAACATCACCGGAAATGATCGGCCAGCTGCAAATCATCAACCTGGATGACCCGGCATCCACACGTTTGAAACTTTTAGCCGAAAAAGATAAGCTCCTGGAAGAGGTTAGCCAGGTTGACCCCCTTTTGACCTCCCTGGGCGGAGGTCCGCGAGATTTTGAAGTTCGAATAATTCCAGATTCACCGCGAGGTCCGTTCCTGGTTGCGCATTTGATCTATGATGTGCGTGATGCAATGGGCGCTAATGCCGTCAACACCGCTGTTGAGCGGTTGGCTTCCAAAGTGGAAAGCATTACTGGGGGCAAGGTGCTTTTGAGAATTCTATCCAACCTGGCAGATCGTCGATTAGCACGAGCCTGGGTGACCATCCGGACGGATGACCTGGCTTTTGATGACTTCAGCGGCCTTGAAGTGCGGGATGGCATCCTGGATGCCTGGGCTTTTGCGGCTGCTGACCCCTACCGGGCGGCAACACATAATAAGGGGATTATGAACGGGATTGACCCAATTGTGATTGCGACGGGTAATGATTGGCGCGCTATTGAAGCTGGGGCGCATGCCTATGCTGCAAAAGATGGGCGCTATACCAGCCTTTCCACCTGGGGGACGAATTCGGAAGGTGACCTGGTGGGGACTTTGGAAATGCCCATGGCGGTTGGTACTGTGGGCGGTGCCACACGGGTGCATCCGGCTGCACAAGCCTGTTTGCGTTTGATGGGTGTGAAATCAGCTCGGGAACTGGCTGAGGTAATGGTGTCGGTAGGTCTGGCACAAAATTTGGCAGCTTTGCGCGCGCTGGCGACGGAGGGCATTCAAAAGGGGCATATGAGTCTGCATGCCAGGCAGGTGGCTGTCGCTGCCGGGGCAAAGGACGACCAAATTGATAAATTAGCCGAGCAGCTTGTTGCGGATAAGATCATTCGGATTGACCATGCGCAGTCTATTTTAGAAGATTGGAGTAAATAGCATGATGGAAGACCATAAGCATGTGAAGGACATTGTCAATAAACCATCTCGCCATGTCGGGATTATTGGATATGGCGCTTATATCCCACGCTACCGACTGCCGAGTACGGAGGTATCTCGAATTTGGACCGGGCAGGCAACGCCAGGTCCTGTCAAAGAGAAGGCTGTGGCAGGACTGGATGAGGATGTGATCACCATGTCGATTGAGGCAGCACGCAATGCTGTTGCCCGCGCTGGCATCGATCCGCAATTACTGCGGGCTGTGTGGGTCGGCTCAGAATCACACCCATACGCGGTCAAGCCCTCTGGCACAATTGTTGCTGAGGCAATCGGTGCGCCAGAACATATCCAGGCTGGCGACTGGGAATTTGCCTGTAAAGCCGGCACTGAAGCTTTTGTTGCTGCCATGGCTTTGGTCGGCTCCGACATGGCAGATTACGCCCTGGCAATAGGGATGGATACAGCCCAGGCTAAACCCGGTGATGCCCTGGAATACACTGCTGCTTCTGGCGGGGCAGCTTTTATCATTGGTCCAGCGGAGGAAGCCCTGGCGAAGGTCGATGCCCATTATTCCTTTGTGACGGATATGCCCGATTTCTGGCGGCGCGCGCATCAAAAATACCCGGAACATGGTCAGCGCTTTACGGGAGAGCCGGCTTACTTCAATCACATCTATTCGGCAGCCAGCCGCTTGATGGAAAGTGAAGGTCTGACGGCTGAAGATTTCAAATATGCTGTTTTTCATCAACCCAATGAAAAATTCCCCAGGCGTGTGGCAAAACAGCTCGGGTTTAAACCGGAGCAAATTGAGGATGGCCTTCTCTCACCCGTGATTGGCAATACCTATGCTGGTGCTTCAATGGTCGGTTTGACGGCGATACTGGATATTGCCGCACCAGGAGACCGAATTTTGATCACCTCCTACGGGTCTGGGGCTGGATCTGATGCCTTTATCATTACGGCACAGGAAGCGCTGCTCGAAAGGCGGGGGGCTGCCCTCAGCACCCAGGATTATATAGCCCGACGGACGGAGATCGATTACGCCACCTACACTCGCTTCCGCAATAAGATTGCGATGAAATGAGGGCGCGCATGAAAGATGGACATTCCGAGGTGATTCTTGCAGGTGTTGGTCAAACCCCCGTGGGTGAGTTCTGGGACCTTTCATTAAGGACCCTGGCTGCCAGGGCGATTCTGGCTGCAATTAAGGACTCGGGGAATATTAAACCCCAGGTTATGTATATTGGGAATATGCTGGCACCTTCTGCCTCACAGCAGGCGAATTTAGGCGCGCTTTTACCGGATAATGTGGGTTTAACCGGTTTAGAAGGTGTAACGGTTGAAGCAGCGGATGCCTCAGGCGGGGCAGCGCTGCGGGCAGCTTATCTGGCTGTTCGTTCAGGTGCAGTCGAATCCGCGCTGGCGGTGGGTGTTGAAAAATACACCGATGTGATCGGACCGGAATCCGAAGCCATGCTGTCACAGATGCTGGATGCAGATTTTGAAGCAGCGCAGGGATTAACGCCCCTCAGCCTGGCAGGATTGTTGTTTCACCGCTATCTTGTGGAATACCAGGCTGAACATGAAGCTTTTGCGGGATTTCCTGAAGTGGCGCATGCCAACGGTGCGACGAACCCCAATGCCATGTTCCAGCGTGCGATGCGAGATGGCGCTTACGAACGAGCGGCAACAGCAGCGGAAATCCTCAATTTGTTTGACGTTGCACCTTATGCGGACGGCGCTGCTGCTGTGCTGTTAACATGCGAAGACGCGCTGCCTGAAGCATGGGATAAGCCGCGTGTTCGCCTGATTGGCTCAAGTTCCGTGGTCGATACAATTTCGATTCATGATCGGCATGCGCCCCTGGTATGGGATGCAGCTCGTCTCTCGATTGAGCGTGCGTGCAGAACAGCAGGGATCATGCCAAAGGATGTGGATTTCTTCGAGTATCACGATGCCACCTCTTTACACGCAGTGTTATCTTTAGAAGCGGCAGGGTTCGCATCCCAGGGTCAGGGCTGGATGCTGGCAAAACCGGAAGTGATTGGCTTAAACGGACAGATCCCTGTTGCAACCTTTGGCGGCTTAAAGGCGCGTGGGCATCCCATCGGTGCCACCGGTGTTTACCAGGCTGTGGAAGCGACATTGCAACTGCGCGGCGAGGCTGGTCCCAACCAGGTGCCGGGGGCAAAGTTGGGGTTGATCCAGAACCTGGGTGGTATGGCTGCCACGGCTGTGACACATGTTTTAGCAGTGTAAGCTCAAGAAAGCCTGTTATTTTTCCGGATTTTAATTTTCTCTTCCAATCAATGTTAGAATCTACCTGGGAAAACTCGTATATTACATTCAAGGAGAGCATTGCATGAAAGTACTCATCACAGGCGGCGCGGGATACATCGGCAGCACAATTTGCTGGGCGCTAAAAGATCATGGGCATACACCGATTATTTTAGATTCCCTGGTTACCGGGCGTGAGGAATTTGCCCGCGATCATATTTTTTACCAGGGTGATATTGGTGATCCGGAAATCGTTTCAAAGGTATTTGAGGATCACCCGGATATTTTCGCCACCATTCACTGTGCTGCTTTAATTGTGGTGCCTGAATCGGTTGAAAAACCTTATGAGTACTACCGCGAAAATGTGGTCAAATCCATGCATTTCTTTTATCAATTAGCCCAGCTGGGATACCCGAGGCTCGTGTTCAGCTCCTCTGCTGCCATCTATGATGTGGTGCCCGGGTTTATGGTCACGGAAGAATCGCCGTTGAAACCAACCAGCCCTTATTCCCGAACAAAATATATGATGGAGATGGTACTGGAAGATTTTACGCAGGCGTATCCACTGCAGGGAATTGCACTGCGTTATTTCAACCCTATCGGCGCTGACCCGCAGCTGCGGTCAGGGATGCATATCGAAACCCCCAGCCACATTCTGGGTAAACTGGTTGAGGTTGCCCAGGGAGTTGCACCGGTGTTCAACATCACCGGTACGGATTGGCCGACTCGGGATGGCACGGGTATTCGAGATTACATTCATGTTTGGGATCTGGCATCTGCGCACATTAAGGCTGTCGAAAAATTTGACCAGGTGATTGCGGAAGACGGCAACACGGCGAGACAGTATGCTGTGATTAACCTTGGCACCGGTCAGGGCGTCACCGTTCGGGAATTGGTGGATGCTTTTGAGCGCGTGATTGGTCATCCGATTGAAAAGCAGGAGAAATCGCCCCGACCCGGGGACGTGGCAGGCGCTTATGCCAACGCCAACAAAGCCCTGGCACTTTTGGGTTGGAAAGCGGAGAAGTCCATTGATGAAGGGATCCGCGATGCCCTCCGGTGGGGAGAGATACGCGACCAGGTGCTGGATTACAATTGAGAGCTGAAAGCTCAAAGCTGAAAGCGGGTAGTTGGTAGCTTGTGGTTGGTAGCTGGTAGCTGAAAGTATTTTGTAGGGCGGGATGCGGTTTTCATCCCGCCGTTTTAATAACTTTCCCGCTGAGATTGCTTCGCTTCGCTCACAATGACAATATTTTATGTATGCTTTTGTATGAGGGCAACAATAATGAAGCGTATCATTCCTTCACAAACCAGTGCCGGAGGAACTTATAAAACGCCTGGATACGCACCATCAGCAGCAAGCTCACAATAACCAGCGCGATCAAAGGCGCAGCATAATCCCCCTGGAAGTTAAATAAATCACCTTTAATCGACAGCAGGTAATGGACCACCACCAGCACCCCGGCAACATATACCAGGCGATGAAGCCATACCCAGGTTTTCCCCATCTTGCGCTGCAAGGATTTAAATGAGGTTGCAGCCAGAACCAGCAATATCACCATTGCGATCGCCCCGAAAATGATGAAGGGTTTGGTTCTGATTTCATTCCAGATCAGCGGCAGGTTGAGCTGGTAATCCCAGACCGCAAAGGCAGCAAAGTGCAGAAAAGCATACAGCGCGGCAAATAAGCCAAGGGGTTTTCGCAGGATACCAACTGCTGGGAGCTTGAAGATTTTGTTGATCGGCGTGCAGGAAAGGGATAGTATCAGGAAGATCATCCCCAGGTTGCCCGTGCGCTGCATCACCGTTTGTACCGGGTTGAAGCCCAGGTTCCCTTGCAGAGCAGACCATCCCAGTAAGAGCAATGGAATAACCCCGCCGATTAAGACGACCAGATTCAGCCAATTTTTATCCCTGTTCTTTTTGTTATCCATAAATCTACTTTCTGTTCAACGCAAGCTTAAAAATTCTCTTCCAGGTCCATACCTTCATACAGCGGCATGACTTCCTCGGCATAGCCGTTCATGAATAAGGTTGGGATACGGCCAGCATCACCAATCCTGCGTTCCGTGGCTTGGGACCAGCGTGGGTGATCGACATCCGGGTTGACATTGGCATAAAACCCGTATTCATTTGGCGCGATGGTGTTCCAAAGCGTGGGCGGCTGGTCGCGGACCAGGGAAATGCGCACGATGGATTTGATGCTCTTGAATCCATATTTCCAGGGGACAACCAATCGAATTGGCGCGCCATTTTGCGGCGGGAGCGGTTCACCGTATAAACCGGTTGCCAAAATTGTCAGGTCATGCATGGCTTCATCCAGCCGAAGTCCTTCTAAATAAGGGAAGGGGAACAGGTCTGAATTGGCATTGTCCATCTGTCCAGGAACGAGCGCGGATTCAAATAAGACATATTTTGCTTCACTGGTTGGCCTGACATCCTCAAGCAGTTTGTGCAAGGGGAACCCCATCCAGGGTATGACCATCGACCATCCCTCCACACAGCGCATGCGGTAGATGCGTTCTTCTTGCTCGTAAGCTTCTAAAATCTCTTCCATGGTGAAGATACGGGGGTTCTCAACCAGACCTGTGACTGCCACAGACCAGGGACTGGTCACAAAATCCTGGGCTTTTTCATCAACAGTTTCTTTGTCCGTGGTGAACTCATAAAAATTGCAGTAGCCGGTGATTGCATCGTATGATGTCAGCAGGTTATTCATGTTGTCCGTGCGGAAATCTGTTGGCAAACCCGTAGGCAGTTCGTCAGGGGGTGTCAACCCGGGCGCACAGCTTGCCAGGAGTGCCCCCATCCCGATAAAGCCCATACTCTTTAGAAATTGGCGTCGGGATTGATAGATGTGCCTTGGGGTGATCTCTTCCGGTCTAATGGGTACAGAACGGATTTGTTTGCGATCCATCAGAAACCTCTTTCAATTCGGACGAATGCTTAACTCCAGTTTACAATAAATCAGGGTGCTGTTTCAAAGGGATAGCCTGCATCGCGCCAGGCGATAAAGCCGCCATCCAGATTTTTGAGATTGGTGTAACCAAGGGCAGCCAGGTCCTCTGAGGCTGTACGGGACATATTGTCACTGCGGCAGTAAAGGACGATTTCAGCGTCTTTGTCAGCGGGGAGCTGGTCGAGGTAGGCTGTAATCTCGTTGTAAGGAATGGAAAGATCGGTGTCGGGAATATCTCCTTCATAGGGAATATGGGTATTGATCAGCAGGAAGGAGTCCCGTCGTTCTTTCATCATGCCTGCCAATGTTTCGGCGCTGATATCCTCATAAGGGTCGCCAGATTCTTCAACAGGAGGCTTCGAAGCGCAGCTGGTCAGAACGATTACAAATAATAAAAAAGCTGCTAAGTTTAATTTTTTCATCTTTTTCCTTTCACTTTTGTTTCCATAATTATACTAATTATATCTAAATAGGCAAAATAATGATATGAGGATGTTGAAAATTGTAATTAATAATGATCAATTTTCCCGTAGGGGCAACCCTGCGTAAACCCCCAGCGATTTTCTGGGGCAGTGGTTGCCCAGCCCGAAGGGTGCACGCGAGGCAGACACAGGGGTCTGCCCCTACATATTTTCCGAATTTTGTTATTAATATTATAATTTTGAAATCAGGAAATATTTCACACAATAAATTTTGATTATCTTTGGTTTTTCAACACTCTCTATAAGACGTTTTTGACTTATCTTGGGAAACCACTCTGGAAATTGTGATGAATAAAAAATTATAAACTTAGAACAATTTGCTTACTTATTCAAGACCACACGAAAAACTTGACAAGACTGGTCATATTAATGTATTCTGAATAGAACAACGAAAAATGGAGGCAATTAAATGAGTAAACAATATTCTTTTACTGATATTGAGCATGTGATTGAAGCTGCAAAGCGGCTGAATGTTGAATTAAATATTGATGAAGCCAAGGAATGGTTGGCATCCATTGAGGGTGAAAAAGGCGCGTGGAATCAGATCAAGTTTGACGAGCGAACAGGGGTTTTTGGGCAGAATCTTACCATGTTGGATTTTGACCCGAAGCGGCTGGATTATTTTCGCCATATCGGTAAATTGGTTGAATTCACCGATACCCCCGGAAAGGTTGAGACGGCACTGGCATTGTCGGGCTCTTCAGCACAATCGAAGTTTCAGAAATACCCCGGTGACGCTGATTATTTTGAACGGGTCAATATTATTGCGAGCACCAAGCAAGAGGCTTGCCTGATCCTTGCTGAAATTATGCGTGAAAAGGCACTTGCTACGGTGAAAGGACCCGACTACCAGTTAATTGAGGTCAAAATGGGATCCTTCCCGATGGATTTTGTAAAAGGAAACCGAACATTTCCTCCAGGAAGCCCAATTTCCTGGTCTCCAGAAGAAATTGAAGATGGCGAGAAGGTCGGGTTCTCACCTGATGGAAAAGAACTCGTTGTGAAGTGGGAAGAAGCTGCCCAGGATCCTGGTTGGTGTAAGCTGGATTGGGTGGTGGCAGACCCAATTGAAGGCACCCTGGCAAATGCGAGCAACATGCTGGATGTCACCTGGGAAGCGCCGGATGGGTCGATCACGCCTTTGGATGGTTACCTCGATCCTTATTTCCAGGAGGTGTACCTGCAAGCAGAGTCTGTGCCGATCTTTTCAAAACTCTCACAGCATGTGAGCGCAGATGCCCTGGATGAGTACGTAAAAGCACTTGAAGGCGAAGTTAAAAAATACGTTACAAAAAACATCAACTATGGGAAAGCTGCAAAACGAATGTATAACATCTTTCGTTTGACAGGGCGTTACCAGGAGGCGGTCTACTTGCGGGAACTTTTCGATGAACCGGCATCCATGCTTTATCAGGTCTGGTCGCTTATCAGGACGGTGGATGATGCCATTCATTCTAAGTCTGAGTTTAAGAAAGAGCAGTTGATTGACCAGGCAGAAAATTTGATGTTTGAGGTCATCCGTGTGATGGAGGACGCGCGAGAAGCAGAGATCGTTTCCAAGATTTTGAAATTCAGGGATGCCATCAAAGACCAGGATGCATATTCAAATTTAAGCCTTCAAGCAGAAGCTGCTCGTGATGAAGTGATTAATGTCGTCAATAATTTCTTTTACGAAAAACTTACCGGAATCCCGGAGATTAAATCCTATATTGATGGTTTCCAGGTTGAAAAACACACTTAAAGAATATTGAAAAACAAATAAGATTCTTTGGTTCAAAATCAGGTACAATTGTTATTCTAAACACATAGAAATTATGGTAAATCTACTGGACAAAATAAAACCTGTCAGGTAGAATGATTTTTCGTGTTTATAGTAAGATTATCCAGTACTTGATGGAGGAAAGACCTTGGCAAATATTAAATCGCAAATCAAGCGCAACCGGCAAAACCTTAAACGACGCACCCGAAATCGTGTTGTTCGCGGCAATTTTAGATCTGCACTCCGTAACGCGAGAGTAGCAATTGAAAGCGGCGAAGTTGAACAAGCACGCACAGCAGCAGAGGCTGCAACCAAAGCATTAGATAAGGCTGCCGCAAAGGGCGTTATCCATAAGAATAAGGCCGCGCGACAAAAAAGCCGTCTGATGCAGCGTTTGAACAGCATGGAGTAATGATTTACCGATTTTTTCGGTATTAATACGCTAACTCAACAGCGGGAGCGAACTCTGCTCCCGCTTTGCGTTTTTCAATCTCAATGAAATAATTGAGAAATCGATCGCTTTATCATCGGTTAAATCAGATGTTATAATTGCTTCTGGTAAAATGGCTGAGAAAATAGAGAATCAATGTTTGAAAAAGAAAAAAATAAACTTGAAATTCGAATTAAAGATTATTTGAAAAAGGAAGGTATTAACGAATCCCAGCTTGAGTTTCGTCAAATTCCATTCAGCGGTGAATGGGGTTTGGCTATTCCTTTGTTCCCGATTGCTGCCAGTGAAGCCCGTTCAGGGAAAAAAGTGATTGTCCCCCAACGTGCACAACAGCTGGCACAGGGTATCAAAGATGATTTGGGTGAACTTGAAGAATTTTCTCACATTGACGCGGTTAATGGGTATCTTAACCTGTATTTTTCGACATCAAAATATGCGCAGCGTGTGGTGGATACCGTGCTGGAAGAGGGGGAGCATTACGGCAAGGGTGAAAACCTTGGTAAAAGGGTGATGGTGGAATATTCACAACCCAACACTCACAAATCATTTCATGTTGGTCACCTGCGAAATGTAATCCTGGGAGGCAGCGTCTGCCGGCTGTTAGAATTTGCAGGATATGATGTCATTCGCGCCAATTACCTGGGTGATATTGGTCTGCACGTGGTCAAATGGATGTGGAATTATCTCGAGAATCACCGTGGTGAAGAACCTGGTGAAAACAAAACCCACTGGATGAATGATATTTATGCTGAGGCTGACCGCCTGTACCAGGATCCGGAAAACGAAGCTGAAGTGCGTGAATTATACGCACGCTGGAATGCAAAAGAACCAGAGGTGGTCGCTTTATGGAAGAAGACACGTCAGTGGTCACTGGAAGGCTTTGAGCAGATTTATGATCAACTCGGAGAAAGCTTTGACCGCATTTATTTTGAGAGTGAGGTTGAAGAACCCGGGGTTAAGCTGGTTGAGGAAATGGTCAAGGATGGATTAGCGCAAGATTTGCGTCCTGATGAACCCGTGATCATCAACCTTGATGATTATGCCGGCACGGAGGATGAATACCGTGTGCTGGTTCTGCTTCGGTCGGATGGCTCTTCCCTTTATGCGACCAAAGATTTACCCCTGGCGATTAAGAAATTTGAAGAATATGACTTTGATCGCTCGATTTATGTGATTGATGTGCGCCAGTCTTTGTATTTGAAACAAATCTTCAAAACACTGGAGATTCTCGGCTACGATTGGGCAGATAAGCTGTATCACCTGGCTTATGAGCTGGTGAACCTGCCGGGAAATGTCACCATGGCATCCCGTGAGGGTACCGTGGTCTTGTTTGATGACTTGATGGCAGAAGCAACCCGCCGAGCCAGGGAAATTGTTGAACAGAAAAACCCTGAAGTGTCTGAAACAGCCAAGAATGATATTGCCGAAGCAGTTGCGCTGGGCGCGTTAAAATACACCATGCTCTCAAGGGATAATACCAAGATCGTCACCTTTGATTGGGATGCGGCGTTGGATTTCAACGGTCAGGCTGCCCCCTATATTCAATATGCCCATGTTCGTGCTGAAAGCATTTTGCGGAAGGCTGGCGGAAGGTTGCCCGGGGAAGCGAGTTTCCCTTCTGAGCTTGTCAAAGCTGAGGTAGACTTAATTGAGCTGCTCACACGGCTGCCGCAGGAAGTTCTGAAAGCTGCGGAAGAGTTGCGTCCGTTAGGCGTTGCTAACCTTGCTTTTGACCTGGCAAAGGGATTTAATGACTTTTACAACACCTGCCAGGTACTCAATGTTGAACCGGAAGTTAGAGCTTATCGCTTGCGATTAGTGGCAGCGGCACAACAGGTTATTGCAACCAGCCTGGACTTATTGGGGATCAAAGCCCCAAGTGTAATGTGATTATTTTAATCATTTGTTGACCAAACTATCTAAAAAAAGGAGAAAATTTTCAAAATGGCAAAAATTCGAACCATCATTATGGGCGCTGCAGGGCGAGATTTTCACAACTTCAATACTTTTTACCGCGATAATGAAGATTATGAGGTTGTCGCCTTTACTGCGACACAAATCCCCAATATTGAAGGGCGTAAGTATCCTGCAGAACTTGCGGGTGGACTATATCCTAAAGGCATCCCGATTTATCCCGAATCCGAATTAGAAAACCTGATCCGTGATGAGGAAATCGACCAGGTCGTCTTTGCTTACAGCGATGTTCCCCATGAATATGTGATGCATAAAGCCTCATTAGTTAATGCGGCTGGTGCGGATTTTCGTCTTTTAGGTACTGAAAAAACTCAGATTAAATCGTCCAAACCCATGATTGGCGTTTGTGCTGTTCGAACAGGATCTGGAAAGAGTCAGACCACACGACGCGTTTCATTAATCTTGCGGGATATGGGTTACAAAGTTGCTGCAATCCGCCATCCAATGCCTTATGGTGACCTTGTCAAACAAAAAGTGCAGCGATTTGCTGATTACAGTGACCTTGATAAACACGAATGCACCATTGAAGAACGCGAGGAATACGAACCTCACATCGATAATGATGTGATCGTTTACGCAGGTGTGGATTATGAAGCGATCCTGCGTCAGGCAGAGCAAGAAGTGGATATCGTTTTGTGGGATGGCGGTAACAACGACTTCTCATTTTATAAGACGGATCTCTTAATTGTTGTTGCGGACCCCCATCGTCCAGGGCATGAATTACGCTATTATCCTGGTGAGACCAACGTCCGACTGGCAGATGTGTTTGTGATCAACAAAGTTGATACTGCCAATCCTGAGGATGTGATTACTGTTCGTGATAATTTGCATTCATTGAACCCGGATGCAATTGTTATTGAAGGTGCTTCACCGCTATTTGTGGATGATCCCGAAGCTATACGAGGAAAGCGTGTACTGGTGGTTGAGGACGGTCCAACCCTGACGCATGGTGAAATGGCTTATGGCGCAGGCTATGTGGCAGCACGGCGGTTTGGTGCAGGTGAAATTGTTGATCCGCGACCTTTTGCCGTTGGATCAATTAAGGCGACCTACGAGAAATATCCAAACACAGGCACAATCCTGCCTGCTATGGGTTACGGAGATGCCATGATGCGCGACCTCGAAGAGACCATCAATAATGCCGATGTTGACCTAGTTATCAGCGGCACGCCGATTGACCTGACGCGTGTCATCAAGGTCAATAAACCGATGCAGCGGGTGCGTTATGAACTACAGGAAATTGGTGAACCAACCCTCAAGTCGATTTTAGAGAAGAAGTTTGGGAAGTAAATTTGAAATGAAGCATTAAGGTTGAACCTGAATTCAGGTTTACCTATGCTGCCAACATTATAATAATGACGTATCGTAGGGGCTCGGTATGCCGAGCCCCTACATCCATTTTTTAATAAATACGGTAATATTAACAACCAAATTGAAAACAGATCAAGAGAAGAAAATAATCACAATGTATTTAGACGAAGCAGAAATTTACGTAGAATCCGGTCGCGGTGGGGATGGCATTGTCCATTTTCATCGTGAAAAATATAAACCGCGCGGCGGACCCGATGGGGGAGACGGCGGCAGAGGTGGGGATGTCATTTTGGAAGTCAGCCCCCACATCAACACACTTTTTGATTTTCGACACAAATCCCGTTTTATTGCAGACAGCGGTAAAAATGGGGGACCCAACAACATGAGCGGCAAGTCAGCCAAAGATCTTGTGGTCATGGTTCCCCCTGGAACACTGATTTACGATGCGGATTCGGGTGACCTATTGGGAGATCTTGTGGAAGAAGGTCAGCAGCTCATCGTCGCAAAGGGTGGACGAGGCGGACGTGGAAACCAGCATTATGCAACCAGCCGGAACCAGACACCGCGAATGGCTGAAAAAGGAGTCCCGGAGGTAAGTCGGACTTTACGCCTGGAATTAAAGATGATTGCAGATATTGGGATTGTTGGCGTTCCCAATGCCGGGAAATCAAGCCTTTTATCCGTTGTATCAAATGCCAAACCAAAGATCGGTAATTATCCCTTCACGACGCTCTCTCCCAATCTCGGCGTGGCAAAGCTGGATGTGGATACCATTTTGGTGCTGGCAGATATCCCGGGTTTGATTGAAGGTGCCCATCAAGGCGTGGGCTTGGGCTTTTCTTTCTTACGACATATTCAACGCACGAAGGTATTAATTCATGTTCTGGATGGTTTATCTGAAGATCCGCTTTCAGATTTTTCACAAATTAACAGTGAAATGGCTTTATTTGATGAGAAAATTAAAATTAAACCGCAAATTGTTGCTTTCAATAAAATGGATCTCCCCTCTGTACAAGCACGTTACCCTGAGATCAAGCAGGCGATTAAAAGTTTGGGATTTGAAATCTTCCCAATATCCACAGTGACCCATGAAAATGTTGATCAGCTGATGTGGCGAACTTCGGAGCTTGTGCGGGAAGCACCTGAGCCTGAACCTGTGGAAGTCATGCCTGTCTATCGTGCCTCAGAGGATCCAAAAGCTTTCACGGTTGAGGAAGTTGAAGACGGCTGGCAGGTGCACGGCGAGGCGATTGAACGCGCAGCTGCGATGACTTATTGGGAACATCGAGAATCTGTGAGACGGTTTCAGCGCTTGATGGAGAACATTGGCGTGGAAGAAGCACTACGAGAGGCAGGCGTTGAAGAAGGTGATACGGTTTATGTAGGGGAATACACCCTGGAATGGCAGGATTGATCTATGGAAAAGAATCGCATAGGGATTTTTGGCGGCACCTTTGACCCACCTCATGTGGGTCATCTGATTTTGGCGGCAGAAGCCAGGGATCAGCTTAAGCTTGAATGCATAATTTGGGTTCTGACCCCTGACCCACCGCACAAACAGGGGAAAGAGATTTCGAGCCTGGAGCATCGTTTGAATATGGTTGAGCTTGCAATTGGGGAAGATGATGGCTTCAGTTTATCTCGAGTGGATATTGATCGACCTGGCCCACATTATGCCGTTGATATGGCGCACATATTAAGGGAGGCATATGCCGACAAGGAGCTCATTTACTTAATGGGCGGCGATTCGCTGGATGACCTTCCAAAATGGTATAAGACAAAAGAATTCCTGTCCGTTTTGGACGGAATCGGGGTGATGCGACGTCCCGGGGATGATATTGACCTTTCGGAATTATATGTAGCCTTACCGGAACTCAAAGACAAGTTGAATTTTGTTACCGCGCCATTATTGGAGATCTCTGCAGAGCAGATCCGCCGCCGTGCCCGGCAGAATCGTGCCTACCGATATTACGTTTTGCCAAAAATTTATGAGTACATTCGGGAACATCGAATCTACCAGGATTAATTCGTTGTACTTTTAGTTGTTTTGTAAGGATTTTAGGGGGATTTTTTAAATAATTTAGAAAACTTGCCTTAAAAAAATTCACTGACCGAGTGAGGGGGGCACCCGGCCAGTGAATGATTATATTAAACCATAGATTGTAAAAATTGTCAAGAGGAATTTGTACGGTGTCCAGGAGATACTATACACTCTGGTTATCAAGAATATATCAGGTTAATATTGTACTTAAGCAAAAGACAAATAACACCTGAGGAGATAAGACAAAGTGAATCCTGGACACCATATCAATTATAAGCAACTTCGTAAAATAAACCCAGTAGCAGCTCGACAAGCAGTGCTAGATTATCTAGAAAGCATTGGCGGCAACATCTCAAGAACAGCACGGGTATTTGGTATCAACCGCTGTGTTGTCTATGATATTCTAGATAAGCAGGCTTCTGGTGATCTATCAGATCGCTCACGGATACCAAAA